>NZ_KB893976.1 GCF_000374345.1 Heyndrickxia acidiproducens DSM 23148
ACTTTAGCTTGGTTTTCGCAACTTCGGTATACATGGTGTAGGCGATTGAACGTTGAAGATTTTACGTGACAGACGTTTTTCCTGTCACAACCTCATATCTTCAGTTTTCAAAGAACAACTTACAAATATATAATAGCACATATGTTCCTGCTTTTCAACAACTTTGGCTAACGCCAACCGACATTCATCTCCCACCTATTCATTGGGCTAATGCCCTTCACATTCCTTGAGGTGGGAGTCTTCTGTCGGAAAATGATAAAATAATCCTTACTTCCTCAAAACCCAAGATTATATTTCTGAATCAAAATCTCATTCACCATTACATGCCGGAGAAAGATACCGGGACCTTGCAAAAGCCCCCGGCGTAAAATATGGCAGTGCTGAGCCAAGAAGCAGCAAAATTCATCCTTATATTTTAATATTGGAATATGATAGAAGTATAATCAAATTTGCGGAATGAACGGGGGCCGGCCGGGGCAAAATCCCGATGATGTGACAGACCGCAATCTGAGAACCGCCGAAATAAAAAACCCCATTCAGCCTGTAAACCGGCTGAATGGGGTTTTTAATGCTCAATCTAATTTTGTTTCTTCTTTTAAACGCATTTTCTTATCCTGTTCCTGCGGTGTTTCATACACGCCGACTGTTTTAATCGTAAACGAAAGGAGAAAGCCTATGATGGTCAGAACGAGTGTAAAAACAAACCCGTATTGGACGCCGTTTGTCAAAGCTTCAGCCGCATTATGCCCGTTTGATAGCGTATAGGCATGTTCACCGGCGGCCAGGAACGTCGCGGACAGGGCTGTTGCAATGGCACCGCTCACTTGCTGTGCCGTATTCATGATCGCACTGCCATCAGGTGAGAGTTCTTTCGGCAACGCATTCAGTCCGTTTGTCTGCGCAGGGGACATAACGAGCGGCGCACCGATCATGAGCAAAATATTTGCTGTGATCACGAAAAGAAAAGAGGATGTTGTTTGAATGTTTACAAACATGGCCGCTGAAATTATACAGATGATAAAGCCGATTCTGACGAGCCATTTCGCACCGTACATATCATACATTTTACCGGAGACAGCAGAAACCACCCCGTTAACAATTCCTCCCGGCAAAAGAAGGATACCGGTGAGGGCGACCGCGACCAGTTTTCCGCTTTGCCAGTACATCGGCAAAAGAAGCATGGATGACATAATGATGCTGAAGACAATCATGATCATCAGGGTGCCGATCGTGAACATTTTATGCTGGAATGCCCGGACATTCAGCATGGGTTTATCCATTTTCAATTGCCTGATGGCGAAAATCAGCAGTCCGATAACGCCAATGGCAAGCGAAACAATGACTTTCGTATTTCCCCAGCCACCTTCACCGGCGGAACTGAATCCGAACACGATGCCTTCAAAGCCAATGGTGGACAATGCAATAGAGAAGATATCGATTTTCGGCCGTGTTACTTCATTTACGTTTCTGCAAAATATAGCAGAAATGAAAAAAGCAAGGATCAGGAATGGCAGCATGACCCAGAAAATCCATTGCCATGTAAGTGTACTCAAAATAAAACCGGCTGCAGTCGGGCCAATTGCCGGAGCAAACATAATGACCAGGCCGACAATGCCGAGTGCCGCGCCTCTTTTATGCGGCGGAAAAATGGCCATCACCGTATTAAATATGAGCGGGATGAGAATACCGGTGGCGATCCCTTGAATGAGCCTGCCAACGAACAATAAAGTGAAGGTATGGGATAAGGCTGAGATGAGCGTGCCAATCATAAAGGCGCTTAATGCGGTCAGCAGCAGCTGCCTGGTTGTAAACCATCTGATCAGTAACCCGGAAACCGGAACCAGAACGCCGACAACAAGCAGGTATCCCGTTGTCAGCCATTGGACGGTGGAAGCTGTGATGTGCAGGTCTCCCATTAAGGAAGTTAAAGCGATATTTAAAGCTGTTTCACTGAACATGCCGACAAAACCGCCGATTAAAAGCCCAAGCATAATTGGAAATTTTTTTACTTCTGTTTGCAATGGTAAAATCTCCCCTTTGATTTTAAGTAGACCAGTCATCATAATCAGCAGAAAAGAACATCAGGTGTTCTTTAGAATATACGGGGTTTTTTCAGCCAGCATTTTAAAAAAAGATACATCCTGGTAGGTAATCGACATCGTCATGGCCCCTTCCATTAAAATATAAACAAGGGCAGCCGTCTGCTCCGCACTTTCTCTGGAATAACCTTTTTGAACAAGATAATCGGAAATCAAGGACATCCATTCGTGATACGCGCTTTTGCATGCTTCCCTGATATTTTCACTTGTACTGACGCTTTCAGAGGCAATTAAACCAATGCGAAACTCAACTTGCTGATCATTCAGCACTTTAGATGCGACATGAAGAAACTGGGCCTGTATAGCTTCGACAGGATCCTCATAAGAAGATAGTAAAAGTTGTACTTCCTCTTTCACCTCGTTCTTTACGCTGTCAATTGCTGCAATTGCAATTTCTTCTTTCCCATTAGGAAAATGGTAATACAAAGAGCCTTTTGGGGCCCCGCTGTCTTTAATAATTTGATTAATGCCTGTCGCATGGTATCCCTGGATCTGAAAAAGATACTTCGCAGTGTGGATGATGCTTTCCCGCGTATTCTGTTTCTTACTCATAGAAATTCTCCTTGATTATATAGATCGGTCTAAATAAAAACGTAACACTGATTCATTTGATTGTCAAACGGGCAGGACAGTCTTTTTCTTTTTGGAAAATTGCGAAGGAAACAGCTATACCGGAACGGATAAAATTGAAAAACGGATAGGAACAAATTCCTGAAATTTGCGGGCATAGGTTTTAACTGCTTTATTTACGGAAATAGATGAGCATCACAGCAGCAATCTTTTAATAAGGGTTGAGCAACGCTTACCGGGATTTTCCGGTAAGACATATTAAAAAAAGGGGGCATTATATTTTGGATCAATCTCTTATCCGCCGGCAAAAAGAAGAAGCAGTGAATATTGAAAGAGTCAAAAGAAAACCTCCTCAATTAACGCTTAAAGAAAAAGTTGCCTATGGCGCGGGGGACATCGGCTATAATTTTATGTTTGACCTCGGCCAGATTTATTTGCTGAAATTTTATACGGATACATTAGGACTGCCTGCTTCAGTCGCAGGAATGGTATTTTTGGTCTCGAAAATCTGGGATGCTTTTTCAGACTTCACAATTGGGACTTGGATTGACCATCGCAAACATATCGGGCCGAAAGGGAAATTCCGCCCGTTTATTCTCTATACAGCGGTTCCGCTTGCACTCATGACCATTACCAGTTTTATCACGCCCGGCTTCTCGCTGGATGGAAGAATCATCTGGGCCTTTGCTACTTACATGGCTTTCGGCACGATTTATAGTATTTCAAGCATACCATACGGTTCCATGGCACCGGCCATGACGAAAAATTTAAATGAACGGGCTGAATTATCCGCGTTCAGGCAGGCAGGCGCAAACCTCGGGCTGCTGATTACAACAGTAGGTTTTATGCCGCTTGTCCTGTTGTTTGACAACAATAAAATCGGCTACCCTGTAACCGTGGCGATCTTTGTATTAATGGGCGTTTTACTGCAGATTTATTCTTATGCAAACATTAAAGAACGGTATGTGGAAATCAAACCAAAAACAGAGACGCACACCATAAAAGAAAGTTACAAAGCTTTAATGAAAAATGGGCCGCTCATGATCGTCAGTCTGGTTAATTTATTCACAATTTCCGCTTACAATGTGAAACTGGCTGTCCAGGTGTACTACTGCCAATACGTGCTGAACAATGTGACCATTGTTTCTTATATGGGATTTTTTAGTATGGGCTGTGCTTTTTTGGGCATTGCTTTCGCCCCTTTGGCACAGAAAAAAATCGGCAAAAAGCTGACTTATATGCTTGGCTGTGCCATTTGGGTTGCGGGAGATTTGCTCGCTCTATTTTTTGCAAAGGAAGCCGTGATTTTTATTCTGTGTGCATGCCTCGCATTTTTTGGAAATGCTTTTGTGAACAGCTTAAACTGGGCGCTCGTTTCCGACTGTGTGGAGTACGGGGAGTGGAAGACCGGCCGCCGTACAGAAGGCATTGTGTATTCCTTCTTTACTTTTTTTCGCAAATTATCGCAGGCGGTTGCCGGGTTTATTCCGGGCCTTGTACTCGGGCTGGTTGGCTATGTGCCGAATGCCGTACAGTCCGCAACGGCCATTTTTGGCATTAAAGCGCTGATGTTTATCTATCCGGTTGTACTTGCGGCTGCAACAATTGTTGTGTTTGGTTTCTTTTACAGGCTCACAGAGCAAAAATACGAGGAAATTACGGCAGATTTGAGCCGCCGCTAACCTTGTGTGAAATTGAACAGCCTTCGCATCCGCGGAAAACGGTGCAAAGGCTGTTTTTTTGCAGTGAAAAGCTTCATTTTTTATAATTGAAATTTAACCGGCAAAAGATTTCAAATTCAAGTATAATCAATGTAGGGATTAATCCGGATGGACAAGCTTACGTCTTTACATTCATCCGGCAGTTTAACCGGTTTGATTTTGGATATAAGCTCCAGGGAAGTTCCCAACGCCGGGTTACACAAAATGGGAGGGGAATAAATGAGAGAAGTAAGATGGAGTGTTTTGTTGAAATACATCCTGCTGCTCGTAGCGGCTGTACTTGCTGTTAAGTATTTTGATTCGATCATGAATGCATTCAGACATTTGTGGAGCGTTGCTTACCCGCTTGTGCTGGGAGGAGCAATTGCTTATGTGCTCAATATATTAATGAAAAAAATAGAACGCTTCTATTTTCCAAACTCCGGCAGTAAAATCGTTGCAAAAACGCGGAGGACGGTCAGCATTCTTTTATCCTTTGTGATTATTTTCGGGATCGCATCGATACTCATTTTAATTATTGTCCCGCAACTGATACAGGCCATTACAGTTGTCATCGAAGCAATTCCCGAGTTTTATAATAAAAGTGTTGCGTACTTTCAAACAAATGGTGATAAATATTCCGATATGGGTAAATTAATTTCCAGCCTTCAAGTCGATTTGGATTCGATTTCGCAAAAAGTAACATCCTCTTTATCGAAAGTATTGACGGACATTCTGAATTCCACCTTTTCGATTGCAGGTGCTTTTACAAGCGGCATCATGAATCTGATCATTGCGATTATTTTTGCCGTTTATATTTTGTCCGCGAAAGAAAAACTGTCATTACAGGCGAACAAGGTGATCCAGGCATTTTTAAAAAGAAAAAATGCGGAAAAAGTTTATTATGTATTAAATGTGGCGAATACAACCTTTTCCGGTTTCATTGTCGGGCAATGTGTGGAAGCGGTGATTTTGGGGAGTTTGTGTACGCTTGGCATGTTTCTTTTTCAGTTTCCGTATGCTGCAATGGTGGGCGCCTTCATTAGTGCAACGGCTCTGATCCCGGTGGTGGGCGCCTACCTTGGTGCGGCTTTCGGTGCCTTTATGATTTTGACGGTTGATCCGATGAAAGCCTTGTTTTTTCTCATTTTTATTGTTGTTCTCCAACAGGTGGAAGGGAACATCATTTACCCGCGGGTTGTCGGTTCCTCGATCGGCCTGCCGGGAATCTGGGTGCTGGCGGCTGTCATTATCGGTGGCGGATTAGGCGGTGTGGTTGGCATGCTGTTAGGCGTTCCGGTAGCAGCAACCCTTTATAAACTCATCAGCAATATCGTCAATAAACGCTTGAAAACACCGCGAACCGGCTGACGGAATTTGTACGTGCTCATGCTCAACGGTGTCACAAGATTTGCTGGATAAAATATGGATTTCTACACGAAGGAGGACATCCAATGAAACTAATAGCGATTGATTTTGACGGTACATTATTAGCCGATAATGGAACGATAAGCGAGGAAAACGCAAAAGTGATTCGTGCGATGCAGCGGCAGGGGGATATTGTTGCCGCCTGTTCAGGGCGTTCGCTTCATGATACGCAGCATATTCTTAAAAAAGCAGGCCTTGCTTGTCCGGTGATAACGGGAAACGGCGCGATTGCATACCATTCGAACCAATGTATCCAAAAACTTTTGCTTCCGGATAAAGTGATGGATGAGATTCTGCCGGAACTGGAAGCACAAGGATATTATTATGAGCTGTATACCAATCAGGGCGTGTATGTGCTGCAAAAGGGAAGGGAACGGCTGCAAACTGAAATTGATTCGCTCCATGAAAAAGATGAAACATTTTCCGTCGATTGGGCTGCCGGCCAAATGGAGCTTCAATTCCAGCAGTACGGTATTCATTATTTCCATCATTATAGTGAACTGGATCTTCCTCATTTGGAAATCTACAAAATTTTTGTATTGTCATTCAGCCCGGAACGTTTAAAGCAACTCCGCAGCCGGTTAAGCGGCAGACAGGACTTATCAATGACCACATCGGGGCGTGCAAAATTGGAAATTGCCCATGCCGAAGTCAGCAAAGGCAATGCCCTTACTTTTATGGCCCGCCATTTAAACATCCCGCTGAAAGATACCATCGCAATCGGGGATAATTTCAATGACCTTTCGATGTTTAAAGCAGCCGCTGTAAGCATTGCGATGGGAAATGCGGAAGAAGAAGTGAAAAAGCAAAGCACCTATGTCACAAAAACCAATAACGAAAACGGCGTGGCCTGTGCACTGCGGAAATATGTATTGAAAAATGATCATTAAATACGGTTTAAAACGGTTGTATATGGATCCGGTTAACCATAAGGCGGATAAAGCCTGGCACGCACATAAACATTTTTCATAAGGGAAACCTAAAATAATCATACTCCTTATTAATCTTGTATAATAGAAAAATAAGCAATGATTATGAGAGGGTGTTAAGCGTTGAGCGTATACCATATTCCGGAAAAAGTCCAGATATTTGGAAAAGATATTCGGAAAGGGCAACTGAGATATCATCGTAAGCGGACGGCTGTAACGAAGGAATTTACTTTCGATGCTGCCCATCATTTGCATTTGTATGAAGGAAAGTGCAAAAACCTGCACGGCCATACATATAAAGTAAAAATCACATGCAGTGCGTATTTGAATGAAATTGGCATCAGTATTGATTTTGGCGATCTGAAAAAAATATTTCACGAAGCCATTGAGGAGAAACTTGACCATCAATACTTGAATGAAGTGCTTCCGCCGATGAACACAACTGCGGAAAATATGGTTGTCTGGATGTGGGAAGAGATCGGAAACAGGCTGAAACAGCAAAAAGATTACGCGGACAGGGGGGCAAGATTAGAAGAACTGGTATTATATGAAACGCCAAAAAGCTATGCAACGATGAAACGGGAATGGATGGAGGAAGAAACAGATGGCAAGTAAAATACCGGTGATTGAAATATTTGGTCCAACGATCCAGGGGGAGGGCATGGTCATCGGAAAGAAAACCATGTTTGTCCGCACGGCCGGGTGTGACTATGCCTGCAGCTGGTGTGATTCTGCCTTTACCTGGAACGGGGAGGAAAGAGACCGGATTGCGCTGATGACTGCAGATGAGATCTTCCGGAAACTGAAAGAAACAGCAGGGGAAAATTTCAGCCATGTCACGATTTCGGGAGGCAACCCGCTTTTGCTGAAGGGCCTGGGAGAACTGATTGAGCTGCTTAAACAGCACCATATCCGTACAGCGGTTGAGACACAGGGATCACGCTGGCAGGATTGGTTAACAGATGTCGATGACATTACAATTTCACCAAAGCCGCCCAGCTCGGGGATGCGTACAAATTTTGACCGCTTGGATTTGATGGTCGGCAAGTTAACCCATTCAGGCAGCCGTCTTTGTTTAAAAGTCGTTGTGTTTGATGAAAAGGATTTTGATTACGCTAAAACGATACACAAACGTTTTCCATTGGTTTCTTTTTATCTGCAAGTGGGCAATCCGGACATCATTTCGCCTGACCGGGATCAATTATCAAGTATGCTCATTCAAAAATATCAATGGCTGATTGACTTAACCTTGAATGCTGAGGAAATGAATGATGCTTATGTTCTGCCCCAGCTGCACACATTGGTTTGGGGAAACAAGCGAAAAGTATAAAAAAGGCCGTCCTGTACAGTTTTGGCAGGGCGGCTTTTTTGTCAGACGTGCTGGCTTGCGGTGTGATCCGGTGTGGCATTTTCAGCCTTTTTATCTTTCATCCGGCTGTAAATATTTGCAAGTAAGGAACCGGACAAATTATGCCAAACACTGAAAATGGCACTCGGGACGGCAGCAAGCGGAGAGAAGTGGGCTGTTGCGAGCGCTACACCAAGACCAGAATTTTGCATCCCGACCTCCATCGATACTGCTTTTTGTTTGGCGAGATCCATACCGCACAAGCGGGCGAAGAAAAAGCCGATCACAAAGCCGAGCAAGTTATGCAAAATGACAACGGCAAAGACCAATAAAGCAGTTTGCGCAATTTTTTCAGCGCTTCCGGAAACTACGGCGGAAACAATCAGCACGATGGCGACAACCGATACGAGCGGCATCGCCTTTGCGCCGGCCCGCGCTTGTCTGGCAAAGAATTTTTTCACGATAAAACCAAGCGCCAATGGGACAATGATAACCTGAACAATAGAAAGGAATAAAGACAGTACACTAACATGGACCCATTCGCTGGCAAATAAAAGGATTAACAGCGGTGTAACAAGCGGCGCGAGAAGTGTGGAGACCGAAGCAATCGCAACGGCAAGCGCGACATTTCCACGTGCCAGAAAGACCATCACATTCGAAGCTGTTCCGCTCGGGCAGCACCCTACTAAAATAACGCCGACCGCGATATCTTTTGGTAAATGAAGGCCGAAAGCGAGTGAAAAAGCGATGAGCGGCATGATGATAAAGTGGCCGATGACCCCGAGTGCCACTTCTTTCGGCCTTCTGAAAACCTCTTTAAAATCGGATAGTTCCAAAGTCAGCCCCATTCCAAACATAACAATTCCCAATAAAGGAACAATATAATCGCCCAGCCATACAAAGTGCTGTGGCAATAGATAAGCGATAGCCGCAAAAAGCAGCACCCACAAGGTGAATGTTTTTCCGGCAAATGTGCTGACTTTCTCAATGACTCCCATATGAAAACCTCCAAAATATAAACTGTTTTATAAAATGATAGAATATCTGACAAAATAAATCAATATAAATTATTTGATATTTTTAAATATTTGTTATGGAATCTGGTTTTTTCGCCACTTACTGCCTGTGAGTCCGGCCGAATGTCTAGTAGGAACCCCTAAATAGACAAAAGCAGCCTGTGAAACCTGCCGTCTGGTTGAAAAGATCAAAAAACAGCGCAATGCCGTTTGCATTACGCTGTTTCACCTTTTTTATTCTTTTTTCATTGCCAATACTTTTTCCACATCCGGTGTTATATAGACCGTCTGCTGGTTTTCATAAATCACAAATCCGGGTTTGGCGCCTGTTGGTTTCTTGACATAGCGCACTTTTGTATAGTCAACCGGTACGGAACCGGAATGGCGTGCTTTGCTGAAGTAAGCGGCAAGATTCGCGGCTTCCAAAATGGTTTCGTCTGCCGGGGTCTTGCTGCGGATCACCACATGTGAGCCCGGAATGTCCTTCGTATGAAGCCAGGTATCATCCCTGGCCGCAACCTTATTTGTTAAATAGTCGTTTTGCTTATTGTTTTTCCCGACTAGAATCGCGGTGCCGTCTGAAGCCACGTATTTTTCCAGCGCAATTTTCGCTGCTTTCCGGCGTGTGTTCCTGCGGTGCCGGCTTTTCAAATAGCCTTCTTCCTCCAGTTCTTCACGGATTTCCCCGATATCTTTAGGGGAAGCTGTCTCCAGCTGCTGAAGCAGGTTATCAAAATAGCGCACTTCATTTTTGGCATGTTCGATTTGTTCCTGTACGACTGTTTGGGCATGCTTTGCTTTCTGGTAACGTGAAAAATAATGTTGTGCGTTCTCAGCCGGACTTTTCCGCGGGTCAAGTTCAATTTCCACCGTTGCGCCGTTTTCATCATAATAATTTTGGACTTCGATTTTTTCCATGCCTTTTGAAACGGCATAAAGATTGGCAGTCAGCAGCTCACCAAATAATTGGAATTGCTCGGCGTTTTGCGCATCATCAAGAGTGGCTTTGAGCTTTTTGATTTTTGTTTCATTTTTCTCAAGCTCATTTTTAATAAAGCGTTCAAGATCATGGCTTTTCTGTTTGACGCGGTCGCGCTCGGCTTTGCCGATATAGAAGCGGTCGAGCAGTTCGCTCAATGTGGCAAACGATTTGACTTCGCCTTCAAGATGTTTGAGCGGCATAAAATAAAAATATTCTTTTTGCGCACCGGATATCATCACCGGCTTGATGTCGTGCGCTTTTATTTGTGCCATAACTTCCAAAAAAGCATCCGAAACAGCATCGGGGTTGGAATATTTTGCGCGGTACATGATTTCTTTTGCCAAAAGCGGGGAGACGCCGGCAAATTGCGCGACGATCTGTTTATCCATTTTCCCGCTGTTCCAGTCCAGTGCCGCGATAATATCTTCCCATGTTGCTTCGAGCGGATTCCGTTTATGCTGTTCCGGCGGAAAAACATATTCCTGCCCCGGCAGAATCGTCCGGTATGTGTTGACGGCAGGCGGCACATGTTTAATACTGTCGAGAATCAGATTGCGATCTTTTTCTACTAAAATAATATTACTGTGGCGGCCCATAATTTCCACATACAGCTGCTTATATGAAACGTCACCGATCTCATTTCGGCCTTTGATTTCGAATACGACGACGCGGTCAAGGCCGGTCTGGTAAATCTCTTCAATAACCGAGCCTTCGAGATGCTTGCGCAGCAGCATACAGAACATCGGCGGATCCTGCGGGTTGTCATAAGGCTCGTTTGTCAGCTGGATTCTTGCATAGCTTGGATGCGCCGACAAGAGGAGCCGGCGGTTTTTGCCGTTTGCCCGCACAATAAAAATTAATTCATTTTGATATGGCTGGTGGATTTTACTAATCCGCCCGCCCTTTATGGTGTCCACAAGTTCCGTTGTCATGGCGCTTGTAAATAATCCGTCAAAAGACATATGGCATTCCTCAATTCTTTATTTTTCACGGCAATGTCTGATTGCCGAAACGTTTCTCTTTGCCCGCAAGATAAATTATATCATTTTTTTGGACAGGGCTGAATATGTTGCTAGTAAGACGATATTGGGCAGAAGCAAGGGGAGAGTGTATTGTAAATGATGTTTCATGAAATGAGTGAAAAAGACGTCGAACAGGCATTAAGCACCAATCTTGAAAAAGGGCTCACGGAAAAAGAAGCAGAAAAAAGGAGAAGACAGTACGGGTATAATGAGCTGGCGGAAGGGGAAAAGGAATCTGCCCTCATTCTCTTTTTAAGCCAGTTTAAAGATTTTATGACGCTCGTCCTGCTTGCTGCGACGGTCATTTCCGGGTTTTTGGGCGAGTATGTCGACGCGGTTGCCATCGTCGCGATTGTTCTGATTAACGGGTTTCTCGGCTTTTTCCAGGAACGCCGGGCCGAAAAATCTTTGGCGGCGCTGAAAGAACTCTCAGCCCCGCAGGTTTATGTACAGCGCGGGGGGCAGTGGCTGAAAATCCCGTCAAAGGAAGTGGTGGCCGGGGATATTGTAAAATTTGAAAGCGGCGACCGTATTGGGGCCGATATCCGCATCATAAAAGCCAATAATTTAGAAATTGAAGAGTCGGCGCTGACCGGAGAATCGATTCCGTCTCCTAAAACAAGCGCCGCCCTCTCCGGGGAGAATGCCAGTTTAGGAGACCTGCGCAATATGGCATTTATGGGCACGATGGTCACAAGGGGGAACGGTATCGGGATTGTCACCGGGACCGGGATGAAAACAGCAATGGGCGAAATTGCCGATATGATTCAGAATGCCGATGCCCTGACAACCCCTTTGCAAAGAAGGCTGGAGCAGCTCGGGAAAATTTTAATTGTCGTTGCGCTCTTGCTGACATTGCTTGTCGTGCTCGTCGGTGTCTGGCGCGGACATGATTTATATTCAATGTTTTTAGCAGGTGTATCGCTTGCGGTAGCGGCGATTCCGGAGGGGCTGCCGGCCATCGTTACCATTGCCCTCTCGCTCGGCGTTCAGCGCATGATCCGCAAAAACGCGATTGTCCGCAAATTGCCGGCTGTTGAAACGCTCGGCTGCGCATCTGTGATCTGCTCCGATAAAACCGGAACCATGACGCAAAACAAAATGACGGTGACCCATCTGTGGAGCGGCGGGCAAACTTGGCAGGTTTCGGGAACCGGTTATACACCGAACGGTACATTTACGCAAGGGGAGACGGAAATCCACCCGCTGAAAGAAAAAAGCGTATACCAGTTGCTGACATTCGGGCTTTTATGCAACCATGCCGAACTGAAGGTAAAGGGTGAGGAATATATTGTGGACGGCGACCCGACGGAGGGCGCTCTCCTGGTATCCGCCTTAAAAGCCGGGCTGACAAGGGACCTGTTGTTAAAAGAGTTTACGATTGAACAGGAATTCCCGTTTGATTCAACGCGGAAAATGATGAGCATGGTGATCCGTGATAAACATGGCAAACTGTTTGTGATCACAAAAGGCGCGCCGGATGTGCTGCTGAATTTAAGCCGTTCGGTGCTGTGGGACCACCGTGAACAACCGTTGTCGGGTGAGTACCACAAACAGGTCCGGGATGCCGTTGACGGCTTGGCCTCACAGGCGCTCAGAACGATTGCGATTGCGTTCAAGCCGCTTTCCGGCGGGCAAAAAGTGGCCCATGAACAGGATGCTGAAAAAGACTTGATTTTCCTCGGTGTACAGGGAATGATTGATCCGCCGCGTCCGGAAGTCAGACAAGCCATTAAAGAATGCAAAGAGGCCGGAATCCGGACGGTGATGATCACAGGCGACCATGCAGTAACGGCGAAAGCAATCGCCAGGCAGCTTGGCATTTTGCAAAGGAATCACAAGGTCATGGACGGCGGCATGTTAAACCAAATGACGGTCGATGAACTGGAAGAGGTGATTGATGAGGTTTCTGTATTTGCACGCGTGTCTCCGGACCACAAATTGAAAATTGTCAAGGCATTCCAGAACCGCGGCCATATTGTGGCGATGACAGGGGACGGCATCAATGACGCGCCGGCAATTAAACATGCGGACATCGGCATTTCCATGGGGATTACGGGCACGGATGTGGCAAAGGAAGCTTCCTCTCTGATCTTGTTGGATGACAATTTTGCCACGATCAAATCCGCTATTCAGGAAGGCCGGAATATATATGAAAACATCAGGAAATTTATTCGTTACCTGCTTGCTTCAAACGTCGGTGAAATTCTGGTCATGCTGTTTGCAATGCTTTTGTCGCTGCCGCTGCCGGTTGTGCCGATCCAGATTCTCTGGGTCAATCTTGTTACAGACGGGCTGCCGGCGATGGCACTCGGGCTTGACCAGCCGGAAGAAGACGTCATGCAGCGCAAGCCCCGTCATCCGCGTGAGGGCGTGTTTGCAAGAGGGCTCGGCTGGAAAGTGGTGTCGCGCGGCTTTTTAATCGGGCTTGTCACATTAATTGCGTTTATGACGGTTTACTATCAAAACACCGATAATCTGGCGTATGCCCAGACCGTAGCCTTTGCGACCCTTGTTTTGGCACAGCTGATCCATGTGTTTGACTGCCGCAGCGAGCGCTCAATCCTGGCGCGAAACCCGTTTGGCAACCTTTATCTTGTGCTGGCGGTGCTATCATCTGTGCTGCTCATGCTGGTTGTCATTTATTTGCCGGCGCTGCAGCCAATTTTCCATACGCTTCCAATTCTGCCGAAAGACTGGCTGCTGATTATATGCCTGAGTGCGGTTCCGACATTTCTGCTGGCCGGTTCCTATTATATAAGAAAAAAGAATTGAATTATGGTATAATCTTTAAAGTAATAGGGAGAGACTCTATTACTTTTCTTTTTGGAAGGAAAACTTCAGCCCGCTTTTTCAGATCATAACGGGCCGGCAGCACTTTACATTTTCCTTTTCTTATTGAAACCGGCGCGGTATAATCAACCATAATAGCATGTTGCCGGTTCAGAATTTCTTGCGGAAACAAACAAGAGGATTGGACGTGAGAAGATGGTTTTAAGCATGACCGGCTACGGCAGAGGCCAAAAAGGGTCGAAACTGTTCAATGTGACCGTTGAAATCAAATCTGTCAACCATCGTTACTGCGAATTTCAAATGCGGATGCCAAAACAGCTGATAAAAATCGAAGACCAATTAAAGAAAACGATCGGCCGGTTTATCAAAAGAGGCCGTGTGGATGTATTTGTTACAGTTGCCGGAGAGGGGCTTGTCAGGCGGAAACTGCGTGTGGACTGGGAACTGCTTGATGAATACCACCAGTTTCTAAGCCGGCTCCAGCAAAAATACGGAATTCAATCAGGTTTTGGCATTCGCGAGTTATTAAATCATGAAGATTTAGTTACAATAGAAGAAATAGAAGCGGAAAATGAAGAAGTCTCTGTGCTCGTCATGGATGCTTGCAGGGAGGCAGCCGGGCAATTAAGAAGCATGCGCGAAAAAGAAGGGAACGCACTGCAAAAAGACTTGGAACAGCTCCTTGGCTCGGTTTCACAGCATCTTACCGTCATTAAAGCGCATGCTTCAACACTTGCAGATACATATCGCAATAAACTGCAAAAAAGGATGCAGGAACTGGTGAACGGGCAGATGGACGAAGCAAGAATTGCCCAGGAAGCGGCACTGTTTGCCGATAAATCCGATGTTCACGAAGAAATAACAAGACTTGAGAGCCACTTGCTTCAATTTGCGGAAACGCTCATGCTCGATGAACCGATCGGCAGGAAACTGGATTTCATGATTCAGGAGATGAACAGGGAAGTCAATACCATCGGTTCAAAAGCCAATGCTTCGCAAATCTCAACGGCTGTAGTTGAATTGAAAACAATCCTCGAAAAAATGCGCGAACAGGTACAAAACATAGAATAACGGTTGGCTGCGGAAGAGGCTGTTTCGCAAAATACGTGCATGGCGAGTGGGGGGAGGATTCATTTGGTAAAACTAATTAATATCGGTTTTGGCAATATCATTTCAGCAAATCGCATCATTTCAATCGTGAGCCCGGAATCGGCGCCGATTAAGCGTATGATCCAGGATACAAAGGACCGCGGCATGCTGATTGATGCGACCTATGGAAGAAAGACACGTGCGGTTGTGATGATGGACAGCGGGCATGTGATTCTCTCTTCTGTACAGCCGGAAACGGTTGCCAACCGTGTAAGTGACCGCGATGTGGATGGGGAGGAGGTATAAAATGAAGAAAAAAGGATTGCTGATTGTATTATCCGGCCCGTCCGGCGTCGGGAAGGGGACGGTACGGAAAGCCATTTTTTCGCAGCCGGATACGAAATTCGAGTATTCGATTTCAATGACAACTAGAAAACCGCGGGAAGGCGAAATAAACGGCGTGGATTATTTCTTCAAAGACCGGGAAGAATTTGAGGAACTGATCAGGCAGGGCAAATTGCTTGAATACGCAGAGTATGTCGGCAATTATTACGGTACGCCGATTGACTATGTGCGTGAAACAATCGACTCGGGAAGAGATGTTTTTCTTGAAATCGAAGTGCAGGGGGCAAAACAGGTTCGTGAAAAATTCCCGGAAGGCTTGTTTATTTTTCTGGCCCCTCCAAGCCTGTCGGAACTGGAGTCACGGATTACGCTGCGCGGAACAGAGTCGGAAGAGTTGATTCGGGGCCGGATGGAGAAAGCCCGCAAAGAAATTGAAATGATGAATTTATACGATTATGTTGTGGAAAATGATAAAATAGAGAACGCCTGTGAACGGATTAAGGCGATTGTGGTCGCCGAACATTGCAGAACCACGCGTGTCGCACAGATCTACAAGAAAATTTTGGAGGTTGAATAAATATGCTGTATCCATCTATTGACGAATTACTTAAGATTATTGACTCAAAATATTCGCTGGTTACGATTGCTGCAAAACGGGCGCGTATATTGCAGGAAAATGGCAATGAAACTCTGGACCATTATGTATCAGATAAATATGTCGGAAAAGCGCTGGAAGAGATTTATGCCGGCACACTCCGCATCAAACAGGACGAACCGGCTTCCTGACAACGGGTTTTAAAGGCTGAAGCCTGCTCTTGCCCGGCTTTAAGCGGAGAAAATTAACATGATTATTGTCTGCACGGGGCTGGCCGGATAGGGCTCAGCTCTTTTTCTTATTTTTACTTTTTTGATAGAATGGGGATAAGCAATCCTTGCAGAAAAGCTTTGAAAAATCTTAGGGGGACTTATGGATGCTTGGAAAAAAGATTTTATTATGTGTAACCGGCGGGATTGCCGTATACAAGGCAGCTGCTTTAACGAGCAAACTCGTGCAGGCGGGAGCGGAAGTAAAAGTCGCCATGACAAAGTCCGCCTGTCAATTCGTTACGCCTTTAACCTTTCAAGCACTTTCGCGGAACGATGTCTATACCGATATATTTGAAGAAAAACAGCCGGATAAAATTGCCCATATCGACCTGGCAGATTGGGCGGATCTTGTTTTGGTCGCCCCCGCTACCGCCAACATGATCGGCAAAATGGCAAACGGGATTGCGGATGATATGGTGACAACAACGATTCTGGCAACCACGGCGCCGGTGTGGGTGGCGCCGGCCATGAATGTCCATATGTATGATCATCCGGCTGTCCGGCGTAATATCGAAATATTGTACGAATATGGCTGCCGGTTTATTGAACCGGGAGAAGGGCATCTCGCATGCGGTTATGTCGGAAAAGGCAGATTGGAAGAACCGGAGAAAATCACCGCGCTCATTGCGGATTATTTCGATTCGGGTACGAAGCCTTTAAGCGGAAAAACGGTGCTGGTGACAGCAGGGCCGACGATAGAAAAAATAGATCCGGTCCGTTATTTGACAAACCGTTCTTCCGGGAAAATGGGATTTGCAATTGCTGAAGAAGCCGCGAAAATGGGGGCACATGTCCTGCTCGTTACCAGCGTGGACCGTCTGCCGGCCCCGGCCGGTGTTGAAAGGCTGAAGGTGCAAAGTGCAGCGGATATGTATGAGACGGTGATGGGCCTTTATAAACAAGCCGATATTGTGATTAAAAGCGCTGCGGTTGCGGATTATGCACCTGTACATACGTCAGACCGGAAATTGAAAAAACAGCCGGGCCCGCTTGTTTTGGAACTGGCGCGGACAAAAGATATCTTAAAAGAACTCGGTGAACAGCCGGACAAGCCGTATTTGGTAGGGTTCGCCGCCGAAACGGATCATCTTGAGCAATATGCCCTTGAAAAGTTAGAGAAAAAGCGTGCCGATATGATTGTCGCCAATAACGTCAGCCATGAAGGCGCGGGCTTTGCAGGTGACACCAATATTGTGACAATTTTTAAGCGGGACGGTGCAAAGATCGAGCTGCCATTGCTTTCAAAGCATGAAACCGCACGAAGAATTTTGCAGGAAATTTGCACAACGCTGGAAATGGGCTGGGCGAAATGAAGATTGCCAGTGTGATTGTCGATGTGCCTGCGATGCAGACCGACAAGCTGTTTGATTATTTGGTCCCCGAAAAGTGGGAAAATACGATCCTGCCGGGCATGCGGGTGATCGTTCCTTTTGGGCCGCGGAAGATCCAGGGCTTTGTCACCGCTTTGAAAGCTGACTCGGAAGTGGAGCATTTGCGTGCGATCATCGAACCGCAGGATCTCGTGCCCGTATTAAACGGCGAGCTTTTGGCGCTCGGGGACTGGCTCGCGGAAGAAACGTTATGCCTGAAAATATCCGCTTACCAGGTAATGCTTCCGGCTGCGATGAAAGCCAAATATGAAAAGTCGATCAGAAGGCTGGATCATCAAGCCAACCCGCTTTTGGACGAGATGTTTGGAAACAAAGAAGAAATCAGCTGGAAAGAGGCAGAGGCGCGCAACATCCTGCCGTCTTTGCAAAAAGAGGTTAAAAACGGTTCTGCGGAAGTCGTTTACGCAGTGAAAAGCAAAGCCAATAAAAAAATGGTGCGGATGATTTCCAGCCCGCTATCTTTAGATGAGTTGAATGAAAAGATTGGCACCATTCCCGGCAATGCTGTCAAACAAAAACAGCTACTGCAATTTTTCCTTGTCCATCCCGGTGCAGCTGTACCGGCGCCGGAGCTTGCCAAAACGGCCGATGCTTCTTCAGCCGCCATTAAAGCGCTCATTGAAAAAGGATGGCTGCGCGAAAAAAGGAAGGAACTGTACAGGGATCCTTATGAGCACAGCACCTTTCAAAAAAGTGATCCGCATGTCCTGACAACTGACCAAAAGCAGGCGATTCAGCCTGTCCTCTCATCCATCCGCGAAAACCGGAGCGAGACATTCCTGTTGTACGGCGTCACCGGAAGCGGAAAAACGGAAATTTATCTGCAATCGATTCAGGCCGTGCTCAATGAAGGCAAAGAAGCAATTGTGCTTGTTCCGGAGATCTCGCTGACGCCGCAGATGGTGCACCGTTTTAAAAGCCGCTTTGGGAAGGATGTTGCTGTCCTCCACAGCGGCCTCTCAATCGGCGAGAAATACGATGAATGGCGGAAAATCATCCGTAAAGAAGTAAAAGTGGTGGTCGGGGCGCGGTCGGCGATTTTTGCACCTTTTGAAAATATCGGCATGATCATTATTGACGAAGAACATGAGAACAGCTACAAGCAGGAGGACAATCCGCGCTACCATGCCCGCGATGTCGCGATTTTCAGAAGCAAAATCCATCATTGCCCGGTTATTCTTGGCAGTGCTACACCGTCGCTCGAATCATTTGCGCGCGCTCAAAAGAATGTCTATACCTTATTAAGAATGGGAAAGCGGATGAATAACCAGCCGCTTCCGGATGTTTCCATTGTTGATATGCGCGAAGAACTGCGCACCGGCAACCGCTCAATGTTTTCAACAGCGCTTTTCGAAAAGCTGCAAGACCGGCTTGAAAAAAAGCAGCAGACCGTCCTGTTGTTAAATAAGCGGGGGTATTCGTCGTTTGTAATGTGCCGCGACTGCGGGTATGTAATGCAATGCCCGAACTGTGATATTTCTTTGACCTACCACCGCCATACAAATGAAATGAAATGCCATTACTGCGGCTATCAAACATTTGTGCCGCAAGTTTGCCCTGAATGCGGCAGCAGCCATATCCGATACTTTGGGACCGGGACACAGAAAGTGGAAGAAGAACTGGGGAAACTTCTGCCCCACGCAAGGGTAATCCGAATGGATGTTGATACGACAAGCCGGAAAGGATCCCATGAGCGCCTGTTAAAAAGCTTTGCAAACGGGGAAGCAGATATTCTGCTTGGCACGCAAATGATTGCAAAGGGCCTTGATTTTCCGAATATTACCCTGGTTGGTGTTTTAAATGCCGACACAATGCTGCATTTGCCCGATTTTCGCGCCTCTGAAAAAACATTCCAGCTGTTAACGCAGGTGAGCGGGCGGGCGGGGCGCCATGAGCTTGCCGGCGAAGTTGTTGTGCAGACATACACACCGGAACATTACAGCATCCAGCTTGCCGGCGACCAGGACTATGAGAGTTTTTACCGGCAGGAAATGATGATGCGAAAAGTGGGTGCCTACCCGCCGTTTTACTATTTGGCATTGATCACCGTCAGCCATGAAAATGTAATGAAGACAGTGGCAGCGGCGGAAAAAATCGCCCGTTTCGTGCAGTCCCGCGTCTCCGGCCAAAGCGTTATTCTGGGCCCGGCGGCATGCCCTGTCCCGCGGATTAAAAATAGATATCGCTATCAATGTCTGATAAAATACAAGCATGAACCGAAATTGAAAGAAACGTTGACTACCTTGCTGGAACACTTCCAGCATCAAATCGCATCTGAGGGATTAAGCATTTCAATTGATGTCAATCCTAATAGGATGATGTAACCAGAAAAGAAACGAGTGAGCAATTTGTCTACCATGGAAATTATCAAATACCCGGCCGCAGTACTGGAAGAAACTTGCGGGCCGGTTAAAACGTTCGACCGGAATTTAAAGGAAACATTGGACCGCATGTATGAAACAATGCTTGCCTCGGACGGTGTCGGCCTTGCCGCTCCCCAGGTCGGGATTGCCAAACAGATGGCGGTCGTGGATACCGGTGATGAAACGGGCAGAATTGATCTGGTGAATCCGAAAATCATTGCAAAACGCGGGGAGCAGACGGATATAGAGGGCTGTTTAAGCTTCCCGGGCGTGTATGGGACCGTTTCGCGTGCCTACCATGTAAAAGTAAGGGCCCAAAACGCGCACGGGAAAACGTTTATAATAGAAGCGGAAGATTTTCTGGCACGTGCGCTCCAGCATGAAATTGACCATCTGCATGGTGTTCTTTTTACCTCTAAAATTATCGAGTATGTAGATGAAGAAGATTTGGAGGAGGCTGATGATGAATGACAAAAGTAGTGTTTATGGGGACACCGGAGTTTTCCATTCCGGTGCTGGAAACTTTGATCAAAGACGGCTATGAAGTGGTTGGCGTTGTCACGCAGCCGGACAGGCCGGTCGGCAGAAAACATGTGCTGACACCGCCGCCGGTGAAAGTGGCCGCCGAAAAATATAAGATCCCGGTATTTCAGCCTGAAAAATTGCGCCTGCCGGAAAATCTGGCACCCATTTTAGATTTAAAACCGGACGTAGTTGTTACCTGCGCGTACGGCCAGATTCTGCCGAAAGCCCTGCTTGATGCGCCCCCGTTTGGCTGTATCAATGTCCACGCCTCACTCCTGCCGGAACTGCGTGGCGGCGCGCCAATCCATTACGCAATTTTACAGGGGAAAAAGAAAACCGGCATTACGATCATGTATATGGCTGAAAAGTTGGACGCTGGCGATATCATCAGCCAGCGGGAAGTGAAAATTGAGGAAACCGATAATGTTGGCACGCTTCATGAAAAGCTGAGCAAAACCGGGGCACAGCTTTTATCAGAAACACTGCCTGAAATCCTTAAAAATAACATTACACCTATCCCCCAGGATCATGAAAAAGCTACTTTTGCCCACAATATTACGCGCGAGCAGGAAAAAATTGACTGGCATAAAAACGGTGAAGAAATCTATAACCAGATCAGAGGGCTTTGCCCGTGGCCGGTAGCCTTTACTGTGCTTGAAGGAAAAAATCTAAAAATATGGAAAGCAGAAAAAGTGGTGCTGACGCAAAATGCCGCGCCGGGGACAATTGCCGGCTTGCAAAAAGATGGGATATTGATTGGCACAGGGGACAACACAGCCATTAAAGTTACAGAACTGCAGCCTGCCGGAAAAAAGAAAATGACGGCTGCACAATTTTTAAATGGTATCGGTGCCCATCTTACCATTGGCATGAAGCTGGGAGACGAAAAATGAGCAAAGAAAAGAAAAATGTCCGCGAAGCCGCTTTGGAGTTATTGGAAGCAGTCGAGAAAAACCAGTCATACAGCAACCTGCTTCTGAATCATTTTATTGAAAAATACGGCATCAGAGGTCCGGATGCCGGGCTCCTGACCGAGATCACTTACGGGACTTTGCAGCGGAAGCAAACGCTCGACTTTTTTCTTGCCCCTTTCCTGCAGAAAAAAGTTGAACCTTGGGTGCGAAATTTATTACGCCTGTCTTTATATCAAATGGTATACTTAGATAAAATCCCTGATCGCGCCATCTTGTTTGAAGCGGTAGAGCTGGCGAAAAAACGCGGCCACCGCGGCATATCCGGAATGGTAAACGGTGTCTTGCGTTCGGTCCAGAGGCGGGGACTTCCGAGTTTAAAAGAGATTCAGGATCCGCTGGAAAGATTATCAGTTGCCACCAGCCATCCGCGCTGGCTTGTCGAAAGGTGGGCGGAGCAGTACGGCTATAAAACAGCAAAAGAAATGTGCGAAGCGAACCTGGCTGCGCCTGTTCAGACGGCAAGGGTAAATATGAACCGGACAACAGTGGAAGAAGTGGCAAAAATGCTCGGGCAGGAAGGGTTTAAAATTCAACCAAGCCCGGTAGTTCCGGAAGCAATCCGGTCATTAAAAGGAAATCTCGCCCGGTCGGCTGCTTTCCGTGAAGGCCTGATTACGATCCAGGATGAGAGCTCAATGTGCACGGCTTATGCGCTCGATATCCAAAAAGGCCAGCATATTCTCGATTGCTGCGCGGCGCCCGGCGGCAAAACGACGCATATTGCAGAAAAACTGCAAGGAACCGGAAGTGTCACGGCGCTCGATTTGCATGAGCACAAGATTAAGCTCATTCTGGACAATGCAAAAAGGCTTGGCCTCAGCCGGGTTGAAGCATTTGCAATGGACAGCAGGAAAGCAGGCAGCCGGTTTGCAAAAGAATCTTTCGACCGTATTTTAGTCGATGCACCGTGCTCAGGTTTCGGGGTTTTAAAAAGAAAACCGGATATTAAGTATGTAAAGTCGCTGAAAGATATCCATGCGCTGCAGCAGGTTCAGCTGTCCATTTTGTCAGAAGCAGCAGGGCTCTTGAAGCCAAACGGGATCCTGGTATTCAGTACCTGCACGGTGGATCATGAAGAAAACGCGGGAACCATCGAAACTTTTTTAGCGCACCATCCCGATTTTGAACCTTGTGCGCTCCAGGTGCCGGAAGCTTTGCATTCCTATGTGGCGGACTACTACCGGCTGCAGATTTTTCCGCAGGATTTCGGCGGGGATGGCTTTTTTATTTCCAGCATTCGGAAAAAGGCATGAGCTTGTCTGCCTGCTTTCCCGGAACAGAGGATTGCCGGCTGCCAAACGAAGAAACCAAGTGATAAAAAGAGGTGACCAATATGGAAACTGTCTATAAAACGGACACGGGGAAAGTTCGCCAGCACAATGAGGATAACGGAGGAATTTTTTTGAATTCTGCGGGTGACCGTTTGGCGATTGTCGCTGATGGGATGGGCGGGCACAGGGCCGGCGATATTGCCAGTGAAATGACGGTTCAGCATTTTAAGGAAGCTTTTGAGAAACTTGAACAGATTGCCAGTGCCGAAGCTGCTGAAACCTGGCTGGCCGAGACCATTCGGATTGTGAACAGGCGCCTGTTTGAACATGCTGCGGGCCATCCCGAATGCGAAGGAATGGGCACAACCCTGGTGGCGGCAGTGTGCACGGACCGTTTTGTGACCATTGCCAACATCGGCGACAGCCGTTGTTATATTTTTAATGATAACGGTTTTCACCAGCTGACCGAAGACCACTCATTGGTGAACGAATTGGTGAAAACCGGCCAGATATCCAAAGAAGATGCCGAAAACCACCCCCATAAAAATGTAATTTTAAAGGCACTCGGAACAGAAGCATCAATCTCTCCTGACTTGCAGACGATTATTTTTGAAGAAGAAAATTATTTGCTGCTTTGTTCCGATGGGCTGTCCAATAAGGTGCAGGCTGAAAAAATGAAAGAAGTGCTGGAGCAGGATTTTCCTTTAGAAAGAAAAGCAGACATGCTTGTGGAACTGGCGAATCATAATGGCGGGGAAGATAATATCACCATCGTTCTGATTTCGTTTGTTAACGGTAAAGGCGGGTGCCAATCATGTTGATCGGAAGGCGTATCAGCGGCCGCTACAAAGTATTAACCCTTATCGGCGGCGGCGGAATGGCAAACGTCTACCTGGCGCATGACATGATTTTGGATCGCAATGTTGCTGTGAAAATATTGCGGCTTGATTTTGCAAATGAACCGGAATTTATCAAAAGGTTCCACCGTGAGGCACAGTCGGCGACAAGCCTTGTGCATCCGAACATCGTCAGCATCTATGATATTGGTGAAGAAGACGACATCAACTATATCGTCATGGAAAATGTTGAAGGCATGACGCTTAAACAATACATACAGCAAAACGGCCCGGTTTCCGTTGAAAAAACTTTGGATATTATGGGGCAGTTAACGGCTGCAATTTTCCACGCCCACCAAAATCATATTATCCACCGTGATATTAAGCCGCAAAATATTTTGATTGATCACGATGGGGTGGTTAAAATTACCGATTTCGGCATCGCGATGGCTTTATCGGCCACCTCCATCACACAAACCAATGCCGTTCTTGGTTCTGTCCATTATCTTTCACCCGAACAGGCAAGGGGCGGAATGGCGACCTATAAATCAGATATTTATGCACTTGGCATTGTCATGTTTGAACTTTTAACAGGAAGGCTGCCGTTCTCCGGGGAATCGGCTGTCTCGATCGCTTTAAAACACCTGCAAACTGAAACACCCCCGCCGAAAAGGTGGAATCCTGATATTCCGCAAAGTGTTGAGAATATCGTATTAAAAGCAACGGCAAAGGACCCGTTTCACCGCTATAATGACGCGGATGAAATGGGGGAGGACATCCGGACGGCACTAAATCCGGAACGGGCCAATGAACCGAAGTTTGATGTGCCGGAAGATGATGAAAAAACGATTACAATGCCGGTGCTAACAGAAGCAAGGCCTGCTGCGGCCAAAAATGATGAAACCATTATGCTGAATGCCGCCGAAGAAAAAAAGGAAGCAAAAAAGGCGAAAAAGCACGGCAGAGAGAATAAAAAGCGCAGGAAAAAATGGCCTTTTGTACTTGGCTCACTCGCACTGCTAGCGGTTTTGGCGGGCCTTTTTGCTTTGTTGCTGCCGTCCATTTTAGGCCCGAAAACGGTGAGCGTTCCGGATATTAAGGGGAAAGAAGCAAGCGCGGCGGCAGCCGTCTTGGCTGCGCACGGCTTAAAAGCCGGTGAAAAAATCACAACGGCAAGTGAAACGGTACCGAAAGGAAAAATCATTAAAACGGATCCTTCGACCGGCGCAAATATTAAAGAAGGCACCGAAGTCACGCTTTATATCAGTGGCGGGAAGGCGAAGTACAGTCTTTCCGATTACACGGGCAGGCAGTATGATGACATTATCCGGTTGCTGAGCGGGGAACATTTTAAAGACATCCAAAAAGAAGAAGTGTATGATGACAGTATCGAGGGTACGATTCTTTCCCAGGATCCGAAGCCGAATGCCAAAGTCGTGCCGGAAAATACCGTCATTACGTTTAAGGTCAGCAAAGGTGTGGAAAAAGTGACCGTCCAGGATTTATCCGGTTTTTCAAAGAATGATCTCAACCATTATGCGAATGAATCCGGTTTTTCAATTGATTCGACGGAAAAAGCTTATTCCGATACGGTCAAAAAAGGACTGGTGATCTCACAGACACCGGCAGCGGGGGCCGTACTTGACAAGGGTTCTACGGTGAAAGTTGTGATCAGTAAAGGACAGGAAGAACTGCCGCCGAAAACCGTCCATAAAGAAGTGACGATTCCGTATGAACCGGACGAGACGGACAGCCATCCGGATGATACCGGGTCGGCGGACACATCCGTTACCGGTGATTCAAGCGGCACTGATTCAAATAGTAATGATTCAAAAAGCAATGACTCAAAAGACACCGGCTCAGAAAACGCCAAAACAGACGGCCAATCGGATGATCAGGATCAGGGCAGGACGGTAGCTGCACCGGTGAAACAGGAAGTACAAATCTATATTGATGATATGAATCATAACATGTCGGATCCCGTTGAAACGTTTGAAATCACCAAAACGGTGAAAAAACAGCTCGAATTTACAATTGAGTCCGGGAAAACAGCAACCTACAAAATTGTCAGGGATGGAAAGGTGATCGAAGAAGATACGGTTTCTTATCCGGATTAACGGGGAAAAAGACCTTAAAGTCATTCCTTTTTTCGCCTTTTACCGCCCGGCCGGCCCGGGGGAATATACACCAAATATTGAACAAGGAAGTGGATCTATGCCGGAAGGAAAAATCTTGAAGGCTTTAAGCGGGTTTTACTACGTCGCCGATAAGGAGAACAATGAGATTTACCAATGCCGTGGCAGGGGCATTTTCCGAAAAAATAAGATTACCCCTTTGGTCGGGGATTATGTCGTCTACCAGCAGGAAAATGGCCATGAAGGGTATATTTTGGAGATCCGCGAAAGAAAGAATGAATTGGTACGCCCGCCCATTGCCAACGTGGATCAGGCTGTTCTCGTTTTTTCGGCGAAAGAGCCGGATTTTAATACTGCACTCTTGGACCGTTTTTTGGTTTCAATCGAATCCAGACATGTCCATCCGCTGATTTTAATCACCAAATGTGATTTATTGGGAGAAGATGAAAAGAAACAATTGGCTGAAACATTTGATGTTTACCGGAAGCTGGGGTATCCCGTTATTCTGTCATCTTCAAAAGAACAGTGGGGGCTGGACAGGCTGGGCCCTTATCTGCAGGATAAAATCTCGGTAGTTTGCGGCCAGTCTGGCGTGGGGAAAACTTCGATGCTTAACCGGCTCGACCCGGAACTCCGATTAAAAACGAACCAAATTTCAACGCATTTGGGTAGAGGAAAACATACAACCCGCCACGTTGAATTGATTCCGGCTGCAGGGGGACTGGTTGCAGACACACCCGGCTTTAGCTCGCTTGATTTTAATGAAATTGACGCATACGGCCTTGGGGATTGTTTCCCTGAAATCGCAGAGCGTGCCGGCGCATGCAAATTCCGCGGCTGCCTGCACCTGAACGAACCGCATTGCGCTGTGAAGCAGGCTGCCGGGCAAAAGGAAATCGCTTCTTTCCGGTATGACCATTACATCCAATTTCTTCAGGAAATCCAAAACAGAAAGCCGAGGTATTGATGATGGTTAAAATTGCACCTTCTATCTTGTCCGCTAATTTTTCAAAGCTTGGGGAAGAAGTAAAAGATGTTGAAAACGGCGGGGCGGACTGGATCCATATTGATGTCATGGACGGGCATTTTGTACCGAATCTGACAATGGGGCCGCTCGCTGTCGAAGCGGTGCGCCCGATTACAAAGCTTCCGCTTGATGTTCATTTAATGATTGAAAATCCCGGCCAATTTTTAGAGGCTTTTGCAAAAGCCGGGGCAGACTATATTTCAGTCCATGCTGAAGCGTGCCGGCATTTGCACCGCACCATCCAGCAAATCCGCAACCTGGGCGTCAAGCCGGGCGTTGTCATCAATCCGGCGACACCGGTTGATTGGATTGTGCCGATTCTTCCGGATGTCGATCTGGTACTGCTGATGACAGTCAATCCGGGCTTCGGCGGGCAGGCATTCATTGAATCGGTTGTCCCGAAAATTGCACAAGTCTCCAAACTTGCCGCAGAACAGGACTTGAAAATTGAAATCGAAGTTGACGGCGGGATCAATCCGGCAACCGCCAAAAAATGCGCCAAAGCCGGTGCCACTGTGCTCGTAGCCGGCTCAAATATCTACCAAAATAAAAATCGTGAACAAGCAATCCAATCATTAAAAAACGTATGATAATAGAATGTTGCAAAAACATTCGGGATACTCGCCGGCGCTAAATGCCGGCTTTTCATTACCCAATGCCAGGAGGAATGATGCAAAATGGCAGCAAACATACATATCGTAGCGGGCGGTCCGCTGGAAAATGTCCCGGACTTGAAGAGCTGTGCTGAAAGTGAAAATGTGAGCTGGATTGGCTGTGACAGAGGTGTTGTGCATTTGCTTCAGCTTGGCATTGTCCCGGATATGGCCTTTGGTGATTTCGACTCCGTAAATGCTGAAGAGTGGCGGACCATCCAAAATACACTGACAAATATCAAAAAATTTAAGCCTGAAAAAGACGAGACGGATTTGGAACTGGCACTGCTGTGGGCAATCCGGCAAAATCCGCGGGCAATCAAAATTTTTGGCGCAACAGGGGGAAGGGCGGATCATGCATTGACCAATATGATGCTTTTGACCCATGAAAAAGCCCTGGAATATCACGGTATGATTGAGATCATCGACCGAATGAACCGCATTTCAGTTTGCCAGCCCGGCATCTATACGATAGGAAGCCTTCAAACCCATCCGTATATCTCGTTCCTGCCCATTACCGCCACGGTCGAAAATCTGACCTTAAGCGGATTTAAATATCCGCTTCAGGACCGGAAAGTTTACCGCGGGTCCACCCTTTGCATCAGCAACGAACTGATCCGAGATTTTGGTACTTTTTCTTTTACAGACGGCATATTAATGATGATAAGAAGCCATGATTAATCATTCCTTAATTCAGGATCAATACAGCAGTGCTGGTGAACGTATCGCATGATCAAGCATATAATAAGCGGGAGACTGGATGTTTTGTAATGGGGAGGGACAGATATGAAATTTTATACGATTAAACTGCCGAAGTTTCTGGGCGGGATCGTCAGGGCGATGTTAGGGACCTTTAAAAAAGGATAAATGGTTTTTCTTTTGAACATGACAGAAAATAAAAAATCGGCGGAGCGCCGATTTTTTTTGCATATAAAAAGAAACCAGTATGCAACTGATTTCTAAATGGGTGTCTGGATTTTAAAGGATTAAACGCGTTCCACTTTCCCGGATTTCAATGCACGGGTAGAAACCCAAACACGTTTTGGCTTGCCGTCAACCAGGATGCGCACTTTTTGAAGATTTGCTTTCCAAGTGCGTTTCGATGCGTTCATCGCATGTGAACGGTTGTTGCCTGCTGTTGTTTTGCGGCCTGTAATGACACATTTTTTCGGCATAATATAGTCCCTCCTTACTTCACGAAGCAGAAATAGAACAAATTTATTATTTCATTACTTCAATTTTCCTCGTAAAATTACTATTATAATGTATCATATTCAAGGGCAGTTTGCAAGGTTTCATCTTTGCAGCATCGCCGGGTACGGGGATTATCTGCCGGAACGGTTATTCAGCCATTTCCCGCGCACTGCATGGCGTTTGCTTTTATGGTAAACTATAGTTTATGTAACGGCAACCATTTGGATTTAGAACGCCGCATTTTTATCTCCGGCTTTCCATGCTTTATGGATTATAGTAAAATGGGAGGAGCAAGCCGAATTCTTTTTTGGCAAAACGCCAGTAAGGAGGAGCAATTTATGTCGATTGAAATGAATACTGCTTTCGGTCAAATTGATATATCTAATGAAGTGGTCGCTACGATTGCAGGTGGAGCGGCTGTCGATTGTTTCGGCATCGTCGGGATGGCTTCAAAAAATCAGATCAAAGATGGCATTACCGAAATTTTGCGGAAGGAAAACTTCTCAAGGGGCGTAATTGTGCGTCAACAGGATGAGAAAGTAGAAATTGATATGTATATTATGGTGAGCTATGGAACAAAAATCTCTGAAATCGCCCACAATGTCCAGCAAAAAGTGAAGTATACCCTGAATCAAATGGTCGGCTTATCGGTTGACGCCATTAATATTTACGTTCAAGGCGTTCGTGTAACGAACCCGTAACGAGGAGGAAATATCGTGCTTACATCATTGGATGGCAAACACTTTGCAGAAATGATTATACAAGGAGCAGACCACTTAGCCGCCAATGCAAAAGTGGTGGATGCTTTAAATGTGTTCCCTGTACCGGACGGCGATACGGGAACCAATATGAATTTAACAATGACTTCAGGTGCAAAAGAAGTCCGGAAAAACAACCAGGAGCATATCGGTGCACTGGCCGCGGCTTTTGCAAAAGGCCTGCTGATGGGAGCAAGGGGAAATTCAGGGGTCATTCTTTCCCAATTATTCCGTGGATTTTCGAAATCAATAGAGGCGAAGGCAAGCATTACAAGCGTTGAATTTGCCGAGGCGTTTCAGGCCGGGATTGAAAGTGCTTTTAAAGCAATCATGAAGCCGGTGGAAGGGACGATCCTTACCGTTGCCAGGGAAGCGGCAAAAAAAGGCGTACAAGTGTCAAAAAATGAAAAAGATATTGCTGCTGTCATGGAGGCGATCCTTGGGGAAGCCAAAAAAACATTAAGCCGTACACCCGAAATGCTGCCGGTATTAAAAGAAGTCGGCGTTGTCGACAGCGGCGGCCAGGGGCTTGTGTTTATATATGAAGGCTTTCTTGCCGAATTGAAAGGGGAAGTGCTTCCGGATGTTCCATCTGTGATCCCGTCTATGAATGAGCTTGTGAGCGCGGAACACCACAAACATGCGCAGGAATTTATGAAAACGGAAGATATTAAGTATGGATACTGTACGGAAATCATGGTAAGGCTGGACAAAAGCAAACCTGCCGGGCGCGTTTTTTCCGAAGACAGCTTCCGCCAGGAGTTGAGCCGGTACGGGGATTCCTTGCTGGTCATCTCGGACGATGATATTGTCAAAGTCCATGTCCACACTGAAAAGCCCGGTGATGTGCTGAATTACGGGCAGCAGTACGGCAGCCTGATTAAATTAAAGGTTGATAATATGCGCGAGCAGCACAGCTCCATTGTCGGGGAGACGCATCACCCGCTTGCCACCGAAAAAGAAGCAAAACCGAAAGCGGAATACGGTATTGTTACGGTTTCAATGGGGGCAGGGATTGCTGAATTGTTTAAGAGCATTGGCGCAACAGCCGTGATCGAAGGCGGCCAGACAATGAACCCGAGCACCGAGGATATCTTAAAAGCAATTGTTGAAGCCAATGCGGAGCAAATTATCATTCTGCCTAACAATAAAAATATTGTCATGGCAAGCGAACAGGCTGCCGAGCTGGCGGATGAAAAAGTTATCGTTGTCCCGTCGAAAACAGTGCCGCAGGGAATGGCAGCATTGCTTGCGTTCAATCCGTCACATTCGCTGGAGCAAAACGCAGAGGCCATGAAAGAAGCCCTTGGCCATGTAAAAACCGGCCAGGTGACATTTGCGGTCCGCGATACCAATATGGACGGCATCTCAATTAAAAAAGATGATTATATGGGGATTTACGAAGGAAAAATTGTGAAGACAAGTCCTGAGCTATTAACAGCGGCTGAACAGCTTTTGGCACAGATGATCAGCGAAGAGGATGAAATCGCCACCGTGATTTACGGGCAGGATGTCACTTCTGAACGGGTGGATGAGCTTGTTGCATTTATCGAAGACCATTATCCGGACATTGAAGTGGAAGTCCATAACGGGAAACAGCCGTTATATTCTTTTATTTTTGCCGTTGAATGAAACGGTTCATTCCGCCTTTTGCGGCATATGCTAAACATAAGCACGATAATATAAGGTGAGTGGAAACCATGAAGTACAAAAGCGTATTCGATATCATTGGGCCTGTCATGATCGGACCTTCCAGCTCGCATACGGCAGGGGCTGCGAGAATCGGCAAGGTGGCCAGAAGCTTATTCGGCAGGCAGCCAAAACAGGCCGATATTCATTTTTACGGTTCGTTTGCCAGCACCTATAAAGGCCATGGCACCGATGTTGCCATTGTCGGCGGTTTATTGGATTTTGACACCGACGACAGGCGGCTTACTTCTGCACTGGAAATTGCAAAAAAGCTCGGACTCGATGTCCGGTTTTTTGTTGAAGAAGCCATTCCCGATCATCCCAATACCGCAAAAATTGTATTGCGTGATGAAAACACGGAAATGGAACTTGTCGGGATTTCCATTGGCGGCGGAAAAATTGAAATCACGAAACTGAACGGGTTCCGGCTGCGTTTATCCGGACACCACCCGGCCATTCTTGTTGTCCATGATGATCGTTTTGGCGCGATTGCTGCGGTGTCCAATGTGCTATCAAAATATGAGATCAATATCGGCCACATGGAAGTCTCACGTAAAGAAGTAGGGAAAATGGCACTGATGACGATCGAAGTCGACCAGAATCTTGATGACACCGTTTTGGAAGAAATCGGGCGCCTGCCGAATATTTCGCAGGTTGCCAGGGTAGTAGATTAGTGTTTGAACAGATGGCCGGCCACTTATGTTCACTTCATTTCCAAAAAATACAAGTGTGCACAAGCGACAGCGACTTCCGTTTGTTGTAAGGAGGATATTTATGTTTCGAAACGTTGCTGAATTGGTCGGTTTAGCCGAACAGCAAAACAAAAAAATCTCGGAAATTATGATCGAACAGGAAATGGATGTGACGGGAGGATCCCGCGATGAAGTCATAAAGAAAATGGATCATAATTTAACCGTAATGGAAAAAGCGGTGGAACGCGGCATTGCAGGCGTAAAGTCCCGATCAGGGCTGACAGGCGGCGATGCGGTTCTGCTGCAGAAATATATTGAAAAAGGAAATTTTTTATCAGGAGAAACGATTTTAGACGCTGTCAGTAAAGCAGTCGCGACCAATGAAGTCAATGCTGCGATGGGTACAATCTGCGCAACGCCGACTGCCGGTTCTGCGGGAGTTGTGCCAGGGACACTTTTTGCCGTTAAAAATAAACTGGATCCGACAAGGGAGCAAATGTTGCGGTTTCTGTTCACGGCAGGCGCCTTTGGGTTTGTCGTCGCCAATAATGCATTTATTTCCGGAGCTGCAGGCGGCTGCCAGGCTGAAGTCGGTTCTGCTGCCGGGATGGCTGCTGCCGCCATCGTTGAAATGGCCGGCGGGGCACCGGAACAAAGCGCACACGCGATGGCCATTACGTTAAAGAATATGCTTGGCCTTGTTTGTGATCCTGTTGCCGGTTTGGTTGAAGTCCCATGTGTGAAAAGAAACGCGATGGGGGCTGCGAATGCGATGGTGGCCGCCGATATGGCACTTGCCGGAATCAAAAGCCGGATTCCTTGCGATGAAGTCATTGATGCGATGTACCGCGTCGGTTTGCGCATGCCGGTTGCGCTAAAGGAAACTGCCGGGGGAGGGTTGGCGGATACACCTACAGCAAGAAAGCTTGAATCCAAAATTTTCGGTGTTTCGCTCGATACCCATGGATAACGCCTTAAACCAGCCGGTATCTGTCATAAAAGGAATCGGCGCAGAAACTGAAAGCAATCTGGAATTGATGGGAATTACCACGGTTGGCGACCTGCTTGGTTATTATCCGTATCGTTACGAAGATTACCGGCTCCGTGATTTGCAGGATGTCCGGCATGATGAAAGGATCACAGTAGAAGGGAGGGTTCACAGCGAGCCTTCTCTTATCTTTTATTCAAGAAAACGCTCGCGGCTGTCGATGAAAGTGCTCGTCGGGCAATTTTTGATTACCGTCGTATTTTTTAACCAGCCCTATTTAAAAAAGAAAATTCAGATTCAGGATGAAATTACCGTCACAGGCAAATGGGACCAGAACCGCCAAACCATTATCGCCCAGGAAATGAAGACAGGGTCAGCAGAACGTGCCTCCCTGTTTGAACCGGTCTATTCCATTAAAGGTAAAATGACGGTCAAAAGCTTACGCAAATATATTAAAACCGCTTTTTCTGAATTTGGCGCCAAGATAGAAGACACTTTACCTGAATCGATGCTTGCTGCTTACAAACTATTTCCGAAGCGGCAGGCCATGTACGCGATGCACTTTCCAACGTCTGAGCGGGAAGTGAAATTTGCAAGGCGCACAATTGTATATGAAGAGTTTTTAAACTTTCAATTGAAAATGCAGGCGCTGCGCAAATTTGAGCGTGAACATTCCCATGGCCAGGCGATCCATTACAAACTGCCGGAGCTGAAAAAATTGATTCACTCGCTTCCGTTTGCATTAACGGCTGCGCAAAAACGGGTGGTCAATGAAATTTGTGCGGACATGAAGTCGCCATACCGCATGAACCGTCTGCTGCAGGGCGATGTCGGTTCAGGCAAAACTGTAGTTGCTGCGCTTGCGCTTTATGCGGCCGTGACAGCCGGCTTCCAGGGGGCATTAATGGTCCCGACTGAAATCCTTGCCGAACAGCATGCCAAATCATTGTACAAGCTATTGGAGCCGCACGGGGCCGTCGTTTCATTGTTAACCAGTTCGGTAAAAGGCAAACGGAGAAAGGCGCTGCTCGAGCAGTTGAAAAACGGGGAAATTGATGTACTGGTCGGAACGCATGCCCTAATCCAGGAGGATGTCGACTTTCATCGCCTCGGCCTCGTGATTACAGACGAGCAGCACCGCTTTGGTGTTGAACAGAGAAGGGTCCTCCGCGAAAAAGGAATCTCGCCTGATGTCTTATTCATGACGGCAACACCGATTCCGCGCACACTCGCGATTACGGTTTTTGGCGAAATGGACGTCTCGGTCATCGACGAAATGCCTGCGGGGAGAAAAGAAATCGAGACATACTGGGTAAAGCATCATATGCTGGAAAAAGTGCTCGGAATGGTAGAAAAAGAATTGGAAAAAGGCAGGCAGGCATACGTCATCTGTCCGCTGATTGAAGAATCCGAGAAACTCGATGTGCAAAATGCCATTGATGCCCATGCCGTTTTAACCCGGTATTTTGGCGATAGATACAAAGCAGGGCTGATGCACGGCAGGCTTCCAAACGAAGAAAAAGATGCGGCCATGAAAGCGTTCAGCCATAATGACATTCAAGTTCTTGTCTCCACTACTGTTGTCGAAGTCGGGGTGAATGTACCCAATGCCACGATGATGGTTATCTATGATGCCGAGCGTTTCGGACTGTCCCAGCTTCACCAGCTGCGCGGCCGTGTCGGCAGGGGGGATGAGCAATCCTATTGTATATTGCTTGCAGACCCGAAAACAGAAATCGGCAAAGAGCGGATGAAAATCATGACCGAGACGAATAACGGTTTTGTGCTGAGTGAGAAGGATCTTGAATTGCGCGGGCCGGGAGATTTCTTTGGAAAAAAACAAAGCGGCCTGCCGGAATTTAAAGTGGCGGATATGGTGCATGATTTCCGCGCCCTCGAAACAGCTCGCAAGGATGCCCAAAAGCTGATTGAATCGGAAACCTTCTGGCATGCTCCGGAATACCGGAGATTAAGGGCAAATCTTAAGGAATCGGGTGTGCTGGAAGGGGAAAAGCTGGACTAAAGGCGTCTGCTCATTTTTCAGAACTTGCAAGGGGATCGTGAATCCATTTTCCCTGCCTGGTAAATCTTGCAAACTTCTTTTACTTTCTATATACTACTATTAGTACCAAGTCCTAAGTTTTGGATGGTGGTTCGATTCATGAGAATGCAGAAAAAAGACAGGCAGAAACATTTACAGGAAACCATTCAACAGAATCCTTTCATAACGGATGAAGAACTGGCAGAGCGTTACCGGGTCAGCGTCCAGACGATCCGGCTTGACAGGCTGGAATTATCGATTCCGGAACTGCGGGAAAGGATTAAAAATGTTGCGGAAAAGCGGTTTGCTGATGAAGTGAAAGCTTTGCCGATCGATGAAGTCATCGGGGAAATTATTGACATTGAACTGGATAGAAGCGCGATCTCAATCTTTGATGTGAAAAAGGAACATGTATTTAAACGCAATTCGATTGCGCGCGGCCACCATTTGTTCGCGCAGGCGAATTCACTTGCAGTTGCTGTCATTAACGAAGAACTGGCTTTAACGGCAAAGGCAAACATCCAGTTTTTGCGGTCGGTAAAAGAAGGCGACCGTGTCGTCGCAAAAGCAGCCGTTTTAGATACAGGAAAAGAAACAGACAGGACAACCGTACTCGTCCAAAGCTATGTTGGAAAAGAGCTTGTTTTTAAAGGTGAATTTGAAATGTACCGAAACCATGCACGTAAAGATGGTTAAGCTATTCATAAGATTTTGGCAGCGAGTTCGGTTTTAAAAGAGACTTTTAGAAGCGGGGCTGACAATAGATGAAATTGGCAATAGATGCAATGGGCGGGGATTTTGCGCCAAAAGAGATTGTACTGGGGATCAACCGGGCAGTAAAAGCGTACGAGGACATTGAATGTATACTGTACGGCGATCAAAAGCAGATCGAACAATATTTACAGCCATCCGGACGCGTCAGGATTGTCCATACAGACGAAGTGATCGCCGGTACGGATGAGCCTGTGCGTGCAGTCCGCCGCAAAAAGAACGCCTCGATGGTGCTGATGGCGCAGGCAGTAAAAAATGGAGAAGCAGATGCCTGCCTATCTGCCGGCAATACCGGTGCTTTAATGGCAGCCGGGCTGTTTATCGTCGGCAGGATTGAAGGCATTGAAAGGCCGGCGCTTGCTCCGGTGATTCCGACAATGGATGGGCAGGGCATTGTAATGCTCGATTTGGGGGCGAATGCAGATGCAAAGCCTGAACATTTACTGCAATTTGCCATTATGGGTTCGATATATGCCGAAAAAGTCCGCGGCATTGAAAGTCCGCGCATCGGGCTTCTTAATATCGGCACAGAAGAAAAGAAGGGCAATGATTTAACGAAAAAGACGTTTCAAATGCTTAAAGAAGCAGACTTGAATTTTATTGGCAACGTCGAATCACGCGCCTTGCTGCAAAGGCCGGCAGATGTTGTCGTAACAGACGGATTTACCGGAAATATGGTTCTGAAAACAATTGAAGGTACGGCAGGGTCATTGTTCTCCATGATCAAAAAAGTATTTTTAACAAATATGAAAACAAAGATTGCCGCCGCCATGGTAAAGCCTGAATTATCCGGGCTGAAAAATATGATGGATTATTCGGAATACGGCGGTTCCGGTTTGATGGGGCTGAATGCACCGGTGATTAAAGCACATGGCTCCTCAAATGCCAATGCGATTTTCAATGCGGTGCGCCAGACACGTGAGATGGTGCAGCATGATGTCATTGGAAAAATTAAAACGGCCATCCAGCCGCACGAAACAAAGTAGGACGGAGGAAGTATCAATGGGAAAAATTGCATTTGTCTTTCCGGGACAGGGGTCACAAACAGTCGGCATGGGGCAGTCTGTTGCTGAAGCAAATCAAAATGCAGCAGCCGTTTTTGCCCGGGCAGATGAAAAATTAGGATTTTCGTTAACGGATTTGATCCGCAAAGGGCCGCAGGAAAAACTGACGCATACGGCCAATGCACAGCCGGCATTGCTGACTGTAAGCACGGCGATTTTACAAGTATTGCAGGAAGCCGGCATCAAGGCGGATTATGCCGCCGGCCACAGCTTAGGAGAATATTCGGCGCTTGTTGCTGCCGGTGCAGTCTCTTTTGAAGATGCTGTATATGCCGTGCGCAAACGCGGGGAGTATATGGATGAAGCATTCCCGAACGGCGCCGGTGCAATGGCAGCTGTACTCGGGATGGACAGGGATTCGCTTGCCGCTGTTGCCGGAGAAATCGAACAAAGCGGCGAAACCGTCCAGCTCGCCAATTTAAACTGCCCCGGACAGATTGTCATTTCAGGAACGGCAGCCGGCATTGAAAAAGCAGCGGCGCTTGCCAAGGAAAAAGGCGCAAAACGGGTGCTGCCGCTGCAGGTAAGCGGGCCGTTCCACTCCAGACTGATGGAGCCGGCAGCAAATAAATTTAAAAAAATCCTGGATGGAGTGGCCATCGGGGATGCAAAAATCCCGGTGATCGCCAATGTCAATGCGATGCCGGTTGAAAAAGCGGGAGAGATTAAGGAACACTTGCTGAAGCAGCTTTACTCCCCGGTATTATGGGAAGAATCAGTCCATCAGCTGATTCATCTCGGCGTTAGCACATTTATCGAGGTCGGGCCCGGAAAAGTATTATCCGGATTAATCAAAAAAATAGACCGCAGCGTAAAAACGTATGCCGTTCAGGATATGGAAACATGCCAGGCGGTTATCCGCGATTTAAAGCAGCCATGAAATAAATAAGAGGAGGGATAAGTGATGGAAGAAGTAAAAGACAGGGTCGTGCTTGTCACAGGTGCTTCGCGCGGTATCGGCCGCGAAATTGCACTTGAATTTGCCAAAAACGGGGCGCATGTCATTGTCAACTATGCCGGCAATGCCAACAAAGCTGAACAGGTTGCTGCTGATGTCCGCGAATATGGTTCGGAAGCGCTCGCCATTAAAGCCGATGTTTCAAAAGAAGCGGAAGTTCAGGAAATGTTCAAAGAAGTCCTCGCCAGATTCGGGAAAATTGATATTTTGGTGAATAACGCCGGCATTACCCGCGATAATCTATTAATGAGAATGAAAGAGGCCGAGTGGGATGCTGTCATCAATACCAATTTGAAAGGCGTTTTTCTCTGTACAAAAGCAGCTGCCCGCCCGATGATGAAACAGCGGAAGGGGAAAATTATCAATATTTCATCGGTCGTTGCCCTCAGCGGGAATCCGGGGCAGGCCAATTATGTCGCCGCCAAATCAGGCGTTATTGGTTTAACGAAAACGGCCGCCCGTGAACTTGCGGGCCGCGGAATTAATGTGAACGCCATTGCGCCCGGTTTCATCCATACCGATATGACGGAACAACTGACAGAGGAGTTGAAGCAGGGAATGCTGGGCCAGATTCCGCTTGCCCGTTTTGGCGATCCGCAAGATGTGGCGAAAGTTGCTTTATTCCTTGCCAGTGACAGTGCTGATTATGTCACCGGGCAAACCATCCATGTTGACGGCGGCATGATTATGTAAACCCCTCAACTGATGGAAGTTTCACTTTATCCCACTCTTAACGGGCAGTAAGACTCCCACCTCAAGATTTAAGGAACGACGAAGATAGGTGGGAGATCAAACTGCCCGTAAAGGTCCGATTGGTTCAACTAACCATCAGTGGGGATAAAGGGAAACCCCACTGATGGAAGTTTCACTTTATTATTTATTAAAAATCCTCTATAATGGCTTGAGGGGAGGTGAACCGCATGGCAGACGTGTTAGAACGTGTAACAAAAATCGTCGTTGACCGCCTTGGAGTGGAAGAATCGAAAGTTACGCTTGATGCTTCTTTTAAAGAAGATCTTGGTGCCGATTCTCTTGATGTAGTGGAATTGGTAATGGAACTGGAAGATGAATTTGGCATGGAAATTTCGGACGAGGACGCTGAAAAAATTGTAACAGTGGGTGACGCTGTAAATTACATACAAAATCAGCAGTAGTCGTTTTGATTTAAAATGTCCCGCACATTCACGGCGGGGCATTTTTCACATTATGATTGCAGGCGGAATACGTGCGCCATCTGACAATCCATCCCATCCCTGCCTAAAGCGATGGTAAATGCGCAAAGAGAAATTTTTACGCATTTACGACCGTTTGAGTAATTCGGACCGCCTTTGCACTCTGCTCCATTTTTATATACACTTAAACTAAGTTTGCGGTACTTATCCGCGCAAATAAAAGAATAACAGGTGGTAAACCATGATGAAAAAATCAAACTCAGACCATGACGCAACAGCGCATGAAAATTTAAGCAAGCTGCAGGATCAACTGCAGATCCATTTTAACAACAAGGACTTGCTGAAACAGGCATTTACCCATTCTTCTTATGTAAATGAACACCGGCAAAAACCAAATGAAGATAATGAACGGCTCGAATTTTTGGGTGATGCCGTTCTCGAACTGACTGTCTCGCATTACCTGTTCGAACATTATCCAATGATGAACGAAGGCGAGATGACGAAACTGCGTGCAGCCGTTGTTTGTGAACCGTCACTCGTACTCTTTGCCAATGAACTGCGGTTTGGCGAATTTCTCCTGCTCGGAAAGGGCGAGGAAATGACAGGCGGCAGAACCCGTCCTGCTCTTTTGGCTGACGTGTTTGAAGCCTTTATCGGAGCACTTTTCCTCGATAAAGGGATCGATACGGTCGTCACCTTGCTGGAAAAAGTGGTATTTCCAAAGATTCAGGATGGCATGTTTTCCCGTACAACAGACTACAAAAGCCAATTGCAGGAATTTATCCAAAAAGTATCTTCCGGCGTACTGGAATATACGATTTTGGATGAACGCGGCCCGGCGCATGACCGTGAATTTGTCTCAAGGGTTTCTTTAAATCATAAGGAACTTGGCACCGGAAAAGGCCATTCAAAAAAAGAAGCAGAACAGCATGCGGCCAAAACGGCTTTGGAAAATTTGCAGAAAAAGCAGCAACATTGATGTTTTCATGCAAGGAATGGAGGGGAAGTGATTGTTTCTCAAGCGTTTGGACTTAATTGGATTTAAATCGTTTGCAGAAAGAGTTTCGGTGGAGTTTGTCCCGGGCGTCACAGCAGTTGTCGGCCCAAACGGAAGCGGCAAAAGCAACGTGATCGATGCGGTCCGCTGGGTACTTGGGGAGCAGTCGGCAAAATCTTTGCGGGGCGGCAAAATGGAAGATGTTATTTTTGGCGGCAGTGATACGAGAAAACCGCTGAATTTTGCCGAGGTGACCCTGACACTTGAAAATGAAGACGGGAAGCTTCCAATTGATTACCAGGAAGTGAGCGTTACAAGGCGGGTGTACCGTTCGGGTGACAGCGAATTTTACATCAACAAACAGGCCTGCCGCCGAAAGGATATCGTCGAACTGTTTATGGACTCCGGCCTTGGCAAAGAAGCGTTTTCTATTATCAGCCAGGGAAAAGTGGAAGAAATTTTAAACAGCAAAGCCGAAGAACGCCGGACTATTTTTGAAGAGGCGGCGGGCGTTTTAAAATATAAAACACGCAAGAAAAAAGCAGAAGCCAAGCTCACCGAAACACAGGAAAATTTAAACCGGGTGAGCGACATTATTTTCGAACTGGAGGGCCGGATTGACCCGCTCAGGATCCAGGCTTCAATCGCCAGGGATTACCTGGAGCAAAAAGAAGCATTAAAAAACTACGAAATTGCGGTCACCGTCCATGAAATAGAAGAATTGCATGGCAAATGGGAGAACTTGAGCGCCTGGCTCGCGGAACATCAAGACCAGGAAGGTGCGCTTGCCACAGAAATCAAAAAAAGCGAAGCACACCTTGAAGAAAAAAAGAATCAGCTGGGTGCGCTGGATGAATCAATCAGCGATCTGCAAAATGTTTTGCTTGCAGCAACTGAAGAGCTGGAAAAACTTGAAGGGCGCAAAGAAGTATTAAAAGAACGTAAAAAAAATGCCACCCAGAACAAAGCACAGCTTGAGCGGAATATAAAAGAGGCCGCAGATACGCTATCGGCGCTTTCCAAAAATAAGAACAGGCTGCTTGAAGAAATGGAAGAGAACCGGCGTGCTGAGGCTGCCTTAAAAGAAAATGTAAAAAATAAACATGCCTTGCTTGCACAGTTCAATGTCAATATTGACGAAAAAATCGAGTCGTTAAAAAGCGACTATATTGAACTTTTGAATGAACAGGCGAGCGGAAAAAACGAAAGAAATTATTTACAGCAGCAATTAAAGCAGTCCGCTGTCCGCATTCAAAAATTGGACAGTGATAACCAAAAATATGTGGAAGAAAGAAAAACCATACGCGCCCGGAAAAAGGAAGCACATGCACGATGCAATCAGCTTGTACAAAAGCTGGAAGACGAAGTGGCTGCCTTCCGGGAAAAGCAAAGGCAGCTCGAGGCGGCCAATAATCGTTACCAGAAGCAGGAATCCAATCTGTACAAAGCCTATCAATATTTGCAAAAAGCCAAATCGCGCAAAGAAACATTGGAGGAAATGGAAGAGGATTATACCGGCTTTTATCAGGGTGTCCGTGCAGTCCTGAAGGCCAGAACGAAAGAACTGGATGGGATTGAAGGCGCCGTGGCCGAATTAATTCAGGTGCCCGGAACCTATGAAAAGGCGGTTGAAACGGCTTTGGGCGCAGCCATGCAGCATGTTGTTGTGGAAACGGAACATCACGGCAGGCGCGCAATTGAATTCTTAAAACAGCGGAAAGCGGGCCGTGCTACATTTCTGCCGCTTAATATTATCAGGCCGAAAATGATTCCGGCTGCACAGTTGAATCCGCTCCGCAGCGAGGATGCTTTTATTGGCATTGCGGACGGCCTCGTTCATACGGATGAGCGCTACCGGACGATTATATCGAATTTACTCGGAAATGTCGTGATTGCCCGTGACTTAAAAGGCGCCAATAAACTCGCCAAACTGCTCAGTTACCGGTACCGCATTGTAACGCTGGACGGCGATGTCGTGAATCCTGGCGGCGCAATGACAGGCGGGGCATCGAAACAAGGCGGCATATCATTGTTAAGCAGAAAAGGCGAGCTTGAATCACTAAAAGAAAAGCTCGCAGATATGGAAGCCAAAACGCTGGAACTGGAAGCGAATGTGAAGTCGCTGAAGAGCGAGGCGGAGAGAAAAGCAGAGGAACTGGAAGAAGCGAGAAAACGCGGGGAAGATCTGCGGCTTCAGGAACAGGGCGCAAGGGCGGAAATGCAAAGGCTTGAGCTGGCTGAGAAAAATATGAATGAGCATTTGCTTGTGTATGATATGGAAAAATCGGAAGCAGAAGAAAACAACCGCAGCGTTACAAAACGAATATCCGAAATTGAAGCCATGCTTGCCAGCCGTACGGAAGATTGCCGCAGGCTCGAGGCCGAAATTGAAGCCCTTTCGCTAAAGAAGAATGATGATACGACAACAAAAACCCAGCTTCAGGGCGAACTGAGCGATTTAAAAGCAAAACTGGCCGTCGAAGCCGAAAAATCAGCGCGGAACCGTGAAGAATTGGAGAAACTCAATCAAAGTATAAAGGAATGGTCGGAGCGAAAGGAAAGCTATGAGGACCAGTACCGCTTTTTGATGGATGAACAGACCCACCACCATACTTCTGAGAGTGAACTCATTGCGGCGGCAGAACAAAAAGCACGAGATAAAAATGATACCCTGGCCTTTATCTCAATCCGCAGGGAAGAAAGACTGAGGATGCAGGCAGAAATAGAAGATGCCGAACTGGCCTTAAAAGAGCTGAAACGCCGGCAGAAGGGGCTGCTTGTTGCGATTCAGGATGAAGAAGTAAAAGCAAACCGGCTTGAAGTTGAACTTGAAAACCGGCTCCGGCGGCTCCGCGAAGAATATACGCTCAGCTATGAAGCGGCTAAAGAAGCATATCCGCTGCAAGTATCAATTGAAGAGGCCCGCAAAAAGGTGAAATTGATTAAACTTGCAATCGATGAACTCGGCACCGTCAACCTCGGTGCAATTGAAGAATACGACCGGGTATCGGAACGCTACCAATTTTTAAAAGAACAGGAATCCGACCTGCTGGAAGCAAAAGATACGCTTGGCCAAGTTATTTTGGAAATGGACGAAGAAATGATCCGGCGCTTTGATGCAAACTTCAAAGCGATCCGCCATGAATTCGAGCCGATATTCAGGGAGCTTTTCGGCGGCGGCCGCGCGGATTTAAGGCTTACCGATCCAAAAGACTTATTAAATACAGGCGTGGAGATTGTTGCCCAGCCGCCGGGGAAGAAGCTGCAAAACCTTGGGCTTTTGTCAGGAGGAGAAAGGGCCCTGACCGCAATTGCGCTGTTGTTTGCGATTTTACGCATACGGCCTGTCCCGTTTTGCATCCTCGATGAAGTGGAAGCAGCCCTGGATGAGGCCAATGTCTACCGCTTCAGCAAATATTTAAAACAATTCAGCCGGGAAACCCAGTTTATTGTCATTACCCACCGTAAAGGGACAATGGAAGAAGCGGATGTTCTCTACGGCGTTACCATGCAGGAATCGGGCGTATCCAAGCTCGTATCTGTGAAACTTGAAGAATCCGCGGACCTGGTGGGCCAGGTTTCCTCTTAAGATTAAGCAATGAAGGAAGTGTCGATATGAGTTTCTTTAAAAAATTAAAAGAGAAAATTACCCATTCTTCCGATTCTGTGACAGATAAATTTAAAAGCGGGCTGGCCAAAACAAGGGACAATTTTACAAATAAAGTCAATAATCTTGTGGCACGGTACCGTAAAATTGATGAAGATTTTTTTGAAGAACTGGAAGAAATTCTGATTCAGGCCGATGTCGGTTTTCAAACCGTAATGGAATTAATTGAAGAACTTAAAATGGAAGTCAAGAGAAAAAATATCCAGGAACCATCTGAAGTCCAGCCAGTGATCTCCGAGAAGCTGGTAGAAATCTATTCAGAAGGCGGGGATGTACCGAATACATTGAATATAAAAGACGGCGGGCTGACGGTTATCCTGTTTGTCGGCGTCAATGGCGTTGGCAAAACGACGACCATCGGGAAACTCGCTTACGCTTTGAAAGAAGAGGGCAGGAAAGTGATGATGGCCGCGGGCGATACCTTCCGCGCCGGGGCAATTGAGCAGCTCGAAGTGTGGGGAAACAGGGTTGGCGTGGAAGTCATCAAACATGCGGAAGGTTCTGATCCGGCCGCGGTCATGTACGATGCCATCCAGGCTGCAAAAGCACGGAAAGCGGACATATTGCTGTGCGATACCGCCGGGCGCCTGCAAAACAAGGTTAATCTAATGAAGGAACTGGAAAAAGTCAAACGCGTGATTGAAAGGGAAGTCCCGGGCGCGCCTCATGAAGTACTCCTTGTGCTTGATGCAACGACCGGGCAGAATGCGATGATCCAGGCGAAAACCTTCAAAGAAGCAACCAATGTGACCGGCATCGTGCTGACAAAATTGGACGGGACGGCAAAAGGCGGCATTGTGCTTGCAATCCGCAACGAACTCCATATCCCTGTTAAATATGTCGGGCTTGGAGAAAAAATGGATGATTTGCAGGCCTTTGATGCAGAAAAATATGTATACGGGCTGTTTTCGGAGCTGATTGAAGAAACAGAAGAAGCGTAAGCACTTGTAAGTATGGGTGTGGCGCACGCCTTTATCATATCCATTGACAAACGCCCGGAACCTTTGTATCCTAACAATATGTAAAGGTGTTTCACTTAACAGGGGGCGGCGAATATGCTGGAGAAAACAACGAGAATGAACTACTTATACGATTTTTACCAGTCGTTGCTGACTCCGAAACAGCGCAGCTACATGTCCCTCTATTATTTGGATGATTTTTCGCTTGGCGAGATTGCCGCAGAATACGGGGTCAGCCGCCAAGCTGTTTACGATAATATTAAACGCACGGAACAAATGCTGGAAGAATACGAGAAAAAGCTGCAGCTGCTGCAGAAATTCCAGGCACGTGCACAGATTTTTAAATCAATGCGAAAATTACTGGAGCAGCATGCTGATTCAGAACTGCTCCACTTGCTTGAAGCACTTGAAAAACTGGAATAGGGGGCGAACATATGGCGTTTGAAGGACTCTCTGACCGTTTGCAAAGCACGATGCAAAAAATCCGCGGCAAAGGGAAAGTCTCAGAAAGCGATGTAAAAGAGATGATGCGGGAAGTCCGGCTCGCGCTTCTTGAAGCGGACGTTAACTTTAAAGTCGTAAAGAATTTTGTGAAAAAAGTAAGCGAACGGGCTGTCGGACAGGATGTGCTGAAAAGCTTAACACCCGGGCAGCAGGTCATCAAAATCGTTCAGGAAGAACTGACCAATCTGATGGGCGGGGAGCAAAGCCAGATTGCCGTGGCTAAACGCCCGCCGACTGTTATTATGATGGCCGGGTTGCAAGGGGCCGGGAAAACAACAACTACCGGAAAACTGGCCAATCTGCTGCGAAAAAAATATAACCGCAAACCATTGCTGGTGGCTGCCGACATCTACCGGCCGGCTGCAATCAAACAGCTGCAAACACTCGGCAAACAGCTCAGCATGCCGGTGTTTTCGCTCGGCGACCAGGTCAGCCCGGTAAAAATCGCCGAAGAAGCCATCCAAAAGGCGAAGGATGAGCATTATGATTATGTGCTGATTGATACAGCCGGCCGCCTCCATATTGACGGTGAGCTGATGAATGAATTAAAGGAAATCAAGGAATTGGCACACCCGGATGAGATTTTCCTTGTCGTTGATGCCATGACCGGCCAGGATGCCGTGAATGTCGCGCAAAGCTTTAATGAACAGCTCGGAATTACCGGTGTTGTGCTGACAAAGCTTGACGGTGATACACGCGGCGGGGCGGCTTTGTCCATCCGTGCAGTAACGGAGAAGCCCATTAAATTTGTCGGGATGGGCGAAAAAATGGATGCCCTTGAATCGTTTCATCCGGAAAGAATGGCCTCACGCATCCTCGGCATGGGCGATATCCTTTCGCTTATTGAAAAAGCCCAGGAAAATGTTGACGAAGAAAAAGCACGTGAACTCGAAAAGAAAATGCGGGATATGTCGTTTACGTTTGACGACTTTTTGGATCAGCTCGGCCAGGTCCGCAAAATGGGCCCGCTTGGTGACCTTCTGAAAATGATTCCGGGCGCGAATAAGATCAAAGGGATGGACAATCTGCAAATTGATGAAAAGCAGATTACCCATGTCGAAGCAATCATCCAGTCGATGACAAAGAAGGAAAAAACGCATCCCGAAATCATCAACGCCGGCAGAAAAAAGCGGATTGCCAAAGGTTCGGGCCGCCCTGTCCAGGAAGTCAACCGGCTTTTGAAACAATTTGAGGAAATGAAAAAAATGATGAAGCAAATGCAGGGCTTCACGCAAAAAGGCAAAAAAAGAGGCCTCAAATTCCCTTTTATGTAAAAAAATAAGGTGTTAAGAAAAAAGACTTTACACCACGCTGTTTTTTTGGTATCATTTTATCTTGTGATAAACATTATCGGAGGTGCTATTTTAAGATGGCAGTAAAAATTCGTTTAAAACGTATAGGAGCTAAAAAAACTCCTTTTTATCGTATCGTGGTTGCAGATTCCCGTTCACCTCGTGATGGACGTTTCATTGATACAGTAGGTACTTACAATCCGGTTCTGAACCCGGCTGAAGTAAAAATCGATGAAGAATTAGCATTGAAATGGATGCAAAACGGCGCGCAACCGTCTGATACTGTCCGCAACTTGTTCTCAAAACAAGGTATTATGGAAAAATTCCATAACGCAAAATACAGCAAATAATCGTGGCAGCCATGGATGAATTCATTTTAGCGATTGTAAAGCCCATTGTTGACCATCCTGAAGATGTCCGGGTGGAACGGGAAGAAGGCGATGCGGAAATCACGTACCGGCTATTTGTCCGCCAGGAAGACATCGGCAAGGTGATTGGGAAAAAAGGGCGTGTTGCTAAAGCCATCCGTACGGTTGTCTATGCAGCAGCCGGAGTACATGAACATAAGAAAATCCATTTGCAGATTGCCGATTAAAAACAGGCTAAGGAAACGGCCTGAATTTTAACATCAAAGAAGGGAGGGCCAACCTCCCTTTTTACATATTATCTTTTTAAACGGTTGAGCCGGCGGATGCTAAAATATCAAACGTTTACATAAACCTTCGCGGCCAACTGCTTGATACACAAAACTTGGCTGTTAAAGGGGGCGGGGAATCGTGAAAATCCTTCAAAATGTCACAGTCAAACAAATCCTTACCGAAACGAGTAAGCAAGCGCTGCAGCAAAAGTACTACGAAAGCAAACTCCAGCTGCAAAAAGAATGTGACCAGCTGCGGTTTGAATCAAAAAAACTGGAAAAAGCAAAAAAGTTCGCGGGCACGAGTTTAAAAATGCATTTTGAGAAAGAAATAAATAATCGCCAGGAAAAAATTAAACTGGTCGATTTTCAGATGGAACAATTGGAACTGCTTCCGATTGGCACGGAATTAAAAGAAAAGGAAATTCAGGCCATCGTTGAAATCCGGGAAGGCGATGATTGGAATTCAGTTTCAAAGGAAAAAACCATCATTGTGAAAGATGGGATCATCTTAGAAATACGCGAGAGGTGAGAAAATGACACAATGGTTTAATGTCGGAAAAATCATCAATACACACGGAATCCGGGGCGAGGTCAAAGTGATTTCAATGACGGATTTCAAGGAAGAACGCTACCAGCCGGGCAATAGCCTTTATCTGTTCCTCCCGGGTGAAAACGAACCGTTAAAGGTGCGCATCAAAAGTTACCGCAGCCACAAGCAGTTTGACCTGTTAAGCTTTGAAGGCTTTGACTCCATTGAAGCGGTTGAACCATGGAAAGAAGGCATTTTAAAAATATCAGAGGCGCAATTAAGCCGTTTAGGCGAAAATGAATATTATTTCCATGAAATCATCGGCTGTACAGTCTTCACGGCAGACGGCGGGAAAATCGGTACGGTAACAGAAATCTTGACCCCGGGGGCAAATGATGTCTGGGTCGTCCGCACAGATGACAGGAAAGAATATTTGATTCCTTATATCGGGGAGATCGTGAAGGACATTGATGTGTCCGGAAAAAGAATCGTGATTGAACCGATGGAAGGGCTGCTGTCATGAAAATCGATATTTTGAGTTTGTTTCCGGAAATGTTTGACGGCGTCCTCGGTTCGTCAATCTTAAAAAAAGCTGAAGAAAAAGGAATTGCCCGCTACAATGTCATCAATTTCCGCGACTACAGTGATAACAAGCATAACACAGTTGACGACTATCCGTACGGGGGCGGCGCCGGCATGGTGTTAAAGCCGCAGCCAATTTTTGATGCAGTGGAAGACCTGCTTCAAAACAATCGGGGAAAAAAACCGCGGATCATACTGCTCTGCCCCCAGGGTGAAACCTATTCGCAAAAAAAAGCAGAAGAACTCTCAAAAGAAGACCATCTTGTTTTCATTTGCGGACATTATGAGGGCTATGATGAAAGAATCCGTGAACATCTCATCACAGATGAAATTTCAATTGGCGATTATGTGCTGACAGGCGGGGAGCTGGGCGCAATGGTGGTCATTGACAGCATTGTACGCCTTCTGCCGGGCGTCCTTGGCAATGAGGCTTCCCCTGTTACCGATTCATTTTCCACAGGCCTGCTGGAGCACCCGCAATACACCAGGCCGGCAAATTTTCGCGGGATGAAAGTCCCCGATGTCCTGTTATCCGGGAACCATGAATTGATTCGAAAATGGCGCGATAAAGAATCGCTCTACCGGACGTATAGGAGAAGAAAAGATTTACTCCGCCATTATCCGCTTACAGACCAGCAAAAAACCTGGCTCAAAGAATGGGAAGAAGGCCGCAGTTAAGGAGTTGCATTCGGACTGCTTTTATGCTATGATTTCACTTGTGGCTTGCTGATGCAGGCTGCCGCAAAACAATGTTCCGCTGCAATTATACTAAGTTTTGCAAGAGCATTTGTTGGAAGGAGTTGAATACGATGCACAATATTATTGCTGAAATTACAAAAGACCAGCTTCGCACAGATCTTCCTGTTTTCCGCCCTGGCGATACTGTCCGTGTCCATGTGAAAGTTATTGAAGGATCACGCGAACGTATCCAAATTTTCGAAGGTGTTGTCATTAAACGCCGCGGCGGTGGAATCAGCGAAACTTTTACAGTACGTAAAGTTTCTTATGGTGTTGGGGTTGAGCGTACATTCCCTGTCCACACACCAAAAATTGCGAAGTTAGAAGTCGTGCGTCGCGGTAAAGTTCGCCGTGCGAAACTTTACTACCTGCGTAATCTGCGTGGTAAAGCCGCCCGTATTAAAGAAATCCGTTAATTCAGGAATATTTGTTTTAAAAAAGGGGCTTTTCGAAAAGCCCCTTTTCTTCATTTTCTAATAAAATGATTAAATCCTTTCAAAATACTATATAATGAATAGAAATACACAATACGATTATTGTGAATGAGGCGGTGTGAAAATGGCAAAACAAAAACAACCAAAAAATGAGCTCTGGGAATGGATAAAAGCACTGCTAATCGCTGTTGCACTGGCCGGTGTCCTCCGTTACTTTTTATTCGCCCCGATTGTGGTTGACGGTTCATCAATGATGCCGACGCTGAAAAACGGGGACCGGATGATTGTCAATAAGCTTGGCACACCGAAACGTTTTGATGTTGTCGTTTTCCATGCACCTGAAGGAAAAGATTACATAAAAAGGGTAATCGGGCTTCCAGGCGACCATATTGCGTATAAGAATGATGTCCTGTATATTAATGGAAAAGCCTATAAAGAGCCTTATCTCGACAAGTACAAAAAAGTAGTTGTTGACGGTCCGCTTACAGAAGATTTTACGTTGAAGGACTATATTGGGAGAGATACGGTGCCAAAAGGCCAAATCTTTGTCATGGGTGACAACCGCCGCTACAGCAAAGACAGCCGCCAAATCGGCACCATCCCTCTGAAAAAAGTCGTCGGCGACACAAAATTTGTATACTGGCCCCTCAAAGACGCCCATATTCTGAAATAGAAAAGCGGAGGGCGCCACAAAAAGGATCATAATATGTTGGAGTTGAAGCAGGATGGCAATACAATGGTTCCCCGGGCATATGGCCAAGGCGAGAAGAGAAGTAACAGAAAAACTCAAGCTCGTCGACATTATTTTTGAACTGGTCGATGCCAGGATCCCGGTTTCATCGGCAAACCCGATGCTGGACGAAATCATCCAGCAAAAACCGCGGATCACATTGCTGAGCAAGGCTGATATGGCAGATTCAAAAATGACGGCGCGTTGGCTTGAACATTTCGCAAACCAAAACCGGCACGTTCTTGCTATCGATGCACAAACCGGCACCGGCCTCGACAAAATGGTAAAACTGGCCGAAACGATTTTAAAACCAAAGCGGGACCGGATGCGTGCAAAAGGCATGAAGCCAAGAGCGATCCGGGCAATGATCATCGGGATTCCAAACGTTGGGAAATCCACGCTGATCAACAGGCTTGCTAAAAGAAACATTGCAAAAACAGGCAACACACCTGGTGTAACAAAGGCACAGGCCTGGATCAAAGTCGGCAAATCAATGGAACTGCTCGACACGCCCGGAATCCTGTGGCCGAAGTTTGAAGATGAAGAAGTCGGTTATAAACTGGCGCTAACCGGCGCCATCAAAGATACGATTTTAAATTTGCAGGATATTGCAGTATTCGGTTTGAAATTTACAGAAAAGCATTATCCGCAGGCCCTGATGGAACGTTATCAATTAACGGAAATACCGGCGGAAGTAGTGGGATTATTTGACCATATCGGCCGGCTGCGCGGTTGTTTAAGGGCCGGCGGTGAAGTGGATTATGACAAAACGGCAAAATTGATTATCCGTGACATTCGCGGGCAAAAACTCGGGCCGTTAACATTTGATATCCTGTAAGCACTCCCTTTTTTGGGAGTCTTATTTTTTTGAGGTGTTCAACAGATGAAAATCAGTGAAATTGAAACCCGGCTCGCCCTGCTCAGCAACCCGGATGATCCGTTTATTTTGGAGATGAGCCGGGATGGGCGCAAGGGCGTACAGAAAGCACTGGAAAAATGGAAAAAAAACCTGGAAAAACAAAAGCAGGCACGGGAAAAATTCGGGCGGATGCTGCATTATGAAAATACATTAAGGCAACAGGGCTGCCGGCTGATCGCAGGTATTGATGAAGCCGGGAGAGGCCCGCTTGCAGGCCCCGTAATTGCAGCAGCGGTCATTTTGCCTGAGGACTTTTATTTACCAGGATTAAATGATTCCAAGCAGTTAAGCGCAAAGCAGCGGGAAGCCTATTTTACAGGAATTTGCGAAAAAGCGCTAAAAATCGGCACCGGCATCATCGGTGCAGCGGAAATTGATGCCTTCAATATTTATCAAGCGGCCAAAAAAGCCATGGTACAGGCCGTTGCCAATTTACAGTTGAATCCGGACCATCTTCTGATCGATGCCATGGAATTGTCTGTTCCGTATCCGCAAACCGCCATCATCAAAGGAGATGCAAAAAGTATTTCTATCGCTGCTGCTTCCGTTATTGCAAAAGTGACGCGCGACCGGATGATGCACAAACTGGCAAAAACGTATCCGCAATACGGATTTGAAAGGAATATGGGTTACGGGACAAGGGAACATTTAAAAGCATTAGAACATTTTGGCCCATGCCCGGTACATAGAAAATCGTTTGCACCGGTTAAAGATTTGTTGTGAAACCGGCGATATATCAATAAAAGAAACAAATTTAATGCAAAAGGCGTGAAAAAAATGCAATTTGGCTCTGTAGTTGAATCGGCAATCTCAAGGCTTGCCCATACAAATTTGCAGACTTTCGAATTTAAAACCGGGCAAATTTTTTTCGCCAGCATTCAAAAGCTGTTTTCAAACCGCACCGCCCTGGTCAAAGCGGGTCCGCATACTTTTGTGGCGAAGCTGGAAGTCCCGGTTGAGAGCGGGAAGGGTTATTGGTTCCAAACCGTTTCCGCCGGGGGGGATGTGCAGTTGAAAAGGCTGGCCGGGCCGGACCGTACGGGAAGTGATACGCTCTTTTCCCAATTGCAACTGCCGGCCGGCAAAGAATACCGGGCCCTCGTCTCCTATTTGTCAAGCCAAAATCTTCCGTTCACAAAAGGGATGATCAGCGATCTTGGCAGCTGGCTGAAAGAAGCCCCGGACTTGCAAAAAGGGTTGGAGGCGGCAAAGGCAATGCTTGGAAACGGGTTGCCGCTGACAGAAGGCATCTTCCATTCGCTCGCCACAGCGGATCAGGCTGTGCCGGCTGCCACCCTGCTTAAAACCCTGCAGGCACAATTACAGCAGGAAAAACCGGCGGCACCATTAACCAAAACTATTTTATCAGCGCTGCAATCCGTTCTTGAACCGGAGAATCAGCCGCTTAGCGCAACCGGCAGCGGAATTGCCATGCAGATCAAAGACTTGATCAGAAAACTCGGCCTCTTTTATGAAAGCGGGATTCCTGACCTGCAGGAAAATTGGGATCAGGTTGCTGAAAAACCGTTAAAAGCACTGCTTGTTGAAATGCTGCAAAAAGAAGCCGGCCCGCAAAAGGCGCGTGAGACAGCGGAACAGCTTGTTTTAAAGATGAATGGCCAGCAGCTGGTTACCGCCCTCAATACACCCGTTCAGCATATTCTGATAGACCTGCCGCTGAATTTTCCGCATTTTCAAACCCACGCTGCCATCCAGTGGTCAGGCAAACAGAAGAACAATGGACAACTTGACAGTGATTATTGTAAAATCGTCTTTTATCTTGATTTGCAATTTTCAAATGAAACTCTTGTTGAAATGAATGTCCAAAACCGAATCATTTCTATAAATGTCAGCAATGGCAGCCCGCAATTTCAGGAGGCGGCGTGTAAAATCCTGCCGGCATTAAAAGCCAACTTGCAAAAGCTCAATTATACATTGTCGGCCGTCCATTTTCGTGCCCCCGGGGACGGGCTGCCGCTGCTTCCGGCTGCATTGCAACAAGAATCTTCCTATAAAGGGGTGGATATCAGGATATGAAAACAGAACACCATCCTGCACAAAAAGAAGCGGTTGCGCTCAGCTACAAGGCCGGCATCGATACTGCCCCCGTTGTAAAAGCAAAAGGGAAGGGGGCAGTTGCCGAACAAATTCTTCAAAAAGCAAATGAAAATCATGTGCCGATCCAGGAAGATCAGGATTTGGTCATGCTGCTGGGCCAGCTGAATATCAATGAAACGATTCCCGAAGAACTTTTTGAAGCGGTAGCCGAAGTGTTTGCCTTTATTTACAGGACCGACCAGTCTATGAAACCACCATCCTGAAAATATTTTTAAATAATATTCCGTTTTCTGATCTTAATTGTAGACATATTACCGGATGTTTATTAAAATGAAAGCGCAGTTAATTTTTTGAAGAGTTTGATAGGAGGATGGAAGATGAATATTCACGAGTATCAAGGCAAAGAGATCCTCAGAAAGTACGGGGTTGCTGTGCCGAACGGAAAAGTTGCTTTTACAGCCGATGAAGCGGTCGAAGCGGCAAAAGCACTCGGTACAGATGTTTGTGTCGTAAAAGCGCAAATTCACGCCGGCGGACGCGGAAAAGCGGGCGGCGTCAAGGTTGCAAAAAATCTGGATGAGGTTCGTACATACGCGCAGGAATTATTGGGAAAAACTTTGGTCACACACCAAACGGGCCCCGAAGGTAAAGAAGTAAAGCGCCTTCTGATTGAAGAAGGATGCGATATCCAAAAGGAATATTATGTCGGCCTTGTGCTTGACCGCGCGCAGTCAAGAGTCGTTTTAATGGCATCTGAAGAAGGCGGCACGGAAATTGAAGAAGTCGCGGCAAAAACGCCGGAAAAGATTTTCAAAGAAACCATTGATCCCGCTGTCGGTTTGCTTCCATTCCAGGCGCGCCGGATTGCGTTTCACATCAATATTCCTGGTAAACTCGTAAACCGGGCCGTGAAATTTATGATGGGCCTGTACCAGGTATTCGTTGAAAAAGACTGCTCAATCGCGGAAATCAATCCGCTGGTGACAACGGGAGACGGCAAAGTCATGGCACTGGATGCCAAATTAAACTTTGACTCTAACGGACTCTTCCGCCAGCAGGATATTCTCGAATACCGCGATTTGGATGAAGAGGACCCGAAAGAAATTCGAGCTTCAAAATACGATTTAAGCTATGTTGCCCTGGACGGGAATATCGGCTGCATGGTGAACGGGGCCGGCCTCGCAATGGCAACAATGGATATTATCAAATATTATGGCGGCGATCCTGCAAACTTCCTGGATGTCGGGGGCGGCGCAACTGAAGAAAAAGTGACGGAAGCGTTCAAAATCATCCTCTCAGATGAACATGTGAAAGGTATTTTTGTCAATATATTTGGCGGCATTATGAAATGCGATGTGATCGCGGCGGGCGTTGTAGCTGCATCCAAGCAAGTGGAACTGAAAATCCCGCTCGTTGTGCGCCTTGAAGGCACAAATGTGGAACTTGGCAAGAAAATCCTTAATGAATCCGGTCTGAAGATTATCGCTGCCGATTCAATGGCGGACGGTGCGCAGAAGATTGTTGAACTCGTCGGCTGATTTTTAAATAGAATAGCAATTATTTCCAATACGAACAATATTCTTGACTTAGAAGGCAGGGGAATAAAGTGAGCATTTATGTTAATAAAGACACGAAAGTCATTGTCCAGGGGATCACAGGGAAAACAGCACTTTTCCATACAAAACAATGTCTGGAATACGGTACAAAAATTGTCGGCGGCACGTCTCCTGGCAAGGGTGGTATGGAAGTAGAAGGCATTCCTGTTTTTAATACGGTGGAAGAAGCGGTAAAAGCAACCGGCGCAACCGTTTCGGTTATTTATGTGCCGGCGCCGTTTGCAGCGGATGCCATTATGGAAGCCGTTGATGCGGAGCTGGATCTGGTCATCTGCATCACTGAACATATTCCGGTTTTGGATATGGTAAAAGCCAAACGTTATATGGAAGGCAAAAAAACACGCCTGATTGGTCCGAACTGCCCGGGAATCATTACACCGGATGAATGCAAAATCGGCATTATGCCGGGATATATTCACAAAAAAGGCCATGTTGGTGTGATTTCACGTTCCGGTACGCTGACTTATGAAGCGGTTCATCAGCTGACGCGTGCCGGCATCGGCCAGACCAATGCGATCGGGATTGGCGGTGACCCTGTCAACGGCACGAATTTTATCGATGTTTTGACAGCGTTTAATCAAGACCCTGAAACCGAAGCCGTCATTATGATCGGTGAAATTGGCGGGAATGCGGAAGAAGAAGCGGCCCGCTGGGTACAGGCGAATATGACCAAACCTGTTGTTGGCTTTATCGGGGGGGTAACTGCGCCTCCGGGAAAACGGATGGGCCACGCCGGCGCTATTATTTCCGGCGGCAAAGGCACGGCAGCTGAGAAAATCCGTGTGATGAATGAATGCGGCATTCAAGTTGCGGAAACGCCGGCTGTTATTGGGGAAACATTGGTCCGTGTCCTGAAAGAAAAAGGGTTGTACGAAAAATGCCATAATCTCTAAGCCGGTAAAAGAATGTGAATCAACCAGACCGGATCCGGCCATGCACGGCAATCGTTAAAGTGCATGGGCCGGGTCTGTTTGGTTTCTATTTATCTACCCTTTTGGGATCAGTTTAACCGTGGCAAAATGCCAAACAAGAAAGCGAGGAATGACATGGAACCGTTAAAAGCAAAATACATTCGTCTTGATCACTGCAGGGGAATCAGGCCCGTACATAAAATGAAATTGCTAAAATACGACCCCCCGCTTGAAAAACTTTTGCATATGCCTCCCTTATCCTTAAAAAAACTGCTCAATATGCAGGCCGCACCATTTGAAGCCTTTTATTATGATCTCCACCATCTTGATATCAAACCCGTTTTATCCCTTTACGCCAAACACCACATCCGCCTCCTCACCCCCCTTGACCCTGAATATCCTTCTTTATTAAAAGAAACCTACCAACCGCCGCTCGTTCTTTATGCAATCGGGGATCTTTCACTCTTGCAGGCGCGGTCACTGGCAGTGGTCGGTTCCAGAAAAGCAGCCGGCGATGCGCAGCAGGTCGTTGAGCAGATCCTGCCCCTTTTGATTAAAAAGAACTTTGTGATCGCAAGCGGATTGGCCCGGGGTGTGGATACGATTGCCCACACTGCCGCCATGAAACTCGGCGGCAGAACCATTGCGGTGCTCGGAAGTGGTTTTTTTCATATTTATCCGGGGGAAAATAAACTTATAGCCGAACAAATCAAACAAAACCATTTACTGCTCTCTGAATATCCGCCCGCAACCCGGCCGCAAAAATGGCATTTTCCGGAAAGAAACAGGATTATCAGCGGCCTGTCTGAAGGGGTTCTCGTTGTCCAGGCTGAAAGGAGAAGCGGCTCGCTCATTACCGCTGACTTTGCGCTCCAGGAAGGGCGGGAAGTGTTCAGCATCCCCGGCAATGTACTGGATCCGCTCTCGGCCGGAACGAATCATTTAATTCAGCAGGGGGCCAAACTTGTAGCCAGCAGCGAAGACATATTAGAAGAATTACGGATGGATGGCTGAGAAGGCATCCATCCCCATACCGGAAAAATGCTTTGGAAATGCGGCAAACTTTAAAGAAAAATTCATAAAGTGAGGTTGCTTTTTTTCTTTTTATGAAAAAACTCATGATTTTTGGATAAGATGTATATAAAATAGAGATAGAAAAGATCAAATTTTCGAAATGGAACCGTTTGCTGGCCAGGTGTTGAATGGCGTGATAAAATATTTAAATTGACAAATGCCAACTTCAAGGCTAATATTTACATTTGATTTCAAGTATAAAAATAATGAACCGGCAAGGATGTTGTAAATAGAGGGTATGTTAACCTCTGGGGAGGATTTTGAATGTCAGACTACTTAGTAATTGTGGAATCACCCGCAAAAGCGAAAACCATTGAAAAATATTTAGGAAAAAAATATAAAGTAAAGGCTTCCATGGGGCATATTCGGGATCTGCCGAAAAGCCAGATGGGAGTCAATATTGAAAACCATTTTGAACCCAAATACATTACGATCAGAGGAAAGGGCCCGGTATTAAAAGATTTAAAGACTGCTGCCAAAAAGGCAAAAAAAGTCTATCTGGCAGCTGACCCCGACCGTGAAGGGGAAGCGATCGCCTGGCATCTGGCCAACAGCCTCGATCTCGATGTCAATTCGGACTGCCGCGTGGTATTTAATGAAATCACAAAAGATGCGATTAAAGAATCTTTTAAACATCCGCGGCCGATCAATATGAATTTGGTCGATGCCCAGCAGGCGCGGCGGATACTGGACCGTTTAGTCGGTTACAACATCAGCCCGCTCTTGTGGAAAAAGGTGAAAAAGGGTTTAAGTGCCGGCAGGGTGCAGTCTGTTGCTGTCCGGTTGATTATTGACCGCGAGAATGAAATCAAAGCATTCGAACCGGAAGAATACTGGACCATCACAGGCGCTTTTAAAAATGGAAAAAATTCATTTCAGGCTTCTTTTTACAGTGTGGACGGCAAGAAAACGAAGCTTAAATCCGAAGCGGACGTAAAGAAAATTCTGGACATGATCCAAAATGACCAATTTACTGTTTCCTCTATTACACAAAAAGAAAAGAAACGGAATCCGGCGCCGCCGTTTACCACGTCATCTTTGCAACAGGAAGCCGCCCGTAAAATCAATTTCAGGGCGAAGAAGACGATGATGATCGCCCAGCAATTATATGAAGGAATTGAATTAGGCAAAGAAGGGACAGTCGGGTTAATTACCTATATGAGAACCGACTCGACCCGGATCTCCGAAGTGGCGAAACAAGAAGCCAAACAATTTATCACGGATAAATACGGTGAAAAATATTTGCGGAAGGATGAAAGAAAAGACAAAAAGCAAGCCAATGCCCAGGATGCCCATGAAGGGATCCGGCCGACAAGCATCTTCCGTGATCCTGCAACAATGAAGCCGTTCTTAAGCCGTGACCAGTATAAATTGTATAAGCTGATATGGGAAAGGTTTACAGCCAGCCAAATGGCCCAGGCACTATTGGATACGATGAGTGTTAATCTATCGAACGGGCCGGTACTTTTCCGTGCAACCGGATCAAAAATCCGTTTCCCCGGCTTCATGAAGGTATATGTCGAAGGTTCGGATGACCAGCAGGAGGAAAGCGAACGTTTTTTGCCTGATTTAAAAGAAGGGGATGCAGTTTTATCGGAAACAATAGAACCAAAACAGCACTTCACACAGCCGCCGCCGCGGTATACCGAAGCAAGACTTGTTAAAACACTGGAAGAGCTCGGGATCGGCAGGCCGTCGACATATGCCCCGACGCTTGATACGATTCAAAAACGCGGTTATGTGGCCCTTGAAAACAAACGCTTTGTCCCAACAGAACTTGGGGAAATCGTAATGGAACTGATTGTCGAATTTTTCCCGGAAATCATTGATGTCGAATTTACCGCTGAAATGGAAAAGGACCTGGATAATATTGAGGAGGGTAAAGTTGCCTGGGTAAATATAATCGACCAATTTTATCAAGATTTTGAGGAAAATTTAAAGAAAGCAGAAACCGAAATGGAAAAAGTAGAAATAAAAGATGAGCCTGCCGGCGAGGATTGCGAGTTGTGCGGGAGCCCGATGGTTTATAAAATGGGCCGTTACGGAAAATTCATGGCTTGCAGCAACTTCCCGGAATGCCGGAATACAAAACCGATCATCAAAAAAATCGGCGTCAAATGCCCGAAATGCGAAAAAGGCGAAATTATTGAAAGACGGACAAAGAAAAAACGCATCTTTTTCGGCTGCGACCGCTATCCGGAATGCGACTTCCTTTCCTGGGATAAGCCAATTGAGAGAAAATGCCCGAAATGCGATCATATGCTGGTAGAGAAAAAGCTGAAAAAAGGAACGCAAATCCAATGCGTAAACTGCGATTACACAGAAAAATCGGTTGAGTAACCGGGGAACCTTTTCCTGCGCATTCTATATCTATCCTTCAGGGGGGCGGATGCAGTCAGTTCGCCCCCTTTATGCGGCATTAAAATAAACAGCTGAAAGCAAATCACACAAAACATTTAAAATTAAAACTTTTGCGAAGAAAAATAAACAAATGCTTTTACTTCTTTTGACAACTAGTGTAAAATGCTAGAGGATAGATCTGACAAAAAACGACAAGATCTTCGAAAGCTTTTGGGAAAGCAAAAGCAGTGAATGCTGGTGCAGGTTTTTCAAAAGCGGCGGTTAAGCAGGCGGACGAAATGCAAGGAGAAGGGCTTTTTTTGCAGTCAAGTTAAGATTTTTAAACAATTGTAAAAAACTATTCGAAAATTTATGAAAAATATATAATATTCATTGCAATCGGGATATCAATTGTGGTATGATTTAATAGCCCTTGTGAGGTGTTAAACAGATGAATGTTGAGCTGTCCGGCAGGCTGAGGTCTTTTCTGGAATACATGCAGATAGAAAAGAACTATTCTGAGTACACGATCCAATTTTACCGCCAGGATCTTGAAGATTTCTTTGCGTTTATGTCTGAACAGGGAATATCCTCGCTGGCACAAGTTGAATACTTGGATGGAAGGCTTTTTTTAACGAAACTTTATGAGCAACACTACAGCAGGGCGAGCGCAGCAAGAAAAATTTCAAGCATCCGCAGTTTTTTTAAATTCTTAATGCGGGAAAAACTTGTAGGCGAGAATCCATTTGCACTTTTGTCACAACCGAAAAAACATAAGCGATTACCCAAATTTTTCTACGAAGAAGAAATGGAGCAGCTGTTTTCGGCATGCGAAGGGGAGGACGATTTATCCATCCGCAATAAAGCACTGCTGGAAACGCTGTATGCGACCGGAATCCGCGTGAGTGAATGTGTTCAAATCAAAATGAAAGATATTGATTTTGATTTTGAAACCATTCATGTGACTGGAAAAGGCAGAAAAGAGCGGATTGTTTTATTCGGCCATTTTGCAGGCGATGCGATCAACAAATATATGGAAAAGTCCCGCCCGGCTTTAACCGGGAATGCGAAAGCACATCCTTATTTATTTGTGAATGCCCGCGGAGGCCCGCTTACGAGCCGCGGTGTCCGGTACATTCTCAATGAAATCATCAAAAAGGCATCTTTGACGGGAAAAATACACCCGCATATGCTCAGGCATACCTTCGCCACCCATTTACTAAATCACGGGGCAGACTTGCGTACAGTCCAGGAACTATTGGGGCATGAAAACTTGTCTTCCACGCAGGTTTATATGCATGTCACAAAAGAGCATTTACGCAAGACATACATGTCGTTTCATCCACGAGCCTAGCAAATGCCTTTTCAGCTTTATGATTACATAGGAGGTGCTTCAAATGGGTGATTTTCACGCGACTACAATTTTTGCAATCCGGCATAATGGAAAAAGTGCGATGGCAGGTGATGGGCAGGTGACGCTCGGCAATTCTGTAGTCATGAAAAATACAGCCAAAAAAGTCCGCAGGCTTTTTAATGGAAAAGTATTGGCTGGCTTTGCCGGCTCTGTTGCGGATGCCTTCACTTTATTCGAAATGTTTGAGGGAAAGCTTCAGGAATATAACGGGAATTTAACGCGGGCCGCAGTTGAACTGGCCAAAATGTGGAGGAGCGATAAAGTTCTCCGTAAGCTGGAAGCCATGTTGATTGTCATGGATGAACAAAATCTGCTGCTTGTGTCAGGAACCGGAGAAGTCATTGAACCCGATGACGGCATTCTCGCAATCGGTTCCGGCGGCAACTATGCGTTATCCGCAGGCCGCGCATTAAAGCGCTTTGCTGCAGAGGACCTCACCGCAAAAGAAATCGCAAAAGCTTCTCTTGAAATCGCATCGGAAATCTGCGTGTTTACCAACTCGAATATCATTGTCGAAGAGCTTTAATTTAGGAAAACCTATGCAAGGAAAGGCAAAAAACCGGCATAATTTCCATAAAGGAGTGAGCGGCTTGGCGTATTCGTTAAAAAATGCAAAAAGTTTAACACCAAGGCAAATTGTTGAGCGTTTGGACCAATATATTGTGGGCCAGAAAGAGGCAAAAAGGGCAGTTGCGGTGGCATTGCGGAACCGTTACCGCAGAAGTTTGCTCTCTGAGAAAATGCGGGAAGAAATTATCCCTAAAAATATTTTAATGATCGGCCCGACCGGCGTCGGCAAGACGGAAATCGCAAGAAGAATGGCGAAACTGGTTGGTGCCCCGTTTGTTAAAATTGAGGCAACTAAATTTACGGAAGTCGGATATGTCGGCCGCGATGTCGAATCAATGGTGCGCGATTTAGTGGAGACTTCAGTACGGCTTGTCAAAGAAAGCAAAATGATTGAGGTCAAAGAGCAGGCTGAAAAAAATGCAAATGCCCGCCTCGTGGATTTGCTTGTCCCATCCAAAAAAAAGCAAACCAATTTTAAAAATCCTTTTGAAATGATTTTCGGCGGAAATGTGGAAGAGCAAAATCCACAAAGCGATGAAGCCGAAGAAGAATTTTCAAAAAAAGAACAGAAGCAGCGCATTAAAACCAGGCTTTTAAACGGGGAGCTTGAAGACGAACTTGTCACCGTCGAAGTGGAAGAACAGGCGCCATCCATGTTCGACATGCTCCAGGGTTCCGGCATGGAACAAATGGGCGTCAATGTCCAGGATGCGCTTGGCAGCCTGATTCCGAAAAAGACAAAAAAACGCAAGCTTCCGGTTAAAGAAGCCAGAAAAGTACTGACCCAGGATGAAGCCCAAAAACTAATTGATATGGATGAAGTGACGCAAGAAGCAATTTATCGGGCGGAACAGACGGGCATCATTTTCATTGATGAGATTGACAAAATTGCCTCTAAAGGCGGCAATGCTTCTTCCCAGGATGTATCCAGGGAAGGCGTCCAGCGCGATATTCTGCCGATTGTGGAAGGATCAACGGTTGTAACGAAATATGGTTCAATTAAGACTGATTATATTTTGTTTATCGCAGCAGGCGCCTTCCATACGGCAAAACCGTCGGATCTCATTCCGGAGCTGCAGGGGCGTTTCCCGATCCGCGTTGAACTCGGCAAACTGACGGTAGAAGACTTTGTTAAGATTTTAGTGGAACCTGATAATGCTTTAATCAAACAATATATTGCATTGTTGGAAACAGAAGGTATAGAAATAGAATTTTCTGACGAGGCTATTACCAGAATTGCTGAAATTGCTTATGATGTGAACCAGAACACGGATAATATCGGTGCAAGGAGACTGCATACGATTATGGAGAAACTGCTTGAAGACTTGTCGTTTGAAGCGCCGGATATTCATTTGGGAAAAGTGTCCATTACCCCTCAATATGTGGATGAAAAGCTGCAGGTCATCTCCCAGAATAAAGACCTGAGCCAGTTTATTTTATAACCGTTTTGAAGAGCTCATGAAGGGTAGTGTAAATTAAGGTTCCGGCCGTTTACCGGTGTCATCTCCATTATTGCAAAAGAAGTAATTCAATTATGATAATGAATCGATCTAGGAGGAATTAAAATGAGTTTATTAGATAAAACAAGGAAAATTAATTCAATGCTGCAAAATGCTGCCGGACGCCCGGTTAATTTTAAGGAAATGGCAGAAACATTAAGCGATGTCATTGAAGCAAATGTATATGTTGTCAGCCGCCGCGGAAAATTGCTGGGCGTTGCAACCAACCAGCAAATTGAGAATGAGCGCACAAAGAAAATATTTGAAGACCGCCAATTCCCGGAAGAATATACAAAAAGCTTATTCAATATTAATGAAACATCTTCAAACCTGACCATCGAAAGCGAATATACCGCTTTTCCGGTTGAAAACAAAGATTTATTTGAAAATGGCTTAACAACCATTGTTCCGATTGTCGGAGGAGGAGAAAGAATCGGCACGTTAATTCTTGCCCGCCTCGAAGAACAATTTAACGACGAAGATTTGGTATTGGCTGAATACGGTGCAACGGTTGTCGGCATGGAAATTCTTCGCGAAAAAACAGACGAAATTGAAGAAGAAGCAAGAAGCAAAGCAGTTGTCCAAATGGCAATCAGTTCACTGTCTTACAGCGAATTGGAAGCAATCGAACACATTTTTGAAGAATTGAACGGAAAAGAAGGCCTGCTCGTCGCATCTAAAATTGCAGACCGCGTCGGGATTACACGTTCCGTAATCGTCAATGCCCTCCGTAAATTGGAAAGCGCCGGCGTCATTGAATCCCGCTCTCTCGGCATGAAGGGTACTTATATTAAAGTGCTTAACAATAAATTCCTGGTTGAGCTGGAAAAAGTCAGGTCAAACTAATATGTTTCAATAAACAAGGGATACACTTCCAAGGTGTATCCCTTTCCATTACTTCGATGATTGTACCACTATTGTACCACCCCGGCATTTCCCCTCAATTGATGTTGTTTTCTGTTGTGATCTGTCGAAAATATAAGGTCCGGCCCTGTTTCACCTTGATATTTTATTTATTGATGTGAATGTATGATTATACAAAACGGCTAATGGAGAATAAGCCGTTTGTCATATGCCATAAGGCTGAAGATAATCAATTATCGGACAAAGTTCCATTATATCCCATGGTATATTATGCTTTTAAACCAAAAGTCCTATTTTGGGGTATTGTATATCATTTTTCATTAAATTTATAAATATGTTCATTTACAGCCAGAAAGGAAACCATTAAAATATTACTTAGTTAACATTTTTGTCGTAAAAAAGAAAAAAACGTCATATTTTTGTTAGAAGGTGTCATTTATGCAATTATATTCCAGTACATTTTCTTCACTGGAAAACGCGCTGCAGTATGCTTCGCTGAGGCAGAAAACCATTTCCAATAACATCGCCAATGCCGATACACCCAACTATAAGGCGCGGGATGTGCGTTTCAAAAATCTCCTCCAGGATTCGGTTCAAACCGAAAAAACCGATCCGCGGCATTTTGATTTAAGCGGAACGGATGGCAGTGGCTCAAGCATTGTTACGAAGCCGGGCGTTACCTACAATAATAACGGCAACAGCGTAGATATAGACACGGAAATGTCGAATCTTGCCAGCAACCAAATTTATTACGAATCACTCATACAGCTCGAAAGCGGCAAACTTTCATCGCTGCTGAATGTCGTGAAAGGGGGCAACTAAGATGTCCATGTTCTCCGGCATGAATATATCTTCATCGGCACTATCTGCCCAGCGTTTAAGGATGGACGTTATTTCATCCAATATCGCCAACGCCGATACAACCAGAGATACACTGGTGAACGGCAAATGGCAGCCGTATCGGAGAAAAGAAGTCGTATTATCAGCCGGCAACGGTTCTTTTTCTTCCATGCTCAGCTCCCGGCTGGGGTCAATCTCGGCCGGTAATGGTGTACAAGCGGCAGGGATTGTCGAAGATCAAGCAAATTTTAAAAAGGAATACAGCCCGGACGATCCTGACGCGGACGCGGCTGGTTATGTCACAAAGCCAAACGTTGATATTTTAACTGAAATGACGGATATGATCAGTGCCACCCGTTCCTATGAAGCAAATGTAACGGCATTAAATGCTTCAAAGGCCATGCTGATGAAAACACTTGAAATCGGCCAATCATAATAACCGGCCGTTATTCATTAGAAGGGGAGTGACTTAACATGGCAGTTCAAAATATCGCTTCAGCTGCTTCCAATATTTTTAGCAGCCCGTCTCAAAAAAAAGCGGGCGGATCAAATTCTGGTGCGGCTTCTGCCACATTTTCGGATCTGTTAAAGCAGTCAATTGACAGTGTTAACCAACAGCAAAATCATGCTGATATGCTGATTACAAAATTGGCGAATGGTGAAAATGTGGACCTTCATCAAGTAATGATTGCGGCGCAAAAAGCCAAAATTTCGATGCAGGCTGCACTTGAAGTGAGAAACAAAGCGGTCGAAGGCTACCAGGAAATGATGAGAATGCAAGTTTAACAGGAAACTGATCTGCAAAAAATGGGCTTTAAAGCTCCAATCGGCAGCAGGAAAGCAGGCCTGGCGAAATCATTTTGAACCTGTACTGAAATCCACCATCCATTTTCGGAACAAGGAGAGCAGATTTTGTACGCGGTATTGTTCTATGTATAAAACAAAGTGAAACCTTTTATCCCGGGGGATAATGATGAATGAAAAGTTGAAACGATCTCTCCAAAGTTTAAAAGACTTTTGGAACAGAAAAAGCAAAAAGCAAAAAACGCTGGGGATATCCTCTGTTATTCTGATTGTTTTAGTGGCAGCTGCCGGAACATATTTTGCGACGAGAACAAAATATGTTCCGCTGTACAGCGGTTTGGATGTAACTGAAACGGGCTCCATAAAAGAAGAACTGGATAACGAAGGGGTTGACTCCAAAGTAACCGATGGCGGTAAGACCATCGAAGTGCCGGAAGACCAGGTAGATAACTTAAAAGTAACTTTAGCTGCAAAAGGGCTGCCGAAAACCGGAAGCATTGATTATTCCTTTTTCAGCAAAAATGCCAGTTTCGGCATGACAGACAATGAATTTAATGTTGTCAAACTGGATGCAATGCAAACCGAGCTGGAAAATCTCATCGAGCAGATGGATGGCGTGGAGAAAGCCAAGGTGATGATCAACCTGCCAAACCAGGGCGTATTTGTCACTGACAGCAAGGCCGAAGCCTCTGCATCTGTGGTATTAACATTAAAATCCGGCTATGATCTCGATCAAAGCCAGATTAAGGCTGTTTACAATCTCATCTCAAAAAGTGTGCCAAATCTTCCTACTAATAATATCGTCATCATGAACCAGAATTTTGAGTATTACGACTTAAATTCTGCAAGTTCTTCATCAAATGCTTATACACAGCAGCAGTCAATTAAAAAACAAATTGAACGCGATATCCAGCAGCAGGTTCAGACGATGCTTTCGACATTGATGGGCACCGGAAAAGCGGTTGTAACGGTTACGGCAGATATCGATTTTACCCGGGAAACACGGGAAGAAAAATTGGTTGAGCCAGTTGACAAAACCAATATGAAAGGCATCGAAATCAGCGCCAAAAAAATTCAGGAAACGTATAAGGGAACCGGAGCAGCAAGCGGGACAACATCTTCTTCAAGCAGCTCTGATTCACTTGGTTCATCCTATATTTCCGGCACCAATGGAGATGGCACATATTCGAAAACATCCAACACCATTAATTATGAGGTCAACCGGATAAAACGGAAGATTGTCGAAAGCCCTTATAAAATCAGGGATCTTGGCGTTGAAGTCATGGTAGAGCCGCCGGACAGGACCAAACGTTCATCGCTGCCACCATCCCGGCTGAAAGATATCAGGACGATGCTTGCGACGATTGTGCGCACGTCGATCGACAAAAGCAGCGGTACAAGCCTGACGAACCGTTCCATCGCAAATAAAATTGCTGTGTCAGTTCAGCCGTTTGCTGCCAATGCACCGCAAAAATCAGAAAAGGATACGTCCATTCCGTGGTGGGCTTACGCAATGGGAGCCGCTCTCCTGCTCATCATTGGAACACTTTCATTCTTTATGATCCGGAACAGAAGAAGAGCCAAAAGAGACGCGGAAGCCTTTGAAGAAGAAATGGCTGCTGGACCGGAACAACCGGTCTATATCCCGGAAGTGCCGGATGTAAATGCTGAAAAAGAAACAGAAGCGGTTAAAAGACAACGGCAGCTTGAAAAACTAGCAAAAGAGAAACCGGATGAATTTGCCAAATTGTTGCGGTCATGGCTTTCTGAAGAATAGGGGGTGTTTTAATGGCGAACAGGGAAAAAACTTTAACCGGAAAAGAAAAAGCGGCCATTCTCTTAATTTCGCTCGGCCCGGATGTATCGGCCTCTGTTTATAAGCATTTAACAGAAGAAGAGATTGAAAAACTGACGCTTGAAATTTCCGGCGTGCGGAAAGTGGATAGTGAAACAAAAGAAGAGATTCTTAATGAGTTTCATCATATCGCCCTTGCCCAGGACTATATCTCCCAGGGCGGCATCGGCTATGCGAAAACAATTCTTGAAAAGGCGCTTGGGCCGGAAGAGGCAGCTTCCATTATTAACCGTTTAACATCATCCTTGCAGGTGCGCCCGTTTGATTTTGCCCGTAAAGCTGACCCGGCACAAATCTTAAATTTTATTCAGGATGAACATCCGCAAACGATCGCATTAATTTTATCGTATCTTGATCCGCAAAAGGCCGGCCAGATTTTGTCCGAGCTCCCGGCCGAGGTACAGGGGGATATTGCACGGAGAATTGCATTAATGGAAGGAACATCTCCTGAAATGATCAGCGAAGTTGAGGCGATCCTTGAAAGAAAGCTTTCAGCCACTGTTACCCAGGACTACACGCAAACGGGCGGCATCGAATCTGTAGTCGAGGTGCTAAACGGCGTTGACCGTTCTACAGAAAAAACAATTTTGGATTCATTAGAACTAAAAGATCCTGAACTTGCTGAAGAAATTAAAAAGAGAATGTTTGTTTTTGAAGATATTGTTACATTGGACAACCGTTCCATTCAGCGCGTGATCCGGGAATGTGAAAATGAAGACTTGCTGCTTTCTATGAAAGTCTCAAGCGAAGAAGTCAAAGAAGTCATTTTCCGCAATATGTCGAGCCGGATGGCCGAAACCATCAAGGAAGAAATGGAATACAAGGGCCCTGTCCGTTTGCGGGAAGTGGAAGATGCGCAGTCCCGAATTGTATCGATTATCCGCAGGCTGGAAGATTCTGGTGAGATCATCATTGCCAGAAACGGGGGGGACGATATCATTGTCTAATATCATTAAAACCCGGTGGAACGAAAATCCGGCTCCCGGGCGGAAAGTCATCGGCATTCGCACCCTGCCCGCCTTTCACAGCCGGGAAGAGGGGCTTAGTGAAGAAGAACAGGCAGCCAGGCAGCAGCTCCTATCCAAGTACAGCCGGGAAGCAGCACGTTTGATCACGAACAGCAAAAATGAAGCGGAAGCGATCCGCAAACAAATCGATGAAGAAAGAAGGAACTGGTCAACCGAGAAAGACCGCCTCAGTGCTGAAGCCAGCCGGCAGGGATTCGAGGCGGGCTATGCGGACGGCCGCGAGCAGGGGTTAAAAGAGTTCCGGGAAAAACTGCAGCAGGCCGCAGCCATTATTGACCGTTCCAAACAAGAATTCAAAGCGCATCTTGAACGGTCTGAAAAAGATATTCTCAATCTTGCCATGAAAGCGGCGGAAAAAATTTTGCATGAAGCCCTGGCACTGGCTCCTGAGAAACTGCTGCCGGTTGTAAAATCAGTTTTAAAAGAAGCGCTTGAAAGCAAAGAAGTCAATCTGCATATCCATCCGGACCAGTATCTCCTTGTGATGGAAAATAAAGAAGAACTGGATGCGATTTTTCCTAATGATACAAAGTGCTATATATACCCGGATGAGTCGCTTCATCCTCTCCAAGTGTATATTGAGACAGACAGCGGCCGGATTGATGCGAGCATTGACAGCCAACTTTCCGAACTCAAAGCCAAACTGCTTGAATATATGGAGAGTGATGAAAATTGAAGGCGGCACAGCTATTATCCTGTATACCCGAAATCGATACCTTTAAACATTACGGAAAAGTAAAAAGGGTAATTGGGTTATTAATAGAATCCCAGGGCCCGGATAGTTCAGTCGGCGATGTTTGTTTTATCCATGTGGACAACAAGAAAACAAATAAAACCATTCTGGCGGAAGTAGCCGGCTTCCGGGATGGCAATGTCATTTTAATGCCCTACACCAATATCCAGGATATTTCACCTGGTAGTTTAGTAGAAGCAACAGGCAGGCCGATGCAAATAAAAGCAGGTCTGGCGCTGCTTGGCAAGGCCATTGATTCTTTAGGGAACCCGCTTGATTTAACGCCGCTTCCGTCTGGTTTAAAATCCATTCCGATCGACCGTACGCCCCCGAACCCGCTTAAACGCCCGCCAATCAGGGAACCGATTGAACTCGGTGTCCGTGCGATTGACAGTTTGCTGACAGTGGGCATGGGGCAGCGGATCGGGATTTTTGCTGGCAGCGGTGTCGGCAAAAGTACCCTGCTGGGCATGATCGCCCGGAATACCAATGCGGATTTAAACGTTATTGCGCTAATTGGGGAACGCGGCAGGGAGGTAAAAGAATTCATTGAACACAATCTTGGGCCTGAGGGTTTAAAAAAATCAATTGTCGTGGTGGCTACCTCCGACCAGCCCGCATTGATGCGCATTAAAGGTGCCTATACAGCAACGGCAATCGCAGAATATTTCCGCGACCGCGGTTTAAATGTCATGTTTATGATGGACTCGGTTACCCGGGTTGCCATGGCCCAGCGTGAAGTCGGTCTGGCAACGGGCGAGCCGCCGGCCACTAAAGGGTATACGCCATCCGTTTTTGCGATGCTGCCAAAATTGCTGGAAAGAACCGGAACAAACGAATTTGGCACGATTACAGGAATTTATACGGTGCTGGTCGACGGTGATGATATGAACGAACCGATCGCCGATACCGTCCGCGGAATATTGGACGGGCACTTTGTATTGGACCGGGATCTTGCCAATAAAGGCCAGTATCCGGCGATCAACATCCTAAAAAGCGTCAGCCGCCTGATGGGCCAGCTGGCAGATGAAGCGCACAAAAAAGCGGCCGGGAAAATCCGCGACCAGTTGAGCACCTATTTGAATTCAGAGGATTTGATTAATATCGGCGCTTATAAACCGGGTGCTTCAAAAGAAATTGACGAGGCAATAGAACGCTATCCAAAAATCATTTCATTTATAAAACAAAGCACAGAACAGAAATGGAGCATTGAGGAAAGCATTCAGGCTTTGATTAAATTGGCGGAAACGGGTGATTGGGTATGAATTATCATTATAAATTTGAAAAAATTTTAGATGTCAAAGAAAGAGAGAAAGATGCAGCCCTCTCAACCTATCAACATGCTTTGCAGGCGTTTGAAGACACGGCCCGGGAACTCTATGCATTACTGAAAAAGAAAGAAGACTTGGAAGCCTATCAGGCCGCTAAAATTTCAACAGGGCTGTCCGTCCGGGAAATTCGGCATTATCAGCGGTTTATCGCAGATATAGAGAAATCTATCCATTACTACCAACAGCTTGTTATGAAAGCCCGTAACAGAATGAACTGGCAACAGCAAAAATTACAGGAGAAAAATATTGAAGTGAAAAAGTTTGAAAAAATAAAGGATAAAGATTACAGCCGCTTTCTCGAAAAATTAAAATTAGATGAAGAAAAACAAACGGATGAAATCTCCACACAAACATTCTTTCGGCACATTCGAAATTAGGTGATCACATGGCAAAAAAAGCAGATGAACAAGAAGAAACGGAAATGGAAGAAGAAACCGGCCGGGGCGGCAAACTGCAGTGGTTTTGCTATGTTGTTCTGATTCCATTGCTTTTTGCAATTGCGATGGCACTGATTGTGGCAACTTTTTCCGGCATTAATGTCATCGGCAAAGCCGCCTCCGTTGAACACAAAATCACGAATTTATTTGCAGGAGATGACAAAGAGCCGCAAAAACAATCGGATCCGGCCTACTCATCCAAGCAATATTCCGGACAGATTACGAAATTGGAAAAGCAACTTGATGAAAGAGACAAGGAAATCGATAAGCTTCAATCCCAGCTGGACAGCAGCCGGCAGAAAAATTTAAAAACCGAGCAGCAGGTAAAGGATTTGCAGGCCCAGTTAAAAAAGGCGCAGCAATCACAGGCGGCGAACAAGAAAAAGATAAAGGAGATCGCCAGTACATACGAAAATATGTCGCCGGATAACGCAGCATCGATACTTGTCAAAATGAGCGATACAGAGGCCACCCAAATCCTCTCGCAATTAAGTTCTGATACGCTTGCAAGTGTTTTAGAAAAGATGAGTGCGGAAAATGCAGCAAAATACACTAAACTGCTTACCAATAAAGGCACATGACCCATTTTGCCTGACTTGAAAGGAGGTGAAAAATGTGAATGTCAGTATGATCCCGGCAACTGTACCATTGCAGGGTGCCGGACGGGTGCCGGAAACAGTAAGCGGGCAAAGCACTTCCGATTTTTCAAATGTGCTTCGTGTCCTCTCCATGCAAAAAAGTACCGGTAAAGAAGAAATTGCCGGAAAGGAACAGGTGGATCTCGCAGTTTTCCAACAGATATTGCAGTGGCTGTCTGTGCCTGGTGCCGGGCAGGTGGAGGATGCAGGATCCTGCGAATTTTCGGGCTGCACAGATACAGACGGAGCGGGAGAAGCTGCAGCCGGCTTACTGGATGAAATATCGGCGATCATCAGCCCGTATGATGCAAGCAGCAGAAAATTGGTACTGGAAACGAAGAAAGCAATAGAAAACCATGATGATACCGGTACAGCTGCCATGAATGTAATCATGTTGTTGGGGATGGTGCCGGTTGAATCGCTGCCCAAGCTGAATCAGTCCGGTTTAGACAGCTTGCTGAAAGAGGCGAACGCTATTTGGGACAATGTGAATGCAGCGGACGGAACAGGTTTGAAATGGATGAAGATGGCAGAGCAAATGAACAAGTTGTCCACGAAAATTGAAAAATTTCTAAAAAACATGCCAAATCAAAACAGCACTTCAAGCGTCCAAAATCAGCCGAACAGTCAAAACGGCCTCACGATACAAGAAAAGGCTGAGGTTCTGCAAAAATCTTATTTGAACGCACTTGGGGATGAGGTGCTGCCAAAGGCTGTTCCAAACAAAAGCATGAAGCACCCCGCAAATTCCAACTTTGGCATGAATCGATTCATGGTTACTATGAGAGAATCTGATCCGCCTGCCGGAAGATTGCAAACCGGCTTACCATCATCTGAAAGCCAGGCAGCAGGGATGAATCCTGGGGAAAGTCCGGACAATGTGACCAGCGTAAAAGATGCCCGATTCCTTGTTGCCGGGAGCGAAAATGAAGTTTCTGTAAAATCAGCCGGGGAAGCGGCGGCAAAGCCGCCTGACCACGACCTAAAACAGATCGGCAATCATAAGGCAGCAGCGGAACGCTCAGAAGCCCCGGTAAAAATAACCGGGAAAACGACGGCAAATTCGTCCCGTGGCCAGGATCCAACGGGCAACAGGGCAGCAGGGACAGATGCGCTGGAAACTCCAGCCAAAACGCCCGGAGCAACTCCAGCCATGCTCCCGGAGCAACTGCCAAATCAAATTGAAAAAACGCCAGCCCGAACCAATACAGGCGAAACTTCCGGTATGGCATCAGAAGAAAAAGCAACGCCGGCGGATGAAAATAGCTGCAAACCAGCGGGGAATTCCGAAACCGGGATGGGTGCCGATAAAGCTTCCAGTCCGGCAGCCAGTAGCCATAATGGCCCTTTAGTGCGGGCAGCCAAAACCAGAAGCGGTTATCCGATCATTGGAGACACCAGCGGGCAAGTTTCTCATGATCCTTCCGAAAAAAATCAGGATCCTTCGATAAAGGAAAATGGCGGAAGCGGGAAGCCGGGTCAAGATCAGAGCTCAGTTCAACTGAAAGGCTTTGCATTAGATAAACATGATACAAATCAAAAAGTAAATCGCAGTTATGATCTTAATGAGAAGCCGTCAATTGACCCGAATGTCCAGGTATCACATCATCAAATGGCAAAAACAGAACAGTTTACGCTCTATACCGGCGCAGATGAAAACCCGGTTTCATACCGGCAGTTCATTTCGGACTTTGCAGCCATTCTGCATAGGGCCAGTTATTCGAACCGGCTGGGATCAAGCAGGCTGATGATACGCCTGCGCCCTGAAAACATGGGGTCGCTGCAGGTCGAATTAACTGAGCAAAACGGGCAGCTGACGGCAAAGATCATCACCAACACGAGTGCGGCAAAAGATTTGCTGGACTCGCACTTGCAGCAGTTAAAGCAGGCATTTGCGGGCCAGCATATTGATTTGGGCCAAATGAATGTGATTTATAAAGATATGCCGCAACAGACAAGTGATATGCAGCAGCCGCAGAACCAGGAAAAACGGCAGCAGCAGGAAAATAAAAAGAAAGAACAAAACGGTACAGATCATTTTTCATCCTTTCTAAAAGATCAATTATTTGAAACGGAAGCGTAGGTGGAAAATTTGACTTCTATAGATCCCAGTGATCCCAATCTGCTATTCAGCAGCGCCACCGGCAGTTCGGCAAACAGCAGGCCAACAACGGGAAGCAAAACATTGGATGAAGACGCGTTTTTAAAGATATTAATCGCCCAGCTTGAAAATCAGGATCCGACAAACCCGATGGATGATTCCCAATTTATCGCGCAAATGGCCCAGTTTTCATCGCTGGAACAGATGACAAACATGGGGAATGAGATAAAAAGCCTCGTAAAAGCACAGCAGCAGAACCGGCAAATCTCTTTAACGCAGTATATCGGCAAAGAAGTGTCCTGGAATCAGACAACAGCGGCAGATGATGGAACAAAAACTACCACTTCCGGAACGGGCGTTATTACTGGCGTTATCTTTGGCGATGACAATTCAGTTACTTTTACATTAACTGACGGAACTCAAGTGGGCGCAACTGATATTACTGCCATCAAAAGCGGCATAGATTCCAGTTCGGCCCTTATTCAGGCCAGTTATTTAATCGGGAAAAATGTCACTTATACAAACGGTGGCGGTGTTGAAGGATCGGCTGCAGTAAGCGCGGCTTCTATGCATGGCGGTTCTGCAGTGTTGACGCTGGACAATGGAGAGAAAATCTCAACCGATCAAATATTGAAAATTGCTGGCTAGGGGAGTGTAATGGAGTGAACAATATCCGGCATCCGTTTCCCATGCAGCAGCTCACACCCGTTCGTTCACTCAATCGGACAAAGCAAAACAGTAAGGAAACGCTCCAGCCTGATGGGTTCTCTGCCTATTTGCAAAATGCGCTGACAGACACAGCAGACGCTAAGGCTTTGAAAATCAGCAAGCATGCCGGCGAGAGGCTGCAGGAGCGCGGAATTCAACTGGATTCTTCCACGTGGGAGGAAATAGGAGAGAAGGTGAGCGAAGCCAGGCAAAAAGGCTTAAATGAAATGCTTGTATTAGTAAAAGATGCTGCATTGATCGTCAGTGCTAAAAATTCGACCGTCATTACAGCAATGGACCGCCATGAAGCGGGCGCCCGGATTTTCAGCAATATTAACGGCGCCATCATCATGGAATCTTAGGCAGGACCCAATACGGAAGCCCGGGCTGCGGAATGACAGAAACAGCCCAATACAATAGAGAGGGGAAATAAAATGTTACGTTCATTATATTCAGGTGTCAGCGGCATGAAAAACTTCCAAACCAAACTCGATACAATCGGCAACAATATTGCAAATGTGAATACATACGGTTTCAAAAAAAGCCGTGTCACTTTTAAGGATACCATCAGCCAGACACTCGCAGGGGCGACGGCAGGTTCGAATCCCGGTATGGGCGGTACGAATGCAAAACAGATCGGGCTTGGGTCAACAACTGGTTCGATTGATATCATTGACACCCAAGGCAGCCCCGAATCAACAGGGCGTATGCTTGATTTGGAGATTAATGGAGACGGATATTTTGCTCTCCAAGGGAAGGATACCCAAACAACATATTATACGCGTGCCGGCAATTTTTATTTAGACGATGACGGCTACATTGTAAACTCGGATGGTTACAAGTTACTGAATTCCGATGGAGAAACCATGAACATTAATTCTTCAGAGGTTACCGGCTTTAGCATTGCTTCAGACGGAACCATTAATTTAACCGATGCAGAAGGAGCTAATCCTGAAAATCCGGGAAGAGTTGGCGTTGTCACTTTTCCAAACCCGGCAGGCTTAACCAAAGCGGGTGGGAACTTATACTTGGATAGTGTTAGTTCAGGAGCCCCAAACAATAATAATAGAATTCCCGGAACAGGAAGTAATGGTTCAATTGAATCCGGCTTTTTGGAAATGTCCAACGTTGACTTATCCGAAGAACTTACCAACATGATTGTGGCTGAACGCGGATTCCAGGCGAACACCCGGATTATTACGACATCAGATGAAATACTCCAGGAACTGGTTAATCTAAAACGATAGGAGGCAAGGGCCTGAGTTTTTAAAAAGGCCCTAAAATCACTTGATCCTTGTAACGAGACTGAACGGCAAGACATTTATGCTGAACGCCCTCTATATTGAAACGGTAGAAAGTGTGCCTGACACAAGGATTACATTAACAAACGGGCACAGTTATATCGTAAAAGAAACGAGTAAAGAGATTGAACAAAAAATAACGGCGTTTTACCGTTCAGTTTCTTTATTTGGCAGGAACCTGGAAGCGGGGGGCAAACATGAAAAATAAAATGGTACAAACCATGCTGATTATGATTTCGGTCATTTTACTCGCAGGTGTGATTACGTTAATTGTCATTTACAAAACGGACCAATCGTCAGCAGCAAAGCCGCCAAGCATTGATGACGTCGTGGATTCGTCGGTAGATATCGACCAGATGACGACCAACCTGAAAGATAACCATATCGTTCAGATTGCAATAAAAATAGAAGGCAGCGACAAAAAGGCAAAAGAAGAACTGACCAAACGGGATTTTCAAATCAAAGATATGATGATTGACGAACTATCAAATATGACAATGGCAGATTTGCAGGGTGACGAAGGCAAGACAAAATTTAAAACAGATTTGAAAGAACGCTTAAATAAAATCATGCAGGACGGAACAGTCGTAAATGTGTATATCACCTCTTATGTTATCCAATAAGAATCACAGTTCTGTTTATTCATCTAAAAAGGGGGTGATTCCGTTTGCCGGAAGAGATTTTATCGCAGTCTGAGATTGATGCCTTGTTGTCTGCATTGTCGACAGGTGAAATGAATGCGGAAGAAATCAAAAAAGAAGAAGATACGCAAAAAATTAAAGTGTATGATTTCAAGCGGGCATTGCGCTTTTCAAAAGACCAGATTCGAAGCCTGACAAGAATACACGAAAACTTCGCGCGTATCCTGACCACATTTTTTTCCGCACAATTGCGGACCTATGTTCAGATTACGGTGGCATCGGCGGATCAGATTCCCTATGAAGAATTTATCCGCTCCATTCCTAAATTAACGATTCTAACGGTTTATGAAGTCCCTCCGCTTGAGGGGAATATCATCATGGAGATTAATCCGAATATCGCTTATTCGATGATGGACCGTGTACTTGGCGGGTACGGGGACAGCATGAATAAAATTGATAAATTGACAGAAATTGAAAAGAAAATCATGACAAGAATTTTTGAACAAATGATTGACCAGTTGAGGGAAGCATGGAGCGAAATTACAGATATCAACCCCTGCTTAACGGAATTGGAAGTCAATCCGCAATTTCTGCAGATGATCTCTCCAAACGAAACCGTTGTAGTGATATCGCTCAACATGACAATCGGCGAGACAAGCGGCATGATTAATTTATGCCTGCCCCAGGTTGTACTGGATCCAATCATTCCGAAATTATCCGGCCATTACTGGATGCAGCAGACAAATAAGCAGGCCGATCCGGAAAACGTAAAATTGCTGGAAGAGGGCATAAAAGATGCGAAAGTTCCGCTTGCTGTCGAATTGGGATCAACCAGCATCAAAATTGAAGAATTCCTTCATCTGGAACTTGGCGATGTCATCCGGTTGAATCAGACGATTGCAGAACCCATGGTCGTGAAGATCGATAAAATACCGAAATTTCTCGGGCAGCCCGGGAAATCCGGTACAAAGATGGCTGTCCAGATCATGGACATGATTGTGGAAGGGGATGAAGAAAAGTATGAGTGATGATATGCTATCGCAAGAGGAAATTGATGCCCTTCTAAATGGCACCGCCAACGAGGGAGAAAAGCCGGATTCAAGTACGCTGAATGTGGAAGATTATTTGGACTCGATGGAAAAGGATGCACTGGGTGAAATCGGGAACATTTCATTTGGGAGTTCGGCAACGGCTTTATCTACATTGCTGTCCCATAAAGTGGAGATAACGACACCCGAAGTCGGGATTGTGCGGCATGATAAATTGGCGGATGAGTTTCCGCATCCGTATGTAGCGATTCAAGTAAAATACACGGAAGGCTTTTCAGGCATCAATGTGCTCGTGATCAAACAGTCGGATGCCGCAATTATTGCCGATTTAATGCTCGGGGGAACAGGCGAAAACCCAAGTTCAGATCTCGATGAAATTCATTTAAGTGCGGTTCAGGAGGCGATGAACCAAATGATGGGTTCTGCGGCCACATCAATGTCCGCCGTATTCAATAAACGGATTGACATTTCGCCGCCAACTGTATCATTATTGAATATTTTGGAAGGAGAAGGAACGGATTCCCTGCCAAATCAGGAGCTTCTTGTCAAAGTCTCGTTCCGGCTCATGATTCATAACTTAATAGATTCGCAAATTATGCAATTGCTGCCGCTGCAATTTGCCAAAAGTCTTGTGGCTGATTTGATCCACCAGGACGGAGACACACAAGGCGCGCATCATCCTGCTTCCGAAAGCGAAAGAACTGAAGCGGACACGCCCGCCCGGCAAACTGAGGAGAGCAGTACGGAAAACGAGCAGGGACAAGTTCCGCCCAAACAGGAAACTTACCAAAATGTGCAGCCGGCCGTCTTTACCAGCTTCGAGGATACACAACCGCATATTGGAACCAAGAATCTCGATATGCTGCTTGATATTCCGCTTCAAGTTACGGTTGAGTTGGGAAGGACATCCAAAACGGTAAGGGATATTCTTGAAATGGGGCCGGGTTCGATTATTGAATTGGACAAGCTCGCCGGGGAACCTGTGGATATTCTTGTAAACCATCAATTGATTGCGATCGGCGAAGTCGTTGTCATCGACGAAAACTTCGGCGTTCGTGTAACTGACATTGTCAGCCAAAAAGACAGGCTCAAAAAATTAAATTAATATTGGGGGAAGATGGTATGGCAAATACAATTTTGGTTGTGGACGATGCAGCATTTATGCGCATGATGATTAAAGATATTTTGACGAAAAACGGCTATGAGGTCGTTGCTGAAGCCTCAGACGGCGCCCAGGCAGTTGAAAAATACCGTGAACACCGCCCGGACCTGGTAACGATGGATATCACCATGCCGGAAGTGGATGGCATCAGTGCTTTAAAGCAAATTAAACAGATTGACAGCAGCGCAAGGGTGATCATGTGCTCGGCGATGGGGCAGCAGGCGATGGTGATTGACGCGATCCAGGCCGGCGCCAAGGATTTTATTGTCAAACCATTTCAGGCGGACCGCGTCATTGAAGCCATCAAGAAATCATTAAGTTAAACCTGCTAAGAAGGTGACAACAGTTTGCAAAGCCAATTCAAAAAGGGAATTTCAATTTTCAGCATCCTGATCTTTTTGATTTACGGGCATTATACTGTGGGTTATGCCCAGGCAGCTTCTTTTAACGGAAATGTAAAAGAATGCATGGAAAACCCGAAAAAATGCGAAAATCAGAAGCAGGGAGAAGATCGTTCCACAAAGCAAACAGAGGGTAAGTCTGTTGTGCAGGGCAGTTCGGTTGTAACGATAGGGGATATTGTGAAAATGATATTCGCACTTATCTTTGTGATCGCACTCTTATATTTTTTATTAAAATTTATCAATAAAAGAAGCCGTTCTTACCAAAACAACAGGCTGATCCAGAATTTCGGCGGTACGCCTTTGGGCGGAAACAAGTCGCTGCAGATTGTAAAAGCAGGAAAAAGAATTCTTATCCTGGGCGTGGGCGAAGACATCCATTTAGTCAAAGAAATAGCGGACGAGGAAGAGGTCCGGGATTTTGTCGACCAGTACAATCAAAAACTCGAACAAACAATGGAGCCAAGAGATTGGGTGTCAAAAGCAGTGAATGTATGGAAAAAACGGCATCAGAATCAACAAGCGGCTTCATCTTTCGGCAAATTGCTGAAAACGCAAATCAATACGATGAAAAAAGACAGAAGCATGGTGATGAAAGAACTGGAACAGAAGGGGAAGCAAAGAGATGAATGAATTTATGAATCTTTTAAGCAACGGATCGGCGGATACTGTATCAACCTCTGTAAAACTCCTTTTGTTCCTGACTGTGCTTTCGCTCGCGCCCAGCATCCTGATTCTTCTGACATCTTTTACACGGATCGTCATCGTGCTTTCATTTGTACGGACATCGCTCGGTACGCAGCAGGCGCCGCCCAACCAGGTGCTGGTCGGCCTTGCGCTGTTTTTAACTTTTTTCATTATGGCCCCGACTTTTCAACAGGTGAATAAAGAGGCGCTCACCCCTTTGTTCAACGATAAGATTACACTCGATGAAGCTTATGACAAAGCACAGGTGCCTTTTAAGGAATTCATGGCAAAACAGACGAGGCAAAAAGATTTGCAGCTTTTTTTGGATTATGCGAAGGAAAAGCAACCGAAATCGGTGCAGGATATACCGATTACAACACTGGTCCCGGCTTTTGCAATCAGTGAGCTGAAGACCGCTTTTGAAATCGGGTTTATGATTTTTATCCCGTTTTTGGTGATTGATATGGTGGTTTCCAGTGTACTCATGTCGATGGGAATGATGATGCTGCCGCCGGTGACCATCTCACTTCCTTTTAAAATCTTGTTATTTGTATTAGTAGACGGCTGGTATTTGGTCGTAAAATCATTGCTTGAAAGTTTTTAAAGAAGGTGAACAGAATGAGTCAGGAAATGGTGATTTCTTTGGCGGAAAAGGGCGTCATGGTGACATTGCTGGTATGCGGGCCGCTGCTGGCAATTGCACTGGTTGTCGGGTTGGTTGTCAGTATATTCCAGGCCGCGACGCAAATACAGGAGCAAACGCTCGCTTTTATCCCGAAAATTGTTGCGGTGCTGCTCGGGCTCATATTTTTCGGGCCGTGGATGCTTGGCCACATGCTTTCATATACGAAAGACATTTTAATGAATCTGACACAGTATATAGGTTAAAACATGGATCAGCTCATTCCTTCTTTCAGTATCTTTTTGTTGGTCTTAATCCGGGTCACCACTTTTTTCATTATGATGCCATTATTTTCGCACCGGTCAGTGCCGGCCGTGTTCCGGATCGGGCTTGGTTTTTTCCTGGCGCTGATGATTACTTATACGCTTCGTGTCCAGCCTTTTCCCATTGGCGGCGCCTATTTTTTGCTGTTAATCAAAGAGGCGCTGATCGGTTTGGTCATTGGATTTGCCGCTGCTTTTCTCATGTCTGCGATCCAGATCGCCGGCTCATTCATTGATTTTCAGATGGGCTTTTCAATGGCAAATGTGCTTGACCCGCAGACGGGGGTACAAAGCCCGCTGACCGGCCAGTATTTATACAGCTTTGCGCTTTTATTGCTGCTAACGTTAAACGGCCATCACATTATGTTAGACGGCATTTATTACAGCTATAAATTTATTCCGCTGGATCAGGCATGGATTCCGCTTGGTTCAAGCAATCTTGCAAAATATCTTGCAACGCTGACCGGCCGGGTTTTTCTTGTAGCATTTCAGATGTCCGTCCCGGTTGTTGGGGTTCTTTTTCTTGTCGATGTGGCACTTGGGCTAATTGCCAGAACGGTGCCGCAGCTGAATATTTTTGTCATTGGATTCCCGGTAAAAACGGCTGTTGGCTTTATTGTAATGGCCATCACAATGGGCGCCATCTTCATTGTTGCCCGGCATTTATTTGAAGCCATGTTTTATACCATGCGCAGTATGATGGAATTACTGGGGGGATCCGGATGACCTATCTCTCATTGAATCTGCAGTATTTTGCCGGGGAAAAAACGGAAAAAGCAACACCGAAGAAACGACGGGATACCCGCAAAAAAGGGCAGACGGCAAAAAGCCAGGATATCAATACAGCCATCGTTTTACTGGCCGTGTTTCTGTTTTTATATTTTGGTGCCGGTACGATCGGCAAACCGATGTCGCAGCTGGTGCATACGTCATTAACGGAATATATGCTTCAGGATGTAACCGAACAAAGCATTCATAAAATTTTTATAGAAATTGTCAAACAAATGGCTTCCATGCTGGTTCCGGTTATGGCGGTAGCGTTCATTGCCGGTATTGTGGCAAATCTGGCCCAGACCGGTTTCATTTTTACCGGGGAAGGACTAAAGCCAAGCCTTGGAAAATTAAACCCGCTTACAGGAATAAAAAGAATTCTTTCGATCAGGGCGCTTGTAGAATTGTTAAAGTCCGAATTGAAAATGATGCTGATCGGTGTTGTGGCTTTCTCGGTGCTGTGGACCAATATTTCGGATATTTTAAATCTGCCATTTAAAAGTGCTGCGGCTTCACTGCAGGTGGTCGGGCATTTGACACTGTCCATCGGCCTTGCTTCATCCATCGCCCTGTTTGCGCTTGCGATCCTAGATTATTTATACCAGCGCTTTGATTTTGAAAAAAATATCCGGATGTCAAAACAGGATATTAAGGATGAATTCAAAAACACGGAGGGCGATCCCTTCATTAAATCTAAAATCCGGCAGAAGCAAAAGGAAATGGCAATGAAACGCATGATGCAGGAAGTGCCGGATGCCGACGTTGTCATCACCAACCCGACCCATTATGCGATCTGTTTAAAATATGATGAGACAAAAAGTGATGCGCCGCTTGTGATTGCAAAGGGTGCGGACTATCTCGCCCAAAAAATCAAAGAGATTGCGAGGGAAAACGATATCGTCATGATGGAAAACCGTCCGCTGGCAAGAGCGCTTTATGCCCAGGTTGAAGTCGGGGATGTGATACCCGAGCAGTTTTTCAAAGCGGTTGCCGAAATTTTAGCTTATGTATATAAAATGAAACACAAAATTTAACTTTTTAAAGCAAGTTAGGAGAGAAAAACGTATGGCTGCAAGAGAACTCCCCGTTATCGCCGGGGTCATATTGATCATCGCGATGTTAATTATTCCGTTTCCGACATGGCTGTTAAGCTTTCTTATCATCTGCAATATTTCTCTTGCCTTGCTTGTGCTGTTGATCTCCATGAATATGAAAGAGCCGCTGCAATTTTCAGTGTTCCCATCTTTGCTGCTGCTGCTCACTTTATTCCGGCTCGGACTGAACATCTCTACGACGCGTTCGATTCTTTCGAAAGGAAATGCCGGTGGGGTCATCGAAACATTTGGCTCATTCGTTGTTGGCGGCAATATCGTTGTCGGACTGGTTGTCTTTTTGATATTAATCATTATTCAATTCATTGTCATAACAAAAGGCGCTGAGCGGGTTGCAGAAGTGGCAGCGCGTTTTACGCTGGATGCGATGCCCGGAAAACAAATGAGTATTGATGCAGACTTGAATGCCGGTATGATATCCGACCAGGAAGCCCGCATAAGGAGGGAAAAAGTAAGCAGGGAAGCGGACTTTTACGGGGCGATGGATGGTGCCAGCAAATTTGTAAAAGGGGACGCGATTGCGAGTATTGTCATCGTGATCATCAACTTAATTTTCGGGATTATTATCGGCATGACGCAAATGGGCCTGGCCATAAGTGATGCGGCGAGCCAATTTTCCCTGATGACAGTCGGCGACGGGATCGTCAGCCAGGTTCCTGCCCTGTTAATTTCAACGGCAACCGGTATTATGGTGACAAGAGCGGCTTCAGATGGCAATCTCGGCCAGGATGTCATGGCCCAGCTGCTTTCTTACCCCATGATGCTCTATATGGCCGGCGGGACCATATTTTTACTCGGGCTGTTTACACCGATTCATGATCTTCTTACGATTCCTGTTTCAGCAGCGCTGGCGATCGGCGGTTACCAGCTTCAACAAGTGCCGAAGAAAGCGGACAAGGCAGGGGATGTGGCAGAGGAAGAAATCCAGCCTGAAGAAATGAAAAGCCCGGAAAGTGTGATGAGCCTGCTTGATATCGACCCGATTGAGTTTGAGTTTGGCTATGGGCTTATTCCGCTGGTGGAAACGAGCCAGGGCGGCGATTTACTCGACCGGATTGTGATGATTCGCAGGCAGCTGGCAATAGAACTGGGGATTGTCATTCCGGTCGTACGGATTCGGGATAATATTCAGCTGCAGCCAAATGAATACCGGTTAAAAATAAAAGGAAATGAGCTGGCAAGAGGGGAACTTCTTTTAGACCATTTTCTGGCGATGACACCCGGTGAAGATGACGGCGCCATTAACGGGATAGCTACGGTTGAACCGGCATTCGGGCTGCCTGCGAAATGGATAACAGAAGAGCAAAAGGAGCAGGCGGAAATGATGGGGTATACCGTCGTTGATCCGCCAACCGTTGTTTCGACACATATAACGGAAACAATACGCTCCAATGCGTACGAACTTCTGGGCAGACAGGAAACAAAAGGCTTGATCGACCATTTAAAAGAATCCAATCCGGTACTGGTCGAAGAAGTCACGCCGAACCCGTTATCTGTCGGGGAAATTCAAAAGGTTCTTTCAAACCTGTTAAAAGAACATGTTTCCATACGCAACTTGCCGGCCATTTTTGAAACCCTGGCCGACTATGGTAAATTATCAACAGATACTGATTTACTGACAGAATATGTCAGGCAGAGTCTGGCACGGCAAATTACGGAACAATATACCACTGCCGGCGACAATTTAAAAGTGATTACGGTCTCGGGAAAAGTGGAAAAGCTGATTGCCGACAGCATCCAGCAAACTGAACATGGCAACTATTTATCACTGGATCCCGCTATCTCGCAAAAAATCATCGAGTCCGTTACAGAACAGGTGGACAAGGTTTCCATGACCGGAAGCGCTCCGGTGCTTTTATGTTCGCCTGCTGTCCGGATGTATTTGCGGCAAATGACAGAACGATACTTCCCGCAAGTGCCGGTGCTTTCCTATAACGAGCTGGAAGCAAATGTTGAGGTACAAAGTATAGGGTTGGTGAACATTGAATGAAGATCAAAAAATTTTTAGCGCCCAATATGCCGGAAGCAATGAAACAGATCCGCCTTGAACTGGGGGACCAGGCTGTCATTTTGAATTCAAAAGTCATCCAGCGCAAAGGCTTTCTCGGGTTTATGAAAAAAAGGAATATTGAAGTCATTGCTGCAGTTGATCCTGAACCTGGAAAACCGCGACAAAGAGAGATCACGCCGGCAAAAATCGAATATGAAAAAGCAAAAGAGATCCGTACTGATTCCCGGGTTGAACCGGCTGAAGCAAACAAAAAACAAGCAGCTCGGGAAACGGAAAGCCTGCACAGGGAACTGGCAGAGTTAAAAAGAGCAGTACTGGAAATTTCCGGGTTTTCGAGTGCTGCTTTCCAAAAGTACCCGCTTAAGATCCAGAAGTTTCTGAGCCGTTGTACGGAACAGGAATTGGATAAAGCGTTCGTTTTATCGATTGGCGAGTGCCTGTTGGAGCAATGGAAAGCCCATGGCAAAGAGCCGTCAGAAGGCGATGTCCTGGATTGGGGCAAAGCGGTGATCAGAAAGAAACTGAGCCGCTTTGCCTGCGGAGAAATCCAAAGTAAATATGTCAATTTAATCGGCCCGACCGGAGTGGGGAAAACAACGACACTTGCGAAAATGGCGGCGGGCGCCGTATTGGATAAAAAAGAAAAAATTGCATTTATTACGACGGATACATACCGGATTGCGGCGGTCGAACAGCTCAAAACCTATGCCAATTTGTTAAATGTCCCGTTTGAAGTCATTTACAAATTATCGGATTTCCATAAAGCAATTGAAAAGTTTGCCGGTTTTGACCGCATTTATATTGATACCGCAGGACGGAATTACCGTGAAATCCAGTATATCCGGGAACTAAAAGGATTGATTGATTTCAATGAAAATATGGAAACATTCCTGGCTTTATCCATGACCATGAAAGAAAAAGATATGGCGGCCGTTATGGAAAGCTTTCAGGGCATCCGGATTGACCGTTTTATTTTTACGAAGCTGGATGAAACGGGAACTTATGGGGCCGGTGTGAATCTCATGGAAAAATACGGAACAGGCTGCGCTTATGTGACAAACGGACAGGACGTCCCGGATGATATTATTGAGGCATCACCGGATACATTTATTCAATATTTATTTGGGGAAAATGGCAATGAAAGACCAAGCTGAATCATTACGCGCGCAATTAAAGAAACAGCACGGGCGGCCTGCCAAAACGTTTGCTGTTGTAAGCGGAAAGGGTGGTGTCGGGAAATCAAATATTTCGGTCAATATGGCTGCGGCACTTGCAAAACAGGGTTCCAAAGTACTGTTATTCGATATGGATATCGGTATGGGAAATATTCATGTGCTGCTCGGGCTTGATGCTCCGTACACCATTTCGGATTTTATTCACCGCGGGATGGGGCTCTCGCAAATATTATGCAAGGGGCCGGATAATATTTCCTATATTTCGGCGGGGAATGGTTTTAATGAAGTAATCCGGATGGAAGATGCGGCAGTCGGAAAGCTCATAAACGAAATAGAATGGCTTCAATATGACTATGATTATATGATTTTCGACATGGGGGCAGGTGCGGCGGCGTCCAGCCTGCAAATTATGCTTTCGGTTGATGACATCTTTGTTGTGACAACACCGGAGCCGACAGCCATAACGGACGCCTATTCGATGATAAAATATATATGCATGCAACAATTTGATTCGCCGCTCTATTTAATTTGCAACCGGGCAGAAAAAGAGAAAGAAGGGCTGGTGACTTTAAGCCGCCTGCGGTTTACCATTAAAAAATTTCTTGGTAAAGAAGCCGAAATCCTTGGCGTTGTCCCGGAAGATTCCAATGTAAAAAAAGCTGTCTTAAGGCAAATGCCGTTTTATCTTGAATATCCGCATACATCTGCCGCAAAAAAGATAGATGCCCTGTTGCAAAGCTACATCACCGGCTATGATTCAAAACGCACCGGTGGCGTACCGCTGTTTGTGCGTAAACTGCGGGGGCTTTGGCAAAAAAACAGCTGAACAGCCTTGGCTGAAAGAAAGCTTTCTGCTATCAAACGGAACCCGGGGAAGCTTTGAATCGGAGCCAGGATCTTAAAAAGGTGTGAGGCGTTTGTTGTTAAAAATGGGGAGGCAAGCTTTGTGAATACGCATCGTAATCAAAAACGACATGTTTCACCTGAAACCCCGGTATATCACCCGGCCGGGGAAGGCCCGGACCAGCAGCCGGCATCCAAAAGGCGGTCAGCAAGAAAAAAACTTGTATGCATCGGGACGTCAACAGGCGGGCCGCGTGCACTGCAAACCGTACTGGCATCCTTACCGGAGGGTTTGCCGGCGCCTGTTCTGGTCGTCCAGCATATGCCGCCGGGCTTTACAAGGCAACTTGCAAACCGTCTGAATTCAATTTGCCGGATTACGGTAAAAGAGGCGGAAGACGGAGAAATTGTGCAAAAAGGCACCGCCTATATCGCACCTGGAGACTTTCACATGAAGGTAAGGGAACAGGCCGGGCAAATGGTGATACAGCTGGAACAATCCCCTACAGTAAGCGGGCACAGGCCGGCAGTCGATCAAACATTTGAATCGATCAGCCGTCTGAAACATTACGATAAAGTGGCGGTTGTGATGACCGGGATGGGTTCTGATGGAACAAAAGGTCTGATTCATTTAAAAAATGAAGGAAATGTCAAGGTCATTGCCGAATCAAAAGAAAGCTGCATTGTTTACGGGATGCCGAGAAGTGCAATTGCTGCGAATCTCGTGGATGAGATCAAGCATCTCAATGACATTGCAGATGCAATTATAGACTATATCAGTGATTAGGATGTGGTATTGATGGAGATGAGCCAGTACTTAGAAATATTTATTGAAGAAAGCAAGGAACATATCCAATCCTTAAATGAAAATTTACTGTTGTTGGAACAAAATCCCCATGATCTCGCCATTGTCAATGAAATTTTCCGGTCCGCCCATACTTTGAAGGGCATGTCCGCGACCATGGGCTATGAGGATTTGGCAAATTTAACGCACAAAATGGAAAATGTCCTTGATGCCATCCGCAATGAAAAGCTCCTCGTTACGCCTGACACGATAGATATTATTTTTACTGCGGTTGACCAGCTGGAGTCCATGGTGGATTCAATTTCGGACGGCGGAGATGGAAAATTGGACGTACGTGACACCATCGCACAATTACATACACTTGAAAACGGCGGAAAGACGCCCCCGGCACACCGGGAGGTATCTGCCGCTGCTGCTGTTACGGATCAACAGGAAGCGGAAAACACCGGTGCCGGCCAATATGATGAGTATGAACAGACCGTTATCATTCAATCCGCCGAACAAGGCTACCATTGTTATGCGATTACGATCCGGCTCCGTCCGGATTGCCTGCTGAAGGCAGCACGTGTTTTTATGGTGTTCGAGATTCTTGAAAAAAGCGGTGAAGTCATCCATTCCAATCCACCGGTTGACCAGCTTGAAGATGAACAATTTGAGTTTGAATTTACAGTCACCCTGGTGTCAAAAGAGACTAGCGAAGAGATTAAACAAAAGATTTTAAAAGTTTCCGAGATAGAAGAGGTTGAAGCGAAAACGGTTGTCATAGAGCCGCATCATAACAATGACTCTGCCGTGCAGACTGCGCCTGCCGAACAAGCCCAAACTGCCCGGCATACGGAACAAAATCAGAAACAGATTCAAAATCCGAAAACAAAAGACAGCAAAACCGCTATTCACCATCATAAAAATGCTTCGAAAACGATTCGTGTCAATATTGAAAGGCTTGACAACCTGATGAATCTATTCGAAGAACTTGTCATTGACCGCGGGCGCCTGGAACAAATCGCAAAGGAAGTGAACCATCCGGAACTCAATGAAACGGTGGAAAGAATGTCACGGATATCAGGAGATTTGCAAACGATTATTCTGAACATGCGCATGGTGCCGGTTGAAACCGTATTTAACCGGTTCCCAAGGCTTGTCCGGCAGCTGTCAAGAGATCTGAATAAGAAAATGAATCTCCGGATTATTGGCGCAGAAACCGAATTGGACCGCACCGTTATTGATGAAATCGGTGATCCGCTTGTGCATCTGATCAGAAACTCATGCGACCATGGCATTGAAACACCGGAAGAGAGAAGAGCCGCTAATAAATCTGAAACCGGCACGATTAAATTAAAGGCATACCACAGCGGCAACCATGTTTTCATTGAAATTGAGGATGACGGCGCCGGCATCAATCGTGAAAAAGTACTGGAAAAAGCTGTTTCAAAAGGAATCGTGAAAGCGGATGAAGCCGGAAACTTAAGCGACAGTGAAATCTTCAACCTGATTTTTGAATCAGGCTTCTCCACTGCTGATAAAATTTCGGATATTTCCGGGCGGGGCGTCGGGCTTGATGTCGTGAAGTCGACGATCCAATCACTGAGCGGCACAATTTCCGTGCACTCTGCAGAAGGGCAGGGTTCGGTTTTTACCATTCAGCTGCCGCTTACTTTATCTATCATTTCTGTTATGCTTGTTGAAATTGGCGCGGAGAAATACGCTGTGCCGCTTTCTTCCATTATTGAGACGGCTATCATTAAAAAGAGCCGGATTTTAAATGCACATCATCAGAAAGTGATCGACTTCAGAGGCAAAGTCGTTCCGCTTGTATTTTTAAATGATGTGTTTGATATTCCAAATGCAAATGTGGAAGATGAATTTGTTTCCGTGCTGATTGTGCGAAAAGGGGATAAATTGGCTGCTTTTGTGGTCGATGCCTTTATCGGCCAGCAGGAAATAGTCCTCAAATCATTAGGAAACTATTTAACAAACGTTTTTGCCATCTCCGGTGCCACCATTCTCGGAGACGGGCAAGTTGCACTCATCATCGATTGCAACGCATTGATTAAATAGAACAGCCCCGGGAACTTGAACAAGAAAAGAGGATGATATTGATGGAGAAAGTGATCGTGTTTCAGTTAAATGATAAAGAATATGCCGTTCCTGTACAGCAGGTGCTGTCGATCGAAAAACTGCAGCATATTACAAGGGTACCGCATACGCCTCCATATGTATCGGGGGTCATAAACCTGCGCGGCGTCATCATACCTGTTATTGATTTAAAACGACGATTTGCCATGGAAAGCGCACAGGAAAACGCACAGGAAAGCGCTGAAAAACGGAGCTGCAAATTCATCATTGTAAATATTGCTGATATTGAAGTCGGGCTGCTTGTTGATGAAGCGACAGACGTGCTTGATTTAGACGATGGCGCCATCGAACCCGAACCGGAAGTGGTCAACAGCAGCAAGGAAGAATATATTTCCGGTGTAGCCAATTTAAACCAAAGGCTGCTGATGCTTTTGAATCTGGATAAAGTCTTAACTCCTTTACATTAGAGGTCTTCTATATGGATATTAAAAATAAAATTACGCCACTTCATTTGGATGTTTTAAAAGAGATCGGAAATATCGGGGCCGGCCATGCGGCGACCGCGCTTTCCAAGTTGCTGCATAAAAAAATTGATATGAAAGTGCCCAGGGTTCATATTGCCTCATTTAAAGAAATTATGGAGTTGATCGGCGGGGCCGAAATCGTTGTTGTCAGTGTCTTTTTAAGGATCGAAGGCGATGTGCCGGGAAATATCTTTTTCATTGTACCGGTTTCGCAAGGCGAACGGTTTATTAAAGAAATGATTGATGATCCGGACTTTTCTTTGCAACAACCGCCCTATTCCGAATTGGGGCTGTCTGCGATGCTGGAATTAGGAAATATTTTATCCGGGTCCTATTTAACCGCACTCTCCGATTTTACACAGTTGGATATGCTGCCTTCCGTCCCGGCGCTCAGCATTGATATGTTCGGCTCAATCATCAGCTACGGTTTGATTGAACTTTCGCAAGTCAGTGATTACGCCATAGTAATTGATACAATTTTAAATGATGATCAGCCACTCAATACAGATGTAAAGGGGCATTTCTTCCTTTTTCCCGATCCTGCTGCATATGAAATCCTGTTCCGTTCGTTAAGGATTGAACTCGATGGATAGCGAACTGAATATTGTCAAGGTAGGGATAGCGGAAATGAAAATCGTTTCCCCGCCGCGCATCATCAGGACAACCGGGCTGGGATCATGTGTTGGCGTGATCCTCTATGATTCGATGGCCAAGATAGCCGGCCTCGCCCACATCATGCTGCCCTCGTCACACATAGCCCGGGATCCTGAGCAGATGAATAAAGCAAAATTTGCAAATACTGCAATCAAAGAGTTGATAGCACAATTGTGCCTTGCCGGGTGTCATCCGGGACGTCTGAAGGCAAAAATGGCGGGCGGTGCCGAAATGTTTTCGTTTTCTTCCATGAATGATGCGATGCGGATCGGGCCGCGTAATATTGATGCCGTCATCAAAGAATTAAAGGACAACAAAATTGAACTGGTGGCAAAAGATACGGGTGGCAAAAGCGGACGCACCATTGAATTTAATCCGCTGACCGGCATACTCACTGTTAAAACGGTGAACCGGGGCTGTAAAGAGATATGAAGCGGCAAGAAATACAACAGTGCCCATCGTCACGGCCCTGTTTAAAAACATTTCTATACTTGTGGAATACGGGCAATAAGGAGGGAAGGCTAAATGGCAGAACCGGTACAAGAGGAAGAGCAAAAATATTGGGATTTATGGGTGCGCTGCCGCGATCCTGAAGCAGGGGACATCCTGGTAAAAAAATATTTGCCGCTTGTTTCCTATCATGTCCAGAGAATTGCTGTCGGGCTTCCCCGCAATGTCTCAAAAGATGATTTAGAAAGCCTGGGGATGTTCGGGCTTTTGGATTCATTAAACAAGTTCGACCCCTCCCGTGAGCTGAAGTTTGACACATATGCTTCTTTCCGCATTCGCGGCGCGATCCTGGATGGCCTGAGAAAAGAGGACTGGTTATCAAGAGGGACGAGGGAAAAAGCCAAAAAAATTGAAAATACGATTGAAAGACTTGAACAGAAATTTTTGCGCCCCGTTCAGCCGAAGGAAGTGGCAGCCGAATTGGGAATCAAAGAAGAAGAAGTTTATACCACCATGAATGAACAGTTTTATGCGAACGTATTGTCCATAGAAGAATCCGGCACGGAACATGACGAAAGCGGGTCACCGTTCCCATACGGAATCAGGGAGCAAACAACGAAACAGCCGGAAGCGGAACTGATCAAAAAAGAATCAGTCCGGGAACTGGCCGAGGTGGTCGCCACCCTTAATGAAAAAGAACAGCTTGTCTTAAGCCTCTTTTATCATGAGGAATGTACGTTAACGGAGATCGGGGAGATTATGGGCCTGTCAACATCCCGCATTTCCCAAATTCATACGAAAGCCCTGTATAAATTAAGGGGGATCTTAGAAAAGAAGATGTTTGCGTAATCCAGCCTTCTGCGGCATCACCATGATCCCAATGATAAGGATTGATCAAAGTGACCTTTTTTTTAATCGTTCTGTCCTTTCTTTTAAATGCCATCACGATTTTTGCGGTCATTTTACTTTATTTAAGGCAGAACCGCACCGTACAAGCAGAACAAAACTACGATAATATGGTGAAAGAAATCGAAAATATATTGGCCGGCTATCTAATTGAAATGAAAGAAGAAAATGAAACATTTATTAAAAAAATCCAATCCGCGCCGGTGCAGCCGCAAACAAACAGTGCCGCTTCCCATGAAGAAACTGCACAAAGCCCCGGGAATCCGGTTCCGGACGTGCCCGGGGCAAAATCGGCTGCCCTCTTGAAAATAAACGCGGCAGAAGCGTACCAAAGAGCACAGGCGTCCACGGAAAAAAATGACCCCAACACCGGCGTGGCGGCGGATCCGGGGAAAATAGTTACAGATGCAACAAGGCCGAAACAAGAAAAAAGCCTTATCCAGCAGGTGAATGATTTGCAAAAAAGCGGGTATACTATAGAAGAAATTGCCCAAAAATTGCACAGGGGCAAAACGGAAATGGAACTGTTGTTGAAATTTCACGCGCGCTAAGATAATGCTTGATTGAAGCTTTTATTTGTGTTATATTAGTTGCTGGTGTTATCACACACGCTTGATGATTTAAATGGACGGTGCTGCCAGGCGGCAGTTTCCATTTAAAGAGGATTGAAGCGGAGGAAAACAAAACCAAGGAGGAAATAAAATGTCAGTTATTTCAATGAAACAATTACTTGAAGCTGGTGTACACTTTGGACACCAAACACGCCGTTGGAACCCTAAGATGAAAAAATATATTTTCACAGAGCGTAACGGTATTTATATCATCGATCTTCAAAAAACGGTGAAAAAAGTAGAGGAAGCCTATAACTTCGTAAAAGATCTTGCTGCAAACGGCGGCAGTGTTCTTTTTGTTGGCACGAAAAAACAGGCGCAGGAATCTGTGAAAGTTGAAGCAGAACGTTCCGGCATGTACTATGTGAATCATCGCTGGCTGGGCGGTACATTAACAAACTTTGAAACCATCCAAAAACGGATTGACCGCTTAAAACAAATCGAAAAAATGGAAGAAGACGGCACATTCGAAGTTCTTCCTAAAAAAGAAGTTGTCCAGTTGAAAAAAGAACATGACCGTTTAGTGAAATTCCTGGGCGGGATTAAAGATATGAAGGGCCTTCCTGATGCATTGTTCATCATCGACCCGCGCAAAGAACGCATTGCGGTGGCAGAAGCAAGGAAATTGAACATTCCGATTATCGGTATTGTCGATACAAACTGTGACCCTGATGAAATTGACTATGTGATTCCGGCAAACGATGACGCAATCCGTGCGGTTAAACTTTTAACGGGCAAAATGGCTGATGCCATTATGGAAGCGCGCCAAGGTGAAGAAGAAGTTGTTACCGCTGATGAAACCACAACAGAAACAACAGAAACAGTTGAAGCTTAAGTTGCGTTAAGACCTGCGCGCCCATAAAAGCCGCATCTTATCTATACAACCAACATCAAAAGGTGATAAGAAGGTTTTTTTGCTTATCACCTTTTTTTAAAGTAATGAATTTACATAATACTGAAGGAGGAATTTCCCCAATGGCAATTACTGCAAAAATGGTTAAAGAACTGCGTGAAAAAACAGGCGCCGGCATGATGGACTGCAAAAAAGCGCTGACAGAAACAAATGGCGATATGGAAAAAGCAGTCGACTTCCTTCGCGAAAAAGGAATTGCAAAGGCTGCAAAAAAAGCGGATCGCATTGCAGCGGAAGGAACCACATATGTACTAAGCAAAGGCAATACCGCGGTCATTTTGGAAGTGAATGCAGAAACAGACTTCGTTGCCAAAAACGAAAACTTCCAAAACCTTGTAAAAGAAATTGCAGAGCATTTGCTGGCCAGCAAACCGGCTGATTTGGATGCAGCGTTAAATTCAAAAATGGCAAACGGTTCAACTGTCAATGAATTGATTACGGAAGCCATTTCCAAAATTGGTGAAAAAATTACGCTTCGCCGCTTTGCGCTTAAAACAAAAACGGATAATGGCGTATTTGGCGAATATCTGCACATGGGCGGCCGCATTGGTGTACTGACTGTATTGGAAGGTACGACGGATGCATCGGTTGCTAAAGACGTTGCCCTTCATGTTGCCGCATTAAATCCAAAATACGTATCCCATGACCAAGTATCCCAGGAAGAAGTGGAACATGAGCGTGAAGTATTGAAACAGCAGGCTTTAAACGAAGGCAAACCGGAAAAAATCGTTGAAAAAATGGTGGAAGGCCGCCTGAAAAAGTACTTCGAAGAAATCTGCATTAGTGATCAAGCATTTGTGAAAAACCCGGATCAGACGGTCAGCCAATTTGTTGGATCCCACAATGCGAAAATCATTGATTTTGTCCGCTATGAAGTCGGCGAAGGCATTGAAAAACGCGAGGAAAACTTTGCGGAAGAAGTCATGAGCCAAATTAAGAAAAACTAATTTTTGATAAAAGGGGGACACGCGGTGTTCCTCTTTTTAGAAGACAAAAGCTTTATACATAATACACTATTGGAGGATTAAAATGGCCACCCCTAAATATAAACGTGTTGTTCTTAAATTAAGTGGAGAAGCATTGGCAGGAGAGGAAGGCTTTGGCATCCATCCGACTGTGATCCAGTCTGTTGCCCAGCAGGTTAAAGAAATTGCGCAATTGGGCGTAGAGGTTGCGGTTGTTGTCGGCGGCGGCAATATTTGGCGCGGCAAAATCGGCAGTGAAATGGGCATGGACCGTGCAACAGCCGATTATATGGGCATGCTGGCAACGGTCATGAACTCAATGGCGCTCCAGGACAGCCTTGAGCAAAGCGGCATTGAGACACGTGTACAGACTTCTATTGACATGCGGCAAATAGCTGAGCCATACATCAGGAGGCGTGCGATCCGCCATCTGGAAAAAGGGCGTGTCGTAATTTTTGCTGCCGGTACAGGCAACCCGTATTTTTCAACGGATACAACGGCCGCATTGCGTGCAGCTGAAATTGAAGCCGATGTGATTTTAATGGCAAAAAATAATGTGGATGGTGTATATTCTGCGGATCCGAAACTGGATAAAGCAGCGGTCAAATTTGATGAATTGTCCTATCTTGACGTGATCAAAGACGGTCTGGCTGTGATGGATTCAACCGCATCCTCTTTATGTATGGACAATGACATTCCGCTTATAGTATTCTCGATAATGGAAGAAGGAAATATAAAACGGGCCGTAATGGGTGAAACCATCGGGACAATCGTGAGGGGGGAAGCAAAATGACAAAGCAAGTGATCGATACTGCCAATGATAAAATGTCAAAAGCCATTCACGCTTTTCAACGTGAACTTGGCTCCATTCGCGCAGGACGTGCGAACGCATCTTTGCTTGACAAAATTTCCATTAATTACTATGGTGCACCAACGCCTGTAAACCAACTGGCATCCGTTTCTGTTCCGGAAGCGCGCCTTTTAGTGATTCAGCCGTATGATAAAACGGCACTCGGTGAAATTGAAAAAGCAATTTTAAAATCGGATTTGGGCCTGACACCGAATAATGACGGCTCTATCATCCGCCTTGCCATTCCACCATTGACAGAGGAAAGAAGAAAAGAACTCGTAAAGCTTGTAAAAAAAGAAGCGGAAGAAGCGAAAGTTGCTGTCCGCAATATTCGCCGCGATGCCAATGATGAGTTGAAAAAGCTTGAAAAAAATGGAGAAATTACGGAGGATGAGCACCGTAATTTTGCAGATGATGTCCAAAAAATTACCGATCAGCATATCCAAAAAATTGATAAAATCTCAAAAACAAAAGAACAGGAAATCTTAGAAGTCTAATGGGACTTCCCAACCGTTAAAGCGAACCTTCCATCAGCACTGCAACAGGCTGGCGGAAGGTTTTTTGCTTCTCTAAGGTGAATCACGGCTACACAAATACATATAATTTCTCTATAATAGGGGATGGCAAACTTAACGTATGAATGCCATGCTTTTTTTGGTATGATAGAATAGCATATACATAATGGCTTTTTGAGTCATTAAAACGCTTGACGGAATCCATTTGGAGGGCAGATAATGCTTAAAAACATAAAAATATGGAAATCTTTCAATAAAGAAAGGTTAAACGAAATCAGCGGACCGGGGGGGAGCGCGGAAGAATTCGATGTGCCTGCCCACGTTGCAATTATTATGGACGGCAACGGAAGATGGGCGAAAAAGAGAAACCTGCCCCGGATCGCCGGCCATCATGAAGGAATGAAAGTGGTCCGGAAAATTACCCGCCTGGCCAATCAGCTTGGTATCAAAGTATTAACATTGTATGCTTTTTCCACGGAAAACTGGAAGAGGCCGAAACCTGAAGTCGATTATTTAATGAAACTGCCGGAAAAATTTTTATCCACTTATCTCCCTGAATTAAAAGAAGAAAATGTAAAAGTCCAAATGATGGGGTACAAAGAGCAAATTCCCTCGCATACACAAAGGGCAATCGACAAGGCGATAAAAGAAACGGAAGGCAACAACGGGCTTATTCTGAACTTTGCGCTGAATTACGGGAGCAGGGATGAAATCATGCAGGCCGTGAAAAGCATTTTAAGAGATGTAAAAAATGGTATAATGGACGAAAAAGAACTTACAGAAGAAGTATTTAACCGCTATTTGATGACAAACGAACTGCAGGATCCCGACCTTTTGATCCGTACCAGCGGTGAAATCCGCCTCAGCAATTTTATGCTGTGGCAGCTGGCTTATACTGAATTTGTTTTTACAGATGTATTGTGGCCTGATTTCAACGAAGAACATTTTATGGACGCAATTGAGGAGTATCAAAAACGTTCGAGAAGATTTGGCGGTTTACAAAGTGAGGAGCAAAATCAATGAAGCAGAGAATTATAACTGCTGTCATCGCAGCAGCTCTTTTTATCCCATTTGTGATTTACGGGAATATGCCGTTTATCATATTGACATACACAATGGCAACCATTGCCCTGTTTGAACTGCTGAGAATGGGCAAACAGGCCTTTTTTTCATTTGAAGGAATACTTTCCGCATTATTATTGTGGGTGATTCTGATTCCATCCCAATACGGGCATGCCATTGAACATTTCGGCTTTTCGAAGCTTGAATATACGTACATGATCGTCCTGTTGCTTTTGGCTTATACGGTGCTGACAAAAAACCGGCTTACGTTTGAAAAAACAGGATTTTTAATCTTATCGGCTATTTATGTCGGCATCGGTTTTTATTATTTTATTGAAACAAGAAATACGGCAAACGCAGGCATCACCTATATTCTTTATGCCCTGTGCCTGATCTGGGCGACTGATTCCGGGGCTTATTTTATCGGGCGTGCGTTAGGAAAACATAAGCTGTGGCCGGAAATCAGCCCGAACAAAACGGTGGAAGGGGCCCTGGGCGGGGTGCTGTGTGCGGTCATTGTCGCAGTGATCTTCGCTTTTTTTTCGGATATCAGCATCGGGGTCGTGCGGCTGACGATCTCCACAGTCATTTTGTCCGTTTCCGGCCAGATTGGCGATTTAGTTGAATCTGCATATAAGCGGCATTACGGGGTGAAGGATGCCGGGAATATTCTGCCGGGCCACGGCGGGATATTGGACAGGTTTGACAGCTTGTTATTTGTACTTCCGCTCATCCATTTCTTAAAATTAATGTAGATGGGTAAACAAAAGAGGTGTATATAAATGAAATGGATCAGCTTATTAGGGGCAACCGGATCAATCGGCACCCAAACTTTGGATGTGATCAGAAACCACCCCGATGATTTTAAACTGGCCGCTTTTTCGGCAGGGCGAAATATCGATGGTGCAAAGAAAATCATCCGTGAGTTTCAGCCGGAATTTGTATCGGTTGCCGAAAAAGCCGGCTGTGACAGGCTGAGAACTGAATTTGGCAGTGCGGTAACTTTTGGGCACGGGGAGGAAGGCCTGGTTGAAGCGGCTGTATATCCAAAGGCGGACATGCTGGTGAATGCCGTCCTTGGCAGTGTCGGACTTCTGCCTACGCTGCAGGCGATCGAAGCCGGGAAAACAATCGCAATTGCCAATAAAGAAACATTGGTGACAGCAGGGCATCTTGTCATGGAGGAGGCCCGGCGCCATCAAGTGGATATCCTGCCGATCGACAGCGAGCATGCCGCAATTTTTCAGTGTTTGCAAGGGGAAAACAAGGATGAAGTCAAGCGCCTGATCATTACGGCATCCGGCGGCAGTTTCCGGGATCTATCAAGAGAAGAGCTGGCGCATGTCATGGTGAAAGATGCGCTAAACCATCCGAATTGGTCGATGGGTGCAAAAATCACAATCGATTCGGCAACAATGATGAATAAAGGGCTCGAAGTCATTGAAGCACACTGGCTTTTTGATCTGCCTTTTGAACAGATTGATACGATCCTGCACCGTGAAAGCATTGTACATTCTTTGGTGGAATTCCGTGACAACAGCGTAAAAGCCCAGCTCGGGACGCCGGATATGCGGATACCGATTCAATACGCCCTCTCTTATCCGAACAGAATGGCGCTGCCTGGTTCAAACCGCCTGGACCTGGCAGAAATCGGGCAGCTGCATTTTCAGAAAATGGACAAAGCACGTTTTTATTGTTTGAAACTCGCTTATGAGGCCGGAAAAATCGGCGGCTCGATGCCAACGGTTTTAAATGCGGCAAACGAAGCGGCAGTTACTGCTTTCCTGGAGGAAAAAATTCCGTTTTTGCGGATTGAACAGTTGATTGAAAAGGCACTGGCAAGGCATAATGGTATTAAACACCCCGATTTGGAAACCATCCAATCGATAGATGCCGAAACCCGTTCTTTTGTACGTTCGCTCATATCATTTTAGGAAAACAGGCCAAACCGGTTGCATGGAAAGTTAAACACCGGCTAAATAGCAGGAAACTATTCTTAAAGTAAAAAAGGTGGTATTTCATTTGACAACAGTGATAGCCTTTATCTTAATTTTTGGTTCACTCGTCATTTTTCATGAAGCAGGGCATTTCATCGTTGCGAAAAAAGCAGGGATTCTGTGCCGGGAATTTGCGATTGGCTTCGGGCCGAAGATCTTATCCTTCAAGAAAAATGAAACACAGTACACGGTCCGCCTGCTGCCGATCGGCGGTTATGTGAGGATGGCCGGAGAGGATCCGGAAATGGCTGAGTTAAAGTCGGGGCAGCGGGTCGGTTTGGTGCTTGGCCAAAATGAAGAGGTTAAAAAGATCGTTGTGAACGGAAAGGACCGCTATTCCGACCTGCGCATTATTGAAGTAGAAGCGGCGGATTTAGAGCATCAACTGTATATTAAAGGCTATGAAGATGGGGATGATGAGGTTCCACGCACATTTAAAGTGAAACGGGATGCTGTCCTTGTAGATGACCGCATGGAAACACAGATTGCGCCCTGGGACCGGCAGTTTGCTTCTAAGTCACTCGGCAAACGCGCATTGACGATTTTTGCCGGACCGCTGATGAACTTTGTGCTGGCTGCAATTGTATTTACACTGATGGCCATTGTCCAGGGGGTGCCGGTTACAGATCCGGTTCTTGGCACTCTGGCAAAAGGCGGTGCTGCTGCCCAGGCAGGCCTGCAAAAAGGTGACACGGTCATCAGCGTTGATGGCGCGGAGATTTCAAACTGGAATGATATCGTGGAGGTCATCCAAAAACACCCGGATGAAGAAATTACCTTTACCATCGAACGCGGCGGGAAAACAATGGATATCCCTGTGACGCCGAAAAGCGTGAACATAGATAATACTGAAATTGGCCGGATCGGCGTGAACGGCCCGGTTGACCATTCCCCGCTGAAAATTGCCACATACGGGATCACGCAGACATATGTGTGGACGGTTGAAATTTTGAAATTGCTGGGCCAATTGATTACAGGCGGATTTTCCATTGACATGCTTTCCGGGCCGGTCGGAATTTATAAATCAACGGAGACGGTTGCCAAAACCGGCCTCATCTATTTGTTTAAGTGGGCCGGGCTGTTAAGCATCAATATTGGGATCATGAACCTGCTCCCATTGCCGGCACTTGACGGCGGCAGACTGTTGTTCTTTGGAGTTGAGGCATTAAGAGGGAAACCGATCGACCGCCAAAAAGAAGGCATTGTCCATTTTATCGGTTTTGCATTATTGATGCTCTTAATGATCATTGTGACGTGGAATGACATTCAAAGGTTTTTCCTTTAACAAATGCATCAGGCAGTCAGCAACATCGATTGCCTGATTCTCATTTAAAATTGAATATAGGAGTGCTAAAAATATGAAACAAAGTAAGTTGTTTATTCCGACATTGCGGGATGTTCCGGCTGACGCTGACATTAAAAGCCACCAGCTGCTTTTGCGCGCCGGTTTCATACGCCAAAATGCAAGCGGTGTGTATACATACTTGCCGCTGGCGCGAAAAGTTTTACATAATATTGAAACGATTATCCGTGAAGAAATGGATGCCATCGGTTCAAACGAGGTGCTGATGCCGGCACTCCAGCCTGCGGAACTATGGCAGGAGTCCGGCCGCTGGTATTCTTACGGGCCCGAACTAATGCGCCTGAAGGACCGCCACGACCGCGACTTTGCATTGGGGCCGACACATGAAGAAGTCACAACCAGCTTAATCCGTGATGAAATCAAATCTTATAAGCGGCTCCCGGTTTCGTTGTACCAGATTCAGACGAAGTTCCGCGATGAAAAAAGGCCGCGCTTCGGTTTATTAAGAGGACGCGAATTCGTCATGAAGGATGCGTATTCTTTCCATGCTGATAAAGAAAGCCTGGATGAAACTTATCAGGATATGTACAAAGCGTATTCCAATATTTTCTCGAGATGCGGCCTGGATTACCGTGCAGTTTTAGCCGACTCAGGCGCAATCGGAGGTAAGGATACGCAGGAGTTTATGGTATTGTCCGAAATCGGGGAAGACACGATTGCGTATTCCGATTCATCCGGGTATGCAGCCAATATTGAAATGGCAGAAGTGAAAGTGGAGGGAAAGAAACCCGATGAAGCCGAGAAACCGCTTGAAAAAGTTTCGACGCCCGGGCAAAAAACGATAGACCAAATTGCAGCATTTTTGCACGCGGATCCTGCCCAATGCCTGAAAACACTCGTATTTAAGGCGGACGAGGCGTACGTCATTGTACTTGTGCGCGGCGATCATGAAGTAAACGAAATTAAAGTGAAACACCTTTTAGAGGCCGAAACGATTGAAATGGCCGACCCGGATGTCATCAAAACAATGATGGGGGCTGAAACCGGTTCACTTGGGCCGGTTGGAGCGCCTGAAGAGATAAAAATTCTCGCCGACAATGCCGTAAAATATGTCGTTAACGGAATCTGCGGTGCCAATGAAACGGATTACCACTTTATCAATGCCAACCCGGGCCGTGATTACCGTGTTGACGTGTACGGAGATTTGCGGAATATTCAGGAGGGAGACCCTTCTCCGGACGGAAAGGGAAAGATCCGCTTTGCGCGCGGCATTGAAGTCGGCCATATTTTTAAATTGGGCACAAAATACAGTGAAGCGATGCATGCCGCCTTCTTAGATGAAAACGGCAGGGAACAAGTGATGCTGATGGGCTGTTACGGCATTGGGGTTTCCCGTACATTAACCGCGATTTGTGAACAGAATAATGATGAAAAAGGCTTGACCTGGCCTGTAAATATTGCGCCATTTCATATCCACCTGGTGCCGGTGAATATGAAAGACAAGACGCAATCCGCATTGGCCGGGGAGCTGAATGAAGAACTGCAAAAAAATTATACTGTTTTATTGGATGACAGGAAAGAACGGCCGGGCGTTAAGTTTGCTGATGCAGATTTAATCGGGCTGCCTGTCCGGATTACTGTCGGCAAGAAAGCTTCTGAGGGGATTGTAGAAGTAAAAATCAGAAAAACCGGTGAAGTTCTGGAAGTCAGCCGTGCAGATTTAGCAGATACGCTCGCTCGTATTTTTGCACAGCTGGCTTAATACAAGCGGATGAAAAGGGGCACCGGCTTCATGGCCGGTGCTTCTGGTGTTTTGTGCGCACATGAATATGCAGCAAGCGGGATGATTTTTTCGCTGGTAAGATTTTTACGGAATGGAATCATTGAATTATCGCCGCTTATTTTTTATGATGAAGTATAGACATTCATTTATTCAGGATGGGAGAGGGAAATATGATTGAAAATCCCGCCGAAAAGAAAGAACGGTTTCAAATTTTAATGCAACAGCTGAAACTGACAGATAACAATATTTACGGCTGGTTTGAAAACGGGGAAATTGAAAAGCTTGTTGTTGAAAGGCAGTCGAAACACTGGCATTTTTACTTTTTGTTGGAGAAAATCCTCCCGCATCAGGCCTATCTGATATTTTCAACCCAATTACACCATGCTTTTCAGCAGATCGCAAATGTTGATTTTTCGATTAAAACGAAGGACCCGTCCTTTCAGCCTGCGCTTGTTGCAGATTATTGGACATCATGCCTGAAGGAACTTGAAGGCATGTCACCAATGCTGGTTTCGCTTCTTGCCGGCCAGGTTCCGAAAATAAACGGAAACAAGCTGATGGTTACCGGCCGCAATGATACAGAAGTCAGGATGCTGAAACAAAAATACGGGGCCATGATCACCGGTTTTTATGAACGTGCAGGTTTTCCTCCATTCATCTTTGAAACGGAAACGGCAGAAACGGATACTTCTGAAGAATTTTCCAAATTTATGGAAGCAAAACAAAAAGAAGATGAGGAACGGGCAAAACAGGCAGTGATCGAAATGCAAAAGAGCCAGTCCGAAGTACATGCAGACGATGCGCCTGAAGCCCGGGGGCCGCTTTTGATCGGGCTGAGAATTCCTCCTGATGAACAAATCCGAAGCCTTTCAGAGATTATCGATGAAGAAAGGCGCATTACAGTGGAAGGCTGCGTTTTTGACGCCGAAACAAGGGAATTGCGCAGCGGCCGTACACTGTTGACCTTGAAAATCACCGATTATACAAGTTCGATTCAAGTCAAGATGTTTTCGCGTGACAAAGAAGATGCCGCACAGTTCGCCCGCTTTAAAAAAGGGATGTGGCTGCGGGCACGCGGCAGCATCCAAAATGACACCTTTGTACGCGATTTGGTGATGATTGCCAATGATATTTGCGAAGTCAGGCCACATGTCCGCAAAGATACAGCACCGGAAAATGAAAAACGGGTTGAGCTCCATCTCCATACGCCGATGAGCCAGATGGATGCTGTTTCGTCTGTGGGCGATCTGGTCGCACAGGCGAAAAAATGGGGGCATCCGGCGATTGCGGTAACCGACCATGCTGTGGCCCAAAGTTTCCCGGAAGCATACAGTGCCGGCAAAAAAAACGGCATAAAGGTAATTTTCGGCCTCGAAGTCAATCTGGTCGATGATGGCGTACCCATTGCATATAATGATGCCCATATTTTTCTCGACGATGCGACCTATGTCGTCTTTGACGTGGAAACGACAGGTTTGTCGGCCGTCTATAACACGATTATCGAACTCGCTGCTGTGAAAATAAAAAACGGCGAAGTAATTGACACCTTTGAACGCTTTGCCAACCCGCATCATCCATTATCCAATACGACGATTGAGCTGACTGGCATTACAGATGAAATGGTAAGGGACGCACCGGATATCTCGGAAGTATTGAAAGAATACAATACGTGGATTGAAGATGCGATTTTGGTTGCCCACAATGCTTCGTTTGATGTCAGCTTTTTAAATGTTGGGCTTCAGAAGGCCGGGCTGCCGAAATCCAAAAATCCGGTTATTGATACACTGGAATTGGGGAGATTTTTGTACCCCCACTTCAAAAACTACCGGCTGAACACGCTGGCGAAAAAATTCAACGTGGAATTAACGCAGCACCACCGTGCGATTTATGATACGGAAGCCACCGGCCATATCTTTTTGAAGATGCTGGATGATGCCGGAAAGAAAAACATTGAGTACCATGACCAGCTTAACCGGTATATGGGCGAAGGGGGCGCATTTAAACGGGCGCGGCCGTCCCACTGCACATTGCTTGTGCAAACACAGGAAGGCCTGAAGAATCTGTTTAAGCTCATTTCTGTCTCCCATATCGAGTATTATTACCGGGTGCCGCGCATTCCGCGGTCGCAGCTGCAAAAATATCGTGAAGGCATATTGGTTGGCTCCGGCTGCGACCAGGGCGAAGTGTTTGAAGGCATGATGCAGAAAGATCCTGCTGAAGTCGAGGAAATGGCCCGTTTTTATGATTATCTTGAAGTACATCCAAAAGAAGTTTATGCACCGCTGATTGAGAAGGAACTGATCCGCGATGAAAAAGCACTTGAAGAAATCATTACGAAAATTGTTAAACTGGGTGAAAAATTGCATTTGCCGGTTGTGGCAACAGGCAATGTCCATTATTTAAACCCGGAAGATAAAATTTACCGGAAAATCCTGGTTGGTTCACAGGGCGGCGCCAATCCGCTCAATCGTTATGAACTGCCTGATGTTCATTTCCGCACGACCAACGAAATGCTGGATTGTTTTTCTTTCCTCGGGGAAGAAAAGGCGAAGGAAATTGTGGTTGAAAACACCAACAAAATTGCGGATTTAATCGACGATGTCAAGCCGGTCAAGGATGATTTGTATACGCCAAAAATTGAAGGCGCAGAAGAAGAAATCCGTGAAAAAAGTTATCTGATGGCAAAGAGCATATACGGGGACCCGCTTCCTGAAATTGTCGAAGCCCGGCTTGAAAAAGAATTGAAAAGCATCATCGGCCACGGATTTGCGGTGATTTATTTAATTGCCCATAAGCTGGTTAAAAAATCTTTGAATGACGGCTATCTGGTCGGTTCACGGGGGTCTGTCGGTTCATCACTCGTTGCGACCATGACGGAAATTACCGAGGTGAACCCGCTGCCGCCGCATTATGTGTGCCCGAATTGCAAGCACTCCGAGTTTTTCCACGATGGCTCAGTCGGTTCAGGGTTTGACCTGCCTGATAAAAAATGCCCGAATTGCGGCACGGCATACAAAAAAGACGGCCACGATATTCCGTTTGAAACGTTTCTTGGATTTAAAGGGGATAAAGTTCCGGATATTGACTTGAACTTCTCCGGGGACTACCAGCCGCGGGCCCATGCCTATACAAAGGTCCTGTTCGGCGAAGATTTCGTCTATCGCGCCGGCACAATCGGCACGGTTGCGGAAAAGACGGCGTATGGTTACGTTAAAGGTTATGCCCAGGATCATAATTTAACGATCAGAAGCGCGGAAGTGGACCGCCTTGTGCAGGGATGCACGGGTGTAAAACGGACAACCGGCCAGCACCCGGGCGGCATCATTGTTGTGCCGGATTATATGGATATATATGATTTTACGCCGATCCAGTTTCCGGCTGATGATAACAGTTCAGAATGGCGGACGACGCATTTTGACTTCCACTCCATCCATGATAATATTTTGAAGCTGGATATTCTTGGCCATGATGATCCGACCGTGATCCGGATGCTGCAGGATTTGAGCGGGATTGATCCGAAAACGATTCCGACTGATGATCCTGAAGTCATGAAAATATTCAGCGGACCGGAATCGCTCGGGGTGACGGAAGAACAGATTATGTGCAAAACCGGTACGCTCGGCATTCCGGAATTCGGCACGAAATTTGTGCGGCAAATGCTTGAAGATACAAAACCGACGACTTTCTCTGAACTTGTCCAGATTTCGGGACTGTCGCACGGGACGGATGTATGGCTCGGCAATGCACAGGAATTGATCCAAACCGGCACCTGCACACTGCCGGAAGTGATCGGCTGCCGTGACGATATTATGGTTTATCTGATTTATCAGGGGCTTGAACCTTCCCTTGCTTTTAAAATTATGGAATCGGTCCGGAAAGGGAAAGGGCTCCAGCCGGAAATGGAAGAGGAAATGATCAAGCAGAATGTGCCGGACTGGTACATCGCGTCATGCAAAAAAATCAAGTATATGTTCCCAAAGGCCCACGCAACGGCCTATGTTTTGATGGCAATCAGAATCGCATACTTCAAGGTGTACCACCCGCTTTTGTACTATGCAACCTATTTTACGGTCAGGGCGGAAGACTTTGATTTGGATGCGATGATTCATGGCTCCTTATCCATCAAAGCGAAAATCGGCGAGATCAATGCCAAAGGAATGGATGCCTCGACAAAAGAGAAAAGTTTGCTGACGGTTCTCGAACTGGCGCTTGAAATGTGCGAGCGCGGCTACCATTTCCAAAAAATTGATCTGTATCGTTCAGAAGCGGACAGGTTTGTGATTGATGGCGATACGCTTATCCCGCCGTTTAATTCGATTCCGGGACTGGGTACAAACGCTGCGTTGAATATCGTAAAAGCGCGCAAGGACGGTGAATTTCTGTCCAAGGAAGACTTGCAAAAGCGCGGCAAGGTCTCAAAAACGATTATGGAATATCTCGACAATCACGGCTGTCTCGAGTCGCTGCCGGAACAAAACCAGTTGTCGCTGTTTTAAGCTGCAGCTGTCCGGATGAAAGCAGGCCGTTGTAAGCGGCACAGCCTTGTTCGTTTGCTTTTTTAAGGATGTTATGGTATATTCTTTTATGGAAATACTACTGATAAACTCTCGTGTAAAAGAGTGGGGCAAAACCCCGCTCTTTCGTATTTTTAAATCGGATTTTTTCAGGAGGTACGCATGAGTAAAGTCATTGAAGTGGTGGAAGAACTTGTATCCCCAATCGTTCAAGACATGGGCCTTGAGCTTGTTGATATTGAATACGTAAAGGAAGGAAAAAGTTGGTTTCTCCGTATTTATATTGATAAAGAAGGCGGGATTGACATTGAGGAATGCGGCATTGTCAGCGAACGGCTGGGCGAACGCCTGGATGAAGTTGACCCGATTCCGCACAATTATTTTCTTGAAGTTTCTTCTCCCGGAGCAGAACGCCCCTTAAAAAAGGAACAGGATTTTGAACGCGCTGTCGGGGAAACGGTATTCGTTAAAACATATGAAGCCGTTGACGGAGAAAAAACTTTTCAAGGGAAGCTCCTTGCTTTTAATAAAGAAACATTAACACTAGAATTAAAAGTAAAGACAAGAAAAGTTGAAAAAGAAATACCGTTTGACAAAGTGGCACAAGCACGCCTGGCCATCGAATTTTAAAAAGGATGCCGAAAAAGAAGCAAAGCGGCTGCAATAGGAAAGCTTCAAATATTAAAGGGGGATCAAATTTCCATGAGCTCAGAATTAGTAGATGCTCTTACCGTGTTGGAGAAAGAAAAAGGCATTTCGCGCGATGTGTTAGTTGAAGCGATTGAAGCTGCGCTTGTCTCAGCATATCGCCGTAATTTTAACCAAGCGCAAAATGTAAGGACAGATTTAAATCTCGCTAACGGCACAATCCGGGTTTTTGCCCGTAAAGATGTAGTCGAAGAAGTGTTCGACTCAAGGCTTGAAATTTCACTTGAGGATGCCCACAAAATAAATCCTTCCTATGAAGTGGGTGACGTCGTTGAAATCGAGGTCACTCCGAAAGACTTCGGCCGGATCGCTGCGCAAACAGCCAAACAAGTTGTTACACAGCGTGTCAGGGAAGCAGAGCGGGGGATTATTTATAATGAATTCATCGACCGCGAAGATGACATTATGACAGGCATTGTCCAGCGCAAAGATGCCCGTTTCACTTATGTCAGCCTCGGAAAAGTCGAGGCACTTCTGGCACCGGGTGAACAGGCGCCGAACGAAACATACCATCCGCATGACCGGATTAAAGTGTATATTACAAAAGTGGAAAAAACAACAAAGGGACCGCAAATTTTTGTATCCCGTACACATCCGGGGCTGTTGAAAAGATTATTTGAAATTGAAGTGCCGGAAATCTATGACGGCACTGTTGAAATCCGTTCTGTGGCGCGTGAGGCAGGAGACCGCTCAAAAATTTCCGTCTATACCGACAACCCTGATGTTGATGCGGTCGGGGCATGTGTCGGCCCTAAAGGTGTCCGCGTCCAGGCGATCGTCAATGAACTCCATGGTGAAAAAATTGATATTGTCAAATGGTCTGACGATCCTGTCGAATTTGTTGCCAATGCATTAAGCCCGTCAAAAGTCCTTGATGTGATTGTCGACGAAAAAGCGAAAGCAACGACAGTGATTGTGCCGGATTACCAGTTATCGCTTGCAATCGGCAAACGCGGCCAAAACGCAAGGCTGGCCGCTAAGCTTACCGGCTGGAAAATTGATATCAAGAGCGAAACCGATGCCAGAGAAGCCGGGATATACCCGCATGCCGAAACTGCGCCTTTACAAGACGAAACAGCGTCTGCTGAAGGCAGCGGCCCATTCGATGGAACGAACGAAGAAATCGAATAAGGAGTGGACATAATGGCGACACGAAAGAAAATTCCGATGAGAAAATGCGTTGCAACGGGAGAAATGAAACCAAAGAAAGAAATGCTGCGGATCGTGCGTTCCAAAGAAGGAGAAGTTTCAATCGATCCAACAGGAAAGAAATCCGGGAGAGGCGCGTACCTTTCGAAAGACGAGGCAGCCATCCTTTTGGCAAAGAAAAAAAACATACTTGCAAGCCATCTTGAAACTGCTATAAATGATTCTTTTTATGACGAAATCCTTGCGTTTATTCAAAACGAAAAAAAGGAGAATAAACAAAAATGATGATGGCTAACAGGGCATTTTCTTTACTCGGACTGGCATACCGGGCAGGAAAGGTGATTTCAGGCGAAGAGCAAGTCATGAAGGAAATCCGCGCAGAGCGTGCAAAACTGGTAATCCTGTCAAAAGATGCCTCGGCCAATACGTCAAAGAGAATAACAGATAAATGCCGTTTCTACCATGTCCCTGTACATTTGGCAGAAACACGGGAAATACTTGGGAAAGCCATCGGGAAAGAGGCAAGAGTTGTTGCCGCAGTCACGGATCATGGCTTTGCGCATAAGCTTGCCCAGTTACTCGATGAATCATAGGTGGGGGTGACGATATGAGCAAATTACGTATTTATGAATATGCGAAAGCTCATCATACATCAAGTAAAGAAATTATCACGAAATTAAAACAAATGAATATAGAGGTATCCAATCATATGTCAATGATTGATGGGGAAACTGTAAACAGGCTGGATGCTTTATACGGTGCAAAGAAACAAAACCCGAATCAAAATACGGGTAAACAAAATGCACAGAAAAATCCGGCACAACAGGTGAAATCTGCAAAAACGCAGCCCGCAAACCGCGACCGCAATGCAAATGACGGGAAGCAAAAACAAAAGGGCAATCAGAATCAAAACCAAAGCCCGAACAAAAATCAAAACCAAAACCGGAATCAAAGCCAAAATCAAAACCAGGGCCGGAGTCAAAGCCAAGGACAAAATCAAAATCAAAACCAAGGCCGGAATCAAAGCCAAGGACAAAATCAAAACCAAAACCGGAATCAAAACCAGAATCGCAACCAGGGAAACGGCCCGGCAAGAAAGCAAACACGGAATAACACAAAACCTTATAACCAGCAAAAGAGAAACAAAAAAAATAGAAACGCCAAACCGCAAACAACACCGCCTGTCCAAAAGAAAAAAGAACTGCCGGAAAAAATTACGTTTACAGAATCTTTGACTGTGGCAGAACTTGCAAAGAAACTAAACCGCGAGCCTTCCGAAATTATCAAAAAACTATTCCTGCTTGGCGTTGCTGCAACCATCAACCAGCAGCTGGATAAAGATGCCATTGAATTGATTGCTTCCGAATATGGGGTAGAAGTGGAAGAAGAAGTCGTAGTCGACCAAACCGATTTGGAAACTTACTTTACGGAAGACCGTGAAGAAGACCTTACCGCCCGGCCGCCGGTTGTAACCATTATGGGCCACGTTGACCATGGGAAAACAACGACGCTCGATTCAATCCGCCATACGAAAGTGACCGCGGGTGAGGCAGGCGGCATTACACAGCATATCGGTGCTTATCAAGTGCGTGTCAATGGCAAGAAAATTACATTCCTTGACACACCGGGGCATGCTGCTTTCACTACAATGCGTGCACGCGGCGCCCAGGTAACCGACATCACAATCCTGGTTGTCGCTGCTGATGATGGCGTGAAGCCGCAGACGGTAGAAGCGATTAACCATGCGAAAGCGGCAAATGTGCCCATCATTGTGGCCGTCAATAAAATTGACAAACCGACTGCAAGCCCTGAAAGAGTCATGCAGGAATTGACCGAATACGGGCTGGTTCCGGAAGACTGGGGCGGCGACACGATTTTTGTCCCGATTTCAGCTTTAACCGGTGAAGGGATCGATAACCTGCTGGAAATGATTCTGCTTGTCAGCGAAGTAGAGGAATTAAAAGCAAATCCAAATCGGCGGGCTGTTGGATCGGTCATTGAAGCACGCCTTGACAAAGGCCGCGGCCCGGTTGCCACACTGCTTGTTCAAAACGGAACTTTGCATGTCGGTGATCCGATCGTAGTCGGGCATACATTTGGCCGTGTGCGCGCAATGGTCAATGATCTTGGCCGCCGCGTCAAAGAAGCAGGCCCGTCCACCCCGGTGGAAATAACCGGCCTCAATGATGTGCCGGAAGCCGGCGACCATTTTGTTGTCTTTGCGGATGAGAAAACTGCCCGCCAGATCGGGGAAGCAAGGAACCAGCAGGCTGTTCAGGCCCACCGTAAAGAAACAGCACACATCAGCCTTGACACTTTGTTTGAACAAATGAAGCAAGGGGAAATGAAAGAACTGAATGTGATCGTAAAAGCGGATGTTCAGGGTTCAGTAGAAGCTTTAGCCAGCGCTTTGCAAAAAATTGATGTGGAAGGCGTTAATATTAAAGTGATCCACACGGGTGTTGGCGCGATTAATGAATCCGACGTGACATTGGCCTCCGCTTCCAACGCGATTATTATCGGCTTTAACGTCCGCCCGGATGTCAATGCAAAACGGGCTGCGGAAGCAGAAAAGGTGGATATCCGCCTGCACCGCATTATTTATAAAGCGATTGAAGAAATTGAAGCGGCGATGAAAGGGATGCTTGATCCTGAATTTGAAGAAAAAATCATCGGCCAGATTGAAGTCCGGCAAACGTTCAAAGTATCCAAGATCGGTACGATTGCCGGCGGCTATGTTACAGATGGGAAAGTGACCCGTGACAGCGGCGTGCGCATCATTCGTGACGGTGTTGTCATTTTTGAAGGCGAAATTGATACATTGAAACGTTTTAAAGATGATGTGAAGGAAGTCAGCCAGGGTTACGAATGCGGGATTACCATCAAGAATTATAACGATATTAAAGAGGGCGACGTCATTGAATCGTTCATCATGGAAGAAGTCGAAAGAAAATGATTGGAAGCGTCCAATGTGAATTTCACATTCACGGCGCCCATTCATTAAAGGAAAAGCGGGCCGTCCTGCAAAGGGTGCTGACACGGCTCAAGCAAAAATATAATGTGGCGGCCGGCGAGATGGCTTACCAGGACATCTGGCAGCGAACCGTGATCGAAGTGGTTACGGTCGCTTCGAGCCAGGCCGCTTGCGAAAAAGAATTGCAAAGAGCGATTAAGTTCCTTGACACATTTCCGGAATGGGAGCGTCTCGGGACAAACTATGAATGGCTATAAAATGAGGTGTGACAGATGAGTCTTCGTGCGAACAGGGTTGGCGAGCAAATGAAAAAAGAACTGAGCGATATCATCGGAAGAAAACTGAAAGATCCCCGCATCGGTTTTGTGACGGTCACAGATGTTGAGGTGACAGGGGATCTCCAGCAGGCAAAAGTGTACATCACCGTTCTTGGCGATGAAGAGCAAAGAAAAAATTCACTGGCCGCCCTTGAAAAAGCAAAAGGTTTTATCCGCTCCGAAGTCGGCCAGCGGATCCGTTTGCGGAAAACGCCTGAACTGTTATTTGAAATGGATGAATCGATTGATTATGGCAATCGCATTGATACATTATTGAAAAAGCTGCATGACGGCGAAAAGTAAGGAGTGAAGGAAACTGGATGCTGCATTCAGTTTCCTTTTTTTCAGGATAAGGATTCATGTTTTGATATTGGAAAGGAAGTGGCGCAGATGGACGGGATTCTTCCGTTATGGAAACCAGCAGGGATGACTTCGCATGATTGCGTCTTTAAAATCAGGAAAATCTTAAAGACTAAAAAAGCAGGGCACACCGGAACGCTCGACCCCGATGTCGAAGGTGTCCTCCCGATTTGCATCGGAAAAGCCACAAAAATTGCCGAATACATGACCAATGCCGGAAAAGAATACGTGGGGGAAGCCACGATCGGCCGGTCGACGGCAACCGAGGACAGCTCAGGGGAAACTGTTGCAATAAAAGAAGTGGTGCCTCCGATCCGCCGCGAAGAAATTTTGAAAGTATTGGCTTCACTTACAGGCCGGATCCGGCAAACGCCTCCCATGTTTTCTGCTGTAAAAGTGAAGGGGAAGCGATTGTATGAATATGCGCGGCAGGGAATAGAAGTAGAGCGGCCGACAAGGGAAGTGCAAATTTACAAGCTGGAATTGCTGGATAACCGTACGGTGTTTGAAGGGCCGGCCGTATCTTTTCGTTTCCGTGCAGCCTGCAGCAAGGGTACCTACATCCGTACACTTGCCGTCATGATCGGCGAAAGGCTTGGTTACCCTGCCCATATGTCGCAGCTGACAAGAACGGCCGCGGGCGGATTTACAAAAGCACAATGTGTTTCCTTTGAGGAAATTGAAAGGCGTCTGGAAGAACAGACAATAGACAAAATTCTCTTCCCTTTAGAGGCGGGGCTTGAGCATTTGCCGAAATGGGAAATAAGTGGTACATTAGCAGAGAAAGTGAGAAATGGCGCCGTATTAGAAAAAGATGGGCAATGGGAGAATGAAAACGGGGAAAAGGCAGTTTGCTTCCAACAACAGGTCATTGCAATTTATCAGGTCCATCCCGAAAAACCTCATCTTATCAAACCGGTAAAAGTGATCAGGAATGATTTCTAAACATGAGAAACAAAAGAAGGTGAGAGGCATTGAAAGTAATAACGGTTCATCATCCTCACGCTTTTTGTCCGGGGGATTTTCCTCCGTTCGCGATCGCATTGGGCTATTTTGACGGTATACACCTCGGCCATCAAAAGGTGATCCGGACTGCAAAAGAGATTGCCGGTCAAAACGGTTGGAAAAGTGCGGTTATGACGTTTGAACCCCATCCTTCTGTTGTATTGGGGAATAACAAAGAAGGCATTGAACTCATCACACCGCTTGAGGATAAAATCAAGCTAATCGAAGCACTTGGCATCGATTATTTGTTCATCGTCCGCTTCACATCCAGCTTCGCCAGCCTGCTGCCGCAGGACTTTGTTGAACAGTACTTAATTGGATTGGGCATCAAACATGCAGTAGCCGGCTTTGATTATACATATGGCAAGTTCGGCAAGGGAAATATGGAAAATTTGGCGGAATATGCAAAACAGCGGTTTGCAATTACGGCGATCGGGAAATATGCTGTTGAAAACACGGATGAAAAGATCAGTTCAACGCTGATCAGAGAGAAGATTAAACGGGGCGCAGTCAGTCACGTAAAGAATTTGCTCGGGCGATATTATGAAGTGAAAGGAACTGTAGTCCACGGTGAAAAAAGAGGGAGGCAGCTTGGATTTCCAACTGCCAATATCCAGCTTTCGGAACCGTATATCCTGCCTCCAAACGGTGTGTACATTGTACAAATGAAAGTCGGGAAACATTGGCATAACGGCCTTTGCAGCGTCGGGTACAATCCAACATTTAAGAATCCGAATGAGTATGAACGGACAACAGAAGTGTATCTGCTTCATTTCTCATCAGATATATACGGGGAAGAAGTTGTGGTACGCTGGCTGGACAGGATCAGGGATGAAAAGAAATTTAACCGGGTGGAAGACTTGATTGCCGAAATGAAGCATGATGAACAAGTGGCAGAATCATACTTTGAAAATAATTGAACTGCTACTTGTGTTTCACCCCAAAAAGTAGTATTCTTATACAGTACGAGAACCTATGCTTGGCAAAGCGATTCACCAACGTTTGCTCAGCAATAGGGGATTGGAATTTTTCAGGAGGTGAAAAGGATGGCGATTTCTCAAGAACGTAAAAACGAAATCATCAGCCAATTTAAAATTCATGAGAACGATACAGGTTCTCCGGAAGTGCAAGTTGCTGTATTGACTGAAGAAATCAACAAATTAAATGACCATTTACGTGTCCATAAAAAAGACCACCATTCCCGCCGCGGATTAATGAAAATGGTAGGGCGGCGCCGTAATTTGTTGACTTACCTGCGCAATAAAGATGTGCAACGTTATCGTGAACTCATCAATCGATTGGGCTTGCGCCGATAATCAAATACAAGGTAAAAAAGCGGGATATATCCCGCTTTTTTGCAATGTTCTGGCTTGCATTGCTCCTCTCTTTTTTTCTCATCCTTTCACAGATAAAGAGAACGCGCCGCACGGCTGGTTTTCCGATGTCTGCACTGGCTATGTACATACCGGCATGATGATGTGGATTCCATGCTTTTTGTGGGACTTCTATCTGATGCTTATCTTTTTTGTAAATGTGAAACAATATTAGAAATATGAAAGGAGATTTTTTTATATATGGCACAAGACAAACATATATATACATTAGACTGGTCAGGGCGCCCTTTGACAGTTGAAATCGGGCAGCTGGCGAAACAGGCGAACGGCGCTGTGCTTGTCCGCTATGGCGAAACCGTCGTTTTAAGCACAGCAACTGCTTCAAAAGAACCAAAAAATGTAGATTTTTTTCCGTTGACAGTGAATTATGAAGAACGTTTATACGCAGTCGGTAAAATTCCCGGCGGCTTTATTAAACGGGAGGGGCGCCCGAGTGAAAAAGCCATTTTATCGAGCCGGTTAATTGACCGCCCGATCCGCCCGCTGTTTGCTGACGGGTTCCGCAATGAAGTGCAGGTCATCAGCATCGTCATGAGCGTAGACCAGGACTGCACGCCGGAAATGGCTGCTATGCTTGGATCTTCATTGGCCCTGTCTACTTCCGATATTCCGTTCGAGGGGCCGATTGCAGGTGTCATTGTCGGCAGAATTGATGGCAAATTCCTGATTAACCCGACTGTTGAGCAAATGGAAAAAAGCGATATTAGCTTGACGGTTGCAGGCACAAAAGATGCAATCAATATGGTGGAAGCAGGGGCCAAAGAAGTGCCTGAAGAAGTAATGCTTGAAGCCATTATGTTTGGCCATCAGGAAATCAAACGCCTGATTGAATTCCAGGAAAACATTGTGGCTGAAGTTGGGAAAGAAAAGATGCCTGTCGAACTGTTTGAACTGGATGAGGAACTTGCCGGAAAAGTCAGCGGCATGTGCCGTGAAGATATGATCCAGGCCATCCAGGTGCATGAAAAACATGCCCGTGATACCGCGATTAAAGCGGTAAGTAACCGCGTGATCGAACAATTTGAAGCAGAAGAAGCCGATGAAGATACGATCAAGCAGGTCAAGCAGATCCTGCACAATATTGAAAAAACGGAAGTCCGTAAACTGATCACTGTGGACAAAATCCGCCCGGACGGCCGTAAAATTGACGAAATCCGTCCGCTGTCCTCAGAAGTAGGGGTCCTGCCGCGCACGCACGGTTCCGGTTTGTTTACACGCGGCCAGACACAGGCGCTAAGCATTTGTACACTGGGGGCTTTAGGCGATGTGCAAATTTTAGACGGACTGGGCATTGAAGAATCCAAACGGTTTATGCACCATTATAATTTTCCACAGTTCAGCGTCGGGGAAACAGGGCCGATGCGGGGGCCGGGCCGCCGCGAAATCGGCCATGGCGCGCTCGGTGAACGTGCATTGGAACCGGTGGTACCGGATGAAAAAGAATTCCCGTATACCATCCGTTTGGTTTCGGAGGTGCTTGAGTCAAACGGTTCAACATCACAGGCAAGCATCTGCGCTTCAACGCTAGCAATGATGGATGCCGGGATTCCAATTAAAGCCCCTGTAGCCGGGATTGCAATGGGCCTCGTTAAATCAGGCGAACATTATACGATTTTGACGGATATTCAAGGCATGGAAGACCATTTGGGCGACATGGACTTCAAAGTTGCAGGTACGTCCCAGGGTGTTACCGCGCTGCAAATGGATATCAAGATTGACGGCCTCTCAAGGGAAATTTTGGAAGAGGCTTTGCAGCAGGCCAGAAAAGGCAGAATGCAGATTTTGCACCATATGATGGGGACGATTTCCAAGACCCGCAGCCATTTGTCCAGATATGCACCAAAAATTTTAACGATGAAGATTAATCCTGATAAGATTCGGGATGTGATCGGGCCAAGCGGCAAACAAATCAATAAGATTATTGATGAAACAGGCGTAAAAATTGATATTGAACAAGACGGTACGGTGTTTATCTCTTCCACCAATGAAGAAATGAACAACAAAGCGAAGAAAATTATCGAAGACATTGTCAGGGAGGTTGTCGTTGGACAAGTTTACCTTGGCAAAGTCAAACGGATTGAGAAATTCGGCGCTTTTGTGGAAATTTTCCATGGCAAAGACGGGCTTGTTCATATTTCCGAACTGGCCGAGGAACGCGTCCGCAAAGTCGAAGATGTCGTCAATATCGGTGATGAAATTCTCGTGAAAGTAACGGAAATTGACAGCCACGGCCGCATCAACTTATCGCATAAAGCCGTTTTAAAGGAACAGCGGGAAAAAAAAGAAAATAAATGATGATGAAAGTCAGGGCACCCTGGCTTTTTTTATGCCTTTATTGAATGTACTGCTATTGTTCTAGCCTGTCCCTTTTATTCATATTTTTAAATGAAGGGGGGAAAATAACTTGGACAAAGCAAAACACTTGATTGCAGCAGCCCTGATTGCTATTCTAGCATTGTTGCTTGTGGAAAATCCGCTGACAGACCATTACATAAGCAAACGTTCAGCAGTTGCGGCTGAGCAAAACAATCTGTACACCAACATTGAACAAGCGGCAAAGCAATATAACCGCCCTCCCCAGGATGCAAAAATTGACCCGGTTTGGAAAGCCATACCCGGTTACAACGGGGTGCAGGTGGATAAAAGGGCGTCTTATCAGAAAATGAAAAAAGACGGCCGTTATGATGAACGTAAATTAGTATTTAAACAAGTCCCTCCGGATATCCATTTAGAGGACTTAAAAGCCGCCCCTGTGTATACGGGAAACCCGGATAAACCGATGGTCGGGTTTTTGATCAATGTGGCATGGGGAAATGAATATTTGCCGGCTATGCTAAAAACTTTAAAAAAGCATAATGTCCATGCGACCTTTTTTTTAGAAGGGCGCTGGGCAAAGGAAAACCCGGAGCTCGTCAAGCTGATTGCCGGCGGAGGCAATGAAATCGGAAACCATTCCTACACCCACCCCGATTTAAAACGGTTGTCTGCCGCCCAAATCAGAAAACAATTGGAACAGACAAACCGTGTTATCAAAGCGGAAACAGGCGAAAAAGTTAAATGGTTTGCCCCTCCGAGCGGAAGTTACCGGGACGAGGTGGTAGAAATTGCAAAATCCATGAAAATGGGGACGATCATGTGGACGGTGGATACGATTGACTGGCAAAAACCGGCACCGGATGTGATTGTGCACCGTGTCATGTCAGGGGCCAAATCCGGTTCGATGATTTTAATGCACCCGACCGCATCAACCGCGAAAGCATTAGAGCCCATGATTGTCCAATTGAAAAAGAAAAATTTGCGCATCGGCACCGTTTCAAAATTGCTGGATGAAGAAAGAATTGTAAAGAACGAAGACGGAAAATTCATCAGCGAACCGGAGTAGAGATCACTGCATCGTGCAGCAACTTTTTAGGGTATGAAACGCACAAGGAGGTACAAACATGATTCAAAAATACACTTGCAAAAATGGCTTGAGAATCGTGCTGGAAGAAATTCCAACCGTTCGTTCTGTTGCAATCGGCATCTGGATCGGTATCGGCTCAAGAAATGAAAATGAAAAAAACAATGGGATCTCCCATTTTTTGGAGCATATGTTTTTTAAAGGGACGGAAAAAAGAAGCGCCAGGGATATCGCCGAGTCTTTTGACTCGATCGGCGGCCAGGTGAATGCTTTTACATCAAGAGAATACACCTGCTTTTACGCGAAAGTGCTTGATACCCACGCGCCGATCGCCCTTGACCTGCTTTCGGATATGTTCTTTCATTCAACTTTTTCAGAAGATGAAATGGCACGCGAGAAAAATGTCGTAAATGAAGAAATCAAAATGTATGAAGATACACCGGATGATATTGTCCACGATCTGCTTGGCAAGGCCATTTATGAGAACCATCCGCTCGGCTATCCGATTTTGGGTACGGAAGAAACTTTGGCTTCTTTTACAAGTGAAGACCTGCACCAGTATGTACACGATATGTATACGCCCGGCCGTGTTGTTGTATCGGTTGCGGGAAATGTCGGCCAATCCTTTATTCATGATATTGAAGCACTGTTCGGCTCATATGAAGGCGGAAGCGGCGGGGAAAAAGGAAATGCAGCTGTCTTCCATACAAATGATCTTGCCCGCAAAAAAGAAACCGAGCAGGCGCATCTTTGCCTCGGTTATGAAGGCAAGGCAATTGGCAGTACGGGGATTTATGATCTGATCGTTTTAAATAATATTTTAGGCGGCAGCATGTCATCACGGCTTTTCCAAAATGTCCGCGAACAGCGCGGGCTTGCCTATTCTGTCTTTTCATACCATACTTCTTATAAAGACAGCGGGATTTTGACGATTTACGGCGGGACTGGCGCAGACCAGCTGGATGAACTTTTCGATACTGTTCAGGATACGCTGAAAATGCTGAAGGCAAAAGGGGTAACGGAGAAAGAAGTGCGCAATTGCAAAGAGCAGTTGAAAGGCAGCCTGATGCTCAGCCTTGAAAGTACGAATAGCCGGATGAGCCGCAATGGGAAAAATGAACTGCTTTTGAAGAAACACCGCTCTTTGGATGAAATTGTTGAGCTGATTGATCAAGTAAGTGTAGAGAAAGTAAATGACTGTGCACAGAAAATCTTTTCCGGCCGTTTTTCTGCCTCACTGATCAGCCCGGACGGCAGAATGCCAAACGGGCTGTCCTGATCCGGCATATATCCCGTACTTTCTAAATAAAATGGAGATAGGCAGATAAGGCCGCCGCCATTTGAAAGGGAAAGAGGGGAAGAAAATTGCGTCTCAGTGAATTAAGCGGCAAAGAAATGGTTGATTTTAAAAAAGCGGAACGGCTCGGGGTATTGGGGCAGACTGACCTTGAGATTAATGAAACAACAGGTAAAGTCGAAACACTGATTATCCCGGCCGGACGCCGTTTTAAAAAACAGGGAAATGAAATCCGCGTTCCCTGGAACCGGATCCGGACCATCGGCACAGACATGATTATCCTTGAAGTGCCTGAAAACCAGTACAGTTATTAAAAAGGCAAATAAAAAGTGCCGGAATTTCCGGCATTTTTTATTTGCCTTTTTTCACCGAAAGCCTGCCCCGCTCATAAGATGTGTAGAAATGACCCTTTCATCATTCGAAAAAAGAAGGTGAAGAGACACATGTTGACCGGTTTGCAAATTGCAATAATCGGCGGGGATGCGCGGCAGTTGGAAGTGATCCGCAAACTCGCGGACCTGGATGCGAAGATTTCATTAATTGGTTTTGAACAGCTGGATTTTGTCTATTCCGGTGTCACAAAAGAAAAGTTTAGTGATGTTCATTTTGCTGAAATGGACTGTGTCATACTGCCGATTACGGGCACAAACACAGAGGGAAAAGTGGAGTTGATTTTTTCAAACGAGGAGGTTGTTATAACAGAAGACATCCTATTGGAAACGCCTCCATATTTTACAATTTATTCCGGCATCAGCAATGCGTACTTAGACGGTCTTGCCAAAAAAATGGACCGGCGCCTGGTCAAATTATTTGAACGGGACGATGTCGCCATCTATAATTCGATTCCAACCGTGGAAGGAACGATTATGATGGCGATTCAGCATACGGAATTTACGATTCACGGTTCCAATGTCGCCGTGCTTGGTTTGGGAAGAGTTGGTATGAGTATCGCCAGGGCGTTCCACCATTTGGGTGCCCATGTGAAAGTCGGGGCCAGAAAGAGTGAACATTTGGCAAGAATTACGGAAATGGGGCTTGTACCTTTCCAGCTGAATGAGCTTGAACAGGAAGTAAAAGACATCGACATCTGTATTAATACGATCCCGCAATTGATTGTAAATGCCGCAGTCATCCAAAAAATGCCCACCCATACGCTCATACTCGATATTGCTTCAAAACCGGGGGGAACCGATTTCCGCTATGCCGAAAAACGGGGAATTAAAGCGCTGCTTGCACCAAGCCTGCCGGGAATTGTTGCACCGAAAACAGCCGGCCGGATTCTCGGAAATGTGCTGGCCCGGCTGATTGAAGAAGATGTATTAAATAGAAAGGAGCCTTCATGATGAATGTAGAAGGAAAAAGAATCGGCTTTGGACTTACAGGTTCCCATTGCACGTACCAGGCAGTTTATCCGGAGATTGAAAAACTGGTTGCAGCCGGGGCAGAAGTGATACCCGTCATAACATATACGGTCAAGACGACGGACACAAGATTTGGAAAAGGCGAAGAATGGGTGGAAAAAATTGAAAAAGCGACCGGCCATAAAGCCATTGATACGATTGTGGACGCAGAGCCGCTCGGTCCGAACCTGCCGCTTGACTGTATGGTCATTGCGCCGTTAACAGGCTTTACAATGAGCAAACTGGCAAATGCGCTGACAGATTCGCCGGTGCTCATGGCTGCAAAAGCGACTTTAAGAAATTTGAAACCGGTTGTACTCGGCATTTCAACGAATGACGCGTTGGGATTGAATGGCGTAAATTTAATGCGGCTGATGGCAACCAAAAATATTTACTTTATCCCTTACGGCCAGGATGATCCGGTAAAAAAACCGAATTCCATGGTCGCACGCATGTCCAGCCTGCTTGATACGGTTTCCTTTGCGCTCGAAGGAAAACAAATCCAGCCTGTGATTGTCGAAAGGTTCCGCGATTGAACGGTGCTGCCGGAAAGCCCATCCGGATTTACCGCAAATGGAGCAGGACAAAGGAAATGCAAAAAAATATAACTGTAAAAGGAAACATGTGATACAATAAAAGCAAAAATGAAATAGGTATGTGTAACTGGAAGGGGAATTCTTAATGGCAAATACAGCAGGTTATCACGTAGCGGTTGTTGGGGCTACCGGCGCAGTCGGCCAGCAAATGATCCAGACATTGGCAAACAGAAATTTTCCAATCAAAAAATTAACCCTTTTGTCATCTTCACGTTCAGCGGGCAAAAAGATCATGTTTGGCGGAGAAGAAATTACGGTGCAGGAAGCGAAGCCTGAAAGCTTTGAAGGCGTAGAGATTGCGCTTTTTAGTGCCGGCGGAAGTGTTTCGAAAAAATTTGCGCCTGAAGCGGTGAAACGCGGCGCAATTGTAATAGATAATACGAGTGCATTCAGGATGGATAAAGATGTGCCGCTTGTCGTACCTGAAGTGAATGAAGAAGATATAAAGAAACATCACGGCATCATTGCCAATCCAAACTGCTCTACAATCCAAATGGTGGTGGCGCTTGAGCCGATCCGCCGGCAATTCGGGCTAAACCGGGTGCTTGTTTCGACTTACCAGGCCGTTTCCGGATCAGGGGCGGCCGCTGTCAGGGAACTGCAAGAACAAACGAAATCATTGATAAACGGGGAATCCTATGAGCCGCAGATTTTGCCTGTAAAAGGCGATCAAAAACATTACCAGATCGCCTTTAATGCCATTCCGCAAATCGATGTGTTCACAGAAAATGGTTTTACATTTGAAGAAATGAAAATGATCAATGAAACGAAAAAAATCATGCACATGCCCGGGTTGAAAGTTTCTGCCACATGCGTGCGGATTCCGGTTGCAACCGGCCACTCTGAATCAGTTTATTTTGAAGTGGAAAAAGACGGCCTCTCGGCAAAACAAATCCAGGATGCGCTCGTTTCAGCTCCGGGAGTGGTACTGGAAGACCGGCCAGAAGAACAAATTTACCCGATGGCCGTCAAAGCTGTCGGAAAAATGGACACATTTGTCGGCCGCATCCGTAAAGACCCGGATGACAGCAAAGGATTCCATATGTGGGTGGTTTCGGACAATTTGCTGAAAGGGGCGGCATGGAATTCAGTACAGATCGCAGAAAGCCTGATGAAACTTGAATTGATCTGACCGGATTTCGGGGTAACCTTTTCAAAAGCTATGAGGATAGATAAAAAGCTTTCTTTTGAAATCTTGCCTGTTGCCCGCTTTTTTTGCAATGGATGGTTCTTTAAAATGGATGGTTTAAAATCGAATGATTGGCAGTCCATTGGCTAAAACCGATGCAGGAACAGTTGATCTAATCCAGCAAGTTAACAATAGAGGTGTTCAGATTGAAATTAATTGTCCAAAAATTTGGCGGTACATCTGTCCGTGACCATGATGCAAGAATGCATGCCAAGCATCATATTGAAAAGGCGCTTGAAGAAGGGTATAAGGCCGTTGTTGTTGTATCTGCGATGGGCAGGCAGGGCGAGCCGTACGCGACGGACACGCTTTTGTCGCTTGTCGGTGCATCCGGGACGCACTTATCTAAGCGCGAGCAGGATTTATTGTTGTCTACGGGAGAAATTATCTCCAGCCTCGTCTTTACCAATATGCTGAATGAACACGGCATAAAAGCATGCGCGCTGACCGGAGCACAGGCGGGTTTCCGCACGAATGCCGAGCATACAAACGCAAAGATCATTGACATGAAATGCGACCGGCTGCTGCGGGAACTGGATAGCCATGATGTTGTCGTTGTTGCCGGCTTCCAGGGCGCCGCAAAAAACGGTGATGTGACGACACTCGGGCGCGGCGGCAGCGATACGTCTGCAGCGGCGCTCGGGGCGAGTCTCCATGCGGAATGGATTGATATTTTCACTGATGTGGACGGCATCATGACAGCCGATCCGCGAATTGCCGAAAACGCCAGGAAATTGCCGGTTGTTACCTATAACGAAGTATGCAACATGGCGTATCAGGGTGCCAAAGTGATTCACCCGCGCGCCGTTGAAATTGCCATGCAGTCGAAGGTGCCAATCCGGATCCGTTCCACATACTCCGAAGATATCGGTACAATTGTCACGTCTTTGAATCGCCAGAAAGTCGGCACCGATATAAAAGAACGCACTGTTACAGGCATTGCTTATGTCTCAAAAATTTCGCAAGTGAAAGTTTATGCAAAAGACGGGCAGTATGATTTGCAGTCAGAGGTATTTAAAGCAATGGCATCAGAAAATATCAGTGTCGATTTCATCAATATTTCACCAAACAGCGTGGTTTATACCATTTCGGAAGAGGTAGCCGACCATGCCGAAACCGTATTGAAAAAACTGGGGCATGCACCGATCATTGAACGGGACTGCGCCAAAGTTTCGATTGTCGGTGCCGGCATTGCAGGCGTTCCGGGCGTGACGTACAAAATTGTCTCTGCGCTGTCTGAAAAAGGTATCCGTATTTTACAGTCCGCCGACAGCCATACAACCATTTGGGTACTTGTTAAACAAGAAGATCTTGTAACAGCTGTCAATGCCCTCCATGATGCCTTTAATCTGGAAAGCGAAGTATACAATATCCAAATGTAGATAGGACTGTTTATCAGGTTTTCTTGACGATAGTTTTAAGCGGCTGCTTTTTTTTCGTGTGCAGCCAAATGAAGGAGTGTCAGTATGAGCCATTTTGGAAAAGTTGCAACCGCTATGGTTACACCTTTTGACCATAAAGGGAATTTGGACTTGCAAAAAACAACACAGCTTGTGAATTATTTAATTAATAACGGCACAGATACCCTTGTCATTGCCGGGACAACCGGGGAATCGCCGACCTTGTCGAGTGAAGAAAAAATCGCGCTTTTTAAGCATGTTGTTAAAGCAGCCGGCGGACGGGTACCAGTCGTTGCAGGAACCGGCAGCAACAACACACATGCTTCAATTGAACTGACAAAAAGGGCGGAAGAATGCGGTGTGGATGCGGTTATGGTCGTCGCGCCTTACTACAATAAGCCAAACCAGGCCGGCATTTATGCCCATTTTAAAGCAATTGCCGAGTCTACTGCGCTTAAAGTGCTGATGTATAATATTCCGGGGCGCTCGGTTATTAATATCGAACCGGAAACCATCATTGAACTCTCCAAAATTCCGAATATCGCGGCCGTAAAAGAAGCAAGCGGGAATTTGGATGCAATGGCTGAAATTATCACGCAAACAGATGACGATTTTGACCTGTACACCGGCGATGACGGTTTAACCGTACCCGTGCTTTCAATCGGCGGCACGGGTGTGATTTCGGTTGCTTCCCATGTCGCCGGCCTGAAAATGCAGGAAATGGTGCAGGCGTTTTTTGCCGGAAATATCGCGAAAGCAGCGCAAATGCACCGCAGCCTGCTGCCGTTGATGCGCGGCTTATTTGCAGCGCCAAGCCCGGTGCCGGTCAAAACGGCCTTGCAGATGAGGGGAATGGATGTCGGTGGTGTCCGGCTTCCGCTCGTTCCATTGACAAATGAAGAAAGAAGCACACTGCTCCAACTGTTAACTGCTGCAGATTAATATCATGCAGACGAACCCTTTCCGTACAGACGGAAAGGGTTTTTAATTGAAAACAGGTGAATAAAACATCGTGTTCATTGACCAAACAGTCCCTTTTCGGTTAAGCTATACATAAGAGAAAGGAACGGACAGTAGTTTATTTGTGAAAACATGATTTGTGAACGTCATTACGGATAGGATTAGAAACGGTAATCGCAAAATACCGGGAGCCTGCATAACTGCGGCGGCGGCCCCTATAGAGTTGCTTTCTTCATACTGAATATGTAACAAAAGCTGCATTTTACACATGAGGAGTTTTCGGCTTTCTTTCTTCATGGTACACATTCATGGTGAACAGCCAGCCCATATAGAACCCCGCAAACCCTATTCTTAAATGATATTCAACGAATGATTCCTACTCTATATTTTTGACAACTCGGGAGGAATAATAATTTGACCAGAGAAAAGAACGAAACCATCAAGGTGATTCCTTTAGGAGGAATTGGAGAAGTCGGTAAAAATTTATATGTGGCTGAAATTGATCAGGAGATTTTTGTATTGGATACCGGGCTGATGTTTCCGGAAGATGAGATGCTTGGCATTGATATCGTTATCCCGGATTTTTCTTATCTTTTAGAGAACAAGCATAAAATAAAGGGGATTTTCCTCACCCACGGTCATGAAGACGCGATCGGTGCGCTGCCATACATCCTGATGAAGCTGAATGTTCCGGTATATGCGACAAAATTGACACTTGCCCTTGCAAAGGAAAAAGTAAAAGAAGTCAAACTGAAGAAAAATATCCGCTTTATAGAAATCCATGCGGACAGTGTGCTCCATTTTGATTCAGCAGATATTCGATTCTTTAAAACCACGCACAGTATCCCGGATTCGGTCGGGATCTGCATTTCCACATCAGAAGGGAATATTGTGTACACAGGCGATTTTAAATTCGACCAGGAAATTACCGGGAATTACCGTTCCGAAATCGGAAAAATGGCCAATATCGGGGATGAAGGCGTACTGCTTTTGCTTTCAGACAGCACAGAAGCAGAACATCCCGGCTTTACGATCCATGAATCTGTGATTGCTGAAGAAATCGCCGATGCTTTTTATGACGCAAAAGGCAGGATTATCATTGCCAGCTTTGCTTCCAATTTGATCAGGGTCCAGCAAATCCTTGATTCAGCCCATAAAACGCATCGTAAAGTGGCAATTGTCGGAAATTACTTGGAAAAATTATATAAAATTGCATTAAAATCAGGCTATTTAAAAGCCCAAAGCACCGATTTGATCATCCCGGTGCAGGACATCTCCAAATATCCGGACTCCCGACTGGTCATTTTGACGACCGGCAGCCAGGGAGAACCGTTTCTGGTTCTGCAAAAAATGGCGAGAAGAGCCCATAAACAAATAAATATCCAAAAAGGCGATACGGTCTTTCTCGCGATGACGCCGTCCCCGGGAATGGAACTATTCATGGCCAGAACGATCGATATGCTGTACCGCGCCGGGGCGAATGTCTATTCAAGCAAACGGAAAATTCATGTCACAGGCCATGGCTGCCAGGAAGATTTAAAACTGATGCTCAATCTCATGAAGCCGAAATATTTCCTGCCTGTCCAGGGTGAATACAGAAGCTTGTATGCGCATGCGAAACTGGCAAACCAGATTGGCATTCCAAAAGAGTCGGTCATCATCTCCAGTAACGGTGAAGTCATTGAATATAAGCATGAGAAGCTGTCCATCAGCGGGCGTGTCGCCTCGGGCAATATTTTAATCGACGGGATTGGTGTCGGGGATGTCGGCAATATTGTGTTGCGGGACCGGCGGCTGCTCTCGCAGGACGGAATTTTAATCGTGGTCGTGACTTTAAACAGGAGACGGAAATACATTGCTGCCGGGCCGGAAATCATTTCCAGGGGGTTCGTATATGTGCGTGAATCCGAGAAGCTGATCAATGATTCAGCGAACCTGGTGAAAGAAGTCACAGAAAAAAATATGGCAAAGGAATCTTTTGACTGGACAAGTATTAAGCAGGATATACGTGACCATTTAAGCTCATTCCTGTACGAACAAACAAAACGGCGCCCGATGATTCTTCCGATTATTATGGAAGTTTAACAAAACCCGCCCTGTTTTTGGCAGTTTGGCTGCCGAAAACGGGGTGTTTTTTTGTTTTACGAATTCTTCCGCCTGAATCGGTAAACCCAAAAAGAATGAATGAAAAACTACCGCAGGCAAATAATAAAGCGGAAAGGCGCCTGTACGAAGGCTGCAAGGCTGGGCGATGCGAAGCAGGCCTGCAGCTAAAAATTGGTTAAAGGGGTTTTATAAATATGACGGACCAGCAAATGCCAAATAAAGAAGATCAAAAAGATAATCATTCTTCTGCACTTATAGAAAAAATCCAGCAGCTCGGGCAAACGAATGTCCCGCAGCTGGCCCAGGACTCCAACATCCATTGCTTAACCATTGTTGGCCAGATAGAAGGCCATTTGCAACTGCCGCCCCAAAATAAAACAACAAAATATGAACATCTGATTCCCCAACTTGTCGCCATCGAACAGAACTCCAAAATTGAGGGGTTACTGGTCATTCTCAACACAGTCGGCGGGGATGTGGAAGCAGGCCTGGCCATTTCTGAAATGCTTGCTTCCCTTTCCAAGCCGACCGTATCCATCGTATTAGGCGGCGGTCATTCTATTGGTGTGCCCATTGCCGTCTCCTGCACATATTCCTTCATCGCCGAAACGGCAACCATGACGATTCATCCGATCAGGCTGACAGGGCTTGTGATCGGGGTGCCGCAAAGCTTTGAGTATCTGGATAAAATGCAGGAACGCGTCACCAAGTTTGTTACCCGGCATTCAAAAGTGGATGAAGAAGTGTTTAAAGACCTGATGTTTGCAAAAGGGAACTTAACGAGGGATATCGGCACAAATATTGTCGGCCATGAAGCAGTGAAATATGGGCTGATCGATGAAGTGGGCGGGATTGGCAAAGCTTTGAAAAAACTGGTTGAAATGATTGAAGAAAACCGCAGCGAAAGTGATCAGGAAGGGATGATCCAATGATTCTTTACACGCTGATGCCGCAGGAACTGATTTTTCCGGAAGACCCGGCCGTTTATTCAAAATTTGAAGCTGTCCAATACCAGGGAGTCCCGATTTTGGCCGAACAAATGGAGGAGGGATACCGGATTGTAAGAATTTTGAGCAGCAACCCGTACGATTTTTTGCATCCGGATCTCGCACCCGGCAATGTCATCTCTCATTCCGGTTTTTGAAAGAAATTCCTCTATTGGCAGTTGGTTATGTTATAATATCAATAAAAGAAGCAGCCAGGATTGGCTGCTTTCTTACAATATTTTACTTTTTAATCCCGATTTTACTTTTTAATCCCGGCGGAAATAGCGGTTTTCATGAGGGTGATAAAATGGCAAAAAGAAAACGCAGAAGAAAAAAGGCCGCAGAGCAGTTTAAAATAGATTTAAAGTTTGAGTTAATCGGGCTGATAATCATTGCATTATGCATATTTACGCTTTACGATATTGGCAAAACGGGAACAACTTTCATTCTGCTTTTCCGGTTTTTCTTTGGCAGGCTGTACTGGTTTGCTGTCTGCACACTAATTGCACTGGCCGGATATTTAATTATTAAAAGAAAGTGGCCGCAGTTTTTCAGTATTCGTTTAACCGGACTCTACCTGCTGATTGCCGATATTCTATTATACTTGCATGTTAAAATGATGGAAGTTTTAGCAAATGTACATGAGCTGGACGGCAACAGTGTAGTGATGAATACGCTCAGGATCTGGCATAAAGAAGAACAGATCTGGTGGCAGATTGTCCTCGGGCATTCCGTCCATGGCGGCCTGTTCAGCAATGATTTGGGCGGCGGCATGGCCGGGGCTGTTCTTTATGCCGCCTCACATTTTCTGTTTGATGAAGCAGGAACAAAAATCCTCTGTGTCGTGCTTTTTATCATGGCAATGATGCTGATGACCGGAAAATCGATCAGCCCGTTTCTTGAAAAATTGTCTGTAAATTTTTATGCGTTTTTGAAAAAGCAGTGGGGACAATCGAAAGAAGCGTTCTCCGAATGGAAGGAAAGAAAAAAGCAAAAGAAAGCGGATCAACAGGGGAGGCGCAAGAAGCAGGCGGATCCCAATCCCATTCCGCCTGTACCGGAGCCGGATGAGCAGCAGGCGCTGGCAGCTGCGCAAACGGAGGCGCCCGCTCCCATCATCTCGAGCTTTACGGAGCAGTACGCCCGCGAAGGGGATAAGCAGGAACAGGCAGGAGCGGAAAAAGCGAAACCGGAAGATCCTGAAGAAGACAATTCACCGCCTATTAAATTTACGGAATATGAAAATGAAGACTACCAGCTGCCGCCGATTACTTTATTAAAACGGCCGCGGGCAGCCGACCAAAGCAAAGAGTATAAAGCAATTCACGCTAATGCCGCAAAGCTGGAGCGGACGTTTCAAAGCTTCGGGGTAAAAGCGCGGGTGACCCAGGTGCACCTCGGGCCGGCCGTCACCAAATACGAAGTGCATCCTGATATCGGCGTTAAAGTTAGTAAAATTGTCAGTTTAAGTGATGATATCGCTTTGGCACTGGCTGCGAAAGATATCCGGATGGAAGCGCCGATCCCGGGAAAATCAGCAATCGGGATTGAAGTGCCGAATACGGAGGTGGCAGTCGTATCGCTGCGGGAAGTCCTCGAAGGAAGGGAAAGCGAACATCCGGCTTCCAAACTGCAAATCGGTTTGGGCCGGGATATTACAGGGCAGGCGGTGCTGGCGGAATTGAATAAAATGCCGCACTTACTTGTGGCCGGCGCGACCGGAAGCGGGAAAAGTGTCTGTATCAACGGTATCATTACAAGCATTTTAATGCGGGCAAAGCCGCATGAAGTCAAGTTAATGATGATTGACCCGAAAATGGTTGAGTTGAATGTCTACAACGGTGTTCCGCATCTGCTTGCCCCCGTGGTTACCAATCCGAAACGGGCATCGCAGGCCTTGAAAAAGGTGGTCAACGAAATGGAAAGAAGGTATGAGCTTTTTTCCCACACCGGTACGCGCAACATTGAAGGGTATAACGACCATGTACGGAAGAGCAATGTTGAAACAGGGGAAAAACAGCCGCTATTGCCGTATATTGTTGTAATCATTGATGAGCTGGCCGATTTAATGATGGTAGCCTCAGGCGATGTCGAAGATTCTATTACAAGGCTTTCTCAAATGGCCCGTGCAGCCGGCATCCACCTTATTATTGCAACACAGCGGCCGTCTGTTGATGTCATCACCGGTGTGATTAAGGCCAATATTCCATCGAGAATTGCGTTTGCCGTATCTTCTTCGACCGATTCCAGAACCATTTTGGATATGGGCGGCGCGGAAAAACTGCTTGGCAGAGGGGATATGCTGTTCCTCCCAGTCGGGGCATCGAAACCGGTCCGGGTTCAGGGCGCGTTCCTTTCAGACGAAGAAGTTGAAGAAGTAGTTGACTTTGTCATATCCCAGCAAAAAGCGCAGTATCAGGAAGAAATGATTCCGGAAGATGTCCAGGATCATGTGCAGGAAGTTGACGATGATTTATACGATGAAGCTGTATTGCTGGTTTCCGAAATGCAGACTGCTTCCGTTTCCATGCTGCAAAGGCGTTTTCGCATCGGCTATACAAGAGCGGCAAGGCTGATTGACGCCATGGAGGCAAGGGGGATTGTCGGCCCCTACGAAGGCAGCAGGCCGCGTGCTGTCCTGATTCCGAAACCGTCGGAAGAACAAAGCTCCTAAAGCTTTAGCAGAGAAAACTGCAAGCTTTAGGAGCTTTTTTTCGACAAAATTATAAATTGTTGTTTATTTCATAATTCAAAAATGATATGCTAATTTTGGCGAGCAGGATAGCGGTACAGACAGCATTGTACGGTTATCTGCCAAAAAAATCCCGGGGGGGACTATTGTGAAAAAGCGTATATTCGGTTTAGCACTCGTAATGGCGTTAGCAGCAGGAATGCTTCTGGCTGCTTGCGGATCAAACGGCAATTCAAGCGGCGATAAGGACAAGTTCACGGTTGCCCTGGTAACAGATACGGGCGGCATTGATGACCGCTCTTTTAACCAATCTGCATGGGAAGGCATGCAGCAATTCGGCAAAGACAATCACTTGAAAAAAGGGAAGGGCGGTTACGATTATCTCCAGTCCAAATCAGACGCGGACTATATGACGAACTTAAACACCGCTGTCCGGAACGGGTTCGATCTGGTATACGGTGTCGGCTATAAATTGCAGCCGGCGATTGAGAAAATTGCTGATCAGCGTAAAAATAAAAACTTTGCGATCATTGACAGCGTGATTACCGGAAAGAAAAACGTAGCAAGCATTACTTTTAAAGAGCAGGAAGGTTCATTCCTTGTCGGGGTGGTTGCAGGGATGGCAACAAAATCGAATAAAATCGGTTTTGTCGGTGGAACGGATAGTGATCTGATCAATAAATTCGCAGCCGGGTTTAAAGCCGGTGTGAAGGCAGTGAATCCAAAAGCCAGCGTGCAAATCCAATATGTCGGCTCTTTTGATGATGCCAGCAAAGGGTCGTCCATTGCTTCTGCCATGTATAAATCAGGTGTTGATGTAATTTATCATGCAGCAGGGGGAAGCGGCAAAGGCGTCTTTACTGAAGCGAAAAACATTAAGCAAAGCAATCCAAATAAAGAAGTATGGGTAGTCGGAGTTGACCGCGACCAGGCTGACGAAGGCCAGGTAACAGCCAATGGAAAAGATTACAATGTTACTTTGACATCTATGGTTAAACGTGTAGACAAATCGGTTATCGACTTATCTGCAAAAGCAAAAGCAGGTAACTTCCCGGGCGGAAAAACAATTGTTTACGGTTTGAAAGAAGACGGGATCGGCATTGCGCCAACACAGGACAATTTAACGCCTGAAATGAAATCCGCAGTGAAAACATGGAAAGAAAAAATTATTAACGGGGATGTTACAGTCCCGGATAAATTATCTAAATAATGTTTGACGGCACGGGGTTGGTTTTCGAACCGACCCCGTGTTGAAAATTATTGTAAAATTAAAATCATTTTTATATTCATGGCCACAAACCCGGGTATATATTCCCCGGAAACAATTGCCTTATCGGAGCGGAAATCATAACAAGATTTCGCTTGGTCAAATATTTCGCTTAGTCCTGACAATGACCTTTAAGGAGTGAACAGGGTGGATTTTGTAATAGAAATGCTTAATATTCGCAAAGAGTTTCCCGGAATCGTTGCGAACGATAACATCACCCTTCAGTTAAAAAAGGGAGAAATTCACGCATTGCTTGGAGAAAACGGCGCCGGGAAATCCACACTCATGAACGTGCTGTTCGGACTGTATCAGCCGGAGAAAGGCGAAATCCGCGTAAATGGCACCAAAGTCCATATTTCCAATCCAAACATAGCCAATGAACTCGGTATCGGTATGGTGCACCAGCACTTTATGTTAATTGACAATTTCACGGTTACAGAAAATATTATCCTCGGAAAAGAACCGAAAAAATCAGGTATGATTGATATGAAGAAGGCCGAAAAAGAGGTACAGGAAATTTCCGAAAAATATGGTTTGAAAGTAGATCCCCACTCAAAAATCGCCGATATCTCTGTCGGCATGCAGCAAAGGGTGGAAATTTTAAAAACTTTGTACCGGGGGGCCGACATCATCATCTTTGATGAGCCTACAGCCGTATTAACACCGCAGGAAATCCATGAGTTGATTGAAATCATGAGAACCCTGATTAAAGAAGGCAAATCCATTATTCTGATTACACATAAATTAAAAGAAATCATGGAAGTCTGCGACCGTGTGACTGTTATCCGCAAAGGTAAAGGAATTGGCACGTTAAATGTAAGGGATACAGATACGCATGAACTGGCAAATTTAATGGTCGGACGCGATGTGCTCTTTACGGCAGAAAAGACGGAGGGGCATCCGGGCCGGCGTGTACTTGATATTGAAAATCTTTTTGTGAAGGATTCAAGAGGTGTACAAGTTGTAAAAGGGCTGAATCTTGATGTGAAGGCCGGCGAAATTGTCGGCATTGCCGGTGTGGACGGAAACGGGCAGTCGGAATTGATTGAAGCCATAACCGGTCTGCGTAAAGCAGAAAATGGTGGAATCCGCTTGAAAGGAAAAGACATCACCGGTTTACGCCCCCGCCAGGTAACGGAAGCAGGTGTAGGCCATATTCCGGAAGACAGGCATAAATACGGGCTTGTCCTGGATTATACAATCGGAGAAAATATGGTGATACAGACCTATTATCAAAAGCCCATGTCTAAAAACGGCATCCTAAACGTTAAAGAAATTTATAAAAAGGCAAGATCGATCATCTCTGATTTTGATGTCCGGACACCGAGTGAATACACAAAAGCCCGGTCTTTATCTGGCGGGAACCAGCAAAAAGCGATTATCGGGCGGGAAATTGACCGTGATCCTGATCTGCTGATTGCGGCACAGCCGACAAGGGGACTGGATGTCGGTGCCATCGAATTTATCCACAAACGGCTGATCGAGCAAAGGGATCGCGGAAAAGCCGTTTTGCTTGTTTCGTTTGAACTGGATGAAATTTTGAACCTCAGCGACAGGATCGCCGTCATATACGAGGGCGCAATTGTCGAGATTGTTGATCCAAAGCAGACGACAGAGCAGGAGCTTGGCTTGCTTATGGCCGGTTCAAGAAAAGAAAAAGCAGGTGAACAGTCCCATGTCTAATCGAACGATGAATATCCTGATACCTGTAATTTCCGTTATATTGGGATTAATTGCAGGCGCATTGATCATGCTGGTCAGCGGCTACAATCCGGCAAAAGGCTATATCGCGCTTTGGAACGGCGCTTTCGGGCAGAACTTTTATGTTGGTGAAACGTTAAGGCTTGCAACGCCCTACATTTTTTCCGGCCTGGCTATCGCCTTTGCATTCCGTACCGGGCTTTTTAATATTGGCGCAGAAGGCCAGCTGATCGTTGGATGGATTGCTGCCGTCTGGGTGGGAATGGCATTTGATCTTCCAAAAATCATCCATCTGCCGCTTGCTATTCTGGCTGCAGCGGCTGCCGGCGCACTTTGGGGGTTCATTCCGGGAATTTTAAAAGCGCGCCTCAGGGTCCATGAAGTCATTGTGACGATCATGATGAATTATATCGCACTGCATATATCCAATTATTTAATTCGGAATATTTTATCCAAACAGCAGGATACGACGCCGCATATCCATAAATCGGCTTCCCTCTCTTCCCCGTTTTTTCAAAAAATCACGGATTTCTCGACATTACATAGCGGGATTTATTTGGCCATTTTAGCGGCGCTGATCATGTGGTTTATCATCGAGAAAACGACACTGGGATTTGAATTAAAGTCTGTCGGGTTTAACCAAAGTGCATCAGAATATGCCGGTATGAATGTCAGCCGCAGTATCGTATTTTCGATGGCGATTTCAGGGGCATTCGCAGGCCTCGGCGGCGCAATGGAAGGGCTCGGGAATTACGGTTTTGCGTATTTGCAGTCCTCTTTTACAGGCATCGGATTTGATGGCATCGCGGTAGCACTGCTGGGCGGTAATAAGGCATTGGGGGTTTTGATTGCAGCTGTGCTCTTCGGCGCTTTAAAGGTCGGGGCACTGAATATGCCGGTCGATGCAGGTGTACCAAATGAGCTGGTTAATATTGTGATTGCCCTCATCATCTTTTTTGTAGCATCAGGCTATTTGATCAGATGGTTCCTTACCCGGTTTAAAAAGGAGGCGAAATAAGTGGAAATTATGACAGCACTGGAAATTATCATATCCGCTTCATTACTTTCCGCAGCACCACTTATTTTTACTGCTTTGGGGGGCGTTTTCTCTGAACGTTCCGGCGTTGTCAATATCGGACTCGAAGGTTTAATGATCATCGGCGCTTTTACATCGATTGTTTTTAATTTAACATTTTCCAAATCACTCGGAGGCTGGACGCCATGGATCGCCCTGCTTGCTGCCATGGTAGTCGGTGGAGTGTTTGCGCTCATCCATGCAGTTGCGAGCATTTCATTCAGGGCCGACCAGACTGTCAGCGGTGTTGCACTTAACTTTTTGGCACTGGGGCTGGCACTCTTCCTGATAAAGAAAATATACGGAAAAGGGCAGACGGATACGATCAAGGAATATTTCAGACAGATTGATATTCCGGGGCTGAGCCATATCCCGATTATCGGGCCCTTGTTCTTCCAAGGGGTTACATTCCCGTCTTATATTGCAATCCTTGTCGCGGTTGCAGTTTGGTTTGTGGTTTTCAAAACACCGTTCGGGCTTCGCCTCCGTTCGGTCGGTGAGCATCCGATGGCGGCGGACACGATGGGGATTAATGTTACGAAGATGCGCTACACGGCTGTGTTTTTATCCGGCGTGTTTGGCGGAATCGGCGGTGCGGTTTATGCGCAATCGATCACATTAAATTTCAGCAGTTCGACGATTTCCGGGCAAGGCTTTATGGCACTTGCCGCAATGATTTTTGGAAAATGGAATCCGCTCGGCGCAATGGGGGCAGCTCTGTTTTTCGGTTTCGCACAGAGCCTCAGTGTCATTAGTTCAAACATTCCTTATCTGAAGGAAATTCCGGGCGTTTTTCTGCTGATAGCCCCTTATGTCCTGACCATTCTGGCACTTGCGGGCTTCATTGGGCGCGCTGAAGCCCCAAAAGCTGACGGTGTCCCTTACATCAAAGGTGAACGATAAGCGTACAAAGGGACGCATCCAAAATGGAATATCCGGATATCCTGCCCGGCGGCTTTTAACGGTTTTTCCGGCTGCCGGCAGTGATTCCGGTTTTTTAATTGGTTTAAAACTTTTATGAAGTTTAATTGGTTTAAAACTTTTGTGAATCAGCGGCTATTGCTTGCCGTTCAGGCTTGGGAACCTGTATAGTAAAATTAACACCGTTTACAGGAAAAGAATCTGATCGCAAAGGGCATACTCATATCATGAATATAAATCAATGTAATGCAGGCCGCCTGCTGAAGGAGGAATAATATGGCAATAGCAAATGAGACCATCAAAAAAATGAACGGCTACACGCTACATACCATTCAGACGGATAAATTCAAGACTAATACACTCGTTTGGAAAATGAAAGCCCCGCTTACCGCGGATACGGTGACATTGCGCGCCCTGCTTCCGAATGTCCTGCAAAGCAGCACAAAGAAATATGGCACGACTGCGAAACTGCGGTCATACTTGGATGACTTGTACGGGGCGGGCTTTCATGTGGACGTAACAAAAAAAGGGGAATATCATATTCTCACTTTCACGCTTGAAATTGCAAATGAAAAATTTTTGCAAGATTCCACCCCGTTACTGCAAAAAGGCATCCAGTTTTTGGCGGAAGTCCTGCTGCACCCGAATGCGGAAAACGGGCAGTTCGATCCGGCAACGGTGGACAAGGAGAAAAGAGTACTGAAACAAAGACTGCAGGCGGTCTATGATGACAAAATGAGATATGCAAATATGCGTCTGATTGAGGCCATGTGCAAAGATGAGCCGTATGCGCTGCAGGCAAACGGGATCAAAGAAGAGGTGGATCACATCACCCCGCAGTCACTTTATGCCTATTACCAAAAAGCGGTTCAGGAAGATGAGTTGGATTTGTATGTAACAGGCGATGTGGATGAAGACCAGCTTGTGTCTTTTTGCAAAACCTTAACCTTCGGGAACCGGGCGCCGCGAATGGCTTCCCCGCACACATTAAAAAAGGTTGTCGAAATTCAAAAAATAAAAGAAGCCCAGGATATCAAACAAGCGAAATTAAACATTGGCTACCGGACCAATATTGTTTTCGGGGATGACGACTATTTTGCACTGCAAATGTTTAACGGGATTTTCGGCGGTTTTTCCCATTCCAAGCTTTTTATCAATGTCCGCGAAAAAGCAAGCCTCTGCTATTATGTAGCCAGCCAGATTGAAAGCCATAAAGGTTTAATGATGGTGATGAGCGGCATTGAAACGGACAATTATGATCAGGCTGTTTCAATTATCGAAAAGCAGCTGGAAGCGATGAAAAACGGGGACTTCAGCGAAGAGGAGATGGCCCAGACGAAAGCTGTTATCCGCAATCAATTATTGGAAACGACCGATACTTCGAGAGGAATGGTGGAAATCCTCTACCATAATGTTATATCAAAACAAAATATCGGTGTGGGTGACTGGCTGCACGAAATTGAGGCAATCGAGAAGGGCCAGATTTTGAAAGTTGCCGCGAAAATTGAACCGGATACGATTTATTTCTTATCAGGATTGGAGGGAAAATAGATGGAAACGAAACGTTTTGAACAGCTGGGTGAGACGCTTTACTGTGAAACGCTGGACAATGGTTTGAACGTTTATATTTTGCCAAAGCCGGGATTTAATAAGACATATGCAACATTCACAACAAAATACGGTTCTGTGGATAATGAATTTATCCCGCTGGGGAAAGACCAGTTTCAGCGGGTGCCGGACGGGATTGCCCACTTTTTGGAACATAAAATGTTTGAAAAAGAAAACGGCGATGTGTTCCAGCAATTCAGCAAGCAAGGGGCACAGGCAAATGCGTTTACAAGCTTCAACCGGACGGCCTATTTGTTTTCCAGTACGGACCATGTGATGCAGAATTTGGAAACCTTGCTGGATATGGTGCAGAGCCCGTATTTTACGGAAAAAACGGTTGAAAAAGAAAAGGGCATCATCGGCCAGGAAATCATGATGTACAATGACAATCCGGATTGGCGGCTTTATTACGGGCTGATTGAAAATATGTATAAAAACCATCCGGTGAAAATTGACATTGCAGGAACGGTTGAAACCATTGCGCCGATTACTGCCGAGCTGCTGTACGAGTGCTACAACACATTCTACCATCCGAGCAATATGCTGTTGTTCGTGGTCGGAAACGTGAAACCGGATGAAATTTTATCGTTTGTAAAGGAAAATCAGGCGAAGAAAAACTACAAAAAAGCGCCTGGGATCCAAAGGCGGGTGCCTGATGAACCGGTGGAAGCCGCCCGGAAAGAGCAAATTCTGCATATGAATGTCCAGGTTCCAAAATGCCTTGTAGGGATGAAGGCGCTCCATGTCAACCAGAGCGGCAGTGAAATGCTGAAAAACGAACTGACCGTGAATTTGCTGCTTGATCTCTTGTTTGGCCGCAGTTCTGAGGCGTACAATGATTTATACAATGAAGGCCTCATTGATCCAAGTTTTTCTTTTGATTACTCACAGGAAAACGGTTTTGGCTTTGCAATGGCCGGCGGGGACACGGAACATCCCGATCAGCTGGCAAACCGCCTGCACGACATCATGTTTGTGGGAAAACAGGGGAAATGGCTAACGGAAGAAGGGCTGGAGCGAACGAAAAAGAAAAAAATCGGTTCGTTCCTGCGGCAGCTGAATTCCCCGGAATTTATCGCAAACCAATTTACAAGATATGCTTTTCATCACATGAACTTATTTGATGTTGTACCGGCCCTTGAGGATATCCGATTTAGTGACCTGCAGCAAACAGCGGCGGAATTTTTTGATGAGGCGCGTTTTACCGTTTGCCAGGTACTTCCGAAATGATAAAAAAATCCGGGTTTGCCCGGGTTTTCTTTTGTAATGGGGGAAAATAGAATGAAAAAGTTTGCTTTAATTACAGGTGCAAGCGGCGGGATCGGCAAAGCTTGCGCATCCGTGTTGGCAAAAGAAGGATGGAATTTATATTTGCATTACCACCGCAATCAAGATGCGATTAATGAGCTGATGGACCTGTGTGCGTCACTCGGTGCAGAAGCGATCCCGATTCAGGCAGATTTGTCTGCTGAAGAGGGGGTAGACAGGATTACAGAAAATGTTTTCCATTTGGACGCGATCTGTTACGCAAGCGGGACATCCGAATACGGGCTGTTTCTCGATACAGACGGTAAAAAAATCGATGAACAGTACCAAATCCATGTAAAATCGCCAATGCTATTATGCAAGCGCCTTTTACCCAGGCTGATGCAAAATGAAGTTTCGCATATTGTCCTGGTGAGTTCGATTTGGGGGCAGACCGGCGCCGCTTGCGAGGTTGTGTATTCGGCGATGAAAGGGGCGCAAATTGCCTTTGTCAAAGCCTTGAGTAAAGAACTGGCAAGAAGCGGCGTTCTTGTCAATGCCGTCGCCCCGGGCGCAGTCGCCACGAATATGCTGCATATCTTCTCGGATGAAGAAATCGCGGATTTAAAAGAAGAAATCCCGCTGGGCCGTCTTGCCAAACCCGAAGAAATCGCCCAAACCATCTCCTTCCTTCTCTCCAAAAAAGCCGCCTACATCACCGGCCAAACCATCCCAATAAACGGAGGCTGGTATGAATAGAAAAGCGAAGGGCGCTTGATTATCGGCGTACGGATTTCGCAGTCTTTGACTGAGATAAAGGAAACACGATGAGCCTGATAAGGCGAATCGATGTTGACTTATCGTAGGGAGAAGACGTAGAAATCCGCTAGCCGATAGCGCCCGCAGCTGGACAAAGAAAAGCGGAGGCGACTGTACATCGGCGACAGCCCCGTGGAAGGCGTTTTTAAAAAATCCAAATGATTACATGCATAGCCTCCTTCAACCGGTAGCAAAATAGAATGAACGACTCGAAAGGAGGTTGTGCAATGAACGTACTGGAGAATTGGGATCAATGGAAAAACTTTTTGGGGGACCGCCTTAACCAGGCACAACAGCAGGGAATGTCCCAGGGAGCGATCAACAAACTGGCAGAACAAGTCGGCGATTATCTCGCAGCCCAGGTAGACCCTAAAAATGAACAAGAACGCATACTTTCTGATTTGTGGTCCGTTGCTTCGCAGGAAGAACAACAGGCCATTGCCAGTGTCATGGTAAAACTTGTTCAAAACAACGGTTCCCATTAATTTTTAAAAAGAACCCGGCGCCATCAAAAAAGATATGCGGCCTAAAAAGTGGCCGCATATCCATTGCATGGCACCGGTTTTTTTATTGCAACGTTGACGACCGCCCCGCCATTTTTAGGACACCGCAGCCTGTCCGGCAAATTTCATGCTTTTTTTATGATTTTCAGAGGTTTCACTTCCTTATTGGGATAAAATCATTTATCATATAACCTAGATATTGTTAATGAGTATTCATTTGCGGGAGAGATAAAAATGGACGACAGGAAAGAGTGGTATTTGGAATATGAACTTACGGTCAACCGGCCCGGACTTCTTGGCGACATTTCTTCCCTCTTAGGCATGCTTTCAATCAATATCATTAGCATTAATGGTGTTGACGATAAAAAACGCGGCTTGCTGCTTCTTGTAAAAAGCGAAGAACAAATCGGCCGCCTGGAATCAATTTTGCAAACGATGGAAACGATAAAAGTAACCAAAATAAGAGAACCAAAACTGCGGGACAAATTGGCTGTCCGCCACGGCAGGTATATACAGCGCGACCATGACGACCGGAAAACATTCCGGTTTGTACGCGATGATTTAGGGATACTTGTTGATTTTATGGCTGAGCTCTTTAAACGGGAAGGCCATAAGCTGATCGGAATCCGCGGAATGCCGCGTGTCGGTAAAACAGAGTCAATTGTCGCTGCCAGCGTATGTGCGAATAAAAAATGGATTTTCGTTTCTTCAACCATGATTAAGCAAACGGTTAGAAGCCAGTTGATTGATGACGAATACAGTTTGAACAATATATTCATTTTAGACGGTGTTGTTTCTACAGAGAGGGCAAATGAGCAGCATTGGCAGCTCGTCCGTGAGATCATGCAGCTGCCTGCTGTAAAAGTGGTTGAGCACCCCGACATTTTTGTGCAATACTCTGAGTACTCATTAGACGATTTCGACTACATCATTGAGTTAAGAGAAGATCCCGCGCAAGAAATTACATATGACTTGCTTCAAAGAAACCGGATGTTTCAAGGCGGATTTGGAGGATTTGATTACTAGATTGGCAGGTGTTAGCATGACGGAATTAGGAAGTCGTTTAAAAGAAGCAAGAAAAGAAAAAGGCATTAGTTTGGACGATCTTCAGGAAATGACGAAGATCCAAAAGAGATATTTGAAAAACATTGAAGAAGGGAATTACGATTCGATGCCTGGGAAGTTTTATGTCCGGGCATTTATTAAGCAATACGCTGAAGCGGTCGGGCTGCAGCCGGAAGAATTGTTTGAGGAATACGGGAACGAGGTGCCAAGTACCCAAACGGAAGAATTGCCGGAACAAATTTCGCGTGTGCAGACGAGAAAGCGTGTGGCGCCGGATTCCGTTAAAGTTTTAAACGTTTTGCCCAGAATCCTGGTAGTCGCCGTGATTATTGCCGTTTTGTTTTTAATATGGTTTGTTGTCTCCAGTCTGGCCGGCAACAACAACAAGAATAAACTCGGCAGCGGCAGTTCCGGCAATGTCAGTGTGCAGCAGTCTTCAGACGTGAAATCTTCGGAAAAAGCCACTGCCCATCACAGCAGCCCAAGTACCGAAACGCCAAAAAAATCATCCGCAACAAAAGAAAAGAAAAACAGTGAGAGACCAGCCGGCCAAAAATTGGAAGTTGTCTCTTCAAACGGCTTTACAACGACGTACAAGCTCAGCAATACTGACCAATTTAAACTGGAATTAAAAACAAATGGAGGCCAAAGCTGGGTACAGGTTAAAAACAGCGGCGGCACAACCAATTTCCAAAAATTAATGAACGACGGGGACAGCCAGAGCGCCGATCTCTCCAAACAAAAGGAAGCTACCCTTACGATCGGCAATACTGCAAATACCCAAATTTTTGTGAATGGAAAAAAATTAAGTTATGAAATCCCCGTTACTAAGGAAGTACGTCAGGATATCGTGATTCAATTTGAAACTTCCAAACCTGAATAAAGCAGGTATGCCAGCGGGGACTTTTCTCCGCTGCTGTTTGCTTTTTTAATTAAATATGTACAAGTTGGAGGAAATGTTCTGTGAATTTGCCAAATAAAATTACTGTTTCGCGTGTATGTCTCATTCCTGTATTTTTAATTATAATGGCGGTGCCTTTCCGGTGGGGGTCGGTTGTACTGCTGGGTACCGAAATTCCGGTCACCCATCTGGCAGGCTGCATCATCTTTGCAGTTGCTTCGTTAACCGATTGGATCGACGGCCACTATGCACGCAAGCTCAACCTTGTGACCAATTTAGGAAAATTTCTTGACCCGCTCGCAGATAAGCTGCTTGTTTCGACCGCATTTATTCTGTTGGTCGGCTTGCAAATGGCACCGGCCTGGATTGTCATTATTATTATTGCCCGCGAATTTGCAGTTACCGGACTGCGGCTGATTTTGGCGGAAGGCGGCGAAGTGGTGGCTGCCAATATGCTGGGTAAAATCAAAACATGGACGCAGATTATCGCGATTATTTTGTTGCTGCTGCATAACTTCCCATTTGCAGCGCTGTCTTTCCGGATGGATTTGGTCGCTTTATGGGTGGCACTCATTTTTACAATCTGGTCAGGGGCGGATTACTTTTATTTAAATCGAAAAGTGTTTGCCCACTCAAAATGAGGAATTCAGTGAAAGTTAATCTTTCACTGTTTTTTTCTTATTTTTTTGGATAAAAGAAAAGGGCATTTGCTTTACATAAATCATGATGGTGCTTTTCGAAAAAGGAGGAAGTCAGGATGAATGCAGAATTGATAGCAGTAGGGTCAGAATTGCTTCTTGGGCAGATTGCCAATACGAACGCCAAATTTTTGGCGGAAAATTTGGCGGAAATCGGGGTCAACGTCTTTTATCAGACAGTGGTCGGAGATAACCCGGAACGTCTAAAAGCAGCCATACAAACAGCTGAAGCCCGTGCCGAACTTATCATCTTTACTGGCGGGCTTGGTCCGACAAAGGATGACTTGACGAAAGAAACGATCGCAGCCCATCTCGGGAAAAATCTTGTGACGGATGAGGATGCGATGCGCTCAATTGAACACTTTTTTATCCGTACAAAACGGAAGATGACCGAAAATAATAAAAAACAGGCCCTTGTCCTGGAAGGGGCGAAAGTACTGCCGAATGACCACGGGATGGCGCCCGGCATGTTTGCCAAATACGGAAACCATTATTATATGCTGCTGCCGGGGCCGCCGCATGAAATGGAACCCATGTTTCTTAACTACGGGAGCCGGGCGATCCAGAATGAATTGGAAACCATTGAAAGAATCGAGTCGCGTGTGCTCCGCTTCTTTGGAATCGGCGAATCACAGCTGGAGACGGAAGTACAGCATATCATTGACGGCCAGACCAATCCAACAGTTGCGCCGCTTGCATCGGAAGGCGAAGTGACATTGCGGATTACTGCAAAACATGAATCGGCAGAAGAAGCCAAAAGAATGATTGATGAAAAAGAGAAAGAAATCCTGCAGATTGTTGGGCAATATTTTTATGGATATGATCAGACCACTTTAATGGAAGCACTGCTGGAGAAGCTATCTTCAAAACAGCTGACCGTAGCCTGCGCGGAAAGCCTGACTGCCGGCTTGTTTACTGCAGAAATGGCAGCGATCCAAGGTGTGAGCACGATGCTGAAAGGCGGGGTTGTCGTCTATTCGAATGAAGCCAAAATGAAGCTGGCGAACGTGAAAAAAGAAACCCTTGATCAATATGGCGCCGTAAGCAGTGAATGCGCGCGGGAATTGGCGGAAAACGTGCGTAAACTGCTTAAGAGCGATATCGGGATCAGTTTCACGGGTGTTGCAGGGCCTGATTCGCTGGAAGGAAACCCTCCCGGCACAGTATGGATCGGTATCGCAATGAAAGGCAGGGAGACAGAAACACATCTTCTCGAACTCGCCAGTTCCCGCAACGGCAACCGGCGCAGAACTGTAAAGTATGGCTGCTACTATTTACTGCAAATGCTGGGAGAAAAACCGGAAAAATAAAAACAAAAAGTACTGTAAAATTCAATTTTCAAGCTCTTTTTCTTGCAAAAATCCTTTTTTCTACCGGGAAAAAAGGATTTTTTGCAAGATGAAACGGCAAAAAAAGCAACGAATGGACGTTCGACTTTTTTCTTGGCAAACCACTCGAAAACAGGTATAGTATATGTATAGGTTCATTGCTTAAGAGAGTACGTGATGAAAACAAAGGAGGAAATTTTGTGAATGATCGTCAACAAGCCTTAGATCAGGCTCTTAAACAAATAGAAAAACAATTCGGAAAGGGTTCCATTATGAAACTTGGGGAACAGCCGGACCGGGTTGTGTCTTCGATTCCGAGCGGTTCGCTTGCCCTGGATATCGCTTTAGGCGTCGGCGGCTATCCGCGCGGCCGTGTTATTGAAATCTACGGTCCTGAAAGTTCCGGTAAAACAACGGTTGCCCTCCACGCCATCGCAGAAGTGCAGGCCCAGGGCGGACAAGCCGCTTTTATCGACGCCGAACATGCGCTCGATCCGGTTTATTCCCAGAAGCTTGGGGTCAATATTGACGAATTGCTTTTGTCACAGCCTGATACAGGGGAACAGGCGCTTGAAATTGCCGAGGCGCTTGTCAGAAGCGGCGCGGTTGACATTATTGTCATTGACTCGGTTGCTGCGCTTGTGCCGAAAGCGGAAATTGAAGGGGAAATGGGTGACGCCCATGTCGGCTTGCAGGCGCGCCTCATGTCCCAGGCTCTGCGTAAATTATCCGGTATAATCAATAAGTCAAACACGATCGCAATTTTCATTAACCAAATCCGCGAAAAAGTCGGCGTTATGTTTGGAAATCCGGAAACAACGCCAGGCGGACGGGCACTGAAATTCTATTCATCTGTGCGGCTGGAAGTGCGCCGTGCCGAACAAATTAAACAGGGCAGCGATATTGTCGGAAATAAAACAAGAATTAAAGTCGTGAAAAATAAGGTTGCGCCGCCATTTAAAACGGCTGAAGTGGATATTATGTACGGCGAGGGAATCTCAAGGGAAGGCGAAATTATCGATATGGGCAGCGAGCTTGATATTATCCAAAAGAGCGGTTCATGGTATTCCTATAATGACGAAAGGGTCGGCCAGGGGCGTGAAAATGCAAAACTGTTTTTAAAAGAAAATCCGGATATCCGCAATGAGATTGCGATGAAAATCCGTGAACATTACGGCTTGTCCGACAGCAGCCAGCCCGAGGATCAAAATGAAAAAGAACAGGAAGAGTTCCATTTAGAATAATCCGGTTGAAAAAGGCGCCAAAACTGCAGGCGCCTTTTTTGCAATCCGTTTTACAGCGAAAGGGCCCGCACACAGATTGCCTTGCTTTTGGGCCGGAATGAAAAAATATCACGCGGCATTAGCCGCGCGCCCCTTGACAATAAATATTCTCACCTTTAGAATTAATATGTATATTTTATTTACTAAAAATGATATTTCCCCAGTGTGTACGGATTGCACCGGCCTGCAGCCGGTCTGCAGGCCATCAGCCGTAAAGCCGCGGCTGTCCGGGTGTTCATCAGACAGGCACACGTGTATGGCAGTACCGGCAATATCCGGGGAAACTCATGTTGGGTTTTAGTGCATATACATCAAGACAAGAGGATTATCCAATCCTCAAGATGAAAGTTTTACTTTATGAGCCAAGCGCTGTATACTGAAAACCAATGGATTAACGTAACAGCCGACATTGTGTACATGAAACAAGTTCATAGCAAGAGGAGGTGAAATTGATGGAGCCACTTATTTGGATCATCTCCCTTTTGCTTGTCCTTATCGTCGGTGTAGTTGTTGGCTATTTCGTCCGAAAGTCGATCTTTGAAGCAAAAGTTGCAGCGGCTAATGATGCTGCCAAACAAATTGTGGAAGAGGCAAAACGTGAGGCAGACCGTCTGAAAAAAGAAGCCCTGTTAGAGGCTAAGGATGAAAATCATAAACTTCGTACGGATATGGAACGGGAACTGCGAGAACGAAGAAATGAATTGCAAAGACAAGAAAATCGCTTATTGCAAAAGGAAGAGAACCTCGACCGCAAAGATGAGTCGCTGGATAAGCGCGATTCGATGCTGGAAAAGAAAGAGGATTCTTTAAACCTGAGACAACAACATATTGAAGAGATGGAAAGCAAATTGGAGGGGATGGTCAAGAAACAACAGTCTGAACTGGAAAGAATTTCAAGCTTGAATCGTGACCAGGCAAAAGCCATCATATTTGAAAAGCTTGAAAATGAACTTTCACACGATCTTGCTGTCAGGGTAAAAGAAAGTGAAACGCGTGCAAAGGAAGAAGCCGACAAGAAAGCGAAAAGCATCCTTTCATTGGCCATTCAAAGGTGTGCAGCCGAACATGTTGCTGAAACAACCGTTTCTGTTGTAAACTTGCCGAATGACGAAATGAAGGGGCGCATCATCGGAAGAGAAGGCCGTAATATCCGTACTTTGGAAACATTAACAGGAATAGATCTCATTATTGATGATACGCCGGAAGCGGTTATTCTTTCGGGTTTTGACCCTGTACGCCGGGAAACAGCAAGAATCGCGCTCGAAAAGTTGGTTCAAGACGGACGTATTCATCCTGCCCGCATTGAAGAAATGGTTGACAAAGCAAGGCGTGAGGTAGATGAACATATACGTGAAGTTGGCGAACAAACCACGTTTGAAGTGGGCGTTCACGGTCTCCATCCTGATTTAATTAAGATACTGGGACGGATGAAATTTCGTACCAGTTATGGACAAAACGTTCTGAATCACTCCATAGAAGTGGCCTTCCTTTCGGGATTGCTGGCCGCTGAGCTTGGAGAAGACGAAATGCTTGCCCGCCGTGCCGGTCTGCTTCATGATATCGGCAAAGCTGTCGACCATGAAGTGGAAGGGAGCCACGTGGAAATTGGTGTGGAACTGGCAACGAAATACAAGGAACATCCGGTTGTTATCAACAGTATTGCTTCCCATCATGGCGACACAGAACCAACGTCAATCATTGCGGTGCTTGTTGCTGCAGCGGATGCTTTATCCGCAGCAAGGCCGGGCGCACGCAGTGAAACGCTCGAACACTATATCCGCCGGCTTGAAAAACTGGAGGAAATTGCCGAGTCCTATGAGGGCGTTGAAAAATCATTTGCCATCCAGGCGGGAAGAGAAGTGCGCATCATGGTGAAACCCGAACAAATTGATGACTTGGAAGCGCACAGGCTGGCGCGTGATATCCGCAAAAAGATTGAAAACGAGCTGGACTATCCGGGACATATTAAAGTAACGGTGATCCGTGAAACGCGGGCTGTTGAATATGCAAAATAAGCGGTGACATGTTCACCGCTTATTTTTTTCCAGCCGGACGAAACAGAAATGCCGCGAAGTATGCGGTAAGACAGAAAGGGATAGATATGAGAATTTTATTTGTGGGAGATATTGTTGGATCTCCGGGCAGGGACATGGTAAAAGAATATTTGCCAAAGTTAAAAACGAAATACCGCCCGCAGCTGGCGGTTGTGAACGGGGAAAATGCCGCCGGCGGCCGCGGGATGACTCAAAAAATATACCGTGAGCTGCTGAATGCCGGTGCAGATGCAATCACACTCGGCAACCATGCCTGGGACAATAAAGATATATTTGAGTTTATTGACGATGCAAAATATATGGTGCGCCCGGCCAATTTTCCGGAAGGGACGCCCGGTAAAGGCATGATGCTGATCAAAGCGGGAGGCACCGAATTTGCGATTATCAACCTCCAGGGCCGGACCTTTATGAATGCTCTTGACGACCCATTCCGGAAAGCGGAGGAACTGGTCGAGCGGGCAAAAAAGAAAACCCATTACATTTTTGTTGATTTCCATGCTGAAACGACAAGTGAAAAGCAGGCCATGGGCTGGTTTTTGGACGGAAAGGTGTCAGCGGTCGTAGGGACACATACACATGTCCAGACGTCTGATGCAAGGGTGCTTCCAAATGGCACCGCGTATTTGACCGATGTAGGCATGACAGGACCGTATGATGCGATTCTCGGCATGGAAAAAAGTGCCGTGATTAAAAAATTTATGACCTCCCTGCCTGTCCGTTTTGAGGTACCGAAATCAGGACGCAAAATTTTAAGTGCCTGCATCATTGATTTGGACAAAAAAACAGGCAGGGCCGCTCAAATCCAAAATCTATTAATTAATGAAGACCACCCGTTTATTGCTGAATAAGCGGGTTTTTTTGCGGACGCCCCCCGTGAATAATTGGCATACAATCTATTTCGCAGGAATATAGTAGCAGTGGAATGATTTTTCCTGCCTGTCGCGGGCAGTCCTCCCTTTAAAAAAATATTGAACGAGAGACGTTCAAACTGCCCGCGCTGCCAACAGGTGGAGAAAACGGCTGGGCTGAAAAATGGCAGAGACGATTCACGGCTGCGGATAAGCCGCCAAAAAAAATATAGGTGCAATCATATCATCATGAAAAAAGCAAGCTGGCTGGCGGGCAACTGGGATACTTTGCAAAACCTGTTTTTAAACCTGGATCGTCACTCTGAACGGACATTCGGTTATCGGAAGTAAACAAGGAGGAGAAGAAATGGAAATATTAAAAGTTTCAGCAAAATCCAATCCTAATTCTGTAGCTGGTGCACTTGCCGGTGTTCTTCGTGAGAGGGGAGGTGCAGAAATCCAAGCCATCGGGGCGGGGGCTATTAACCAGGCGGTCAAAGCCGTGGCTATTGCACGCGGTTTTGTCGCTCCAAGCGGCGTGGATTTAATCTGCATTCCGGCTTTTACAGATATTCAGATTGAAGGAGAAGAACGAACTGCAATTAAACTCATCGTTGAACCCCGCTGATATATAAATTTGAAAGCGCAGGTGGTGTTTGCAAAAAGTAAACATCGCCTTTTTTTTGGTGCTATACTGGGATTAAGGGAGCGGAAAAGCTTGAAAACGGTAAACGGGCGAGGACTTTTACGAAAACTGTCATAACTTCATAGGCAAAAACATAGGGATTACGTGATAAAGTATAATAGTGGCGCTATACATAGGTGTTTAGAAGCTTGAGTATGAAAAGAAGCTGCCAATCGGGGATCATGAGCATCCTGGCAGGCGTACATGTGGAGGGATTATATTGATTAACATGATAGCCACCGCTGAATCAGCAGCCCAGGCAAAAGCGCTGCTCGAGGCAGGAATAGACACCCTGTATATAGGGGATAACCGGTTTGGATTGCGTATGCCGCGATCGATATCAAAAAAGGAAATGGAAGAAATCGCCGGGTTGGCCCATGCTGAACATAAAAAAGTGACGGTTGCCGTAAACGGCTTAATGCACAATGAACATATTGCACAATTACCGGATTATTTAACATACTTGCAAAAAATTGGAATCGATGCGGTCACGGTTGGAGACCCGGGTGTCATCATGACCCTGAAGGAACTGGAGCTAAAGCTGCCGTATATTTACGATGCGCAAACACTGGTGACATCCGCCAGCCAAATCCGATTTTGGTTGAAACGCGGGGCAGCCGGGGCCGTTGCCGCAAGAGAATGCACTTTCACCGAGTTAAAGGACATGCAGTCGAAACTGCCGAAACCGGTGGAGGTGCAAGTTTACGGCCCGACATGCATCCATCATTCAAAGAGGAAACTGCTTACCAACTACTATCAATTTGCCCATATAAATGAAGGGGTTGGCAAGGAAAACGGCTTGAATATCCGCGAAACAAAAGACGAAGGTCATCCATACCCTATCTATCAGGATGAGAACGGTACCCATATTTTTTCCAGCGAGGATATTGCACTGATTTCTTATCTGCCCGTGCTCCTTGAAGCAGGCCTTGATACATGGAAATTGGATGGTGTATTAATGAAAGGGCAGGACTTTGTAAACATTGCGAGGCTTTATGTTGAAGCAAAACAAGCCTTACTGGCGGGAAACTTTGAGGCGCAAACTTTTGCTGATGCGCTTAGGAAACTGCAGCCGCAATCACGCAGGCTCGGCACCGGGTTTTTCTTAAAGCGGCCGGATGCAGTACAGTGAGGAGGAAACAGCATGCGAAAAATCATCAATAAGCCGGAAGTATTGGCACCGGCAGGAAACCTGGAAAAGTTAAAAATGGCGATCCGCTACGGCGCGGATGCGGTTTATATCGGCGGACAAGCTTACGGTCTGCGCTCAAGAGCCGGCAATTTTACGTTTGAAGAAATGGGAGAAGGCGTCAGGTTTGCGCATGAGCGGGGATCGAAAGTGTATGTGGCTGCCAATATGGTCGGCCATGAAGGCGATGATGAAGGGGCCGGGGAGTTTTTCCGTACATTAAAGGAGATTGGCATCGATGCCGTGATCGTGTCTGATCCCGGCTTTATTACGATCTGCATGGAGGAAGCGCCCGGCCTTGCTGTCCACCTGTCGACACAAGCTTCCGCGACAAATTATAAAACATTGCAATTTTGGAAACAGGAAGGCTTGGAACGGGTGGTATTGGCCCGGGAAGTCGGATTGGAAGAAATCCGCGAGATCCGTGCCCATACAGATATCGAGATTGAGGCTTTTGTGCAGGGTGCGATGTGCATTTCGTACTCGGGGCGCTGTGTATTGTCCAACCATATGTCCAATCGTGACGCAAACCGCGGGGGGTGTGCCCAGTCATGCCGCTGGAAATACGATTTATTTGAACAGGCAGCAGCGGCCGGCACCAATAGATTAACGGCTGACGGTGAACCATTTTCAATGAGCGCCGTCGACCTTACCATGATTCACCACGTTCCGGAGTTAATCGAAGCCGGCGTCAACAGTTTTAAAATTGAAGGCAGAATGAAATCCATTCACTATGTATCAACGGTTGCAAATGTATACCGTGCGATTGTAGATGCCTATTGCGAAGATCCGGACCATTTTCAATTTGATCCGGCATGGGAAGAAGAAATTTGGAAAGTCGCACAAAGAGATTTGGCAACCGGGTTTTACTTCGGCGCTCCGGATGAAAATCAGCAGCTGTTCGGGCGCCCGCGCAAAATTCCAAAATACACCTTTACAGCGCAGGTCCTCGATTATAACCCTGAAACCGGCATCGCAACGCTTGAGCAGCGCAATCATTTTGGCATCGGTGAAGAAGTTGAATTTTACGGCCCCGGCTTTACATACTTCAAACAGGTGGTAACTGAACTTTGGGATGAAGACGGAAACCGCATCGAACGCGCCCCGAATCCGATGATGATTGTTAAAATGGTTGTAGACCGCCCCGTTGAACCGTACTTCCTGATGCGGACGCGCAAAACACCGAGGAACACTGCCCGTGTCTAAAATCAGCCTTTGTTGTGTTCAGCCAAAAAACCATTTATACTAGTACCATACCGACGCTTGTTGCGTTGGAGGCCATTTGCCTGGATTTTCCGGGCGGATTTGCTTTTACATCGTACCGCACGGAGCGGTGCAAATGTAAAGAAAGAAAGAAAGGAGATTCCCATGAATGAAAAACAGCGTTTGGAACAGGAACAAGTAAAAACTGCAGCGCCTGCGGACAAAAAATCCGAAAAGGACTACAGCAAATACTTTCAGTCTGTTTATATTCCGCCGAATTTAAAAGAAGCACGAAAACGCGGAAGAGCGGAAGTCAAATACCAAAAAGATTTTCAAATTGAAGAAGAATTTAAAGGCATGGGGGACGGGTTGAAATTTTATATCCGGACTTACGGCTGCCAAATGAACGAACATGATACGGAAGTCATGGCTGGAATTTTCATGCAGCTCGGCTATGAACCGACCGATACACCGGAAAATGCAGATGTTGTCCTCTTAAACACATGTGCGATCCGTGAAAACGCCGAAAATAAAGTGTTTGGTGAAATCGGCCACTTAAAACCTTTGAAAATGGAAAACCCGAATATGCTGATCGGCGTTTGCGGCTGCATGTCCCAGGAAGAGTCTGTTGTCAATAAAATTTTGCAAAAACATCCGCAGGTCGATATGATTTTCGGGACCCATAACATCCACCGCCTGCCGCATATTTTAAAAGAAGCCTATATGTCAAAAGCGATGGTCGTTGAAGTCTGGTCCAAAGAAGGCGATGTCATCGAGAGCCTGCCAAAAGTGCGCAAAGGTAAAATTAAGGCCTGGGTGAATATCATGTACGGCTGTGATAAATTCTGCACTTACTGCATCGTGCCGTATACGCGCGGGAAAGAACGCTCCCGGCTCCCTGAAGACATCATCAGGGAAGTGCGCGAACTGGCAGCACAGGGCTATCAGGAAATCACGCTGCTCGGCCAAAACGTCAATGCCTACGGAAAAGATTTTGAAGACATTACATATGGCCTTGGGGACTTGATGGATGACCTGCGCAAAATTGATATCCCGCGTGTCCGCTTCACAACAAGCCATCCGCGTGATTTTGATGACCGTTTGATTGAAGTATTGGCCAAAAAGGGCAACCTGGTCGAACATATCCATCTCCCGGTTCAATCGGGTTCAAGCGATATCCTGAAAATCATGGGCCGTAAATACACACGGGAGCAGTATTTGGAACTCGTGCGCAAAATCAAAGCGGCGATTCCCGATGTGGCTTTAACCACGGATATCATTGTCGGCTTCCCGAATGAAACAGATGAACAATTTGAAGAAACACTTTCTCTGTATAAAGAGGTCGGCTTTGAAACAGCCTACACCTTTATTTATTCACCGCGTGAAGGCACACCTGCAGCAAAAATGAAAGACAATATTCCAATGGAAGTCAAGAAAGAGCGCCTGCAGCGTTTGAATGAGGTTGTAAACGCCTATTCCAAAGCAGCCATGGAAAAATACGAAGGACAGACTGTCGAAGTGCTCGTGGAAGGCGAAAGCAAGCACAATCCGGAAGTTTTGGCGGGCTATACACGAAAAAACAAACTGGTCAATTTTAAAGGGCCGAAGTCTGCCATCGGTAAGCTGGTAAAAGTTAAAATCACGGAAGCCAAAACCTGGTCGCTTGACGGTGAAATGGTTGATGCGGCTGATACACTTGAGGTGAATGCCTGATGGAGAAGTTTACGAAAGATGATATTGTCGCAAAAGCAGCGGAACTTGCCAAGATGATTGCGGAAACGGATGAAGTCGATTATTTCAAACGGGCGGAAGCGCAAATCAATGAAAATCAGAAGGTCCGTAAAATCATTGCCAGTATCAAAAGCCTGCAGAAACAGGCCGTAAACTTCCAGCATTATGGAAAAACAGAGGCACTAAAAAAGGTAGAAGCAAAAATTGACCAATTGGAAGCAGAATTGAACGGGATTCCGGTTGTACAGGAATTCAAACAATCACAGGTTGATGTAAATGACCTTTTGCAAATTGTGACCAACACCATTTCCAATACTGTTACAGATGAAATCATTGTTTCAACCGGCGGCGACCTGCTAAATGGCCGGACCGGTTCACAGATCAGGCATTCATCCGGAAGTAAGGATGAATCTGTCTTTTAAAGCAAATTTTCAAAAGCGGTGTCTGCTAAAACCAAAAGCAGACACCGCTTTTTTGCACCCAAAACTTACCCCGTCTCCACTGTTTGCAGGAAAAGAAGCTGTATGCTTGCCCACTGCGGCCATGAAAACCATTCAGACAGCCTCAGGTTTCCGGTAAGCGGCACATCCCGCCCTCTCCTACATATAATGAAAGTACCCAACAGACCTTGCCGCCTGTGCCGGTTGTGCTTTAAAAGTTTGGCACACCAGCCTGGGTAAAAGCATAGGATGAAATGAAAATAAATGAGGAGGGTTCGCTCGAATGGCAGAATATAGAGAAATTATTACGAAAGCAGTCGTTGCGAAAGGCCGCAAATTTACACAGTCCAATCACACGATTTGCCCGCCGCAACATCCATCGAGCATTTTGGGTTGCTGGATCATCAACCATAAGTATGAAGCCAAAAAAGTCGATAAAAAAGTCGAAATCCGCGGCTCGTACGATGTCAACATTTGGTACTCCCACAATGACAATACACGGACATCGGTAATGTCGGAAAAAGTGGAGTATACCGATACCGTAAAATTAAACTACCGGGATCCGGATTGCCTTGATGACAAGGAAGTCATCGCCAGCGTGCTCCAGCAGCCTAATTGCATCGAAGCGGTTATTTCACCAAACGGGAATAAAATCATTGTCAATGTCGAAAGGGAATTTCTCGTCGAGGTGATTGGCGAGACAAAGGTTTGCGTTGCGATCCACCCGGATGGCTGCGACTCCGATGATGAGTGGGAAGAAGAAAACGGAGATGAATTTGAAGAATTAAACCCCGACTTTTTAGTGGGAACGGAAGAAGAATAAGTGAAACCTGACTAGGAGCTTTTAAAGCACTCCTAGTTTTTTCTTGTATTTGAAATGTATGAAGGCACTCCGGAAATTATGTTATAATAAACAGTACTGAAAACGAAAAACAGCACGAAAGCTGTGTATGATGAAAGCAATGAAAGGATTTTGGTAAGAATGGCTGCTTACACTCCAATGATCCAGCAGTATTTACAAGTAAAGGCGGAATACCAGGATGCCTTTTTATTTTTTCGCCTCGGCGATTTTTACGAAATGTTTTTCGAGGACGCGATTAAAGCATCCCAGGAATTGGAAATTACCCTTACAAGCAGGGATGGGGGCTCGGAGGAAAGAATCCCGATGTGCGGGGTTCCCTACCATTCTGCAACGAATTATATTGAACAATTGATTGACAAGGGCTACAAAGTCGCGATCTGCGAGCAATTGGAAGATCCAAAATTGGCAAAGGGCGTTGTCAAACGTGAAGTAATCCAACTGATAACGCCTGGCACAATGATGGAAGGGAGAAGCCTTTCGGAAAAAGAGAACCATTATATTGCCTCCATTACCGCTTTTCCAGATGATTTCTATACGCTTGTATATATCGATTTAACGACCGGGGAAAACCGTGCCACCATGATCAATGGCACTTTTAATGAAGTGTTCAGCGAGCTGTCTGTGATTGGTGCAAAAGAAGTTGTTTTAGATCGCGATTTCCCCGAAACCTACTGCAAGACTTTGCGTGACGGCGGAAATCTGGCTATTTCTTATGAAACGGATACCGAAGTAAAAGAAGAATTTTCGCGGCTGCTTAAGGAACTGGATTCGGAAAAGCTGAAACTATCGGTTTCACGCCTCTTAAACTATTTATTCCGCACACAGAAAAGAAGCCTGGACCATTTGCAGCCCGTTGAGGTGTATGAAGTCCGCCAATATTTGAAAATGGACTATTATTCAAAGCGTAACCTTGAACTGACGGAGACCATCCGGACACAGGGGAAAAAGGGGTCGCTGCTTTGGCTTTTGGATGAAACGATGACTGCAATGGGGGCGCGGCTGTTAAAACAATGGATCGACAGGCCGCTGCTGAAGAAAGAAAAAATTGAGCAGCGTTTGTCCATGGTTGAAACCTTTTTAAGCCATTATTTCGAAAGGCAGGATTTAAGGGAACGGCTCAAGGAAGTATACGACCTGGAAAGGCTGGCGGGCAGGGTTGCATTTGGCAATGTAAACGCCCGGGATTTAATCCAGCTGAAATCCTCCCTCCAGCAGGTTCCGGGCATCCGGGCAGTTATCGGGAGCCTTGGCAGCACAGAAAGCGAAAAACTCGCCGCCCGCCTTGATCCGTGCGAAGAGCTGACAGATCTGCTGGAACGCGCTATTGATGACAATCCGCCGGTGTCTGTGAAAGAAGGCGGGATGATTCGTGACGGCTACCATGAAGAACTCGACCGTTACCGTGATGCGAGCCGCAATGGCAAGACATGGATCGCAAGTCTTGAACAGGAGGAACGGAAACGGACCGGGATAAAATCGCTGAAAATAGGCTATAACAGGGTATTCGGCTATTATATCGAAGTCACAAAGGCCAACCTCCATTTGCTGGAAGAGGGCCGCTACGAGCGCAAGCAGACGTTAACAAATGCAGAAAGATACATCACACCCGAACTGAAAGAAAAAGAAGCGCTGATCTTGCAGGCGGAAGAAAAAAGCATTGAATTGGAATATGAGTTGTTTACGGACATCCGCGACCACGTGAAAGAATTCATCCCGCGTTTGCAGAGCCTGGCAAAAGCGGTCAGCGCGATCGATGTCCTCCAGTGCTTCGCGACCGTCAGTGAGAATCGCCATTATGTAAAACCAAGCCTCGATCCGGAAGGCAACTTGAAAATAAAGGACGGCCGCCATCCGGTTGTTGAAAAAGTGCTTGACACCCAAAGCTATGTACCAAATGACTGTGTAATGGACAAGGACCGGAAAATATTATTGATCACAGGCCCGAATATGTCAGGGAAAAGCACGTTTATGCGGCAGATTGCCCTAATGGCGATATTAGCGCAAATGGGTTGTTACGTTCCGGCGGGGGAAGCGGTTCTGCCGGTCTTTGACCAGATTTTTACGCGCATCGGGGCGGCGGATGATTTGATATCCGGACAGAGCACGTTTATGGTGGAAATGCTTGAAGCCAAAAATGCGATTGCCCATGCGACAAAAAACAGTTTAATTTTATTCGACGAAATCGGGCGCGGCACATCGACGTATGACGGAATGGCGCTTGCGCAGGCGATGATTGAATATATCCACGACAAGATCGGCGCAAAAACCCTGTTTTCAACACATTACCATGAACTGACTGCACTTGAAGCGGAGCTGGACAAGCTCCACAATATCCATGTCAGTGCAATGGAGCAAAACGGCAAAGTTGTCTTTTTGCATAAAATCAAAGAAGGGCCGGCAGATAAGAGCTACGGGATCCACGTTGCCCAGCTGGCAGGTCTGCCCCGTGATGTAATTCACCGCGCCCAGAAAATATTAAACAAACTTGAAAACCAGGATGAAAAGCCGGCACAGCATCCGGAACCGAAACAGGAAACAGCAACTGCTGAGGAGACACTGGAGGCGCCTGCCCAGCTGTCATTTTTTGCGGAACCGGAAGAGAAGCCACGCAAAGCGCTGTCTGCAAAAGAAAGAAAAGTGCTGGAAAAAATCAGGGAACTGGATCTGCTCGAAATGAACCCGCTCCAGGCGATGAATACCCTCTATGAAATCCATAAGAAACTAAAAGATTAGGTGGTGACGATTCGTTGGGGAAAATTGTCCAGTTAGACGAATGGCTTTCGAACCGGATTGCAGCCGGCGAGGTAGTGGAACGCCCCGCTTCTGTCGTAAAAGAACTGGCGGAAAATGCCATTGATGCGAAAAGTACGGTGATCGAGATTGATGTCGAAGAAGCCGGCCTTCAAAAGATCCATATTATTGACAATGGCTCAGGCATCGAACCGGAAGATGTGGAACTTGCCTTTTCGCGCCACGCGACGAGCAAAATTAAAAATGAAAGAGATTTGTTCCGCATCCGCTCGCTTGGGTTCCGCGGCGAGGCCCTGCCGAGTATCGCTGCGGTTGCGCGCGTTGAAATGACGAGTTCAACCGGCGAGGGCCCTGGCACAAGGGTCGTCATTGAAGGCGGGAACTGGATTGCCCATGAAAAAGCGCCAAGCCGCAAAGGAACGGAAATTACCGTTACCAATTTGTTTTACAACACGCCGGCGCGGCTGAAATATATGAAAACGATCCATACAGAACTTGGCAATATTACCGATGTTGTGAACCGGTTGGCGCTTGCCCATCCCGATGTTTCGTTCCGTTTGCGCCACGGCGACAGAATGCTGCTGCAAACGAACGGGAACGGCGATGTGCGCCAGGTTCTCGCTTCCATTTACGGTGTGAATATCGCAAAGAAAATGATTCCGATCCACGCCGAAACGCTTGACTTTGATATCAGCGGATATATTGCCCTTCCGGAAATTACGAGAGCGTCGCGCAATTATATCTCAACGTTGATTAACGGCCGTTTTATTAAAAATTATGCACTTGTAAAGGCGATTCTTGAAGGCTATCATACTTTGCTGCCGATCGGGCGTTTTCCAATTGTACTGTTGTCTGCTAAAATGGACCCGGTTTTGGTAGATGCCAATGTCCATCCTTCGAAGCTGGAGGTGCGCTTGAGCAAAGAGAAAGAGCTTTGCCAAGCGATTGATGGAACAATTAAAGCGGCATTTAAAAAACAAAAATTAATACCTGCCGGGATGCAAAAACCACTGGAAAAGCAGAAAACAGAACAAGTGGCCTTCCAGCTTGACCATTTGCCCGCTCCGGTAGAAAAGAACCCGGCCGGCCGGGAAAGAAAGTCCGGTGCTCCGATTTATTCGCATAAAGAAGCACTGCTGCCAAAACAGGAAATGCAAAAATTGTACGAGCGGGAGGAAAAGGAACCGGCTGTGCAGCCTGAACAGCCGCAGCAGACAGGGGAAACGGTTTTTCCGGACGCAGTTTTTGAAGAAAAGGAAGATGCCCCGTTTGACTTTACGGAAGCGGAGCAGACAATTGCTCAAGAAAACCCGGCACCCCGCGTTCCGCCGCTGTATCCGATCGGGCAGATGCACGGCACCTATATTTTCGCACAAAATGAAAACGGCTTGTATATCATTGACCAGCACGCCGCCCAGGAAAGAATCAAATACGAATTTTTCCGCGAGAAAGTCGGTGAGGTCAAAAAAGAACTGCAGGACATGCTCGTACCGCTGACGCTCGAATACGCAACAGATGAGTCCATTAAAATCCAGGAAAACCTCGATGCTTTAAAAGAAGTCGGCGTTTTTCTGGAACCGTTCGGCCACAACAGTTTCATCGTCCGCTCGCATCCGGCCTGGTTTCCGAAAAACGAAGAAAAAGAAGTCATTGAAGAAATGATCGAGCAGCTGCTCACGATGAAAAAGGTCGATATTAAAAAATTGCGGGAAGACGCGGCAATCATGATGAGCTGCAAAGGATCGATTAAAGCGAACCACCATTTGCGAAATGACGAAATCCAGGCGCTCCTCGATGCGCTCAGAATGTCATCCGACCCATTTACATGCCCGCACGGCCGCCCGATTATCATTCACTACTCGGTGTATGAATTGGAGAAGATGTTTAAACGCGTGATGTAATTTCTCGTTACGAACCCCCTTGGTAAATAAGGGGGTTCGATTTTTTAGGGGTTATTGACCACACCTCAAACTAATTACGATGCAAAGGGGCATTTTCTTTACCCACATGCACAAGAACGACGGAGTCAATGGTTTTTACTTTGCTTAATCATATTCATCTCAAATTCTGTGTACCGGTACTGTTGACATGCCATACAAAAATCATAGTTGACAGGGTGGAATAATCAGTTATATACTTAAACCAACATATCCTTACATTTAAATTAAACTTATCCAGAGAGGCGGAGGGATTGGCCCGATGAAGCCTCAGCAACCGGCCGTTTGGCACGGTGCTAATTCCAATAAGCAATTCATTGGCTTTAAAGATAAGTTGAGGCGACTCTGATCATAAAACCCCTCTTCTTGTCTTTTGAAGCGGGGTTTTATTTTTGGGTTCTGAAAAGGAGAGATGTAAAATGAACAGTTTGACTGAAAAAGCATTAGAAAAAAGGCGTAATGAACTGATTGACAGGTTGATTGCATTCCATGTTTATAAAAAAGAGGGCAGGCATCTTTTTGAGCTGACACTGCCGGAATTGGAGGACGAATACAAATCAATCCAAACACAGGTGCATCCCCACAGCGGCTGGGAATCCCTCCGCTGGTGCCGCAGAAAATAAACAGCGCCCGTATTATTTTCCTTTATCGAACTGGTCTACGGTTCCCTCGTTGTATACGTCCATCATTTGTTTTTGGGTGATGTCCAGCCCTTTATCATTTGGCAGTAATGGTTTGCTTTTATGTTTATCCTGGTCTTTTATGGAGACAACGGATTTTTTACCGTCCATGTTTGCCACACCTTTCTAAATCAGTGTGCACTTAGTATGAACCGTGAGGGCGAAACCTATCCGGCCAGGCGCAATGGCAGCAATCTGCAGGATTTAAAGCCCGTCCATTACTCTTTTTCACTCAGCAGCTGGTACTCGTAAATTAGTTTGTCCAATATTTGGCTTTGGCGGATCGTATCCGGGTGATTAATCCCTTTTTGGACCGCAAAGGAAACCATTTTTTCGCGAATATTTCGAATTTTTTCGGAGAGCATATGGGTCGTGTGGGGAGGTACTTCCTTTGGCATATGCAGGATCCTTTCTTTCAGGTTTGGGATACTTTATCATACTATGTTTTGCCAGAATAGGGTAGCCAAAAATAGAAAGCGGGGGATCATCTCTTTTCAGGGGATTGGGGATGGGTATTCAGCGGATTTGATGCTGCACATGTCATGGGCTGGTGGATTGCGCGGCCGATCAGGAGAATATCTTCGTAAATACACAATTTAATCCGTTCATCCCTGCATTTCCGGTAATCCTCAAGCAGACGCCCTAATTCAATAATAAAAATCACATGTTCCTCCGCACTCAAAACCATGTGCAAGCACCTACCTTCATTCATATTCAAACTCTATTATATAGTATAAATGTACTGATTGTGAAGTGGGCCTTTTTTATTATAGGTAAAAAACTTTATCCGGTAAAGGGGCGGGGTTGCCGGCAACAAACAACAGCGCCTGCCCCGGATATGAAGACAGTATATTTTCTCAAAAAAGGATGTTAAAAAACATGAATAAAATGCAGAAAGAAGGGGAAACTATAAAAATGTTCTGTTGAAACGGCGATTGTGGTACGATAAAAGCAGAAGAAGGTGGTCTTTTTTTTGCTTAAATGATCCCTTCAAAGAGAAACATGCCGGTGCCGCCGATTTTTTGTATCACCCGGCACCGACAAAAAGGTAGTGAATGAATGGCAAAACAGCAGTGTATCGTTCTGATCGGACCGACAGCAGTTGGCAAAACCGAGTTAAGCATCCATTTAGCGAAAAAATTTAACGCGGAAATTATCAGCGGGGATTCGATGCAGGTATACAAAGGGATGGATATTGGGACTGCAAAAATCAGCAAAGAAGAAATGGCGGGGATTCCGCATCATTTGCTGGATATCAAGAGTCCGGATGAACCCTTTTCTGTTGCGGAGTTTCAGCAAATCGTCCGCCAAAAAATCGGGGAAATCGGAAAACGCGGCAGGATTCCGCTGATCGTAGGCGGAACAGGCCTGTATATCCAGTCTGTTTTATACGATTACCGGTTCCCGGATATTTCCGGTGATGGAGCTTACCGCCGTGAATTGGAGGCAAAAGCGGCACAGGAAGGCCCTGAAGCGCTTTACCGGATGCTTGAAAAAGTGGATCCGAAAAGCGCGGAAACGATCCATCCGCATAATGTCAGAAGGGTAATCCGGGCGCTTGAAATCTATCACTTTTCCGGGAAAACCGCATTTGAATACCATAAGCCGCAGCAATCAGAAATGCTTTATGATGCCGCACTCATCGGCCTGACAATGGACAGGGAAAAATTGTACGCACGCATTAACAGACGTGTAGACGATATGATCGAACAAGGCCTGGTTGAAGAAGTAAGGCATCTGTACGGCCGCCATTTGCGCGATGCCCAGTCGATTCAGGCAATCGGCTACAAAGAATTGTACGCTTATTTTGACGGGTACATCACATTCGAAGAAGCTGTCGCGCAATTGAAGCGCAATACGCGGCGTTTTGCAAAACGGCAGCTCACATGGTTCCGCAATAAAATGAAAATGGAATGGTTTGACATGACCGATGAATCGCAAAAGCAAAAAAAATTTCAAGAGATTTCCGTTTTTGTTGCAGGAAAGCTACAATTAAAATCGAATAGTTTATAATAGAGAGAAAGAGGAGGAGGATGCGAGATGAACAAAGCCATTAATATCCAGGATCAATTTTTAAATCAACTTCGTAAAGATGGTACAGTTGTGACTGTCTTTTTAATGAATGGTTTTCAGCTTCGCGGCCAGGTAAAAGGGTTTGACAATTTTACGGTTCTTTTTGAAACGGACGGTAAGCAGCAGCTCGTTTTCAAACATGCAATTTCAACATTCACGCCGCAAAAAAATGTTCAAATCAATTTTGAAGAATAAATCACGAATAAGATCGCGAATGAATGCCCGGCTTATTGCCCGGGCATTTTTAAATGCTGTTCCCGTACTGTTTCACTTTTTTCGGGCATAAAATAAGAAGAATCATTATTTCTCAGGAAAGCGCAAAAACTGACAGGATCCTTTCTTTTTTTCTGAAAATCGCACTTTCTCTTCTTTCCTTTGCCCCGTTGTGACAAAAAATCGATCCCTGAATAAAAATGCAATTCGTTTTTTGTTCTGGGCATTTGTCACACTTATGGCCCAATTCGCGTATAATGTAGACAGATTGCGAGGTGGCGGTTTTGGATCAACCGATTCGGATGAAAAATAACGGACAGATTAATATTGTCTTGAATTCGGGCCAAAGGGAAGCCGCCATGACTTCCCCCAAAAAAGAACTGGCCCATAAAGAATTTTCAGCTGAACACGAAATATTACGGGAAATAGAAGCAGAGTTGGGGACGCTTGTGGGAATGGATGAAATCAAGAGTATGGTAAAAGAAGTGTATGCCTGGATTTACATCAATAAAAAAAGGGAGGCTGCGGGGTTAAAGACAGAAAAACAAGCATTGCATATGATGTTCAAGGGCAACCCGGGGACAGGCAAAACGACAGTTGCGCGTTTAATCGGAAAACTATTTCATAAAATGAATGTACTGTCGAAGGGGCATCTGATTGAAGCGGAAAGGGCGGATCTGGTTGGCGAATACATCGGCCATACCGCGCAAAAAACACGGGATTTAATTAAAAAAGCGATCGGCGGCATATTATTTATTGATGAAGCCTATTCACTCGGGCGCGGCGGTGAAAAAGATTTCGGAAAAGAAGCCATCGATACGCTGGTCAAACATATGGAAGACAAACAGCACGAGTTTATTTTAATTCTCGCAGGCTATTCGAATGAAATGGACTATTTTCTGAGCTTAAACCCCGGCCTGCATTCAAGGTTTCCGATCGTTTTTAACTTTCCCGACTATTCTGTTGATGAACTAATGGAGATTGGAAAGAGGATGCTGAGGGAAAAAGAATACACGCTTAGTATGGATGCGGAAAGAAAACTCCGGGACCATCTTGCATTTATCAAATCAACGTATACGCCGGTCAGTTTCTCAAACGGGCGTTATGTGCGTAATGTGATCGAGAAATCCGTCCGCGCCCAGGCCATGCGCCTGTTAATGCAGGCGGCGTACGACCGCCATGAACTGATGACGCTGCGCAGTAACGACTTGCTTTTTCCGGATTAAATGGAATTAATCCGCGGGCACCGGGTGCGCTTGAATGGTAAGGGAAAAAATTTCTTTCCATTCGCGCGGTTTGGTGTCTGTTTGCATTTTTTGGTAAGATAACAGTAATTCATATTTAGGACAGGTGATCACATGAATCGGGAGGAAATGAAAGAAAAAGCGATTCTCGTCGGCTGTGAAATTGGTGACGACCACAGCCGTTTTGTCTATTCAATGGAAGAACTGCAGGCATTGACTGAAACGGCCCGGGGAGAAGCGGTCATGCAGGTGGTGCAGAAACGGGACAGGGTAGATGCGTCGACCTATATCGGGAAAGGAAAGATTGAAGAGCTGAAGGCGCTCGAGGCTGAGTTGGAAGCCGACCTGATTATTTTTAATGATGAACTGTCTCCAAGCCAGCTCCGTAATCTTTCACGGCATCTGAACAGCCGGGTGCTTGACAGGACCCAGCTGATTTTGGATATTTTTGCACAGCGGGCGCGTTCAAAAGAAGGGAAACTGCAAGTAGAACTGGCCCAGCTGCAGTACATGCTTCCGCGTTTGGGCGGGCAGGGTACCGAACTGTCACGGCTTGGCGGCGGGATTGGCACAAGGGGCCCGGGGGAAACAAAATTGGAGTCGGACCGCCGCCATATCCGGCGCCGGATATCGGAAATCAAGGCCCAGCTGGAAACCGTTGTCCGCCACCGCGAACGCTACCGGGAGCGCAGAAAAAAGAACCATGTATTCCAGATAGCGCTAGTCGGCTATACGAACGCGGGCAAATCGACGCTCTTCAACCACTTATCAGCAGCCGATTCCTACGAAGAAAACCAATTATTTGCTACGCTGGATCCGATGACAAGAAAGCTGGTGTTGCCGAGCGGTTACACGGCATTGTTAACGGATACGGTTGGATTTATCCAGGACCTGCCGACCACGCTAATTGCCGCGTTTCGTTCCACGCTTGAAGAAGTGAAAGAAGCGGATCTGCTTTTGCATATTGTCGATAGTGCCAATCCTGATTATGACAACCATCAAAAAACGGTGCAACAGCTGCTTAGTGAGCTGGAAATGGACCACCTGCCGCAGCTGACCGTTTATAATAAAATGGATATCCGGGACAGTGATTTTGTACCAACTGCATCAAACAGCATCATGATCAGTGCCAAAAGTGATACGGATTGCACCAGGCTCCGGCTTGAAATAGAAAAGCAGGTGCTTGCTGCGATGATTCCGTATGATGCGCTTGTGCCGCAGACAGAAGGAAAGCTGTTGTCCACCTTAAAAAGTGATACAATCTTAAGGGAACTTGTTTTTCAGGAAGAAGAGCAGGCATACAGATGCAGAGGGTATGTGCTTCCGGCCCACCCTGTTTTAGGAGAGTTGAAACCATACGAATAGCAGAAAGAGAAAGGTGTCTTACCATGCTTCAGTTTTTAAAACACGGCCCGAAACTTCAGCCGATTGTGGAAGAAGTCGAACGCCGGATTTTTCCGATCCACCAAAAAATCGACAGGCGCGCAGAAACCAACCAGTACCGCGTGCTGCAGAGCTTCCAATCGCACCGGGTCAGCGATACAGATTTCAATCCATCAACCGGATACGGCTACGATGACCATGGAAGGGATACGCTGGAAAAAATCTATGCTGATGTGTTCGGTGCGGAAGCAGGCCTGGTCCGCCCGCAAATTATTTCGGGGACGCATGCGATTACCATTGCGCTTTTCGGTGTCCTGCGCCCGGGGGATGAATTGTTATACATAACCGGAAAGCCGTATGATACGCTTGATGAAATTGTCGGTACGAGAGGCAATGGTTCAGGTTCGTTGCAGGAATTCAATATAGCTTACAGTCATGTTGACATAGCCGGTGATGGTTCTGTCGATTTTGAGGCGGTAAGAAAAGCTATCAAGCCGCAAACAAAAATGGTTGCCATCCAGCGCTCAAAAGGTTATGCAACAAGGCCGTCATTTACCGTTGATGAGATCGGTGAAATGATCCGCTTTGTGAAAGAAATCAAACAGGATGTTGTTGTATTTGTGGATAATTGTTACGGCGAATTTGTTGAAGAGAAAGAACCCTGCCATGCAGGTGCCGATTTGATGGCCGGATCGCTGATAAAAAATCCGGGCGGCGGCCTCGCAAAAACAGGCGGCTATATCACCGGAAAAAAGAAATGGGTTGATGCCTGCGCCTATCGCATGACTTCGCCCGGAATCGGCCGTGAAGCAGGCGCCTCGTTGTACAGCCTCCAGGAAATGTACCAGGGATTTTTCCTGGCGCCGCATGTTGTGGCACAGGCCTTAAAAGGTGCGGTATTTACTTCAGCAATTCTTGAAGAATTCGGAATGAATACCCATCCGAAATGGGATGCGGAACGAACTGATTTAATCCAATCCGTCCAATTCGGTGATCCTGATCAAATGGTGGCGTTCTGCCAGGCAATCCAATTTGCATCACCGGTGAATTCGTATGTGACACCGTATCCAAGCGATATGCCGGGGTATGAAGATGATGTCATTATGGCGGCCGGCACGTTTATCCAGGGGGCGAGCATTGAACTGTCTGCTGACGGGCCGCTTCGTCCGCCCTATACCGCTTATGTCCAGGGCGGGCTTACTTATGCCCATGTAAAAGCGGCGATTCTGCTTGCATTAGACCGGTTAATGGAGAAAAATCTCCTCTGATTCCCTGTCCGTTTTCTGTTCCTTACCAATATCTTTGCTCATGAAATCATGGTATAATAGACGGATGAAAATAAGAGGTGATCGAATGAACGAACGGCCGCATTTACTTTTAGTAGACGGGATGGCTTTGCTGTTCCGCGCTTTTTACGCCACAGCGGTAACCGGGCAGTATATGATGAATTCAAAAGGGATGCCGACAAACGGGGTGCAGGGATTTTTGCGCCATCTGCTGCTCGCTGCTGAAAATAAAAAAGCGAGCCATATTGCGGTTTGCTGGGACATGGGCAAAAAAACATTCCGGAACGAATTATTTAACGGTTATAAGGCAAATCGTGAGGCGCCGCCGGTTGAGATGATTCCGCAATTTGATCTGGCTAGAGAAACGGTGGAAGCTTTCCAAATTCCAAATATCGGTGTTGCCGGCTATGAAGCGGATGACTGCCTCGGCACGCTTGCAAAAAGGTTGCAAAGCGAAGCAGATGTATCCATTTTGACAGGTGACCGCGATATTTTGCAGTTGTTGGATGATCATATTGTTGTCCATCTCTTGCAAAAAGGGTACGGCAACTACAAAAGTTACACGAAAGAAACCTTTACAGAAGATACTGGCGTGACGCCGCAGCAATACATTGATGTCAAAGCACTGATGGGGGATATGAGCGACGGCTATCCCGGCGTAAAGGGAATCGGTGAAAAAACCGCCTTCAAACTGATCAGGCAGTTCGGCAGTATTGTTGGTATTCTGGATCATTTGGACCAGCTGACGCCTGCGCAGCGGAAGAAAATTGAAGCAGACTTGGAGATGCTCTACCTTTCCCGGGAATTAGCTGAAATCAATTGCGGGGTGCCGGTATCGTTCTCAATAGAAGCAGCAGCTGTTACGCAAATTCCGGATACTTTTATGGCTATCATAGAAGAATTGGAATTGAAAACGGTGAAACGCCACTTGATTACGGCAAAAATGAATACAAGTTTGATTTCTTAATCGTAAAATCGGAAAAACAGCATTCGCGAATGGAATGCTGTTTTTCGCTGCCAATGATTATATTCTTGTGTTTGATTTTTTCGCACGGTTTTCGAGCTTTGTTTTCGGGTCTTCTGCAGATTCTGCATCCCCGGCTTTGCCTTGTGGCGTGACGGACGGCGCAAATCGGCCGCGGTTTGCATTATGCCTTTTAACCATATGGTCTCTCACCCCCGTGGTTTATTTTGCCCAATTATCCGCAAAGTTTACAACAGGCACGATAGCAGGAAAACGCAAATGAAGTTAAAATGAATCATGTTGTTTGAAAAGTGCCGGTATATAACGGCAATGGAGGAAAAAGAAAGATGTCACTGGGTGAATATATTCTGTTTTTAAGGGGAAAAGGATTTAAGTTTAAAGATGATGTGATCCATTTTATTTATTTTGGAAAACAATATACCAATGCTCCTGATCCGATTGTACAGGCGGCAATTGAGCTAACCTTACAAGCACAAAAGAAATTTGATGGCAGTTTTTATATTTCTTTGCTTGAAACATTTAAACAAAATCAAATCCGGTCAAGAAAAGAAGCTTTTCTTTGTATGGAACGATTAGGAATTCCGGAAAAAAGCGGGGAGCCGGGGGCCTAACCCTTGCTTCTGCTTTCAGAAAAAAAGCCTTTTTTAAAATGAAACAAATTTGGCAATTCCGACAAAACCATACCGGTAAAAATCAGCAGGCATCCGGCGGCAGCTGTGATGCTGAGCCGTTCCTGCAACCATACGAAAGATGTCAGGGCGGCAAAAACCGGCTCCATCGTCAGAATAATGGCGACACGTGTAGGTGAAGTATAGCGCTGGGCAATGGTTTGGATAAAAAACGCTGCGGCTGTCGCCAAAAAAGCTGTGACCGATAAGGCAAAAACCAGGTTGGGACGGAACAGCTCATGGGATGAGAGTGCGTTTCTCCAATTTTCAGTCCATATGGCGCCGGCAAAGCTAAATACCGACACAGAAAGCACCTGGACGGCGGTAACAAGCAGTACGGATACATGTTTTGTAAAGCGGTCGGTCAAAATAATGTGAAACGCAAACCCAAATGTGCAAATGAAAACGAGCAGATCGCCGGCTGACAGTGCAGCAGCCCCCTTGACAGCCAGTAAATAAAGGCCCAAAGCAGCTGCAATCGAGCCGATCACAGATAATAAGCGCGGCCGTTTTTTTAAGAAGAGAACAGCCAGAAGCGGCACCATTACAACGCTTAGCCCGGTAATAAAACCGGCTTTCGATGGAGTGGTGTACAAAAGGCCGACCGTTTGGAACGTGTAGCCGATAAACAGGCAGGAGCCGAGAACGATTCCGGATATCACAGACGGCATCACGGCAGCCATTCTGTTTCTCTTCTTTATCATATAAACAGCCAGCAGAAAAATGCCGGCAAGCCCGAAACGGACGGCATTAAACGAAAAAGGGGGGACGGTTTGGATCGCATCCTGTACGACGACAAACGTGGCGCCCCATACAAATGCAACAAACAGCAACGCAAGCTCGGAAATCCATTTTTTATTCATTTTCGTCCCCCTGCCGGATTTGTTTTTGAATGGCCAGTCTTGCCAATCCATCCGCTGTTTTATTTTCTGAACTGGGGATCCACTTGATAAAGAAAAGATCAAATTGGCCGGCCATCCCCAAAATATGTTCGAGAATCGTTTTATATGGTTCTTTTTTTGCAAATCTTTTTTCAACAGCACGGACAACGGCAGACGAATCCGAACGGACGGAAACCACTTTATAATGCTTTTCGAGGCAGATTTCCAAAGCTTTTTCCATGGCGCGGTATTCCGCTTCGTGGTTATTATTAATGCCAAGCGGGATGGAATAGCGTTCAACCTGTCCTGCTGCTTTTAAGAAAATACCCGCGCCGCTTGGTCCCGGATCTCCGGCAGCGGCGCCGTCAATATATACTTCTATCAATTTTTTCGCTCCCTGTATTTATATCTATTCAATTTTCCGCATAATTTAACTATAATCAATGATTAGATCCGGATCAAGAAGAGAGTGGGAATAAAATGAAATTCAGATTAAATTGGCGATATCAATCGATAAACGGGCCGTCTGTTGTATTTCAGTCGGAATGGATAGCAGGCGAAACAGCGGAAACCATCATTGCGGATATTCAAAAGACGGGCCGTACCGGTGATCTGTCCGTGGAAGACGAAATGGGCAGTGAGTGGGCCCCAAAAGCATTTTTAAAGTTACGGCAGGAAGTCGAAGCAGAGCCGGACAATATTACGGTTTACTTTGATGGCGGTTTTGACAAAGAAACAAAAAAGGCGGGTATTGGTACAGCCGTTTACTATGAAAAAAATCATCAAACATACCGGGTCCGTGAAAACCGGCTGCTTGAATTGGAATCAAACAGCGAGGCGGAATACGCTGCCCTCTATTACGCGTTGCAGATTCTTGAAGAACTGGGGGTCAAACGCATGCCTGTTGAAATAAAAGGAGATGCACAAGGGGTTATCATGCAGTTGCTTGGAGAGTGGCCGTGCTTTGAAGACATCTTAAACCGCTGGCTCGACAGAATTGAACAGCAAATTGAGAAACTGGGGTTAAAGCCGGCATTTATTACGATTCCCCGCAAACAAAATAAAGAGGCCGACCAATTGGCAGGCCAGGCATTAAATGGCGTAACGGTTCATAGTCATGTTAAAATAGAATAATTCAAGGAAACGAAGTATGGAAATTCACGCGGTAAGGCATACTGAGCAAAGTAAGAAGGGTTGATAAAAGATGGAACGGAAACAATTGATACAGGAAGTGGACGAAATCCTCAATACGTATTGCAAGGGCTGTCTGCTGAAAGCCCATTTTCGGAAGGAATACGGAAAAAAATACGCCCACCAGTTTTGCATCAGGCAATGCACTGTAGGCGAACAATTGAAAAAATATGGCGAAAAACTATCGTGAACTTTTTCACATGTACGGATAAATAAAGGGCTGGCATTTGCCAGCCTTATTGCATTCTATAATTATGAAAGTTTAGTCACGTTGGCAGCTTGCGGCCCGCGGTTGCCTTCAACAATTTCAAAAGAAACTTCCTGGCCTTCTTCCAATGTTTTGAAACCTTCGCCTTGAATGGCAGTGAAGTGTACGAAAACGTCGTCGCCGCCTTCAACTTCGATAAAACCATAGCCTTTTTCGTTATTAAACCATTTTACTTTACCGTTTTGCATTCTTAATCCTCCTAAATCAAAAGCACCCTTCGTGCCTAGAAAAATGTTTCATTAAACAGATGAAAAATCGCCAGCAAGGTCGAAGATATCACTTGTTTAATGTTATAATTAATATACTCCAACGAGCATGGAGAGTCAAGATTATGGCAATCAAAATTATGGCAAATTCATTTAAATTCTAATTTTTGAAAGCGGTTTGATATACAGGTCCCGGCTTTAAAGGTTTTCTTGTTAAAAAGGCAGTATTATAGTAAACTAAAGGATATTGCATGGGATGACACATATCAATAATTTGCAGTAAGATTGGGGGGCCCGGGGATGCCGACGCCAAGTATGGAAGATTATATCGAACAAATCTTTATTTTAATTGAAAACAAAGGATATGCACGCGTTTCTGATATCGCCGAAGCGCTCTCCGTCCATCCCTCCTCGGTCACAAAAATGGTGCAGAAATTAGACAAAGATGATTATCTCGTTTATGAAAAATACCGTGGCTTAGTCCTTACGCCAAAAGGCAAAAAAATCGGGAAAAGGCTTGTTGACCGGCATCACCTTCTCGAACAGTTCCTGAAAATCATCGGGGTGGATGCAGAAAATATTTATAAAGATGTGGAAGGCATTGAACATCATTTGAGCTGGAATTCGATTGACCGCATCGGGGATCTGGTGCAGTTCTTTGAAAAAGATCCAGCCCGTATCGCAGCGTTAAAACGGCACCAAATGGAAAATGAAGAATAATTGGATTCCTGCCATCCCCATGCATTTCCAAGCGCTTTACCCGTCTGCCAGGCTCGTGCAGGCGGGATAAGACGGTCCAGCCTGATGAAAACCGGGCGCTAATCTTGTTGCATTTTCGGCCGCTCTTTTCACTTGATTTTCTCCAATTTGCCTGGAATTCTGCGGCAATCCCCGCCACATTTCCACAATCGCCTCTTTTTCCGAACATTTCAGGTCTTTTCATTTGTAAAATTCATTTTTCGGGTGCATTCGTTTCTCTGACCATGTATGATAATAGTGTACAGTGATCTTATAAAAGTGAGGGATCGAACATTGCCAAGCCATTCAACGAAAAAGACAGACATCGAAATTGCACAGAACACGGTGCTGAACCCCATCAAAGAAATCGCGGAAAAGCTTCAACTCACAGAAGAAGATTTAGAGTATTACGGAAAATTTAAAGCCAAAATTACATATGAAAAAATAAATGCCTTAAAAGCAAAGAAAGACGGCAAACTTTTCCTGGTTACGTCGATTAACCCGACGCCGGCCGGAGAAGGCAAATCGACGGTGACAATCGGGCTGGGAGATGCTTTAAACCGGCTTGGCCGCCAAACGGTTGTGGCATTAAGGGAACCGTCTCTCGGGCCGACTATGGGTCTCAAGGGCGGCGCGACCGGGGGCGGCTATGCGCAAGTGCTGCCAATGGAAGACATCAACCTTCATTTTACGGGCGATTTTCACGCGCTTACAGCGGCTAATAATGCAATTTCTGCATTGCTGGACAACCATATCCACCAGGGGAATTTTCTTCAGATTGACCCGCGGCGGGTGGTTTGGAAGCGGGCTGTGGATTTAAATGACCGGGCGCTCCGGCATGTCGTTGTCGGGCTTGGCGGGCCCGGCCAGGGGATGCCGCGCGAAGACGGGTTTGATATCACGGTGGCATCAGAAATCATGGCTGTTTTATGCCTGGCCCAAAATCTGAAAGACTTAAAAAAACGAATCGCGCATATGGTGGTTGCCTATAATTACGCGCGGGATCCTGTAACCGTCGGCGATCTCGGCATAGAGGGCGCAATTACGCTGCTGTTAAAAGATGCGTTGAAACCAAACCTCGTGCAGACGATCGAGCATACGCCGGCAATTGTCCACGGCGGCCCGTTTGCCAACATCGCCCACGGCTGCAACAGCGTTATGGCAACGAAAACGGCTTTAAAGCTGGCCGACTATGTGGTAACGGAAGCCGGCTTCGGCGCAGATCTCGGTGCAGAAAAATTTTTGGATATTAAATCAAGAAGCGCAGGCCTGAAACCGGATGGCGTTGTCATTGTTGCGACGATCCGTGCCTTGAAGATGCATGGCGGCGTGCGGAAAGAAGATTTGGCGGAAGAAAATACCGGTGCCCTTAAGGCCGGACTTTTAAACCTGCAAAAGCATGTGGACACGATTCAACATTTCGGGTTGCCTTTTGTTGTAGCAATCAACCGGTTTACATCGGATACGGAAGCAGAAATTGCTGTTTTAAAAGACTGGTGCGAAGCCCGCGGCATTCCCGTATCATTAACAGAAGTGTGGGAAAAAGGCGGTCTCGGCGGCCTTGATCTGGCCAGGCAGCTGCTCGATGTGAGCGAAAAACAGCCAAACGTTTTCAAACCGCTTTATCCAATTGAATCCAATATTGAAGGCAAGCTCCAAACCATTGTTCAAAAAGTGTACGGCGGCAATGGCGTTGAGTTTTCAACAAAAGCGCGCAAACAAATCAAAGAGTTTGAAAGACTTGGCTGGAACGATTTCCCCATTTGTGTAGCGAAAACGCAGTATTCCCTGTCTGATGATCCGGCAAAAATCGGCCGCCCGCAAAACTTTACGATTTATGTCCGCGAGCTGATTCCAAAACTTGGCGCCGGGTTTATCGTGGCACTGACAGGTGATGTGCTCACGATGCCGGGCCTGCCGAAGGAACCGGCAGCGTATAATATGGATGTAGACGAAAACGGCAAGGCGGCCGGCCTGTTTTGACGGGCCAGCCGGCGGGCATTAAATAGCCCGGCGTCATGCACCGGCAAGGCCGCCAAAAAAATGAATGCTGTTAAAAAAGCATGTTTAGACAAGAAAACCCGCAAAGGATCATTTTTCTTTGCGGGTATAAAGAATGGACTGTTGAACAATGAAGATGTTATCGATTGAAGGGCTGACAAAAACATATGGGGAAAAAGTGTTATTTGACAACCTTGCCTTTCATATTGGCGAAAATGAGCGCATCGGCTTGATCGGCGTTAACGGTACCGGCAAGTCAAGCTTATTAAAGCTGATTGCCGGGATAGACGAGCCTGACAGCGGCGAACTGGTGCATCCGAATGACTACACAATCGGCTATTTGCCGCAGGAACCGGATCTGTCGCCTGATTTGACGGTCCTTGAACAGGTGTATAAAAGCGATTCAGCGGTTATGAAACTGTTGAGGTCATATGAAGAAGCGGTGCTGCGGCTGGAAAGGGATCCGGGGAATGCAGGCTGCCAGGAGGCCTTGTTCCAGCTGCAAAAGGAAATGGATGCTGCCGGCGCCTGGGAAACGAGCGCCGATGCGGAAACCATCCTGACGAAACTCGGCATAACCGATTTCACAAAGAAAATCGCCAAACTTTCCGGCGGCCAGAAAAAGCGGGTTGCGCTTGCTCAGGTGCTGATTGAAACACCTGATTTGCTGATTTTGGACGAACCGACAAACCATCTTGATTATTCGTCCGTGAAATGGCTGGAAGAATTCATTTCCAAGTACAGGAATTCAGTCCTGCTCGTCACGCACGATCGCTATTTTCTTGACCGTGTCACAAACCGGATTTTCGAACTGGACCACGGCAAACTCTATAGCTATAAAGGAAATTATCAGCATTTTATCGAAGCCAAAGCCTTGCGTGAAGAAGAAATGCAGCAGCAGGAAGAAAAGCGGAAAAACCTGTACCGCCGTGAGCTTGCCTGGATGAGAAGAGGGGCCAAGGCGCGCTCGACCAAACAAAAAGCGAGAATCCAGCGGTTTGAAGAATTGGAAGGCAATATCGGCAATCTTGCGGGAAAAGACGCAGCAGATATGGCACTGGAGTCCAGCCGGCTTGGGAAGCAGGTATTTGAACTGAAACATGCCTGTAAAGCTTTTGCAGGAGAGCCCATTCTTGCCGATTTTAATTTACTCGTCAAACCGCAGGACCGGATTGGCATTGTCGGCAAAAATGGCAGCGGCAAAACAACGCTGATGAATATTTTGGCGCAGGAGGCTTCGCTTGACAGCGGGGAGCTGATCACGGGGCAGACGGTCAGGATTGCCTATTACCGGCAGGAAACCGCCGAAATGGATGAAAATAAACGGATGATTGAGTATATCCGTGAATCCGGCGACACTGTTACAACAAAAGACGGCGAAACGATATCTGCAGCACAAATGCTTGAAAGATTCCTGTTTGACATGCATATGCACGGGACCCCGATCCGCAAGCTCTCAGGCGGGGAAAAGCGGCGCTTGTATTTGCTGAAATTATTGATGGAAAGGCCGAATGTACTGCTGCTGGACGAGCCGACGAACGATTTGGACACACAGACGCTGACGGTTTTGGAAGACTATATTGAAGAGTTCCCGGGCGTTGTCATCTCCGTATCCCATGACCGGTATTTTCTCGACAAAACAGCCGGCCAGCTGCTCGTTTTTAACGGCAGCGGCAGCATAGACCGCTATTACGGTACATACAGCGATTATCTTGAAAACGCCGGTCTGGAAGAAAAAACCGGAACGAAGCGGAAAACGGCTCCTGCTGCCCCGCCTGCAAAAGAATCGAAACGGAAAAAATTAACGTACAATGAGCAGAGGGAGTGGGAAGAAATTGAGGGGAAAATGGCGGCATGCGAAGCAAAAATTGCGGCCTTAAATGATGAACTGAATGAGGCGGGCGCTGATTTTATCAAAGCCCAGGAGATTATGACTGCACTGGATGAAGAAAATGAAAAGCTCGAACATTATATTGAACGCTGGAGCTATCTGTCCGAGCAGCAGGAGCTGTAACCCAAACATCTAAATAGTGTCTCCACAGTGAATATGGTAAAATGCTAGTAGGCTGACGATGAAAAGGGGGTGAAACCGTGAAAATCAAAGCGATTGAACCTACACCAAGCCCGAATACGATGAAAATCATCTTAACAGAAGCACTGCCGGACGGTTCGCGGAATAATTATAAAAAAGGCGAAGCAGACGGGGCTCCGCCGCTGATCCGGCAGATTCTCGCCATTGACGGGGTAAAGGGCGTCTATCATGTTGCCGATTTTCTCGCGGTTGAACGCATCGGGAAAACGGACTGGAAAGCAATTCTTCCGGTAGTGCGCAAAGTGTTCGGCGAAGAAAATGAATCTGCTGCCGGGCAGGAAACGGCAGCAAACCGGAAATATGGCGAAGTCAAGGTATTTGTGCAGCTGTTTAAAGGAATTCCGCTGCAGGTGAAATTAAGCGATGATGAGCAGGAGAAACGCTTCGGGCTCCCGGCGTATTTTGCAGAGGCGATGCAGGCGGCACAAATGGACGGCGATAATTATGTATTCCTGCGCCAATGGAAAGAGGCCGGCACCCGCTACGGGGAATTCGATCAGATCGGCAGCGATGTCACAGAAGAAATCATGGCCGCATACCCGAAAGACAGGCTGCAGCGGTTAGTCGAACAGGCGCGGCATCCGGTACCGGAAAGGCAATTGAAAAAACGCATGAAATTGACGGCCGGGATGTTAGATACGGAAGACTGGCGGGAAAGATACCGGCTGCTTGAAGCAATGGAAGACCCGGATATCACCGATCTGGCTGTACTGGAAAAAGCGCTGGGTGATGAAAAGCCGTCGATCAGAAGGCTTGCAGTCGTATACCTGGGAATGATCAAGAATAAAAAAGTGTTGCCGCTTCTTTATCGCGGGCTGGAGGATAAGCATGTCACGGTCAGGAGAACAGCCGGGGATGCCTTAAGCGATCTCGGTTTTAAAGAAGCGATGGAGAAAATGGCCGAACGCCTGAAGGATCCGAGTAAGATTGTGCGCTGGCGGGCCGCAATGTTTTTATACGAAGAGGGCGATGAACGCGTGCTGCCGGCACTCCGGGAAGCAGAAAATGACCCTGAATTTGAAGTCCAGCTGCAAGTGAAGATGGCAATTGATCGAATTACAAACGGGCAAAAAGCAAAAGGCTCGGTCTGGAAGCAAATGACAGAAGCCAGAAAAGCCAAGCCTATGCAATCATAATCATCAAACGGGAGGAATTTGTTATGTCAATGGCTTACGAAGAATATATGCGGGCGCTTGTTACACCAATGAGGGAAGAACTGGTGAATGCCGGATTTTCGGAATTGCGCACACCGGAAGAAGTGGAGCGTTATATGTCTGAAACAAGCGGAACAACTTTAGTGGTCGTTAATTCCGTCTGCGGTTGTGCGGCAGGATTGGCACGCCCTGCGATTATTGAGGCGGTAAACACTTCCGCCAAAAAACCCGAACATCTGGTAACGGTTTTTGCCGGACAGGATAAGGAAGCCACCGCAAAAATGCGCGAATATTTTGCCGGGATTGAACCTTCATCACCGTCTGTAGCACTTCTTAAGGGAAATGAAGTGGTCCATTTTGTTCCAAGAAGCGATATTGAAGGCCATGAAGTTGAAGATATTATTGAAAATCTGCAAACGGCATTTGCACAGTTTTGCTAAAACCGTAAGCCTGCGCGCCTGAACCTATACTTTTAGGCTCTTCCAAAGTATAGGTTGGGCAATGCAGGCTTTTTTTCATTGCAGCGGGATGCCGGGGACACTGCTGCTATTTTATTTGGCAGGCAATTCATATTCGCAAAGGCCGCTAAAATCATATATAATAGACTTAAATCTTTACTGGTCACTGGAAGGAGGCACTTGCATATGAAGAAGTGGCTGAAAAAGTCAGTCGTTATACTTGTTTCTGTTTTAACTTTCGGCATGGTGCCCCCTTCCCATGCAATCTGGAATCACCAGTACAAGCCCGGCCAAAAAATCGAGCAGGAGAGTACAGAAAGCCTTGCCAATCTTTCCGGTACTGTCGTTGCGAATCTTGAGCGCAAACAAAGTGATGATGATGACGATGACAGTGTGCTCAGGTCTTGGATGGAAGAGGCGGAGAAGCAGTCATACCGGAAATTCGGCCCCAAAATCAAGCCGGCCATTGAAGATGAATTCAGAAAGCGGATTTTACCGCATATCGAATGCGTAATTGCTGATACGATGCGAAAGACCCCCCGGGAAGACTTATCCAAGCTGGCCATTTCCGCTCAACCCGGCGGGGGGCTGAGTGAAAGAATTTTCCACATCTATCATATGGAAACGAAAAAAGATATTATCCGTTTCCATGTCCGGCGCGACCATCCGCCAATGGATGGTTATTATTTTAACGGCTTTCCGAAAGAAGTCTCCCATCCTCAAGGAATGTGAAGGTGCGAATAGCACCAATGAGTAGGTGGGAGATGAATTTCGGTTGGCTTTAGCCAAAGGTTTTGATATAATCAGTCTTAGATGGAATAAAGGATTGATATATCAATGAAATTAGATAGTAATAATCATTCAGTATTCTTACTGCATTATCACCTTGTATTGGTTGTAAAATACCGTAGACAAGTGTTCGATAGCGAAATATCTGATTTTGCAAAAGATATGTTCGCTGAG
>NZ_KB893977.1 GCF_000374345.1 Heyndrickxia acidiproducens DSM 23148
AAAAACCCCTCAAAGCCTTACACTTCAAGGGGTTTCGTTTATTAATACATTTGCAGGTATTGGTCTCTTTCCCATTGGTGCACTTGTGTACGGAACATATCCCATTCAATTTCTTTTGCTTCAAGGAAGTGTTCAACGATATGGTCGCCCAGTGCTTCAACCATGACTTCATCGGATTTGAGGAAGTCAAGCGCTTGAAGAAGTGTTCCAGGCAGGTCGACAATGCCAGCTTCTTCTCTTTCTTCTTTTGTCATCACATAAATATTGCGGTCAACCGGAGCCGGTGCCGGAAGCTTGTTTACAATGCCGTCAAGGCCTGCTTTCAACAGGACAGCCATTGCCAGGTAAGGGTTGGCAGACGGGTCAACACTGCGGACTTCGACACGTGTACTTAAGCCGCGGGAAGCCGGGATACGCATGAGCGGGCTGCGGTTACGTGCTGACCAGGCAACATAGCAAGGTGCTTCGTAGCCCGGAACCAGGCGCTTAAATGAGTTCACTGTCGGGTTCGTTACAGCTGTGAAATTTGTCGCATGTTTGATAACGCCGGCGATAAACTGGTAAGCTGTATCACTTAACTGCAGATTTTTTTCACCGGGATCAAAAAATGCATTTTCTTTCCCCTTAAACAGCGACAAGTTGCAGTGCATGCCGGAACCGTTGACGCCGAATAATGGTTTCGGCATAAACGTAGCATGCAGGCCGTGCTTGCGGGCAATTGTTTTCACAACAAGTTTAAACGTTTGGATGTTGTCGCAAGCTGTGATGGCATCTGCATATTTGAAATCAATTTCATGCTGGCCAGGTGCCACTTCATGGTGGGAAGCTTCAATTTCAAAGCCCATTTCTTCAAGTTCCAGCACGATGTCACGGCGGCAGTTTTCGCCCAGGTCGGTCGGTGCAAGGTCAAAGTAGCCGCCATTATCGTTCAATTCCAGGGTAGGTTCATTTTTTTCATTCAATTTAAACAAGAAGAATTCCGGTTCCGGCCCCAGGTTAAATTGAGTAAAGCCTTGCTCTTCCATTTCTTTCAGAACCCGTTTCAAATTGTTGCGCGGATCGCCTGCAAACGGTGTGCCGTCCGGGTTGTAAATGTCGCAGATGAGGCGTGCGACTTTACCTTTTTCAGCAGTCCAAGGGAAAATCACCCAGGTATTAAAATCAGGGTATAAGTACATATCGGATTCTTCAATACGTACAAAACCTTCAATAGATGAACCGTCAAACATGATTTTATTGTCCAGCGCTTTTTCAAGCTGGCTGAATGGAATTTCCACGTTTTTGATGGTTCCTAAAATGTCTGTAAATTGCAGACGGATGAATTTAACATTTTGCTCTTCAGCATTTTTCAAAATATCTTCGCGTGTAAACTTTGGCATGAACAGTATTCCTCCCTTTGGACATTAAATATATATCTAAAGCTATAAAACTAGCTCTGAAACGAATTAATGGAAAAACCTGGACGCATCGTTCAATTTGTAGCTCGGGCTTTGGAACCGCCCGGCTTGCAATAGTTCCTGGCGCAGCCGCTTCCTGATTTCATCATCTGTTACCTGATTTTTCGCAAAAATAGGGACCGGGCTGGCAGCTTGCTCATTTTTCATATTGAAAACTTTTTTGATTCCTGCAACATTGATTCCCTGATCCAGCAAATCTTTAATTTCCAGAAGCTGGTCAACATCATTCAACGAATAGAGCCGGCGGTTGCCATCTGTTCTTGCAGGAGTAATCAGATCGTGTTCTTCATAATAACGGATCTGCCTGGCCGATAACTCGGTCAGTTTCATGACGGTGCCAATAGACAACAGCGGCATTGAACGGCGTATTTCTTTTCGCCCCATGATTGAACTCTCCTTTTCTTTATATTTTTACTATATTCGATGTGAGTTTTTTTGTCAATAACATGTTAGAATATCTTACATATTTTTTCGTTATTTTTTTGCTTTGAATTGTCTGCTGCTGCGCTCATCTTTGTCCTGTACTTCTCCGGTTTATGACTTTTGCCGCTTATAAGCAATCAGTCAGATAAACTTTCGGCAAGTTTTCTTCTGATTTCAATCCATTCTTCTATGTTAACATTTTCCTGCAGGGCTTCAAAGCGACCCGCAAATTGTTCATTCAAATCCATTGCGGCTTCTGAAAGCAGGCGTTTGAATTCTTTTTCCATCCATTTATGAAGTGAAGCGGCCAATTTTTCCCCCTGCCGGTTCAAATAGGCATCGGCAAGCGGCTCGAATAATGCCTGCAGTTCCTCCTGCATTTTTTGTTTTTCATTTTTCTCAAAAAATGATTTCGCACTTTTAAAATACTTGAATGTTTTTTCAAACGGTTTGGTGTCCAAATTTGAAAAAGCAGCCTGAAAATCCGGGGTTTCGTGGTCTTTTGCTTCGAAATCCGGAATGTTCAAGTCAGCGAGCACGTTTTTGATGCGCGTATTCAATTCCGCCTGCCAGGAATGAAATAATTGTTTCGTGTATTTCTCCAATCTTATCGTTGTAGCGCGCATCTCCTGGGCAAGATCGAAACCGATGCTTTCCGCCAGTTCGGACAAAGCATCCGGAAGCCCTTGGGCATTTTTTAAGACAGCCGGGTTAAAGGCTTCTTTAAAGAAATCAGGAAAACGGTAAAAAACGCGTTGTTTTACATAATATAATAATTCTTTCTGTTCCTGGGCAACCCCTGCTTCTAAATCCGCAGGGCCTGATTCTTTCAATATGCGGGCTGTCTGCTCCTGCATTGCCTGCAGCCGGGCACGTTTGCTTTCTTTGAGTTCCCTGCTTTCGTTTGCGGACGAAATGATTGCTTCCACCATTTGCCGGCCGCGCGCCAGCTCATTTTCCGCGGACTGGACCACCATCTTCAGCAGATCATTTTGGAGAAAGCGGCGGAATCCTGTTTGGAAAGCGGCAAGCTGTGATTTTTCCGTTTCTCCCTTCAACGCGAGCAGGCTTGATACGCCGTACAGCCTTGGGGAACGAATGCCAAACTGCAACAACTGGCCTTTGACATAGGACATCACTTCTTCATATTCGGCATTTGATTCCGCCAGGTCAACTGCATTTACCACAAAGAACATTTTATCCAGTTCAAATGCATCCTTTACACGCCCAAGCTGAATTAAAAATTCACGGTCTGCTCTCGCAAACGCATGGTTATAATAGGTTACGAAAAGAATGGCATCCGATTCTTTGATATATTTAAAGGCAACACCCGTATGGCGGGCGTTGATCGAATCAGCTCCCGGCGTGTCTACAAGCGTGATCCCTATCCGCGTAAGGCTGCAGCTATAGTACAGATCAATGGATTCGACAAAACAGGACTGTTCTTCGTTTGCTGCATAATCGCTGAAACTGTGCAAATCGGCTTCAATGTCGCAACCAAGTATGTCCTGAAACCGCGGATAGCCCTTTTGAAACGCGCGCAGAAAGGATAAGTGCACTTTTTCTTTCGGTTTTGAAGTCTGCATGGAACGGATGCTTTCGATATATTCCAGCGCCTCCTGAAAATTTGTACAGGAAAGCCCGAATACGGACAATGAATGTTGAAGGTCTTCCAGCAGTTGTGCAGCCGTTTTTATATGTACGGCCGCTGTCCCATGCGGATGTCCGGAAACCGGCGGGCAAATTCGGTTAATCGCAGCCGTTGTCGGGTTTGGCGAGACCGGTAGAACCTTTGCGCCGATCAGTGCATTGGCAAAGGACGATTTGCCGGCGCTGAACGCCCCGAACAATGCGACCGTATAGTGCTGATGTTCAAGCCGCCCCGCTTTTTGGCGCAGATGGTCAATATAACGTTTAAAACCTTGTTTATCGGCGAGCAGTATAGCAGCCTGTTTGATTTTAGCCAGCACAGCTTGCGGCGGTGAAACAGGAGCCGTTTCTTCTGCCGCCTTAACAGCGGATACATCATCATGCATGTCAACGGCTGCATTCGGCGCTTCCGCATCTTCCTGCCGGTAAACACGGTACAAGGACTTCTCATTTTCCCATTCCTGCAGCAGCTGCGTATAAAGCTGATCCCGCTCCAGGGCAGGTTCTTGAAGCTGTTCCTTTTTTTCCGCCAATTCCTGCTTGAGCCGGTCCACTGCACGGTATGCATCGGCCAGTGCCTGCCAGGCGGCAACTTCACGGCGGATGCCGGCCAGCCGGGTTTCTGTTTCCATATGGAGCATCTTAAGCACCTGCTGCTTCCATTCGTCACAAACACGCCGCGTGAGACTCTTTATTTTTTCTGAGACATCTTCACAGTAGCGCAGGATATAGTCGCCGGTGATCCGCGCCCCGTCCTTTACCTGCTGCTTCAGCAGATCTTCATTGAAAGAAACGGAAAGCTTTCTTCCCTGCTGTTCAAGCATGACGGCATTCGGAAGCTCCAAGCCCTTTAACGATTGCTGGGCAAGCGCGCGGATATGCCAATTGATTTGCGCCTCGACATTTTCCCGCAAGACGGAATAAAAGTCATGCAGGCGTTTCCTTCTCGCTTCATCCCTTTTTTTCTTCTTTAAAAAAAAGCCGGCCTGAAAATCTTTCTGGGCAGCTTCAAGAAACAGCCGCGCCTTTTCTCTTGTTTCAAACGGCATTAAATAGGCATTTTGAAGCAGCGTTCCGAGCGAGTCCTGAAAAGAAGCCTCCCATTGTCCGGCGCGCTCCTTTACTTCTTTCTCCTTATCCTGCCATTGCTGTTCTGCCTCAAAGGCCTCTATCTTTCCTGTTTCAGGATGTGCGGAAATGATCTCTTCGAAGGCCGCAGCCTTTGCGCTGTATTTTTCCTCCAGCCACGCGCTGTGTTCTTTTTCCAGTACATGCCATGAGGTTTCAACCGAAGCCGCCAGACGTTGATCTTTTTCGGCTACAGCCTGTTCGATCAGCTGCTTTAATTCCCCGAATTGGTTATGGGGATGACCCGGTTCTTTTAAGGATGTATAAAAAATGCCGCGCGGATGCACCTGCCACGATGCAAATGAAGCTGCAACCGTTTGTTGGAATGCTTCAAACGGCAGCTCCTCTTCATTGTGCTTGTCAATTTGGTTGACAATCAGGTAGAGATCAAGCCCATGTCCAAGCAGTTCTTTTGTAAACGTAAAATTGAGTTCGGATTGGACATGATTATAATCCATCACATAAAAAATCATATCCGCGAGATAAATGGCAGACTGGGTCGCAATCCGGTGCGCATCATCGTTCGAGTCAACGCCGGGTGTGTCCATCACCGTTAAACCCGGCGGAAGTTCGGAACCAGGCCTGCTCATTTCAATTTCACGGATATTTCCTTTTTTGCAGTAATTTTTGATCAGTTTGAAGTCATATGGCGCCTGAAACATCAGCGGCGGTTTGCCTTCCTCGTAAACGATTGCAAAATTTTCGATGCCATTGTGGATTTTTACCAGGTTTGCGCTTGTCGGAACCGGGCTTGAAGGCAAAATATGCCCGCCCAATAATGCATTGATCATCGTTGATTTTCCGGCCGAAAAATGGCCGCAAAATGCGATATGAAAATCTTGCTGGTGGACTTTTTTCAAAAGATTTTTGGCTTTTTCGGAGCGGACCGCATCCCCATTACGGTCAAAGTGCTCAACTAAAGCAAGAATTTTGTTTGCTGCCTGACTGTTTTTTTCCTGTAAATGATTGACCATCTTATCTATGCTCCCCAATGTTTGATTTAGGTCTATTTTAACGAATTTTTCATCTTAATCATACTATAATTCACTCATTTTTATCATGGAGATGTTAAAAATTATGACGGGTCCGGCTAAAGGGATAAAAAAGGGAAAGCATTCCAATAATAAAAAGAAGCGCAGGAGGTGAAAATAATGGGTTTGTTCAGTGCCATTTCAAGCTGGCAGACGGCGCGGCAGGAAAAGTTTGTCGCCAATATGCATAAAAAAAACAAATGCCCGGACTGTTACGGCCGCGGTTTTATTGCGCCTGCCGGTTACGAATACGCTTATCCTTTTGATTGCACAAGCTGCAATGGGAGTGGTACATTCAGCGATTGGGCAAAAAATCAGATTTAAGCCGGGAAAGCCGCCAAACGGATTAGGGAGCGGCTTTATTCCATTTGCCCGATTTTAGCAACCATCATCGTTTGACACCCGGCATTTTTACCTGAGATACATGCAAAAAGGGATCAAATCCCCATAGATTTGATCCCTTTTTGCATGCTTATGAAACCTGTGTCCCGGGTTCTTTTATTTTTGCCTTTTCCTTTGATGGAACCAAATGGAAGAAGGCATTTAGCAGGATGGCTGTAAAACTGCCCGCCACAATACCGTTGCTTGTTAGCAGCTGGATATTATTGGGAAGATGGGAAAACATATTCGGCACCACCGTAACACCCAGGCCGATGCCGACTGAGCAGGCAATGATAAATAGATTTTCATTTTTCGAGAAATCCACCCGGCTCAGCATTTTAATACCGGATGCGATCACCATGCCGAACATCGCGACCATGGCACCGCCGAGTACGGAAGCAGGGATAATAGTTGCCAGTGCCCCCAGTTTCGGAATTGTGCCGAATATCATCAGAAATGCAGCAACCAAATACATGACTGTTTTAGACTTCATGCCGGATAACTGTACAAGCCCGACATTTTGCGAAAAAGCGGTATAAGGGAATGAGTTGAAAATTCCGCCGAACATGACAGCCAGCCCTTCAGCCCTGTAGCCCCTTGCCAAATCATTTTCATCCAGCTGTTTTTTGGTTATATCCCCCAGCGCGAAATAAACGCCTGTTGATTCTACAAGGCTGACAATGGCAACGAGGATCATGGTCACGATAGAACTCCATTCAAACGACGGAGTTCCGAAGTACAGTGGCTGGACGATATGCACCCATGATGCTTCTGAAACCGGGGCGAAGCTGACTTTTCCGGCAAAAGCAGCCGCAACTGCGCCCAGTACAAGGCCGATTAATATAGAAATTGAACGGATAAAGCCTTCCGAAAAGCGCTGCAGCACAATAATCACCAGTAATGTCCCGAAAGCCATCACAATATTGGAAATGGAACCGAAATCCTTGCTGCCTGTGCCGCCTGCCATATTATTCATGGCAACCGGAATTAAGGTAATGCCGATTATCGTGACGACCGAGCCGGTGACAACCGGCGGGAAGAAACGCACCAATTTGCTGAAAAATTGACTAATGATGACAACAAATAAACCGGAAGCAATAATGGCGCCGTAAATGGCCGAAACCCCGAACTGTTTGCCGATCGCGATCATAGGTGCCACGGCTGTAAACGTACACCCTAAAACAATCGGCAAACCAATGCCGAAAAATTTATTTTTCCAAACCTGCAGCAAAGTCGCAAGCCCGGACATGAAAATATCCACGGATACGAGATATGTCAATTGTTTGCTGGTCATACCGAGTGAACTGCCGACAATGATCGGGACAATGACAGCCCCTGCGTACATCGCCAGCACGTGTTGAATCGCCAATACGGTGACTTTTGCTTGGTTCGATCTCATTTTGCGTATGCCTCCTCTAAAAACTCAACCTTGCCGTTTTTCAGTGATTGTATCATTGCTAAGGATTCCACGCGGATGCCATGGCTGCGGAGTTCGCGCCCGCCCGGCTGGAAGGCTTTTTCAATGATAATTCCAATACCGGCAAGTGAAGCGCCCGCCTGGTTCACGATCTCTATTAATCCGTTTGCCGCCTGTCCGTTTGCGAGGAAATCGTCAATGATTAAAACACGGTCTGTCCCGTTTAAAAAGGAGCGGGATACGGAAATTTTATTTGTTTCATTTTTTGTAAATGAGCGCACAGCAGCAGTATACATGTCCGAATCCTGTGTCAAGGGTTTTCTTTTTCTGGCAAAAACCATCGGCACTTGCAATTCCATAGCCGCCATCAGTGCTGGCGAAATCCCGGATGATTCGAGCGTTAAAATCTTGGTGATCTTTTCCCCTGCAAACAGACGGGCAAACTCTTCCCCCATTTGTTTCATTAAAAGAGGATCGACCTGATGGTTTAAAAACGAATCCACCTTTAGCACATTTTCACTTAAAACGAGCCCGTCCTGCTTAATTTTTTCCTGTAATGCCCTCAAATTGCTTCCTCCTCTTGTCTTCTGCTGCAAAAATTCTTTGCTGTGGTTGTAACTTGATCCCTTTGCGGCAGCTGTTTACCAAAATAACAAAAAAGCTCAAAGGTATTGCATCCCCATGTAAAATGAGTAAGCAATGCCCCTTGAGCATGTTTTTAAAAAAAGAACATCCTGTAAGTGGGAGTTTCCATTGCTCACCCATAGTCAGGCCATTTACGGCAGCCTGGTAGATACTTGCGGGCCATATTCCCGCGATTATATGAGTGAATGCTGATTTAATTGTAATCGTATTATAACATTAGAATGCTATATTTGAAAAGTTAAAGAGAAAAAAGCGAAAATTTAAAATTCCATTCACTATCTTGTTAAGCGGTACACATCCGTATATTTATCGGTTAAATAGTCGATTAAATACTGCGCATTCAACCCCTCACCTGTTGCTTCACGCAAGAGTTCAAGCGGTTTTTTCATTTTGCCGTACTGGTGGATGCGGGCTGTCAGCCATTCCCGGACGGGCTGCAAATTGCCTGCCGCCAACAATTCATCGAAATTTGGAAGCTCCTTCAACATGGCATGCTTCAATTGCGCTGCATACATCATACCGAGCGCATAAGACGGAAAATATCCGAAATCGCCGCCGGCCCAGTGCACATCCTGGAGCACGCCTTCTCCGTCATTTGCCGGACGGATTCCGAGATATTCTTCATATTTATCGTTCCATACCTGCGGCAGGTCTTTTACCTCAATATGATCATTAAAAAGCGCTTTTTCAATTTCGTAGCGAACCATAATATGGAGCGGATAAGTCAGAACGTCTGCCTCAATGCGGATCAGCGATGGTTTGGATTCATTTACAGCCCGGTAAAAATCTTCTAACGGCACACCATCAAATTGTGCGGGCGCAAATTCCTTTAATACATCGTAATTCTTTTTCCAAAAAGCGTAAGACCGTCCAATGATATTTTCATAAAACAATGACTGCGATTCATGTATTCCCATCGAGGCGCCGGCAGCAAGCGGCGTACCCGTCAAATCTTTTGAAATATTTTGTTCATACAGCGCATGCCCGCCTTCATGCATCACGCCGAATACATCGATACGAAAGTCATTCTCGTCATATCGTGTTGTAATCCTTACGTCCCCGGGATTTAAGCCGGTCGCAAATGGATGGACCGTTTCATCCAGCCTGCCTGCCTGAAAGTCGAAACCCATCTGTTCCAGTATTTTTAGCGTAAAAGCCTTTTGCTTTTCTTTCGGAAATGTTTTAAAAAGAAAAGCGGTTTCCGGTTTTTGGGCGGATGAACTGATTTTCTGAACGAGCGGCACAATTGAGCGCTTTACTTGTGCAAACACGTCATCAAGAACCGCAGTTGTCATGCCTGGTTCGTATAAGTCTAAAAGTGTATTGTACGGGTTGCCTTCATATCCCCAATATTGGATAAACTTTTTCTTATAGGAAACGATTTTTTCCAAATAGGGTTCAAATAAAGAAAAATCAGCCTTTGCTTTCGCTTCTTCCCAGACACTTTCAGCTTTTGATTGCAGTACTGTATAGGCCTGGAATTCAGCAGCCGGAATTTTTTTGTTGCGGTCGTATTCTTTTCTGCATTCTTCCAGTGTTTTAGCGGTGATTGCCGAAAGCCTGTCCTTTTGCGGGGTAAGCCCGGCAATAAAAGCGGCCATCTTCTCTGAAGTCGACATGGCAAAAAGTTCACCTGATAGTATGCCAATGACTTCAGCACGCTGCTCAACACCTTTTTTCGGAGCCCCGGTCCGCAAGTCCCAGTAGATTAACCCGAGTGCCTCTTCATATCCTTTCATTTTGTTCACATATTCTAAAAATTCAGTTTCCAACTGCAGGTTTTGTCCGCCAGCCATTTTCATTCCCCCAAATAAAGTTTCGCAAGTTCATGCTAGCATATTTTTCAAAAAAATACATTTATGGATATGGAGAATCCCAAAAAATAAGCACAACCCTTTTGGCTGTGCTTATTTTTATTCCGTTTTTCTCGGCGGCCTCGGCCCCCAAAACTGGTACAAGTCTGTCCGGATTGAGCCGTTAAACAGTTTCCGTTTTTTCGTCGCTTTTTTTCCGTAAACTTGCTCAAAATTTTCATATGACGTGAGCATATAGACGGACCATGTTTCCAATTTTGAAAATGCCCGGCCCATCTCGCTGTACATATTTTCCACTTCCGCACGGTCGCCAAGGCGTTCCCCGTATGGCGGGTTGCCGAGGATTACGCCGTATTCCTCTTTTGAAGTAAAGTCGGCCACCTGCATCTGTTTGAAACGGACGATCCCGCCCAACCCCGCTTCATTGGCATTTTGGCTGGCGATCTCAATCATCTTATGGTCGATATCGGAGCCCATGATATTTAATGGCTGGTCATAACGGGCCAAATCCTCCGCTTCTTCACGCGCCGCACGCCAGACCTCTTTGTCCATCCACGGCCATGTTTCACTGATAAAATCACGGTTAAAACCGGGGGCAATATTCTGGCCAATCAGCGCCGCTTCAATCGGTATCGTGCCTGAACCGCAAAACGGATCCCTGAACGGGCGGTCAGGATGCCAGTTTGTCAGCCGGATCATTGCAGCAGCAAGCGTTTCTTTAATTGGCGCCGGCCCCTGTGCTGCACGGTAGCCGCGTTTATGCAGGGCTGCTCCGCTCGTATCGAGGGTGATCGTGGCCACATCTTTCAATAAAGCCACTTCCAGTTTAAAAAGCGGCCCGTTTTCCGTAAACCAGTTCACTTGTTTGTAATGGGACTTCATACGTTCCACAATAGCTTTTTTTACAATTGCCTGGCAGTCCGGGACACTAAAAAGCTTTGATTTTACCGACTTCCCCTGGACAGGGAACTCGGCATCAACCGGCAGATAATCTTCCCAGTGAATCGCTTTCGTCTGTTCGAACAGTTCGTCAAACGTTTCAGCCTTGAATGCTGCAACTTTGATTTTGATGCGGTCTGCACAACGAAGCCAGAGATTCGCACGCGCAATCGCGGCAGAATCTCCCGTAAATTCAATTCTGCCGTTTTCCACCTTGCATTCATATCCGAGGGCCCTTACCTCTTTTGCGACAATCGCTTCAATGCCCATCGCACTTGTTGCGATGATCTGAAAGTTAGACATGTTTTCACCTGAATTCTTTAACCATCCGATTATGTATAAAAAGGCCGGACACCCTTCCGCGCATGCACCAGGCATTTTACGGATTGCGGCGCCAGGCCCCCATTCATCACAGTATCAAACCAAAATAACGTTTTGTAAGCCATGTTCTGTGCCCTTGTACTGCAAACGATGTGGTTTCATCTCGTACGAAGGCGGTAATCATCTATCTACAAGCCAAAAGCTTGTCTCTTTCTTCGTTCATTTCCTCAGAAAGAGTGCCCCTACCATAATTTGAGTTACTCGCTTGCGGGGTTTACCTCGTTCCACCTTTATGGTTTCCCATAAAGCTTCGTCACTGTGGCACTTTCAAGGTATTCGTGCCATGCCGCAGAAAAGCGGGTTAGGCATTTTCCCTGCCGTCAGCCTGATTACAGGCCGCCCCAGCTTATTGATTCACTGGGCGCAAACACTACGGGCATCTCAGCACCGTGCGAGCATGGACTTTCCTCAACAACAGCCGGAAGCTGCTGCAGCGATTACCCAAACGTTATTTGCGAATGCTTATTTATTATATACAAAGATAACAAAACATGCAAGCAGCAATTTTTTACGCGTTTTGGAAAAATTGCCAGTGTGAAGGTTACAAAGAATCCCGCACGATGACCGGAAACCTTGAAAAGCAGCAAAAGCTGTTTTAATCGTTCAGTTTGTTGCCAAACACATGTTTTTCCAAATTCGACAAGCGTTTTAAAATATCGAAATTGGTTGTCCCGGATAGTTGCTGCTGAACGGGGGCCCGCTTGCCGGCATCTTCAACTTGTTTTTTGAGACGGAGGTTTTCCTGCTGCAGTTCCTCAATGGTTTGATGAAAGGTCTCATAATCCTTTATGATTAAGTCCAAAAATTTATCCACTTCTTCTTGCCTGTAGCCTCTCACAGCCGTTTTAAATTCCTTTTCCAAAATATCCTTAGCGGTCAATTTAATCTGATCAGCTAACATCATCTGCACCACCTTATCATTCACCAAACATAATTTCATTTTTTCAAAAACAAAATTGTTTGTCAATTTTATTGTACATAAACATTAAAAATTCATTTGTTCATCTTCTATTATTACTTGTAATTCGTAAAAGTCAATGACCCGGATGTCATACGGATGCGAAACCTGGTATTTTTTCGCCTCTTCATAAAGAAATTTTGCAACACCTTCACGTTCTTCATCATATAATACGAGCAGGCAATCGCTTTTATGTAAAAATATCCGGTTTTTATTGCGGAATTGCTGCGGGCTTTCATACGGTTGTCTGGAAATCGAAGCGGTAAAATCAGCTTGCGTGAGAATCATTTCATAATATTCTTTTTGCTCATCCTTCCATTTTTCCTCTTGCCCTTCAAACGGCGGCAAAACTGCCAATTTTAATTCCGGATAGTCCTGCTGCAGATCAAAGACAACTTCGGCTGCCCATAATTCAACGCCCTGTTGCCCGGAAATCAGGACCCATTCGTAATCCTCATCCAGCAGTTCAAGCAGCCGTTTTTTGATGGCTTTTTTGATGTAATGGACTGCCGGATGTTCCAATTGAAAGATTCCGAGTTCATGCGGTTTATAACCGGTAATGGCGACAACTTTTCCCAAATCCTTCCGCCCCCCGTTTTTCTTTTACGTTTATTTTAGCTCTCCCTATGCAAATGCAGCAAGGATAATCATTATCCTTGCTGCATTTCCGTTGCTAGCAGCACCCTGGTCTGCGGCCGGGATCACAAAAGTTTGTAACCGTCCCCGGATCAGTTTCATTCACAAATGAATGCGTATGCGGGAAATAATTTTGCTGGTGGTATACTTGATGGTTTACATGTGTCGTATGCGTCGGGAAAATATGCGGTACGATAAAATCCTGATGTGTATGGGTAACACAGCATTTCGTCGGATGGACGACCGCCGGTAAAACATGTGGACGACAATGGTGCCTAAACATGGGTCATTCTCCTTTCGTCATCAATAGTCTTTTTACTTACATTAATAACCTATGACAAAAGGGAAGAACATGTACTAAGGAAAAAACCCAATTTAAAAGCCATCCTGAAGCAGCAGTGAAACCGACAAACCCGGACCGAATTCTCACGCTTGCTCCCGTTTCCGACAAAACCTACCACCAATCACAAGCCATTCATGACATACCGTCGAATTCTGCGCTTACCCGGGAAATGCAAGAAATTTTCCTTAATTGATTCCCCGTTTTTTCATTTTCATGTTTAAACGGAAAAGGCGCTTTTCGGCTTCTTCCCGCTGCTTTCTCCAACCCGCAGATCCAGGAGAAATGAAGCATTCATAAATTTCGAGGGCCTTCTCCGTATACGCAGCAGCGGACTTAAAATCTCTCTTTTGGTGTTCAAACAGTTTGGCCAGTTCGATGCATGCTTCAGCTTTTATTTCATGACGTGCCTGCTTCGCAACTTCCGTCCAAAGCATCTGTGCCCGGCCAAGCTCCTTTCTCCGCTTCATCTGGAATGCGAGCCGGTGCTTGGCGGCAAGATCATTTGCGGCTGCGGCGCGTTCATAAGTATGAAGGGCTGCATCATACTCGCCGATGTACTCAAACCACTTCCCGACCATCCGTTTTTCTTTAGCAGATTGCAAAGGATCCTGCTGCAGGATTTGAAACGTTAAATGTGTATATAAGGTAATCAAAGATAAAATATCGAGTTCATTATGCTGCAGGATCCCGATCAGGCCTTCCGGGTTTTTGCGCTCAACAAAATCAAAATAAATCATTGGCGCCAAAAAACCCGGAATATCCCCTTCCCTCTCAAAACCTAAAATGTCCCGCTCGACATTTGCCAGTTTAACCGAATCCAGTTCATCCCTCCAGAGCCGCCTTGCCGCATGGTACAAATCAAAATGGCCGAATTCAGGCAGTTTCGGGACATGGTCGCGGACAAGCGTATGCCTTGTCTTTACCTGTGGCCAGTCGAATGCTTTCCCGTTATATGTCACAAGCGTAGTGTAGTTAATGTTTTCCAAAAAGCTGTAATAAAGGGGAATTTCAAGCCCCGGCTCCGGCAGTATATGCTGTTTGAGCACCACTTCCGACTGTGTAAAAAAGGCATATCCAAGCAGAAAAATCGTATTGCCTGCCCCGCCGCCAAGGCCGGTGGTTTCGGTGTCAAAGAAAAATAAGTCCTGCGCATGAAACCCGTTTGCAGACAGAGGGTGGCACACAGGGCTGTTGTTCCACATTGCAACCGCCTCCGGAAAATCCGCGAAGCAGTATTTGCCGTGACGGGCTGCAAGCGGATAATGCACTTCCCTGATCAGGCAGTATTCCCCGTCCAGAAAATAGGGAGAAGTATTCGCATTTTGCCACATATCCAAATAGGGAATGCTTGGTACCGGCTGCTGCAACCCCGTTATTTGCCGCGACTTAACATCCTGTTCTTTTACAATATGGGTTTTCATCCGGTTTAATTTATTTTTCAGTGATGACATTTTCTCTCTCCCTGCCGCAAAAAGCATTCAGCCACATGTCCAGCAGTTTGACGGAAACTGCTTTGGCGTTGTCCGCAGCAGTTTCTGTCCCGATGCAGGACGGGCAGCCATTTTCACATCCGCATGATGTAATCATCGATTTTGCCGCTGCCAGTATCTTTTGCGCCTGTTTGTAGATTTTCTCGCTTAGCCCGATGCCGCCCGGATAACGGTCATAAAAGAAAATTGTTGGTTTTTCGTTATGGATGGCTTTGATTTGCGGAACAGCCTGAATATCGTGGGGGTCACACATGACAAACAGCGGGGCGATCGCCTGGAGTGCGTGGCTCGCCCCCACAAGCGCACTCTCCTGCTGTTCTTTTTGCATCATGCCTTCATCCAGAGAAAACCATACCGCATTGGTATCAAGTTCCATTTCGGGCAGATGGATCGGGCCGGACCCAATATTTTCATGCGTGTTAAATTTAATTTTTTTAAAAATTGTCGGCATCGCCCGGACCATTACATCGCCGTAGCCGATTTCCGCCCCGGCAAGCCGGGTGTGCTGATCCTCTTCAAGCACGCGCAGTTCAACGGCAAGATTGGCATCCGTATAATAGTCAACTGCAACTTCGCGGACAAACGCTTTTTTCTCTTCCCAGTCGAGTTTTTCTACCTGGTACTGGACTGCCTGGTGGAGATAGATTGCCTCTTCGTGCAGCAATGTCAGCGCGCTGAACTGGTCCATTTCCCCGATCACCCGCACATTTGCCCGGTCGCTGATGTCGATGACGACGACATTTTCCTGCGAAGCAGAGCGCAGGCTGATATTATGGGCCGGAAATGAATCGTTCATCCAATACCATGCATCGCCGCGCTGGTGAAGAATCCGCTCTTCCGTTAGAAATTCAAGGATATCTTCAATTTCAGCATCGCCAAAGCGTTCGCCTTTTTTAAACGGCAGTTCATAGGCCGCACATTTAATATGATCGACTAAGATGATCAGATTATCGGGATTGATGCGGGCCGTTTCCGGGGATTTGCTGAAAAAATATTCAGGATGGCGAATAATGTACTGGTCAAGCGGTGAAGAGCTGGCGACCATGATCGTAGCCGACTCGCCCTGCCGCCTGCCTGCACGCCCGGCCTGCTGCCATGCACTCGCAATAGTGCCTGGATAGCCGGTCATGACACAGACCTGGAGCTGCCCGATATCAACGCCAAGTTCCAATGCATTTGTGCTGACAATCCCGTAAATGTCCCCGTTTCTCAAGCCTTGCTCGATTTTGCGCCGTTCTGTCGGCAGGTAACCGCCCCGGTAACCCATGATTGATTTTCTTCCAAGCTCTTTTTTTACAAGTTCCTGCAGATATTTTAAAATGATTTCTACCCGGACCCGGCTTCTCGCAAATACAATTGTCCGGATTTTATTTTTTAAAAGTTCCGTTGCAATATTCCGGACTTCAAGGGTTGCACTCCTGCGAATATTGAGCGGAACGTTTATGATCGGCGGATTGTAAAATAAAAAATGTTTTGTACCGCTCGGCGCGCCGTTATGGTCAATCAGTTCCATCGTTTTGCCAGTCAGCTTCTCCGCAAGTTCTTTCGGATTTTGAATCGTTGCCGATGTGCATATAAAAACCGGATCGCTTCCGTAATAACGGCAAATCCTTTGTAACCGGCGCAGCACATTGGCGACATGGCTTCCGAACACGCCGCGATAAATATGCAGTTCATCAATGACAACAAACTTCAGGTTTTCAAAAAATGAAACCCACTTTGTATGATGCGGCAAAATCGCCGAATGGAGCATGTCCGGATTGGTGATGACAATATGGCCGGCTTTGCGCACGCGCTGCCGGATATTGCCTGGCGTATCTCCATCATATGTATAACTGTTCACGGGCACACCCGCTTCTTCAATGATTTCATTCATTTCACTTTTTTGGTCCTGCGCAAGTGCTTTAGTTGGAAACATATACAAAGCACGCGTGTTCGGATTGTCGAGTATTGTTTGCAAAACCGGCAAATTATAGCAGAGGGTTTTGCCTGAAGCAGTAGGTGTCACTGCGACAAAGTTTTTGCCTGAAAGCGCCAGGTGAAATGCTGTCACCTGGTGGGAGTACAGGTCTTTGATCCCTCTTTTTTCGAGGCCCGCTTTCAGTGCCGGATGAACGTTTTCCGGAAACGGCCCCGTAACCGCCGGCTTTGCTTCAATCGTATGCCAGTGCACAATCCGGTCTTTAAATGAAGAATCTTTCTGAAACATTTCCAATAATGCCTGCAAATCCTTTTTCTTGTTCAAATTCTTCACCTCATTCCCTAATTATAGCGAATAAACGTTCGTTTTAAAAGCATTTTCTTCCCGCGGTATTCACTTTTTTCCGTTGTGATACGCCGGAAGCCGCAAAAGAAAGACACGGCATTGGATGGATTCCCCCGTCTACCTGCTGTTCCTTTCATTAGAAACGGCCCGGAAGCCTATGTTTTAAACAGGCCCCCGAGCCCCTTCACCATCGATGACACCTGGTTTACGGCATTCATCATTTGCCCGGCCGTATTCATCATTTTGTTAAAATCAATGGATCCATCCTGAGATTTAAATGAATTTAAAAATGAACCCTGAACCGGCTGCGATGGTTTCTGCGGATACATATACTTCGGGTACGGATTCAGATAGCCACCGCTGCCCGGCTGCTCCGCTTTTGTGTGGTGATAGCCGGGATTAAGCGGATTTTCAAACAAAAAAGCCTCATTTGATGAATGATAAGGCCCATTTCCTGCCGGCTGGTTATTGCCGTATGCCCCGGCGTATCCACCGCCTTGAAATTGCGGATACATCTGCGGCGGGTACGGCTGGTTGTAAGCCGGCATCTGCGGATTTCCGTAAAAAGCAGGATAATAAGCACCCTGCTGCGGCATTTGCGCAAGATGCGGCGGACTGGGCCTGAAGCGCTGCGGCGGGTAGACATAGGATTCAGAATACATGTGCATCATCATTCTCCTTCTGCGGTGCTCTCATGATTAATTTATGAAAAACGAAAGAAATGGTGATAGGTCCACACACGGGCTATTCGTTTTGTAATTCCTCTTCAAGCCGCCGCAAAACGTAATCAACGGAGTGGAGATGATTGATCATTTGCTTGCGGCTTGATTCCGGATAAAAAGCGCGCACGGAAACCATCTGCAAATTTTCGGCAGTATGCTGAAGCTGGATGGCATGAAGATGCTTCGGATGGTGCGCATCCACCCACTCTCCGGCAAGCGGCAGCCACTCATCGCAGACAGCCTTCACCCGGTCACAGAACGGCTTCACCTCACGGAAAAAGTCTTTTGCTTCTCCCCGTTCTCTTACTTCAAAATATGTGTCTGACAATTGCTCAGTATAGTCAATGAGCTGCCTGTTTAAGGCAAAGAGCGGGCTGTCTTTCATTCTGATTCCCCCACAACTGTATTTCTTTCTTTATTTTAGGAGGTTTTTTTGCTTTGTTCAATAAAATCGTGCACATCTTTCCGGCAGGCAGTTAAGTTTTTGAATGCTGCCGCCCTTTTTTCGAGATTTTCCACCCTCCTTTCTGCTTTTTTAAAGCGGTGCCACAATCTGATACAGCGGTTTTTCCTTTCTTTTTGGATGGCGCCCTCCAAACTGCACTCAACTTTTTCCAATTCCGATTCAAATGTGTCCAGCCACTCTAATAATTCATCGTTTCCCCGCATCTCTTTTCCTCCTTGCTTATTTTCCCGGCGACCGGTGCTTTTTTTCTTTATATGTGTTGTATTCTAAGCCATTTCACGGTGTCCCTGCATGCTTGACAAAACTAGAAGCAATTCGCCAAAGAAAGTGGATTTCAACCATTTTTGCGCTTCTTTTTCGACAGGATGAATGCAACCCGATATGTTTGCAAACAATAGAGGGGAACGGCCGGTTACGGTTGATAAAATTTCTTGGAGGTGGCTTCTTTGAAAACAAATGACAACAAAGCACAACAACAGAAAAAAGCGAAGCAATCGAAAAACTCGAATCTGAATACGGGAAATCCTAAACTGAACGGCCCTGACCGCCCGTCAACCTGATTTCATAACCGGCGGCAAAAAAAGCAAGGATATTGGCATCCTTGCTTTTTCCAATTTCTCTCCCTTTCAGCCGGCCCGGTCTGTCAGTAAGCCCCCCTTCTTCCCAACCGTTTCAGTTTCCTTACAAACCCGCTGATTTGGCGGATCCTTTTCCGCTTTGCCAGATACCAATTTGTGATATCCATGTCATGCGGCAGGCTGGCTGGCGCATACCAGGCCTTTTTTACTTTCTTCCTTTCACTCCAGTCTTCCTTCCGCTGCCAATGATGGGACAGGGCGGGATAAACCTCGCGAAGGCATGGTGTATTTTTGCCGGCCCCTGTAGGAAGAAAATGTTCATAATCATACCGGGAACCGGTGTGCGGCTGTGTGGACGCAAATTCTAAAAAACGGCCGTATAAATCGGGATGAAAGAGAATCCCGGCCAGCCGCTTGCCAAGTGCAATTCTTGCCGGCACATTTTTAAAATGGACAACAGCATCTCCATATAACTTCCCATCCGGTGTTGGAAAAACCACGCTGTTTAAATGGAAGAGGTCCTGAAGCCAAAACCATTTCGATGAAAAAACCTGTTTTTTATAATAGGGCTGTTCAATCACCGGGTTTTGGATGATATTTTGTTCATTGATAATAAGTGCTGATAATAGACGTCCTTCATCATGGGTTTGAAAAAAATGCCTCCATTCGGTTATCATAAATCTTGAAGTTTTCAAAATCGTAAGCAGCCGGAACAGGCGATTTCCTTGCACATAATGGTACGCAAGCAGCTGCGGGAACGCATCTTCAAAAATTGCCCAGTTTGCGCGCTCATAGGTTAAAAACAGCTGTCTCCGGTCTTTTGCGGGGATTATGCCCGGCAAATCAGCACCTTCAAGGTCGCACATATTCCAGCCTGCATTCCTTGAGACCATGGATGCGAGAAATGCCCATTTGATTTCCGGGTGGCGCAAGTAAAACCGGAAATAGGCATCGGTCCGCGTAAGATTGTCCCGGTTTTTTTCCGTTGTCAAAGCCTGGATCCGTGCGGCCAGATCATGCTCCTGCTGCCGCTTTGGATGTGTTCTTCCGGAATCGCACATGGTTTTGTCTCCCATCTAAATGGATCGCCTCGCAGTTTGTTTTTTAAAGTACATATTTTTTGCCCGTTCTGCTATGATATAATTTAGCTTATGAGGTGAGGGAACATGGATCTGCGTTACCCAAACGGCAAGGTATACAAAGAATCAAATGCCGAAAATAAACAAATCAAAGCGAAGAACTTTTCGTACAGCAACCGGGGAATGACTTTAGAAGATGACATCAACGAAACTAACCAGTATTATTTACATGAAGGGATTGCCGTTATTCATAAAAAGCCTACCCCGATTCAAATTGTGCAAGTCGATTACCAATCCAGAAGCACTGCTGTCATAAAAGAAGCTTATTTTAAACAGCCGTCAACTACCGATTATAATGGGGTTTGCAGGGGAAAATACATTGATTTTGAAGCGAAAGAAACGCAAAATAAAACCTCTTTCCCGCTTCATAACTTTCACAAGCATCAAATTGCGCACATGAAACAGGTCGCAGAACAACACGGCATCTGTTTTGTGATCCTGCGTTTTGCGAAAAGTGAGGAAATTTTTTTATTGGAATGCCAACATTTATTTTATTATTGGGATAGAATGCTTTCCGGAGGGAGAAAATCAATAAAAAAAGAGGAAATTGAAGCGGTTGCGCACCCGATCCCGATTGGCTACCAGCCGCGGATCGATTATCTCGCCATCTTAAAAAAAATTTATTCATTTTAGATGGTTGATTTCGTGTATGCATGCAGTATGATAAAAGGGCATATGATTCCTAAGTCTTTCCCTTTTCGAGTATTGCGATTCGCAATCTAAATCTTTTCATATGATTTAGAAGAAAGGAATGCTTAAAAGACATGGCAGAAAAATATCAGACCCGCGAAGAACGCCGAAAACAAATGCAGGCAAATAAAAATAAAAAACAAAAAAATAAAAAACCGAAAAGTAAGTTTGTTACCTTTCTGAAACGTTTGATTCTCGTCTGTTTCCTATTAGGGCTTGCCGGGCTCATTGCCGGTATCAGCACTTTTGCTTATTATGCCAGCAATGCCCCGAAATTATCAAAAAAACAACTATCAGATCCGATTCCTTCCGTCATTAAAGACAGCAGCAATCATACGGTTACGACACTAGGCACACAAAACCGGGAATACATTGACTATGAGCAGCTGCCGGGCCGCGTGGAAGATGCGGTTCTGTCTACGGAAGATGCAAGATTTTATAAACACTTCGGGATTGATCCGATCCGCCTTGGCGGTGCCGTTATTGCCAACTTCACACGCGGTTTCGGATCGGAAGGCGCCAGCACCTTGACACAACAGGTTGTAAAAATGGCAACTTCGAATGATGTGAAAACGTTGAAACGTAAGGCCCAGGAAGCATGGCTTGCAGTCCAGCTTGAAAGGAAATATACAAAGCACGAAATTCTCGAAATGTATGTCAATAAAGTCTATATGTCAGATGGCATTTTCGGTTTTGAAACAGCAGCTGAACATTATTATGGCAAAAGCTTAAGCAAATTATCACTGCCTGAAATTGCCATGATTGCCGGTATGCCGCAAAGCCCGAATAATTACAATCCTTATGACCATCCGGATCTCGCCGAAAAAAGAAGAAACATTGTACTGTCTTTGATGTACCAGAACAACAAAATTACAAAAGCGGAAATGCAAAAAGCCAAAGCCGTGCCAATTTCAGAGGGGCTCGTGAAGCAAAAAGACAGAAATTCTTCTGCCAATAAATATACGGCGTTTGTTAATGAAGTGATTGATGAAGTCCAGGATCTTGGGGACTACAATGTCTACTCAGATGGGTTGACAATTTATACGACCCTTGATACAAGAGCACAAAAGTACACAGAGAAGATATTAAATTCAAATTCTGTTGTTTCCTATCCGGACAAACAATTTCAGGCCGGGATTGCACTGATTGATACCAAAACCGGTGAAATCCGCGCGCTCGGCGGCGGGCGCAACATGAAAGTACAGCGTGGTTTCAATTATGCTGTTGATACAAAGCGCTCACCTGGTTCTACGATTAAACCGATCATAGATTACGGCCCGGCGATTGAATATTTAAAGTGGTCGACTGCCCATAAGCTCAATGATGTCAAAACAACTTACAGTAATGGCACGGAAATCAATAACTGGGATAATAAGTATCTCGGCGCGATGACCATGAGAACTGCCCTTTATAAATCAAGAAATATCCCGGCATTGGAAGCCTATAAAACTGTAGGCGGTACAAATGCTGTCAAATTCTCCAAAAAACTCGGCTTTAACTTTGGGGACGACGGACTCAAAGAATCCGCGTCAATTGGCGGCGGGCTGCAGGTATCCCCGGTGCAAATGGCAGCAGCCTATGCCGCATTTGGCAATCAAGGCATTTATAACAAGCCGCATACAATCAAAAAAATTGTCCTGCGCGATGGTGTAACGGAAATCAAGCCGCATTACGAATCAAAAATTGCGATGAGCGACTATACCGCTTATATGATTACCGATATGCTGAAAGATGTGCTGACAAAAGGAACCGGTACTTCTGCGAATGTCCCGGGGCTCATTGAAGCCGGAAAAACAGGGACCACGAATTTCAGCGATGAAGACCTTACGAAATACGGCATCTTGAGTTCTTCCGTCCCGGATGCATGGTTTACCGGGTATACAACGAGATACTCGTTATCGGTTTGGACCGGATATGAGAGCAAAGACGGCAAAAAATACGGGATTACAAGGCCTTATCAGACGATCGCCCAGCAGATCTACAGGCACTTAATGAGCTATATTTCCGAGGATAAAACGACTTCGGACTTCACGATGCCAAAAAGTGTCGTGCGGCTTCCATCCGGGTCCGGTGCTTACGAACTCTTTATCCGCGGGCATCAGGACACAGCCATTGCCAATACGAGCAAACTGGCTGCGCCGACAAATGCAAGTGCGGTTTATGATGAAGCCAGCAAAAAAATTAATTTGACATGGAAATATACTGAATCCGGTGCGACTTACAACATTACCGGATCTGTGGACGGGACAGGAAAATCTTACGGGACGACAACCGGAAAATCATTAAGCATTTCCAACCCGGTTGCAGGTGCTACCTATACGTTTAACATCACAGCCACCCTAAACGGGATGACAAGTAAAGCAGCCACGGCAAAAGTGACGATTCCGGGCGGTGATGATGATGCATCGACGGATAAACAAACCAACAGCGACGATGAGGATCATTCAGACGATCAGAACGCTAATGACAGCAGCACAGATCAAAATGCCGGCAATCAAAACGGCAATGCTGATTCTAACAATAGCAATTCATCCGGAAATGACACAAACGGCAGCGGTTCGAACGGCAACAACAGTTCCAATAACGGCAATAGTCCAAATCAAAACAGCGGTTCTGATGACAACAATTCTAACGACGACAGTTCCAATCATAACAATTCCGGGGACAATCATTCTAACGGCAACGATGTAGAAGACGATTCCGGTGGTTCTAATGATAGTTCCACAACGAATGGTTCCGGCGAGAAAAAGACCGACAGCGGTACGAAAGACAACCAGGACAAAGAATCTGGCAAACCGGCGGACAATCGTAACGAAGAATAAAGTGAAAACAGTAAAATCATAAACAGCAGCATGCATCGAAACAGGCAAAATCAACAGGCACTTCACGAAAAAAAGCATACCGGGCAAGTTTCCGCCCGGTATGCTTTTTTTCATTTGTATTATGCTTCTAAACAGTTCTGATTGTTTCCCTGTTCTATCCAAGCCCTTTTGCCCCGGCATGGTGATTTCCATTTTCAGCCGCTGCCCTTTTCTTCATCCGTTTTTTCCCTTCGCGGCATAAGTCTAAAAACGGGCAGATTCCGCACTGCGGATTTTGCGCTTTGCAATGGTAACGGCCGAAGAAGATCATCCGGTGGTGTGTGCGGGACCATTCTTCTTTCGGCACTTTTTTCATCAATGTTTTTTCGACTTCCAGGACACTATCCTTGTATCGGCAAAAACCGAGCCGCTTGCTGACCCTCTCCACATGGGTATCGACCGCAATAGCCGGAATTCCGAATGCAACAGACCTGACCACATTTGCAGTTTTTCTTCCCACGCCCGGCAATTTGATTAATTCATCCAGATCACGCGGAACCTGCCTGTCGTAAACATCAATCAGCATCCGGCAAAGTTTTTGGATATTTTTCGCTTTGTTCCGGTACAGGCCGATAGAGCGTATGTCCTGCTGCAGCTCCTCCAAAGGGACGGCAAGATAGTCATCCGGTGTTTTGTATTTTTGAAACAGATTTTTTGTCACTTTGTTGACAAGGGCATCGGTGCATTGCGCAGAAAGAGAAACAGCAATCACAAGTTCAAAAGGATTGGAGTGGTTTAATTCACAATGGGCATCAGGAAACATGTTACCCATTTCATCCAGGCAAAAGCGGATTTGTTGTTTTGTCAGCATATCGATAACTCCTATTAAAATTCCACAAGTTTACATAACATAGATTATTATCTCCTGAACGCGTGCTTTCACTTATTGATTGTCCAGCCGCGGCTTTTTCTATTTTTCGAGCCAGTTGTAAAAAGGAATGGGATTTGGATTGGTTTGTTTATTGGTTTTTGGGTTTGATGGTTTGCGGAAATGACGGCTGTATTCGCGCGCTTCCTCGACAGTTTGGACCCGGTTCTTTTTCCACTCAAAAAGGATGCGGTCTATGTAGCGGAAATTGAGCTTCCCGGAGATAACAGCTTCACGCAAGGCAGCCTTAATCAGTTCCGGGGATTGCTGGTCCTGATCAATCCACATCGCCAGCGTTTCGCATTCCAGCGGTGACAGCGGCCTGCCAAATTCCTGCTCAAACGTTGTATATATATCGGTTTCCTCATTTAAACTTTTTTCAAGTTCATCCTGCTTTTTCCCGTATATCCAGTCATCCACTAATTTTTCCCATAAAGGCTTAATCGAATACTTCTCATAAAGAATATCGCCTTCCCCCGAGCCTTCCTCTATGGATAAAAACTGATTCTGAATCAGGCGCCGCAAGATGGATACACATCTGCTTTCAGGAATTGTCATCCGGTTGGCAAGGTCTTCCGGCGTCGGAAACAGATTCCCTTCCTTACAAAAAGAATACACTTGCAATAAAAGCACCAGTTCTGTTTCGTCCAAACCCAGCTGCTTATATTTTTTCAATAATTGCTGCGGGATTGATACTTCCCCTTCTTCAAACCATTCCAGTAACATTTCTTTATCCATTTCGGACACCTCACGTATAAAGTATAGCATGTTTGAAAGCCGGATAGGAATGAAAATCCTTACCGGTTCTCCCCAGCCAGTATAAATCCAAAAAACGATTACGCAGGCAGCCATGCGTAATCGTTTTTTCAAGGTTTAGGGGTATATGCGGTTCAATAAACGCGGGAACGGTATTGTTTCACGGACATGTTCGACACCGGCAATCCATGCCACTGTGCGTTCCAGGCCGAGCCCGAATCCGGCGTGCGGTACTGAACCATATTTTCTTAAATCAAGATACCATTTATACGCGTCTTCAGACAGATTGAAATCTTTTATCCGCTCAAGCATTAAGCCGTAATCATGGATCCGCTCGCTGCCGCCGATAATTTCGCCATAGCCTTCAGGAGCAATTAAATCCGCGCACAATACGACTTCAGGCCTGTCCGGATGCGGCTGCATATAAAACGGTTTAATGGCAGCCGGATAATTCGTAATGAAGACCGGCATGTCAAAACTTTCAGCAATGGCCGTTTCATGCGGCGCGCCGAAGTCTTCTCCCCACTGGATATCATGAAAGCCTTTATCATGAAGCAAAGTGATAGCATCATCGTAACTAATCCGCGGAAATGGTGCTTTTACTTTTTCCAATTTCGTTGTATCACGGTCTAATCGTTGCAAATCCAATTTACAGTTTTTTAATACCGATTGGACAATTTGGGAAACATATTGTTCCTGTACCTGTAGGCTGTCTTCATGCTCGTAAAAAGCCATTTCCGGTTCGATCATCCAAAATTCGATTAAATGGCGGCGCGTTTTCGATTTTTCAGCCCGGAAAGTCGGACCAAAAGAGAATACTTTCCCAAAAGCCATTGCAGCTGCTTCCATGTACAGCTGCCCGCTTTGCGAGAGATAAGCATCTTCATCGAAATATTTTGTATGGAACAGCTCTGTTGTCCCTTCTGGTGCGCTGCCTGTTAAAATCGGCGGGTCAATTTTCGTAAAGCCATGCTCATTGAAAAATTCATAAGTAGACCGGATGATTTCGTTCCGGATCTTCATGACGGCATGCTGGCGGCTTGAACGGAGCCATAAATGCCTGTGGTCCATTAAAAATTCGGTTCCGTGTTCTTTCGGCGTAATCGGGTAGTCAACAGACTCATGGATAACCTCGATCCCTGAGACCTGCAATTCATAACCGAACGGGGAACGTTCATCTTCCCGGACTGTACCGGTCACGTAGAATGATGTTTCCTGGCTTAGTGACTTGGCTGTTTTAAAAATGTCTTCGTCCACTTCGTTTTTTACCACGACACCCTGGATAAAGCCTGTCCCGTCACGAAGCTGCAAAAATGCAATTTTTCCGCTTGAACGTTTATGATTCAACCAGACACCGATGGTCACTTCCTCACCTATATGCTGGCGAACTTCTGCGATTGTTATTTTCACATGATTTCCCTCCAAAAACTTCCAGCAACTCTTTCCGGCTGTTTTAGCAATATGTACCAACCTTTATTATACTAAACCAGCAGACAAAAATAAAATCAGGCGGAAAAAGCCGGGGGATTACTTTTTATGCGCTGCGATAAATTGATCAATCCTGTTCAGCGCCTTTTTCAATAAGTCGAGTGAAGTTGCATAGGAAAGGCGGATGCAGTCTTCAAAGCCAAAACCGGACCCCGGCACAACCGCTACCTTTGCTTCTTCCAGCAGGGCAGCCACAAATTCATCAACCGTTTCGAAACCCGTCAATTTTGCGGCTTCTTTCACATTTGGAAACAGATAAAAGGCGCCCTGCGGTTTCAAACAGGTTACCCCATCGATTGCATTCAGCTGTTCGAAAACTGCGTCTAAACGTTCTTCAAAAGCCTGGCGCATTTTTTCAACCGGTGCCTGATCCCCATTGTAGGCAGCCAACGCCGCAAACTGGGAAGTGGTAGACGGGTTGGATGTGGAATGGCTGGCAAGACTTGTCATCGCTTTGATGATTTCTGCATTTCCGGCAGCATAACCGATCCGCCATCCCGTCATGGAATGCGATTTTGAAACACCATTTATGATGATGGTCTGCGCCTTTAACTCAGGTGAAAGTTCAGCGATAGACACATGCTTGCTGCCGCCATAAATCAATTTTTCGTAAATTTCATCCGAAACGATCAAAATATGGTGTGCCAGACAGACTTCACCGATTTTTTCAAGTTCTTCCCTTGTGTAAATCATGCCCGTCGGATTGCTCGGCGAATTTAAAATGAAAGCCTTAGTCCGGGGTGTAATGGCGTCTTCAAGCTGTTCAGGCGTGATTTTGAACCGGTTGGCTTCTTTTCCTTCAACAAAAACCGGCTTCCCTTCCGCAAGTTTCACCTGCTCCGGATAGCTGACCCAATACGGGGCTGAAATAATAACTTCATCGTCTTTATTCAGCAATACCTGGAACAGCGTATACAGCGCATGTTTTGCACCATTGGTAATGATGACTTCGTTTGTTTTATAAGTAAGCTGCTGGTCTCTCTGAAATTTGTCGATAACGGCCTGTTTCAGCGATACCATACCGCCTGCCGGTGTATATTTTGTTTGGCCGTCAAGCATCGAACGGTATGCAGCTTCAATGATCTCCTGCGGCGTGTTGAAATCAGGTTCACCCGCGCCAAGGCCGATCACATCAATGCCTTCTGCTTTCATTGCTTTTGCCTTTGCCGTAATCGCCAATGTCGTTGATGGGGTTAAATTACTTACACGTCTTGCTAATTCCATACCATTCACCTCTCCATAATTCATTTATCCTGGGAATTATTTTTTACAAAAGGCACCTCATAATAGTTGAGGCTGCTGCCTTTTATATAGGCAACTTCCCAAATGGGAACTTGGCTGTCCATTCCTAAACGTGCAGAAAGGATTCTGTCCGGCTGCTTTTCGCTTTGAACCGTACGGACTGCCGTTTGTTTTGAAATGCCTGCGCTAAATTTCATGACAACAGGCCGGCGCGGATGCTTCTCAGGAATCCAGACTGCTTTCTTTACATTGTTCTTTCCTTTTCCGACAACAACATAGCAGGTGTTCTTTCCGTGGTACAGATAAAACTGGTCCACTGTGCGAATGCCTGCTTCCGATTTTGCAATCGTTTCTGCTTTTTTGTATGCATCGTTATACGGTTTCCGGGCTTCCATATAGGTCTGAAGGCCAAGACCGGCAATCACGATGATGATAATACCAATGATGATCAGTATCTTTTTCATTCATAACCCTCATTCACTTCAATCTTATGTACAGCAGAAAAGTAAATATTGCCCTCCTGCACTTTTTGCATCCAATACAGGGCCGGATATCAGACTCCGTGATGCCCATTTCGTTATGGCGCACTGGTCTTTGCACAAGCAAAAAATCAGGATGACGCTCCCGCTAAAAGCTCTTTCTATTCAGCTTTTTGGCACAGTCATGATAAACAAATATTGTTACTTATATCAAACAGCACGCGGGCTATAATATGATTACTGAATCATTACTTCATCATTATAACAGTAAAAATGAATGAAAAAATGATGAATTGAATAAACCCCAAAATTTTTTCCAGTCCACCCTTTTAAAAGCGCTGCCTTCGCTGCAGCGTTATTTTTATAACCATTTTCCAATCATCTTAAGCGTTTCATCCAGCCCCTGGTGTTTAACCTGCACGGCGGGGATGGAGCGGATAAAAGCCCTTCCGTATGTGGTGGTTTCAATTCTTCTGTCAAGCACAATAAAAATGCCGCGGTCCGACTTTCTTCTGATCAGCCGTCCAAAGCCTTGTTTAAAGCGCAGCACCGCTTCCGGCAGCGAATAGGCTGAAAACGGATTTTTTCCTTGCGTGCGGAGATCATCACATTTCGCTTCTGTCACCGGTTCGCCCGGCGGCAGAAAAGGCAGCCTTGCCATAACCAGGCAAGACAAATCTTCACCGGGGATATCAATGCCCTCCCAAAAAGAGCTTGTACCAAAAAGTATGGCTTTGTCAAATTTCTTGAAGTTCTTTGTCAACCGGGAACGGCTTCCGCTCGATATCCCCTGTGCAATCAGCATAAAATCATCAAGCAGGCCGCTTTCATTCATCAAATGATATACATTTTTCAATAAATCGAAGGATGTGAACAGTATCATCATCCGGCCCTTTGTTTCCGCAGCAATTGCAAGCAAATAGGCTGCCATTTTTTCAGCGAACACCTCTTGCCCCGTACTGGAAATATCGGGAAGATCATTTGGAATAATAAACTGCACCTGCTTGTCGTACTGGAACGGCGAGCGGATTTGCACAGTGTTCACATTTTGTTTTGGCAGGCCGACCTCGTTCAGGAAATATTGGAACGAATGATTCACAGTCAGCGTTGCAGAAGTCATGACGACGCATTTCTTCTTCGCATACAGTTCTTTCTGGAGCGTACTTGCAACACTGACCGGCTGGCATTGAATAACAAGGCTGTTTGGAAGTGCCCGCAAATCACCTTCCAGCCAAACCACTTTCCGGTTCTCATCATCCTTCCCCATCAGCTGCAGCATACCTTCCATCAGATATTCCCAGTCATTTAAAAAACTGTACAGTTCTTCAATAAAGGCCTGTTCTTTCTCGGTCAGTCCGGCTGCTTTTTCCTGCAGCAGTTCCAGTCTGCCGATCAGTGCGCGGCGGATGTCTTTTAGCGTTGCATAAATCCGTTCAGCGCACAGCAACACAGCCTGCCACGCTTTTTGTTTCCATTGCGCCTTGTTAATCCTGAACTTAATTTTCTGGTAGCCGGCCGTATCTTTTTTTCTTTCCATCACTTTCTTTGCCAGTATGCCGAATAAATCATCCATATCGGCATCAAGCGCCTGCAAAAGCGTGTTGATTTCAAATGTATGCCATTTGCCGATGATCCCGTATTTTTCTGTTAGCCGTTCAAGTTCGTAAAACATCTGTTTCTGTTCGTACAGGCCAAGGCAGCTGATTAAATATTTGATTTGGTTAAAACCGGCGCGCATGCCTAATGTTTCCCTCGCTGTTTGTTCAAAATGGTGGGCTTCGTCAATTACCACATATGGAAAATCATCAAACAGAGATGGCTCGCGGCCAAGTTCGCTGCACAACATCGCATGGTTGGTAACGGCTATATCGGCGTGCGCGGCCGCCTGCTTTGCGTGCAAATAAAAGTCGCGGGACATCCATGGGTCTTTTTGCCCAAGGTGCCAGCCATCCTGTTTAATTCTCCGCCAATACCGTTTGCCCCCGCTTGTCAGGTTCAGTTCGTCAACATCACCGCTGCTTGTGAATGTAAGCCAGACAAGAATTTGCATTTTCGCGAGCACGTCTTCATAATGGCCGGTTTGTTCCTTTAGTGACTGTTCAAATTTAAACAGCGAGAGATAATGGCTCCTGCCTTTTAACAGCACGGTGCGAAGCGGAACCTGCATCATTTTTTCGAGCAACTTCACTTCTTTGTTCAGCAATTGGTGTTCCAGCGCGACCGTGTATGTACTGATCAATACAGGCTCGTGTCCGTTGATTGCCGTAAATGCGCTTGGCAGCAAATAAGCCAGCGTTTTGCCTACACCGGTACCGGCCTCAATTACGGTATGCCGGCTGTTTTCAAACGCATCCCGGACATGGTCCATCATCTCAAATTGTCCGGGGCGGCGTTCATATTCATCGAAAACAGCTGAAAAATATTTCTCTTTTTCAATACTGCCCGAAGGATAGCTGTTTATCTTTCTGAAATCCGTCCCCCCGGAGGAAATCGTTTTTTTCCGCAAAGCAATACCGCGGTATACTTCAATATCAGGCGGCAGATTCTCCGCATGCCTGCGTTTTTTAGCCAGTATATCCTGAAAAATAAAACCAAGGTCACTTTTCAGCGAATAAGAAAGGGCAGCCAATTTTTCCAATGTGACAAGCGGAAGGGTTGAAGATCTGCGCATCAGCTCAAGCAAAAGTTTTGCGGTGACAAGTGCATCACTATCAGCCTGATGGGGCCTGTCATGTGAAAGCGATAAGGATTCGGCCAGATCGGAAAGCTTATAACTATCCAAATCCGGCATCACGATTCTTGCAAATTCCACCGTATCTACATTTAAACCTTGAAAAGGAGCAAATCCGGCTGTTTTTAATTCATGCTGCAGAAAAGGCAAATCAAACATGACATTGTGGGCAACAAATATGCTGCCCTCCAACAGCCGGGAAATACGGGGCGCAATTTCTGAAAACACCGGTGCATCCGCAAGCATCCGGTCATGAATGCCTGTTAATTCCTCTATAAAAACAGGAACCGGCTGGCCCGGATGCACAAAACTTGTATATTGGTCCTGAATCTCCCCATTTTCAATGGCAACAGCAGAAAACTGAATCATACGGTCGCCTTTTTTTGCTGCATTTCCTGTTGTTTCTAAATCAACTACAATAAATCGCTGTGCCATTCCATCACCTGTTTTTCGTCTTTCTTCAATATAGCTTTTGTATTGTATTATTTTAACATAAAAATTTAAATCCGCCATATCTCAGGCAGAGATTTAAAACGCCGCATGCCTGTCCCGGCCATGCGGCGTTTTAAGTTTACAAATTAGGTTTATAAAGGTGTTATGTTAAAGCGTCAGGATCAGATTATCGATTAAACGTGCTTTTTTAAACTGGACGGCAATAGCCAGGATGAAACGTCCTGACAGTTTTTGAAGCGGTAATAGGTCAGGATACGAATACAGTTCAACATAGTCTATTTTTCCGCTTGTATGGTCGTGAAGATGGCCGGACACAAGCGATATGATGTTTTCAGGATCCCTCTCCCCGTTTGCAATTGCCTTTTTTGCCAATTGCAAACTTTGGTACAGCTGCGGCGCTTCTTTCCGCTCCGCTTCAGACAGATACACATTCCGCGAGCTTTTCGCCAGGCCGTCCTGTTCGCGGACAATGGCCACCGGGACAATCTCAACAGGAAAATCAAAATCACGGACCAAAGCTTCCACTACCGCAACCTGCTGGGCATCCTTGAGGCCGAAATAAGCGCGGTCCGGCTGGATTAAATGGAAAAGTTTTGTTAATACCGCAGCCACCCCGTCAAAATGGCCCGGGCGCCGGTGTCCGCACAATACATCTGTCCGCTCACGAACATGGAGCGTGGCGGAGAGAGCATGCGGATACATTTCGGCAACCGGCGGGATAAATAAATAATCCACCCCTGCCGTTTCCGCTTTTAAACGGTCGCCCGCTTCATCACGCGGATAACGGTCGAAATCTTCGTGCGGGCCGAACTGGAGCGGGTTGACAAAGATGCTCATCCATACGATATCATTTTCTTTGCGGGCTTTTTCGGCAAGCGCCAAATGCCCCTCATGCAAAAAACCCATCGTCGGAACAAAGCCGATTGATTTTCCTTCTTTTTTTAATGTCCTTAAAATCTTTTGGATTTCTTGTTTGGTTGTGATGACTTTCATGGCTCTTTTGGTATTCATTGGCCGCGCCCCCCGTATAGCATCGTTAATTCTTCTGCTTTCATCGTATAAGTATGCTGTGTTTCAGGAAACTGCCGGTTATTAACCTCCCGGACATAGGTTTCAAGCCCTTTTAACATTTCGGCATCCGCATCGGCAAATTGCTTCACGAATTTTGCAACCCTTCCGCTGCCAAACCGGACCAGATCATGGAAGACAAGCACCTGGCCATCGACATCAGGCCCGGCGCCGATTCCGATTACAGGAATTTTCAGGCGTTTTGTGACTTGTTCGGCCAATTGCCGCGGCACACATTCCAAAACAACCGCAAACGCGCCTGCTTGTTCACAAAGTTTTGCATCTTCAATCAATTTTTTGGCTGCACCTGCTGTTTTTCCCTGCAGCTTGTAGCCGCCGAATATCCCGACTTTTTGCGGCGTCAGGCCGAGATGCGCCATCACCGGAATGCCCGCTTCTGTAAGGCTTTCGATTATTCCGGCAACTTCCGCTCCGCCTTCAAGCTTCACGGCATTCGCGCCGCCTTCCTGGATCAGGCGGGCGCCGTTTTTCAGTGTTTCAGCGCGGTTTAAATGGTAGGACATGAATGGCATATCCGTGACAATAAATGTATCCTTTGCCCCGCGCTTTACCGCCTTCGTGTGGTGAACCATATCCGAAACTGTTACAGGAATGGTAGAGTCATACCCAAGTACCACCATGCCTAAAGAATCACCGACCAGAATCAGATCCACGCCTGCCTGCTCAGCCAGTTTTGCCGTCGGATAATCGTAAGCCGTAACCATGGCAATTTTTTCTTCCGCTTTTTTCATGTGTAAAAAATCCGTGGTTTGTTTCATGCGTAACCTCTCCTCACCTGTAAAATATTCACCCGGCTTAGAGGACCCTGTAAACAACAGAAATGAAAAAAGCCCTCCTGCAGACAGAAGGGCCCGTAACATTGCCATTGTTTATTTTAACCCGCTGTCCCCGTCCGTTTTGGATCAAGGCAGAACCTATTTTTATGTCCATCATGATTTTCCGGTATAGTTCTAAATAGATACTACCCATAGCCATTATAACAGGATCAGCCGGATAAAAACACTATGATGAAGCAGGTTGGGCTTCAATATGTTAATCTTTGGCGACGATTTCGATATCTGCGGAATAAATATCATGCAGTCTGCCGTCATTGCCTTCTAGTTTCAGCACGCCTTCATCCGTAATGCCGAGCGCCCTGCCGGCAATGTCGCCCTGAAGCGTATGGGCAATAATATTTGTGCCGATGCTTACCGCATAACTTTCCCACAGCAGTTTCAGCGGAGCAAAACCGTTTTTTAAATAGATTGCCTGGTATTTTTCCAATTTTTCAAGAATACGCTGGACAAGGACAGCGCGTTTGATTTTTTTCCCTGATTCGATTCGCAAAGAGGTCGCCGTTTTTTCCAATTCTTCCGGAAACACCGTTTGGTTCACATTCATTCCGATTCCGAGAATGATGGCCTGGATCCGGTCCGTGTCGGCCTGCAATTCCGTCAGGATCCCGGAACATTTTTTCCCGCCAATTAAAACATCATTGGGCCATTTAATTTCCGGATGGACGCCTGCTGTTTCTTCAATCGACTGGGCAACTGCAACAGCCGCTATCAAAGTAAAAGGCGGCGCCATTTGCGGGGGAAGATCGGGACGCAATACAATGCTCATCCAGATGCCTGTATATTTCGGCGAGTACCAGTCACGCTGAAGCCTGCCCCTTCCGCCTGTCTGTTCTTCGGCAATCACGACCGTACCATCCGGGCAGCCTTCCTGGACAAGCCGGTGTGCAAGTTTCTGTGTGGAGTCGATCGTTTCCTGATCATAAATCGTTTTCCCGAACCGTTTCGTCTGCAGGCCGAATTGGATTTCATTCCTCGTCACGCGGTCCAGTGTACTTTTGATCCTGTAGCCTTTTTTGCGGACAGCCTCGAGTTCAAAACCTTCTTTTCTTAACTCTTCCATATGTTTCCAGACTGCAGACCGCGAGCAATCGAGCAATTGGGCAAGTTTTTGCCCGGAAACGAAATCATTCCCGGCTTGTGTAAATATTTCTAGAATTCTGTTTCTCGTTGATGTTTGCACATCAGCCACCTCCTGATTGCTTCCCGGTCATTGGCAATTTCCCCGTTTAAAACCGCCATTTCAGATTCGCGCAGCATCTCTTTGATCCAGGGCCCCCCGCTTTTGCCGAACCACAGCATAAGATCTGTGCCCGTTACAGAAAGCTCGCTTCTTTCTGTAATCTTCATTTTTAAAAATTCTTCTTTCATCGTTTGGACGCGCGGCTCCCACTTTTCTTGGCGAAGCGCCCAGAAAACGGTTTCCGCATCGGTTGCCGCCGTTTCCCCGGCATCGTAAAGCGCCGCAAGATCCCATTCAGCCTGCAGCCGTTTCTGCAAAAAGCCAAACGTGCGCAGGATTTCTTTCCGTTTGCTTGCCGGCAGGCGCCATTGATGCAAAAATGCCTCTTTATTCCCAAGCCCGCAGACAGCAAGCAGATAAAGCCACAGCTGTTTTTCTGTTAAACGGTTCAAATCCGGATGCAATTTTGCTTCCAGCCTGGTTTCCGCCCCGTTCAGCCCCGGCAGATAGGAGAGTAATTTTGTTTCGCACAGCAGTTTCAGTGCCTCATACGGGTAGGGGCCTTCAAGGAGCCTGATAAATTCCTGTGTGATCCTTTCAGCCGCTATATACTGCAGCAGCGGGGCATGAAGGCTGATCGCGCGCTTTGTTTCCGCCTCAATCGTAAAACCAAGCTGGCTCGTAAAACGGATCGCGCGCATCATCCGCAGCGCATCTTCGTGGAATCTTTCTTCCGGGGATCCGACTGTCTGAATCGTTTTATTGCGGATGGCATCACAGCCTGAAAAAGGATCAACCAGCTTTCCGGCATCATCCATGGCAATGGCATTCATCGTAAAATCCCGGCGTTTTAAATCTTCAAGCAACGAATCGACATACCAAACAGATTCCGGACGCCTGTAATCCTTATATTCCGATTCCGTTCTGAAAGTTGTGACTTCATATTGGCCGCCCTTATACAGAACGAGTACAGTGCCATGCTCGATTCCAATATCGATTGTATGCGGAAACAGCGCCTTGACTTCAAGCGGTTTGGCAGACGTGGCAATGTCGACATCATGGATGGGGCGCTCAAGCAGCATATCACGAATCGCGCCCCCGACAAAGAATGCTTCAAATCCTGCATCCTCAAGAGTTTTTAAGATCGGGAGTGCTGTTTGAAATGGCGGTAGCATGTCCATCAACCTCATTTATCAATTGATCGTATATTTTTTCATATTGTTTGAGAATGTTTTTCGAATAAAATTTCCTGTGGACGGTTTGTCGGGCATGCGCGGATAATTCAGCATGCAGGCCGGGATTTGCAAATACATGCAGGGCTTTTTCGGCAACCGTCTTTACATCGCCCAGAGAGACGAGATACCCGTTATAGCCGTCCCGGATCACTTCCGGTATGCCGCCGATGATCGTACCAATACAGGGCACGCCGCAAGCCATCGCTTCCAAGGCGACAAGGCCGAAACTTTCTTTCTCGGATAACAGCAGCATCAGGTCGCTGATCGAGTAAAGTTCCTCGAGCTGGTCCTGCTTTCCTAAAAACAATACATCTTTTTCAATCTGTAATGTCCTGACAAGCCGCGTTATGACGCTCATCTCCGGGCCGTCGCCGACAAGCAGCAGCTTCGCGGGGATTTGTGCGCGGATATTTGCAAACGCCCGTACGACATCTGATACGCGTTTCACTGCCCGAAAATTGGAGACATGGATGATGACTTTCTCCGCTTCCGTAATGCCATACTCTTTTTTTAAATGGGCAGCATCGACACGCCGGTAGACGCGCTCATCAACAAAATTATAAACCGTTTCGATCTTTTTCTGCGGCTGGATTAAGTCATAGGTCTGGCGGACAAGTGCATTGGATACTGCCGTGACCGCATCAGATTGTTCAATGCCAAAACGGATCGCGGATGCAAGTGACGGGTCATAGCCTAAAACGGTGATATCCGTGCCGTGCAGTGTCGTCACGATTTTCAAATCCGTGTGCGCCATCATTTTACCAAGAATCGCGCAGACCGCATGTGGAATTGCATAATGGACATGGATAATATCCAAATGTTCCCTATCCGCCACTTCAGCAATTTTGCTTGCCAGCGCGATATCGTAAGGCGGGTATTGAAAAACCGCGTACTGGTTGGCCTCAACCTGGTGAAAATAGATATTGTGGTACATTTTATTTAAGCGGAACGGGACACTTGACGTAATAAAATGGATTTCATGGCCGTTTTCTGCAAGCAGCTGGCCCAATTCCGTCGCAATTACGCCGGAGCCGCCAACTGTCGGATAACAAGTAATCCCTATCTTTAACCTCTTTTTCATAAATGAAGCACATCCAGGTTTACCAGTAGTGGCTTCTTGCTTAAAAACCCTTCAGCATAACGGATACCCAGTTCTTTTCCAAATATTCTTTCACGCGCCAGCACCGTTTCAATGTAACCGTCCGTGAGCGGTGTCTTTACAGCGCCGTCCCTTAAATCAAACTGGCTTCCGTACGCTTTCAGGCTTTCAATTTTTTTTTCGATAAAATCACTGACATCGACCACAAAATCCGGTTCGTGGAAGCCGTTTACCATATAAAAGTACAAATGCTTCGGCTTGTATGCCTCTTTTTCCGGATCTGAACGGTATTTGCGGATACCGGACGAGAAAAAGGCTTCTTCAACCATATTTCCGCAATGACCATGGTCGGGATGCCGGTCCTGATGGAAAGGGGCAAACACAACGCCGGGTTTGTACGCCCGAATCACCCCTGTAATTTGGCGGAGATATTCCGTTTTCATAAACAAACCGCGGTCAGGCAGCTGTAAAGTGATTCTTTCTGCAACACCGAGGATTCCGGCAGATTTTTGCGCTTCAGCTTTACGTGTATCTACCGTTCCATTGGAAGACAGCTCTGCCTCTGTTAAATCACAAATGACGATTCTTTTCCCTAGTGATGCCCATTTGGCGATCGAAGCTGCCATGCCGATTTCGACATCATCGGCATGTGCCCCGAACGCCAGCACATCTGCTTGACAACTCATGGCTTGTCTCCCCTTCCTGCTTTTGACGGCCAGACGGTTTCTCCTTTTTGAAGTTCCTTCATCAGCAGTTCGGCCGTACCGATATTTGTCGCCAGTGGAACCCGATGGACATCGCAGAGGCGGATCAACGCCGAGACGTCCGGTTCATGCGGCTGTGCCGTAAGCGGGTCGCGTAAAAAAATGACAAGATCCAGCTCGTTTTTTGCGATTTTCGCGCCAATCTGCTGGTCACCGCCGTAGGGGCCGGACTGGAAACGGTGAACCGGCAGCCCTGTTGCTTCCATAATTCTTTTTCCGGTCGTCCCGGTGGCAAAGAGCTGGTGCTGCGCAAGTATTTTTTTATGGGCAGATGAAAACCGGACCATATCGTCTTTCTTTTTATCATGGGCGATCAGTGCAATATTCAATGATTTTCACTCCCCGTTAAACCAAAATATTTTCCAGGCCATAAACGAACGTCTTTAAATTCATCACCGTTTCAACGGAAACTTTAACACCGGACATAAAAGAAACCCGGTCGAATGAATCATGGCGGATTGTAAGCAGCTGGCCGCCGCCACCAAACAGTACTTCCTGATGGGCAATGAGTCCCGGTAGCCTGACACTGTGGATATGCATGCCGTCAAAATCAGCCCCTCTGGCACCTTTCAGCGTTTCTTTTTCATTTGGGTTCCCCTGCACTTTTTTTGTCCGTTCCGTGGCAATCAATTCCGCGGTTTTCACGCTCGTTCCTGAGGGTGCATCGATTTTTTTGTCGTGATGCAATTCAATAATTTCGACATTCGGAAAATATTTCGCCGCCATTTGTGAAAATTTCATCATCAGGACAGCCCCAATGGCGAAATTTGGTGCGATTATACAGCCAATCCCTTTTTCATCGGCCAGTGCTTTTAATTCATCCAGCTGTCCGGATGTAAAACCGGTTGTTCCGACAACCGGGCGCACACCGTATTCGAGGGCGGCTTTCGTATGCCTGTACCCTACTTCAGGTTTGGTGAAATCGATCCAAACATCAGCATTGGATTTTTCCAGGCATTCCCGGACATCTGTATAGACAGGGGCTGGTTCATCCGTGAAATCAGCGATCTCATTCAGCAATTTTCCTTCACCTTTCCGGTCCAGCACCCCCGCCAGTTTGAAATTTTCTTCCCTTGAAACAAGCCGGACCGCTTCACTGCCCATTCTTCCGCGTGCGCCGGCAATAATGACACGAATTTGACTCATATCCAAATCACTCCTTTATTAGGATTGCGTTTTTGTTATTTTGGTTATGTCCCGGGTACGGCAAATGAATGCAAAACCCGGCATGAAGATCCATATGTATCAGCACCTCACCGGGTCTTGCTTTGGTGCCTTTCCTGTTCCCGGTGATGATTCATACTCTTCCATGTTAGCCAAAACCGGAAGATTTTACAAATGATTTTCATTACAACCGGATCCAGCCGGAAGACCCCATCCATATTGGACTTTTATTGCCTTTAATATATAATAAGTACGCCGGAATCAGAAAAAACATCAATCAAGGAGGCAGCAGGCATGCTCAAAATCAAGAATATCTTCTTTATCTTATTAGGCGCCGCCGTTTTTTCATTTGGGATTGTCCATTTTAATATTCAAAACCATTTGGCTGAAGGCGGTTTCACTGGGATCACTCTGCTCCTCTATTATTTGTTCCATATGAACCCTTCTTATTCCAACCTGATCTTAAACATCCCAATCTTTATCATTGGATGGAAATTATTGGGAAAAAGGGCCTTTTATTACACGATCATCGGGACGGTCGGGACCTCCCTGTTTCTATGGATTTTTGAAAAAAAGCACTTTCATATTCCGCTTGAGGACGATATGTTCCTGGCTGCTCTGTTTGCCGGCGTCTTTATCGGTGTCGGGCTCGGGATTATTTTCCGTTACGGCGGAACATCAGGCGGCGTGGATATTATCGCAAGGCTTGTCTTTAAGTACAAGGGAGTTGCGATGGGCAGAACCATGTTTATGTTTGACGCATGTGTCATCACGCTTTCACTTCTTACTTACTTGCATTACCGGGAAGCAATGTATACGCTTGTCGCCGTTTTTGTCGGGTCGCGCGTTATCGATTTCCTCCAGGAAGGCGCCTATACAGCACGGGGAGCCTTTATTATTTCGGACAAGCATGATGAAATCGCCGAAAAAGTCATGAAGCAAATGGACCGCGGTGTGACCGTGTTTCGGGGCCACGGCTCATTTACGAAGCGGGACCGTGATGTGCTGTACTGCGTGGTCGGCAAAAATGAAATCTCCCGTTTAAAAGGCATCATTAATTCAGTGGATCCTCATGCATTTGTTTCGGTGATGGTTGTCCATGATGTATTAGGGGAAGGTTTTACGCTGGATGAAAATAAACAGCCAATTGAGGATTAAATCCGGGAAATAAGAAAGAGCTGCAAGTGTTTGCAGCTCTTTCTTATTTCCCGCTTCTATATCAACTTTTCGAAGTGGACGCGTTTATTAATTGCATACATGATTGGCATGCCGACAAGCATAACGGCGAATTCACCAGCTGCTGTTGTCAGCCATGTTAATAGGAATGGGTAGTGGAAAGCAAGATTAAGTTCCCAGGCAATAATAAACATGGTTACAGTAAAGACAACCGTATTGATTGCCATTCTTGTCCATATTTGTTTAATATAGCGGGACGACAAAATCGTAATGAGAAGGGCAACAATGGACTGGCCGGTACCGAAAATCAAGTCATAGGCCATGATTGGCGAGAAAAATAAATTTGTTAAAAATACCCCCATCACAATCCCAATCATATATTTCTTGTTGAACACAACAAGATGGTTAAATATTTCAGATATCCTGAACTGGATATTCGTAAACCCGAACGGCTGGATTAAAAACGACACAGCAATATACAAAGCCGCCAGGATCCCGTTTACAGCAACTGTTTTGAGTTTCATATAACATCTCTCCTTAGTTTTTTTACGTGGGATGGTTTCGAACCACGGGCCTGCAAAACAACCAAACTATTCTATTATATACGAATAGGATGGTTTACCGCAATGGCTGTTTTTCCTCAAAAAAAATAGCCTGCTTCCTGTCATCATGTGCGAGGAAAGCAGGCATCCGGAAATCCGGATTAGTTATTATTGTTATTATTTCCTGTCAAATTGGTAAAAACCAGGATCAGGCGCAACAGTTCAATCACGGCAACTGCGGCGGCGGCTACATACGTAAGTGCGGCGGCTGATAAAACCTGGCGTGCCTCTCTTTCTTCCCCATGCTGGATAATGCCGAGTGTCGTTACCTGCTTTAATGCGCGTGAAGATGCATTAAATTCGACTGGCAATGTCACAAGCTGGAACAAAACGGCAAGTGCCATCAAAATAATGCCCAGTAAAAACAAGCCGGTCAACTGGGTAAACATGCCGAGTAAAATGAAAATCCATGAAGCATTGCTGCCGAGATTTGCAACCGGGACAAGGCGGTGGCGCAAACGAAGCGGGCCATAATTGACTTTATCCTGAATCGCGTGTCCGACTTCGTGGGCCGCGACAGCTGCACCCGCAATCGACTGTCCGTGATAATTGGCTGTCGACAAATTGACGGTTTTATTAATCGGGTTATAGTGGTCGCTTAAAAAACCGCTGTGTTCGAGCACTTTCACCTGATACAAACCGTTTTCATCCAAAATCGCCCTTGCCACTTCTGCGCCGGTCATCCCGGAAGCAGAACGGACTCTTTCATACTTGCTGTACGTGCGCTTTACTTTAATTTGAGCCCAGATCGGAATGATCGCCAAAATGATATAGTAAATCAAAAATGACATTTGCTACCCTCCACGGTGGTCTTTTCTTAATATATATTTTATGCGAATCAGGGGAAAAGGTCAATCAACATGGTCCTTCTGCTGGCGTTCTTCTTTCTGGCCTTTATATTTTCTCCATCCTACGTATGATAATGTCAGAATAATGATGCTGCCGGTCGAAATAATCACCCACCACAGGGAAGGGTCTGTCTCATCCTCCTTCATTTCATCAAATAACTCTTCAAGATTGGCCTGCAGGGTTTCCAGTTCCCTTGTATCCTTCCGGTCTTGCAAAATATTAGCCCGGTAATGGTCAATAAATGCAATTTTCGCATCAAGCTGCTGTATTTTTTCTGCCGGGATGTCCACTTTTAAGCTGGGTTCAATAATGGAGAATTCTTTTAAAAACGTATTTAATTTTATATTATAGCGCGCATGGTCTCCACTTATCGCTGCCTGTTTGACCTCTGCAAACGACGCCATCACCGGTTCTTCCATTTCCGTCCACATTGGCTGGTATTTTGACTGAAGCGCATCAACAACCAGGCGGAATGTTGTACAGGCATCCACTTTTTCATCTGCATCAACACTCGCTTTTGTTAAAGCTTTCAGCGCTTCATTATGGGTGACTGTTAAAATTCTCAGTTCATCCATTGTAAAATATTTATCGTCCAATGAAAGATTTGTAAACTCCGTTGAAAACTGTTTCAATAAAATCTTGGCTTCTTCATACCGTCCGTTTTTCGCCATTTGCAGCGCTTCGTCACTTAAATCATTCAAATGCGTTAGCGATGGCTCTGACGTTTGGGCAAAACTCTTTCCTGCAAAGCAAAACATGATGGCAAACAGAAGGATAACCACTTTTCTCATCATACTTGTCCCCCCTCAAACTATTACTAATCTATGTAAAGGAGGACAAGGTTAGTACTTTAAAAATACAGGCGCTTTAATAACGTTGATATTTCCGGCGCTTTTTTCGGATCACCAGCACATAAGCCACCATCAATGAAGCAATACTCAGCCAAAAAGCAAAATAGCCGATTTCACGGATATAGCGATCCAAATCTTCATACCTTGGGAACTGCATAAACACATAGTCAATCACATCATTATGTAAAGCCCATACTGCCGCGACCATAAGATGCTTCCATTTGAAGCGGTAAAATGGCGCAAACAACATCCCCTCCAAAGCCATTGCCAAGTGGGAGGCGATCAGCATATACCCCTGCCATGGCAGGCTGCCGTTTACATACAGCAGAAGCAAATTCATTACGGCTGCCCAAATTCCGTATTTGAACAAGGTCACAATCGCGAGTGCCTCTATGTAAGGCCAGCTTTTCCGCAATAAAAAGGCAAGCAGGACAAAAACAAAGAAAAGGCTGGCTGTCGGGCTGTCCGGTACAAATATTAAAAACTGCGGCGGCGTTTCTTTTAACTGCCATCCGTACCAGTAGTAACCGTACAGGGTGCCGGCAATATTAATGAAAAAGAGCAACTGCAGCGTGCGGCGGTCTGCTAATGCGGCATATAAAGTATTCATTTCATTTTCACCCTCATTTATATGTAAACTGCTCCTATTGTAACATGCCTTTTGCTGATCGAAAAAGCCGGCAAAACGCCGGCTCCCGAATGGGAATGCCTGAACCGGCTCCCCATCTATTCTGCTTTCAGACCTGAAATAAAGGTTGCAAGTTTTTTCAAATCTTCATCGGATCCCTTATACTGGTTTGCGGGCATGCTTCCTTTTCCATCTTTTGCGATCTTTTCCACCTCTTCAGCACTTAAGCCGGTTCCGATTAAAGAAGGTGCAGCTGACCCGCCCTGAAGGTTTTCACCGTGGCAGGTTATACAGCTTTGCTTGGCATAGATTTTATACCCGCCGGCATTTTTGTCAATATCCGCCTGCGCTGTGATTTTCCCCTGCTCTTTCGCTTTTTCCCAGTCATGGTGGGCGGCTGCTTCCCATGTTAAGTAAAATACCGAACAGACTGCAAGCAGCATGAATCCCGTTGCGAGCGGGCGTTTTTGCGGACGGCGCTCAGGCCCGCGATCAAGAAACGGAACAAGCAGCAGCGCCGTAAAAGCGACACCGGGAATCGCAAGCCCGATCACAGCGTAAGGCCCTGATGCATATGAATACTTTAACAGTTCATATAGAAATAAAAAATACCAGTCCGGCATTGGAATATAGCTTGTGTCAGTCGGATCCGCTATCCTTTCAAGCGGTGACGGGTGTGCCGCTGTCAGGCATAAAAAGCCGACCAGAAAAACAGCGCCGACCAGCCATTCCTTTAACAGAAAGTTCGGCCAGAAAGCTTCTGTCTTGCCGGGATATTCCGAATAATCCTTTGGAATATTCGGTTTCCGGTCAGCATGAATTCTCGAGTCCCCAACAAATCTCATTCCTTTTCCACGTTGCATCAATGCCCCTCCCTTTGCCCATTAATGAAAAAAAGGCTATTTTTTTACAGCGGACCTGAAATTCCCTGCTTGCGTATCATGAAGAAGTGGGCCGCCAAAAGCGCCAGTAAAACCGCCGGAAGGAAGAAAACATGGATTGCAAAAAAGCGCGTTAAGGTTTGGGCGCCGACAATATCCGGATGCCCCGCTAAAAGCGTCTTTACATAAGGGCCGATCAGCGGCACAGAGTTGGCAATCTCCAAGCTGACTTTCGTGGCAAAAAGCGCTTTCATGTCCCACGGAAGCAAATACCCGGTCAGCCCGAGGCCAAGCATCACAAAAAAAATCAGTACGCCGACAATCCAGTTTAATTCCCGCGGCTTTTTATAAGCGCCCTGAAAGAAAACGCGCAAGGTGTGCAGGAACATCATCACAATCACTAAACTTGCCCCCCAATGGTGCATGCCCCTGACAATTTGCCCGTATGCCACATCATTTTGCAAATAATATACGGATTCCCAGGCATTTTTAATATCAGCAACATAATACATCGTTAAAAACATGCCGGAAAGGATTTGAATGACGGTAATAAAAAAAGTCAAGCCTCCAAAACAATAGACAAAAGCCGAAAAGTGGTGCGCCGGATTTACGTGTTCCGGAACCTCGTGATCCGCGATATCCCGCCATAAAGGTGTGATATCGAGGCGTTCATCCACCCAGTCATATAATTTGCTCAGCATGTATTTGCCCCCTCATTTTACATACGGATTGGCCTGTGGTTTCCCTAAATATAGATATCCGCCTTTAACTTTTGTCGCAAAAGCGTCTAAAGGTGCAGAAGGCGGTGTACCGGGCACATTCCTTCCATTTTTTTCATAGCGCCCGCCGTGGCAGGGGCAGTAAAATTCGTTGGGGTGCTGCTTGCTGGTGTTCCAGTCCACGGTACAGCCAAGATGTTTGCAGGTTGGAGAAAGTGCCACGATTTCCCCCTTATTGTCCTTATAGACCCAGGCTGTCTGTGTAATATCAGACTTATGCCATCCGTCGGCCTGTTCGTACTTGAAATCGATGCGGACCGGTTTACCCGTTAATTCCGAAACCTTTAATTTGGTTGCATGAAAATCGCCTGCCGCTTTCGCTTCCAGTACCGGATCAATGGCAAAACGGAGCATTGGCATCAACGTACCTGCCGCCATGAAACCACCAACCCCCATTAGCGTATAGTTCAAAAACTGCCGCCTTGATACAGGATCTTTACTCACCCAATTCCCCCCTTGAGGTAAGCTTTGTAATAAAAATTTATATAATTTTGAACTCTATCTCCATTATCATAAAACATCCGGCAGATCAGGTCAACGAATAAATGTCATAATTGTGTCTGATATCCTTCTAATCAAAATAGACTGATATCTCAATAGCCTATAGTGTTTCCTGCCATTGGTTTACAATTAATGAAATCAGCTGCTTCACTTGTTCTTCTACAACTGTATCCCGGTATTTCTGTTCCATATGCGCAAGCGGAATCGCCGGCAGCCAAATGATCGAGCCTTCCAGAGAAGTTTGGCAAGGCTGCCAGACAGGATCGGACGTAATATAAAAAATGTGACGAAACCCGCCGGCTGCCATTTCTGATTCCCATTTTTGCAAAACTTCCCGGTTCATTTCCGGGCCCAGGCTCTGCAAATACATATAAGCAGGCATCAGCACCAGCCTTCCTTTAAACTGGTTTTCCAAGCTGGTGCTTAGCAGCCGGATCCATTCATACTGTGATGCCGACTGTTTCATTTCGCGCCCGAATGAAGCAGGAACAAGCGGCAATATGGCAGTGTCAATATAAGGCTGTTCCTGCAAATAAAGTTCAATATCTTTTGCGGTCCAAAGCAATTTGGTACCCCTTTCATTGTTTAATGCCGCGATCCGGATTGAAAAAGAAGGCCCCGCCAAAAGCAGAGGTGGAGGAAAACTACTTCAGATGCCTGACTTGTTTGCTTAACTGGATAAAGCGATCATAGTCCCGTTCATCCAGGGCATGATCAATTTCCTTTAATATTTTATTTCTTTGAAAATCATAAATGCTTTGCTGTAATATCTTTTCGGCCATCATTCTGTCCTTTTCATTAATATGCAGATCTTTCGGCATGAAGGGATTCTCTTCCAGCACCGCTGCATACTGATACGACAAATGGGATGACTTGAAATTCAGCTGGATATAAATTTCCTCATCGCGGTTCAAACGAATATCATGAAAAGATTTTTCAGCATCTGTTGTCATAATATTTTCCTTATAGAAACGAAACGGCACATTGTCTACACAATGGGTGGACATGATCAAGCCGCGCGGGCAAAGATGCGCTTCTTCTACAAAATGAACTTTTTCCATCAATTGATCGTGGCTCATTAAGTAATTTAAAATCCAAACCGATTCTCTTCTTTTTAACTGATAATGATTCAAAAACCAGCGTATGAACTCTTTTTTCTCGTTGATTGAAACAGGGGTGAGAGCCAAAGTAATCCCTCCTCTGCAAATTGAAATGGTTCCCATTGACTGGTGCGAAAGAAGTTTTTCTAAGAAAATAATAACCTGTACCTTTATTATACCGTTTCCTGAAGTGCTGCGCCTACCAATATGTTTGAAACGCTTTAAAACTTTTATGCTGCCTGAACACTTTAGCGTTCTTCTTCCAGCCTTTCCAATAAAGCCACCCATTCCTCATTTACCGGGTCGTTTGAAAGGAGGCTGCGGAAAATTTCAATTGCCTGTTCCCTTTTACCATCCTCAATCAGGAAATAGCCGTAATCCGATAAAAATTGGGGATCATTTTTTAAATCATTATATGCCAGACTATAATACTTTAATGCCTGTGAATATTCTTCAAGTTTCTGGAAAGACAATGCCATATCCCAGTAAAGTTGCGGATCCACATCCCCTTCTTTTTCCATTTTCGTTGTTTGTTCTGCAATCTCTGCGTATCTTTCCTGGTGCAGCAATAATTTATGATAAGCTAACGCAGCATCAATATAACCCGGATCGAGCCCGAGTGCTTCCCGGAAATACTTTTCTGCGAGATCTTCGCGCCCGGTTTTCAAAGCGACCTTCCCGCCAAAACAGAAAAGTTCTTTATTAAACTCATCAACATGGATGCCCTCGTCCACAGTTTCAAGCGCTTTTTTCAATTCCTCCTCGTGTTCGTAGGCACGCCCGAGATAAAGATATAAGGATTGAAACCCCGGATCCATTTCCTTTAGCTGATTGAATAATTCAATTGCTTTTCGATAAAATCCCGCCTGATAAGCCGTTAGGGCGTACCCAAATAAAGTATTTGCCCCGGGTTTCCCCTCCATTGCATGTTCAAAGTGATGAAGCGCATCTTCAAAAGCACCCGCGGCACTCAGTACTTCGGCAAGACGCCCGTGGATATTGGCATCCCCCAATGTTTCAATCCCTTTATCAAGCAGCCACTCATAATCCTTTACAGCTTCTGCGTAGCGGGCAACAGATGCATAGAATTCCGCCAGTGCAAAATGGATTACCGGTTCATCGGGCAGCTGTCCGCTTGCTTCCAACAGCTTATTTTCACTGACTTCGAGCAGCCCCTGCATCTGGTATAAATCAGCCAGTAAAAGCAGTGCACGCGGATAATCCGGATCTGTTTCCGGAATCTGGTCTAAATATAGGATCGCTTCTTCTTCTTTATCCATGTCAATGAGCGTTTCGGCAAGCAAAATAGCAAGCTCGCCGTCTTCCGGATAAGTTTCCAGAAGATCTTTATATAACTGCTGCGCCTCATTTAGAAAGCCAAGGCCCATTAATTGCCCGGCCAGCGTATATTTTTCTTCATCCGAACCAAGCGAGAGAAAAGTTTCAAATTCCTTTTTCGCCTGATCCAACCGGCCTTCTTCTAAATGATCCAACAATTGTTCAACTAAATTCATGTAAACCTTCCTTTAAACCATTTTCTTAAAAAATAGCATACCTTTTTACTTTATCATAAAAAATGCGGCCGGACAGTGCAAATATACTGCCTGCACCTGGATCTGCCCCTATGATTTATTTCTTCAGTATGCATGGAAATTCCTTTATTTTTTTATCCATGCCAAAAAAATATACAGAGCGCTAAATCAATCTGACCAGCCCTCTGTATATTCAATCAGTGCATAATCGATTTTAAACTGTCAAAAAAGCCGGGATAAGATACGTTAATCGCGCCTTCATTTTCCAAATAAATCGGACCGCGGCTGATTAAAGAAGCGACCGCCAGCATCATGCCGATACGGTGATCACCGTGGCTGTCTGCCGTGCCTCCTGTTAACGGCACAGGGCCTTCTATGATCATCCCATCTTCCGTTGCTTCGATATTTGCGCCCAGTTTCTTCAGCTCATTTACAACCGTATCAATGCGGTTCGTTTCTTTTACCTTTAGTTCCCCGGCATCCTTTATGATCGTCTTTCCTTGTGCCTGGGTTGCAAGCAGAGCGATAACCGGGATCTCATCAATCAGGCGCGGGATTAAACTGCCGCCAATCTCAGTACCGGCTAAAGCGCCGTATTTTACTGCTATGGTGCCTTTTGGTTCAAACTGTCCGCCTGCCCGGTCTTCTAAAATTTCAATATCTGCCCCCATCTTTTGCAGCACCTCTATGATGCCGGTACGCGTCGGGTTTAACCCGACGCCCGGGAAGACCAGTTCACTGCCCGGTACAATACAGGCCGCAGCAATAAAAAACGCAGCCGAAGAAATATCACCCGGCACGTTTACAACCGTTCCATGCAACGTTTGGCCGCCTTCTACCTCTGCCGTGCCGCCGCTTGTATGGATTTCTCCCCCGAAACGGCGAATCATGCGTTCTGTGTGGTCGCGCGTTTCCTGCAGTTCATGGACTTTCGTTACACCTTCCGCCTGCAAACCGGCCAGTAAAATGGCTGATTTCACCTGGGCGCTTTCAACGGGCATCTTGTAATCAATGGCATGCAGCGCTCCGCCTCTTATCGCTAATGGCGTCAAATTGCCGTGATCTCTGCCGTCAATCTCCGCCCCCATCATCGCAAGCGGTTTGGTAACACGGTTCATCGGACGTTTTGCAATCGAATCGTCTCCAATGATAACGGAGTGGAAAGGCCTGCCCGCCAAAATGCCGAGCATAAGCCGCGTGGTCGTCCCTGAATTGCCGGCATCGAGTACACTTTTGGGTTCCTGTAATCCGCCCCAGCCTTTTCCGTCAACTGCAAGACTGCTGCCATTTTGCACAATGGACACACCCATTTTGCGGAAACAATCGATGGTGCTCAAACAGTCGACCCCATATAAAAAGTTTTCAATCGTTGTCCTGCCTTCCGCAACCGCTGCAAACATAATTGAACGGTGGGAAATTGATTTATCACCCGGTACTTTTATCGTTCCTTTTAAACCGGAACGGGCTGCCTGCAGTTTTAACATCAGCCAAATTCACCTTCTCCCATTTTATTATTGCAAATATACTTCATGCGGGGATTTCATTTTTAATAGACGATAGGCGTTGTGACGGTCATTTTCCGTTTGGAAGCTGATTCGTAAAACGCCGTATACGTCTTCCCGTGTTTCCAGAATCCGGATATTTGTAATGCTGATTTTGGCTGCTGCCAGTTCGTTCATAATTTCAGAAACGACGCCCGGATAATCCGGAATATCAACAAACAAGTCGTAAAACGAAGGAATCGCGCCCGAACCGCCCACCGGCAGCTGATCGCGGTATTTTTTCGCTTCAGCATAGAAGCTGTACAATTCATCATATTTTTTACCAGCCAGTGCCTGTTTGACTTTTTGAAGATCCGCAGTCCAACGATCAAGCAGCGTGATCAGATTCTGCTGGTTGCCGATGCTGATATCTGCCCACATCTGGGGATTTGAAGAGGCAATTCTTGTGATATCGCGGAATCCGCCGGCCGCAATCCGCTTTAAAAGCGGAAACTCCGCGTCGGCATTTCGTATAAGATGGACAAGAGATGCAGCGACTATATGGGGAAAATGGCTGACCATGGCAACCATTTCATCATGCTCTGCCGGCGATACGTCAATAAATGCTGCACGTGTCCCTTTAAGCCAGCACCTTAAATCATTCACTCGCGCGGCTGATTTTTCATTATAAGGGGCAAGCAAATAAAATGCATTTTCAAAAAGTGTCGGCTTTGCTGCGATCACCCCGCTTTTATGGGAACCTGCCATCGGATGGCCGCCAATAAACACAATCCCTTTTTCCTGAAGACAGCCTGCCCTTTCAACGATGCTCTTTTTCGTACTGCCTGTATCGGTCACGATTACGTTTTGCTTTAGACCCGCGTCCGCCAATTGCCCGATCAGTTTTTCTGTAATCAATACCGGTGTTGCCAGAACGATTAAATCAGCCTGTTTGGCACCTGCTTCCACCGACTCTGTATAATCATCGACAACCATTAAAGCTTTCGCCATTTTCATTTCTTCCAATTTGGCATCAAATCCGATAACCATCGCTTCCGGATGTTCTTTTTTGATGGCCAGCGCAATGGACCCCCCAATTAAGCCGAGCCCGATCATAAATACAGTTCCTTTCAATCGACATTCCACCTCACATCGTTTGCAAAAAACCAAAAGAGCAGGATGCAATTGTCCTGCAGTTTAGCGGTTAATTTTAGCCGTTGTTTCCAAAAACGTCTCCATCGCATGGATGACGCCTTTGTTCTGTTCTTCCGATCCAACGGTGACGCGGATGCTTTCCGGAAAGCCAAGCGGCCGGCCTGAGCGCACGATAAACCCTTTTTTCATCAAAAACTGGCATACACGGTCTGCGTCACAGTGAAAATGAATCAAAATAAAATTTGCCTGCGAAGGATAGTAACCAAGGCCGGCCCGATTACAAAAATCGTAGAACTGCTGCAGGCCGCGGCGGTTTTTTTTCCGGCACTTGCGAACAAATTCCTGGTCACGGAGCGCCTCAGCCGCCACCATTTGCCCGAGCACATTCGTGTTGAACGGCGGGCGCACCGGTTCAAGCCCGCGGATAATGGCTTCATTCGCGATCCCGTAACCGACGCGGAAACTGGCAAGCCCGTAAATTTTTGAAAAAGTCCGGGTCACAATCAAATTGCTGTACTTTCTATACAGCTCAAGGGCATCATAATAATCGGCCGCAACGACATAATCTCCGTATGCTTCATCTAAAACGACCAGCACTTCTTCCGGCACTTGATCGAGAAAGGCGGTGATTTCTTTTTCGGAAGTGTAGGTTCCGGTCGGATTATTCGGGCTGCATACCCAAACAACCGCCGTATTTTCGTCAATTTGCGCAAGCATCCCGTCCAAATCATGCTTACCGTCCCTTAACGGCACTTCGCGGATTTCAGCGCCTTCAATCACGGCATTATGCCTGTACTGGGAAAAAGTCGGCACCGCCATCACCGTATTTTTGCCCGGCTCAAGCAAGGCTCTTGAAATGATCTGGATCAGTTCATCAGTGCCATTTGTGAAAATCAGCTGCTTTTCGTCCACCCCTAAAAAGTTTGCTGCTTCTTCCCGCAGGCTGGTGGCATAGCCATCCGGATAAAGCGTGTATGAACGATGGATGGATGCAAGCCGCTCATCCACTTTCGGCGAGTAGCCAAACGGATTTTCATTGGAAGCCATCTTTACAATCGAATCCAATCCGAACTGCTTCTTCACTGCTTCAATGGTTCTTCCCGGCTCATATACGGCTAAGTCCGTAATTTGTTCTCTCCATTTCATAATTTCACAGCTCCTGTTCCATCTGGTTTAAGTCCGGCCGCAATGAAACGGCGCCGTTCCTATAAACATGTTTGATGCTCTCCTGTTCCCGGTCTGTATCCACGTGAATCATAACACGGATGCAATGGGGCAGGCTGCCTGCAACAGGGATTTCCTGCATATTCATAATCGGGACAAATTTCCAGTCTGTAAATTTCCGCATCACTTTAGAAGGGAAAGCAGCGCGGAGATCGGCAGTCACTGAGAAAAAGAGAGAAGCAACCCGCTTTGGATCAATGTCATTCTTGCTGATCATTTCCTGCAGCAATGCTTCCGATGCGGCAAGGATTAGTGGCTCGTCATCCCTTTCCACAGTCGTTGCCCCGCGAATCCCACGAATCATCTTAACACAGTCCCCCTTTTTGCAATTGCCCGAACAAACTGCGCAACAAATCTTCGTCCACTTCCGCCATCACAGGTTCGCCAATCTTCCGCAGCAGAACAAATCTCGGTTTATGGGCAATGGTTTTCTTGTCCCGCAGCATGTATGCATAAATTTCTTCGAAATTAGCCTGCTGCGGAATTTTCCAATGATAGCCAAGCGCCCCCAGCCATTCGGTAAACGCAGCAACATCAAATTCGAGGCCCGTTTGTTTCCGGCTGATCAAAAGTTCATATACCATCCCGATGATGACGGCTTCCCCATGCGTCAAGCCGCCGAAGCCGCCGTTTGCTTCAAGCGCGTGGCCGAGCGTATGGCCAAAATTCAAGTATGCGCGCACGCCCGTTTCCTTTTCATCCTGCTTGACAAACCCGGCTTTTACTTTAATGCCTTTTTTCAGCAGGCCCGGAAGCTTGGCATTTAATATTTGCTGTTCATTCGGCACCGCCCGTTTGATTTCGTCCAGGAATCCTTCGTCCGAAATCAGCGCATGTTTGATAAGCTCGGCAAACCCGCTGCGGAGCTGGACTTCGGGAAGCGTTGCGAGATAGCTAGTATCATAGAGTACAAACTCCGGCTGGTAGAATGCCCCAACAAGGTTTTTCCCAAGCGGATGGTTAATGGCTACTTTTCCGCCCACCGCACTGTCATGGGCGAGAATCGTAGTCGGAATTTGAATAAAAGCGATCCCGCGCATATACGTAGCAGCGACAAATCCCGCTAAATCACCCACTGCTCCTCCGCCGAAAGCCAAAATGCACGATTTGCGGTCCAAATGGCATTTTACGGCAAAATCGAGGGCTTCTTTATAAATAAGAAATGTTTTGGCTTCCTCCCCATTTGGCGCCGTGTAGACATTTGTTTCAGCGCCTTCCGGGAGATGGGCTTTTAAAGTGTTTAAATGCAGCGCCCCCACATGGCGATCGGTTATGACCATCAGGTTTGTGTAATCTTCAAGCAGCGCATCCAGCCTGCTGATGGCACCGTCGCCTATGTATACGGGGTACTTTTTCGTGCCCGCTTCTATGATTATTGTTTCCATTTAAAACAACCTTCCGTATTCTCTTTGCGCAGCCACTGTTTGTTTCAGCACTTCCATACGGTCGCTGTAAAACTGCTCCACGATGGCTGCTGCCAGCTCCCAGGCCACCGCTGCTTCCGCCACAACACTTGCAGCCGGCACCGCGCAGCTGTCTGAGCGCTCAATGCTCGCCGTAAACGGTTCTTTCGTGTCAATATCGACGCTCTGAAGCGGCTTATACAGCGTCGGGATTGGCTTCATGACGCCGCGGACGACGATCGGCATCCCCGTTGTCATGCCGCCTTCAAAGCCGCCGAGGCGGTTTGTTCTCCGCGTATAGCCCGTTTCTTCCGACCAGAGGATTTCATCATGGACTTCACTTCCAAACCGGTGTGCCATTTCAAAACCAAGTCCGAATTCAACGCCTTTAAAAGCGTTAATGCTGACAATGGCGCGTGCCAGTTTTGCATCCAGCTTCCTGTCGTAATGGACATAACTGCCGACACCGGCCGGCATGCCAGCTGCAACGACTTCAACGATCCCGCCGATAGAGTCCCCGCTTTTCTTTGCCTGGTCAATGGCCGCCATCATTTTTTCGGCGGCTGCATCATCATAGCAGCGGACCGGGGAGGACTCCGCCTTTTCCCTTAAGTCCTGCAATGATTTGTACTGGGTATGTTCTGCCTCGACACCGCCAATTTCAACCACATGGGAAACCACTTCAATGCCGAGTTCTTTTAATAATCTTTTTGCAACAGCTCCGGCTGCGACCCTTACCGTTGTTTCGCGTGCGGAAGACCGTTCAAGAACATTGCGCATATCCCGGTGGCCGTATTTGATACCGCCTGCCAAATCCGCATGCCCCGGCCGCGGCCGCGTCACTTTGCGTTTGACTTCTTCGTCTTCATCCGCACGCGGCTCAATCCCCATAATGTTTGTCCAATGGGTCCAGTCTTTATTTTCAACTGTCAATGCGACAGGAGATCCAAGCGTAAGGCCGTGGCGTACACCTGCAGAAATGGCGGCACGGTCTTTTTCAATTTGCATTCGCCGGCCGCGCCCGTAGCCTTGCTGCCTTCGTGCCAAATCGGCATTAATATCTTCAGCTGTAAGCGGAAGCCCTGCAGGCAGCCCCTCAATAATCGTAGTAAGCGCCGGACCATGCGATTCACCGGCTGTCAAATATCTCAATCTAATACCCCCTTTTAGCACTTTAAAGCGTTACATATGTATAACTATATCACAATCTTTGCAATCCGAAAATATGGTTTGAACGTTTCAAATTAAAAAAATCATGCCAATCACTTTAGTGCTGATGTTCTATTTTTTTATAAAAAAATGTGTCTTCGACTTCTAAACCGAAAGAAGATGGATGAAAGATTTGCTCGGTACTGCCGACAAACAATGTCCCATGATGGTTTAAGGCTGTACTGAAATTCCGGTACACCTGGTTTTTTGCTTCCTCTGTAAAGTAAATCAAGACATTCCTGCAACAAATCAAATCCGCTTTCGGGTAGGGATCTGAAAGCAGGTTGTGTTGCTTAAAGGTGACGGTTTTCTTAATGCCGTCCGCAATCCGGTAAAAAGGCCCGCCGCTGCATTTTTCAAAAAACTTCAATTTCATCTCTTTTGGCACTTCATTGATGGACCGTTCCGAATAGATCCCTGCTTTCGCCTTTTGCAGCGCATGCCTGTCAATATCCGTCGCGAGAATCCGAATCAGGTCCAGCGGCATGAATTTTGACAGAATCATTGCAATCGTATAGGGTTCTTCACCGGTTGAAGCGGCTGCGCTCCATATTCGAAGCGGGATGCCCCTGTCTTTAAACAGGCGGGGAAGAATTTTGTGTTCCAGTACATCCCATCTCGATTTGTTTCTATAAAATTCAGAAACATTTATCGTCATCCGGTCTAAAAATTCATCCAATAAGGCCTGGTCCTGATCCAATCCGTTAAAAAACTCCTGAAAAGAAGAAAATCCTCTTTTCTCGTAGAGCGTTGTCAGTCTTCTTTTCATCTGTGCTTCCTTATACAAAGACAAATTGACGCCGGTTTTCATTTTGATTTGCGAAATAAACCGGCTGTAGTCATCTTCCCGTTCAATCTTCATTGTGCATTCCCCATGGCTTTCTTGTTGATTTTCATCACCATGCAGCATTGGCAGTCAACAGTTGGCGCCCCGGCCGCATATTTTCTTTATTTTAGCATAAAAAAAGATTGGCGTTTAGAAATTTTTCCGCCAATCTTTAAAAAGCGATTTTAATAAATAGAAGCGTCGGCAGGCCGTGTATATTGAAGCAGTTCTTCGTCACGGAAGAACAGGGCAATCTCGCGTTTTGCACTTTCCGGAGAATCCGAGCCATGAATAATATTTTTGCTAACAATCATACCGTAATCGCCGCGGATCGTGCCGGGTGCCGCTTCGGCCGGATTCGTCTTGCCCATCATTTTGCGGGCTGTGGCAATGACGTTTTCCCCTTCCCAAACCATCGCAAATACCGGGCCGGAGGTGATAAATTTAACCAAATCGCCAAAGAAAGGGCGCTCCTTATGTTCAGCATAGTGCTTTTCAGCAAGTTCGGTTGGAATTCGCATCAGTTTCGCACCGGCTAAACAAAAGCCTTTCTTTTCAAACCGCGACACGATGTCGCCGATCAATTGCCTTTGTACCCCATCTGGTTTCACCATCAAAAAGGTTCTTTCCAAAAAAAATCCACTCCCATTCGTTATCATAAATTGCCAAAATTATGTACCGGATATAAAAATAGTAACATTCATGAAGCAAAACCGCAACATCTTTTAGAAAGCGGTTTCCCTTATCTATCAGCACAAAAGGCATCTTCCTGATCCGCTCCCGGTACAAACAAAAAACGACCAGTTCCTTTTCAAGGCGCACCGATCGTTTCGGTTCTCTTTAAAATTTCCTTTTCCCCATATATTTTGCAAGTTCAGCAAGCGTCTTTTTAATACGGCTGTCCGGAAGCCCCTCAAGCGCTTTTAAAGCCTTGCTTAAATAGCGCTGGCTGATGGCGTACGACTGCTCGATCGCACCCGAGCTTTTGATCAGGCCAATCACCCTGTCCAGCTCGGTTTTCGGCATATGTTCATGAACGTGCTGCAACTCATTTTTTATGGCCGTATCCTGCATTGCAAACAAGACAGGCAGTGTAATATTGCCCTGCCGCAAATCCTCCCCGGCAGGCTTTCCAAGCTCTTTCTCAGTGCCGGTAAAGTCCAGGATATCATCGATAATTTGATAGCTCATCCCGACATTATAGCCGAAACGGAACAGCTGTTTGTGCACCTGCTCATCTGCCCCCGCTGCAATTGCGCCCAGCTGGCAGCTGACCGCGATTAAAAGCGCCGTTTTCCGTTTGATTCTCCGCAAATAGCAGCGCAGGTTCTGCCCGAAATGATATTTATCTTTGATTTGTTCGATTTCCCCCGTGCATACTTCTACAAGCGTATCCGCCAGAATCTGATGGGCGGTGAGATCCTCCACTTTTGTGATGTATTCAAGCGCACTTGCCAAAATATAATCCCCCGTATACATGGCGATACGGTTATCCCACTCCGCTTTTACGGTCGGCTTCCCCCTCCGCAATTTGGAATCATCAATGACATCATCATGTACAAGGGACGCCATATGGATCAATTCGAGCGCAACTGCAACATTTTTCACACGCTCAATCCGGTAGTCGCCAAATTTTGCGCCAAGCAGGACAAATACGGGCCGGATTCGTTTGCCTCCCGCCTTCAGCAAACTAAAGGAAGCCTGCTCAATTAGAGTGGAGTTTGATGCAACGGCCTTCTCCAGTTCTTTTTCAATGAGGTCTATGTCCGTTTTTAAAAACGAATACATCATTTGTAATTTCATCTATTTCCACCCAGTCTGTCAGTTCTCTTTAAATCCGATATGTGCGGCTGCTGCTCCGCCGGCAAAAGGTTTATATAAAATCCGCACGAAACCCGTTTCCTCAAATAAATAAGCCAGTTCTTTCATTCCCGGGAAGCTTCTCGCTGATTCTTGAAGCCATGAATACTCATCATAACTTTTGGCAAACATTTTGCCGAGCACCGGCATCATATAGCGGAAATAAAAATAATAAAGCTCACGGTATACAGGCACTACCGGCTGTGACGTTTCCAAGCAGGCTGCCATGCCGCCCGGTTTCAGCACACGGTGCATTTCGCTTAAAACCTGCTTATAATCCGGCACGTTTCTAAGCCCGAAACCGATCGTTACATAATCAAAAGTATTGTTTTCAAAAGGTAGATCCATTGCATTGCCGTGAATCAGGTCTACCTGTTTCAGGCCGCGTGCATCCACCTTCTTTTTCCCGACTGCCAGCATATTTTCGCTGAAGTCCAAACCGGTAACATGGCCGCTTTCTCCAACGGCCTCTGCCAGTGCAATCGTCCAATCTGCCGTCCCGCAGCAAAGGTCAAGGGCAGTGCAGCCTTTTTTCACGTCCATTTTTCTCATGGTTTCTTTGCGCCATCTTTTATGCTGCTGAAAACTGATGACCGAGTTCATATAATCATAGTTTTTTGAAATTTTCTCAAAGACGTGGTGAACACGTTCTTCTTTCGCAGTCATGTGTTTACCCCTCTTCCGCATATAATCTTGCTGTCATTTTGTATTGGTTCATCAATATATGAATCCTTTCTTCCAGCAGCTGATTCAGTTTCGGCGCTTTCGCCAGGCAGTTTTGCAGCGCCTCAAAACTTTGTTTTATATAGGCTTCACTTTTATACAACAGCTCAAGCTTTTTATCCATCGGCAATTGTTGAAAGGGCTGTTCTTCATTCGGATAAGAAAACTTCTTAAGTGCTTCAAACAGAATGGAGCTCTTCCCTTTCATAGCTCTTTCTTTTTCCAAAGCAAGACGGTTGAATAACAGCAATTCCTCGCTGAGGCGAATGAGCGGCTGTGAACCAAAAAACTGCATGAATTTCGTAATAATCCCCGACTCTGTTTTTTTCAAATGGGATAAAAAGGATTCTGCGTCTGATTCATCAAACTGATAAAGCAGCACTTTATACTCATTCACGCATTTAATCCCTTCTGCAAGAACCCCGACCAGCTTAACATTGCGGACGCCCGCCAGCAGCTTATAGTACAGGCTGCTGAAGTAATCACCTGCGAGGACCGTCAACTGGCGGTTTTTCTGCTTATCGTCTAAATTGGTTACTCTCTCATGGGTGTCAAGGGCGATTTGGATCAGCATCGCAGTTGCAACAAATTGCGCCGCTTCATGATCCGAATAAGTATGTCCGGCCAGACTGTTGATCAAAAGCAGAATGCGGTCTTCATCTATGTATGGCGCATCAATATATTGATGTAAAAAATCGTGATTTACTTCCTGTTCGATCAGTTGTTTAATTGCTGAAAGTTGTTGGCTGCGTTCATACAATGACATAACCCTTCCCCATTTCTTCGTTGATGTAACCTAAAAACAAGTCGTAATTTATTATAGCATAACTGAGAATATGACGTTAAAAACTTGTCTTGCCCGTTCATTCATCGGTGTAGCTTTCCAACCCGCCGATGCTGGTTAAAATTTGTGCATCGCCGCGGACTTTTATGGCAGATACATGTTCGGTAAATTGCGCAATCAGCACTTCCCCTTCATCCAGGATTTCCGTATGGTTCAATTTCGTATCCGAACCTCTTGAAAGCCCGATGACGCTGACACCGTTCGCCAATGCTTTGACAACAATAAAATCAGAACGCGCGTCCGGTTCCACGAACAAACAGCCCCTTTCTTTTCGTTATGCAAACGTATAAGCACCTGTATATGGTTTATCTTACCATAGTACCCATGTGCAGCAAAGCGTCTTGAATGATTTTCTCCCGCCTAAACGGGCCGGCCGGCATCCTTGTAATCCGGCAATTAAAAAAAGGCTGCAAAAGCAGCCTTTTTTCGCTCAAAGTCAAAATATGTAATTACTTCACTGCATCTTTAAGCGCTTTTCCCGGTTTGAAAGCAGGCACTTTGCTTGCTGAAATATCGATTTCCTCTCCGGTTTGAGGATTTCTGCCTTTGCGGGCTGCACGTTCACGTACTTCAAAGTTGCCAAAACCAATTAATTGGACTTTATCTCCACTTGCCAATGCATTTTGAATTGTATCGAAAATAGCATCCACTGCTTTTGTTGTATCTTTTTTGGAAAGTTCTGTAGCTTCAGCCACTGCATTGATTAAATCAGTTTTATTCATTCCATTCACCTCCTCCCAGAGAAACTGAACATAATTCAGGTTTCTAATAACATTGTATACGGTTTTTCATCTTTATAAACGTTTAAAACCGGATAGAACCAGTATTTTGCTTCAATACCAATTCTGATAAAAGATTATCATAATAGATTTGCGTACGCAAGAATAATTCGCTTATACTGGGAAAGTTTTCATCTTTTTTCCACATAAAAGGGGTCCGGCGCCATTTTTGGGTGTGTTGCTCTCCAAAAACGGGCCGGACCTTTTACAGGATGATGGCAATTAATCCTCCCGAGCCTTCATTAATAATCCGTTCCAGCGTTTCTTTCAGTTTATAACGTGCATTTTCCGGCATTAGCGAAAGTTTTGCCTGGATACCTTCCCTGACAATTGAGCTTAAATTGCGGCCGAATATATCCGAGTTCCATATTGACAACGGGTCATCCTCAAAGTCCTGCATGAGATAACGCACCAGTTCCTCACTCTGCTTCTCGGTCCCGATAATCGGCGCAAATTCCGATTCCACATCGACTTTAATCATGTGGATGGAAGGCGCGACAGCTTTCAGGCGGACCCCGAAGCGTGATCCCTGGCGGATGATCTCCGGTTCATCCAGGCTCATATCCTGCAGGGACGGCGATGCGATTCCGTAACCCGTTTGTTTGACCATTTTTAACGCATCGGAGATTTGGTCGTATTCTGTTTTGGCGTGGGCAAAATCCTGCATCAATTCAAGCAAATGGTCTTTCCCGCGGATTTCAACACCGACAATTTCTTTTAACACCTGGTCATACAGTTCATCGGGGGCCTGCAGGTCGATTTCCGCTACCCCTTGCCCCATTTCAATGCCGGCAAGGCTTGCGCTTTCGACAAAGTCATACTCGGTGAACGACTGGACAACACGGTCGACATCGCGCAGCCGCTTGATATCTTTTACCGATTCTTTTACGGCGTTCTGGTAGTTTTCCCGCAGCCAGTGGTTTTCTTTTAATACCATCACCCAGCTTGGCAGGTTTACATTGACTTCAAGTACCGGGAATTCATACAGGGCTTCGCGGAGAACGTTCATCACATCCGCTTCACGCATACTTTCAACCGACATCGCAATCACCGGCAGATCGTATTTTTCCTGCAGCTCTTTGCGCAGTATTTCGGTATCCGGATGGTACGGTTTCGCTGAGTTTACAACAATGATGAAAGGCTTTCCGACTTCTTTTAACTCGGCAACGACCCTTTCTTCCGCTTCAATATAATCGGAACGCGGAATTTCCCCGATCGTACCGTCTGTTGTAATCACGACCCCGATACTGGAGTGCTCCTGAATCACTTTGCGTGTCCCGATTTCGGCTGCTTCATGAAACGAAATCGGTTCTTCATACCATGGCGTGTGGATCATCCGCGGCCCGTTTTCGTCTTCATAGCCTTTTGCCCCAGGCACCGTATATCCTACACAATCGACGAGCCGGATATTGACATCAAGTCCCTCATCCACATGCACGGTCACCGCCTGGTTTGGTACAAATTTTGGCTCTGTCGTCATGATCGTTTTTCCGGCTGCGCTTTGCGGCAATTCGTCCTGTGCCCGGTTCCTGTCCGCTTCATTTGTGATATTCGGAAGCACAACCAATTCCATAAATTTTTTAATAAAAGTGGATTTTCCGGTTCTTACAGCGCCTACTACTCCTAAATAGATATCGCCTCCTGTACGTTCGGCAATATCTTTAAAAATATCTACTTTTTCCAAAAAGATTCCCTCCCCACGTTAGTTCCCGGGACATTCCATCCTTAAATGATGATTGGACAATATATGTTTATGATGTTGTCCGATATACTTATGTCTATAAAATAATTTTTTTATAGATTTCAGGAAAAAAATAAACCCTTCCTCTACAATATATTGGGAAGGGAAAGGGATATGACTATTTTGCCATAAATACCGGCTCGTTTTTTCTGTTAACCGTATAAGGCAGGGAATATGCGGGAACATAGGGGGTATTTTCGGTTAAGAGGGAGCGGATATCTTCCCCTGCTTTAAAATTTTGTGTGCTGTGCTCCAGCGCCTGTTTTAAGTCCTTGCTGTAGTCGACATAGATTTCCCCTTTCCCGGTGACCACAAACGGGAGCTTGCGGCCGGAATAGGGAGAAATCACTTTTGGAGCCGTTTGATAGCCCAGTTTCTTAAAATCAAGTGTGTACACATTGCGGGCCAGTTCCTTTTTAAACGGCGGATAACCCTGAGACCTGATCCTGATCTCTAATTCTCTTATTTTTTCCGGAATCCGGACATCAAAAACTTTCACGACCGGGTTTTTTTCGGCATCAATGATAACATACTGGTATACGCCGCCGCTTTCATAAGCGTTCGCTGGTGGTGCTGCCAAATCAGTTTTCGGCGCTTTTAATTGGTGAAAGTCAATTAGGTATTTCATGTAAACAGGTGTATTTTCCGGTTTCGTTTTGATCGGCAGCAGCCCTTTATTGGCTTTTTTATACTGATCGACTGCTTTTTGGACGGCCTTGAGCTGTTCATCATTTGAAACTTGGCTGTCCGCCTTTTGCGCTTCCGGATACAAGCATCCGCTTAAAACGCTGCAAATAAGGGTTATCAGAACAAGGAAAGACAGTTTTCGCATGTACAAATCCATTCCCCCTTCCAATCCGCTTAATCAGCCGGCCCGCTCAGCACAATGATCGCCATGAGCAGGCCGCCGAGGATTAAGCAGGCATACGCAAATACGGCTGTAACCCCTCTGAAGAAAGCTGATTTCAATTTGTACCTGCTTGCAAAGATGGCCGCCATCGCAACCAGCATGAATCCCATCCCAATCATAGAAATCCACATTTTTACCATCCCCGGCGACAAACCGATTCCCCCTTCCGGCACCGAAAAAACAGGGCACACTGTAAACGCAATCATTTCTGTCGTCCAAAAATCTCTTGCTGCATTATACCATAAAAGTAAAACATATTCAAATTTTCAGACCTGCTTTTTTTAGAGGGCTGTGCACAGCTCAAAAACATAGAAAAAACTGAAGTAAAGGAGCGTCAGCTTTACTTCAGTTTAATCGTTCGACAAATACCCAGCCTTTTAGTTTAAAGCATTTTAACTTTCCATGCAGTGTATGCCGCAAGCTGCTACTTGGCATCATAAGAAAGCCCATGTGCCCCGGGATTCAGGACGATATAAGGCAGTCCGCTAAACTAATCCTGGAATTGTTCATCCAGCATCACGACCAAATCTTCCATTTCATGCTTCTTCAGGCGGCCCATCAGGTTATCCACCGCTTCCTTTGGATTTAAGCCTTTGAACAAAACATGGAAAAGAGCATCCGTAATCGGCATCTTCACCTGGTATTTAGAGGCGAGCTGGTAGGCTGCTTTCGTCGTTCGCACACCTTCAACAACCATCCCCATGCTATCCAGAACATCTGCAAGCTCTTTGCCTTTGCCAAGCATATTGCCGGCTCTCCAGTTGCGTGAATGAACGCTTGTACACGTCACGATTAAATCGCCGATGCCGGCAAGCCCTAAAAAGGTGAGCGGATTGGCGCCCATCTTCGTGCCGAGACGCGCAATCTCCGCCAGGCCCCTGGTCATCAGCGCCGCTTTTGCATTATCGCCGTAGCCAAGTCCATCAGAGATCCCTGCAGCCAGCGCAATAATATTTTTTAAAGAACCACCCAATTCAACTCCGATAATATCCGGATTAGTATACACGCGGAAATGTGAATTCATAAAGATATCCTGCGCTTTTTTGGCGGCCTGCATATTTTTTGAGGAGACGGTTACAGTCGTCGGGTGCCGTAAGCTGACCTCCTCGGCATGGCTCGGCCCGGACAGCACAACCACGTCTTTCAACAGCGTTTCCGGCATTTCTTCCTCCACCATTTCGGAAATACGAAGCAGCGTATCCGGTTCAATCCCTTTGCTGACATGAATAATTGAAAGCGGCGCCTGCCTGATGCCGGCAATTTGCCTGCAAACATCGCGGACTGCTTTTGTCGGCACGGCAAGCACGACTGTATCCAGCCCGGCAAGCGCTTCTGCCAGCGAAAGGGTACCGGAAATTTCCGGCTGGAGCGCAATGTCAGGCAGATAATGTTTGTTTGAATGTTGTTCATTAATTTCGTCTATTTGCTTTTTTTTATTGCCCCACAAACGGACATGGTAACCATTGTCGGCTAATACCATCGATAGCGCAGTTCCCCAACTGCCTGCCCCCAGCACTGCTATATTCTTTTGATTGGACAATACAAGCACCTTCTTTTCTTATTTTCTTGCACGCGCGATGATCCTGATCGGTGTTCCCGAAAATTCAAACGCATCCCGGATACGATTCTCCAGGAAACGTTCATAGGAAAAATGGAGAAGCTCAGGGTCGTTCACAAAAATAACAAATGTCGGCGGTTTGACTGCCACTTGTGTTGCATAAAAAATTTTCAGTCTTCTGCCTTTATCGGTCGGTGTCGGATTCATGGCTACTGCATCTGCTATAACTTCGTTTAAAATGCTCGACTGGACGCGCATCGCATGGCTTTCACTGACAGCCTGGATCAGCGGCAGCAGATTTTGCAGCCTTTTTTTCGTTTTCGCCGATACAAAGATCACCGGCGCATAACTCAAAAATTGAAAATGGTCGCGGATTTTTTCTGTAAATTCTTTCATCGTTTTTTCGTCTTTTTCAACGGCATCCCATTTATTCACAACAATAATCACGGCTCTGCCTGCCTCATGGGCATATCCGGCAATACGCTTGTCCTGTTCACGAATGCCCTCTTCCCCATTCAAAACAACGCAGACTACATCCGACCGTTCAATTGCCCTTAAGGCCCTGAGCACACTGTATTTTTCCGTATTCTCATAAACCTTTCCTTTTTTCCTCATCCCTGCTGTATCAATCATAACATAGGTTTCGCCCTGGTAAGTATATACGGTATCCACTGCGTCCCTTGTTGTGCCTTCGATATCGCTGACAATCACGCGTTCTTCACCGAGAATGGCATTGAACAATGAGGATTTTCCGACATTTGGACGGCCGATAAAGCAAAATTTAATCACATCTTCTCCGTAGTCTTCATCACTTTTATCCGGGAAATGCCTGGCCGCTTCATCCAGCAGATCCCCAAGGCCGATGCCGTGCGCTCCGGAAACCGGAAACGGCTCGCCGAAACCCAATGTATAGAAATCATATATTTGCGTTCTCATTTCCGGATTATCAATTTTATTTACTGCAAGCACAATCGGCTTTCCGGAGCGGTATAAAATTTTGGCAACCATTTCATCAGCCGAGGTTACGCCTTCTCTTCCGCTTACAATAAAAATAATCACATCAGCTTCGTCAATAGCGATTTCTGCCTGTTGCCTGATCTGTTCCAAAAATGGTTCATCCCCGATATCAATCCCGCCTGTATCAATCAGATTAAACTCATGGGTTAACCATTCAGCAGAACTATAGATACGGTCTCTTGTTACCCCCGGGACATCTTCCACAATCGATACTCTTTCTCCGACAATACGATTAAAAATTGTCGATTTTCCAACATTTGGGCGTCCAACAATTGCAACAACCGGTTTTGTCACATGATTCACCCTTTCTATTCCAACTACGGCCCTTAAAAAGCTGCAGGTGCCAACCTTAGTAGTTTAACAATAATTACCTATGTAATCAATATCCAGCTGCGTTTTAAGTTTCACCGCAGATGGCGATTTAAACCCCTTTTTCTTTTTTCAGCGCATATTTTTCTGATAGTGCGGTTATCAAATGGTTCAGCACACCCCAGCCGCACTGCAGGCACAAAAAGAGTGCAATGATATCCAAATAGGAATAGCTCCCGGCCGTCTGGTGAAACCCCCATTTCATGATGGCCAGTGCATACCCTATTTCACCCTGCGCTGTCCCCAGCACTACAAACATGGTCCCTGTAAAAAAAGATGATGACGCCAATTGTGCGATAATAAATATAAAAATGCTGTAGAATATCATACGGTTTGCCATTATCCAAACAGGATCATACAGTTCAAACAGCAGCATGCCCGTGTATCCCGTCATGGCAATCCATACATATACCAGCTGGTAAGCCAGTCTCATTCCCCTGAACCGTGCAAAGTAAAGATACCCGGCAGCAATCAAAAAGACTGCAGTCCATTGTACGCTGAACCCGCCAATTTTCAGCTGGTAAGGAAATACAATGATAAAAAGTAAAGAAGCAAAGGCCATTCGCCGCCGCAGCGGATCCGATTTGTCCATGAAAAAGGTAGCAATGACCCAAACCGCCCACATAACTCCTAAAAATAACACTCCTTGCATATCACGCCCTCCCTATTCCCCATTATGGGAAATATTCCAGCGTGCTAATCGCGTTTGAACTGAATTTTTTAGCCATAATAAGAATGGAGGTGAAATGGACGATGGGAAAAGACCGGCAGGAGAAAAAGCTGCGCAAAAGCGGAAGAGTGGAAAGCGACCGTGACCAGGCCCTCCATTATCAGGGGGCAACGCGTCTTGAAAGCCCTGAAGAAGTACGTAAAAGACAATAAAGAAAGCGGTATCTTATCACGGACAAAAAAAGAGTGCAATACGCACTCTTTTTTTTAAGACCTGAATTTTTTCAACTGGTCTCCGATCATATCTCCAAGCTGGAAGCCTGTATTTTCTTCCGGCAGATTATAGTCCTCATGGGAATCTGCTTCTTCAAGTTCTTTCATGCTTAAAGACAGGCGGTGATTTTTTTCGTTTACTTCAAGGACCTTAACCTTAACTTCCTGTCCTTCTTTCAGCACTTCATTCGGTGTTGAAATGTGTTTATGCGAGATTTGCGAAATATGGACAAGCCCTTCTACACCCGGGAACACTTCAACAAAAGCACCGAATGAAACAAGACGCTTTACAACACCATTCAAAACGGTGCCTTTCGCAGCTTTTTGTTCAATGCCTTCCCAAGGGCCCGGCAGTGTTTCTTTAATGGATAACGAAATCCGCCCGCTATCCCGGTCAACTGACAATACCTTAACATTTACTTTTTCGCCTTCTTTTACAACATCTGCAGGGGATTCCACCCTTTCATAGGAAAGCTGCGAAATATGGACAAGGCCGTCAATCCCTCCAATATCAACGAAAGCGCCAAAACTCGTCAGCCTTTGGACGGTTCCTTCCAAAACCTGTCCGGCTTCAAGGTGATCGAGAATTTCCTGTCTCTTTTCTTCTTTTTCTTTTTCAATGACTGCGCGGTGCGATAAAATCAAACGGTTTTGATCCTGATCGAATTCAACGATCAGAAAAGCCATCTTTTTGCCTTTATAATCCGAGAAATCCTCGACAAAGTGATCCTCAACCAATGAGGCAGGGACAAATCCGCGCACGCCGAGATCAACAACAAGGCCGCCTTTTACAACTTCATTTACAACGGCTTCAATGATTTCGTGATTTTCGTATTTTTCCTTCAAGTCATCCCATGCTTTTTCAGCATCGAATTTGCGTTTTGAAAGGATAACGGCTTCTTCTTCCACTTTCGTCACAATCAGATTCAGCTCGTCTCCTTCCTTGACAGCATCCGCTGCCTGTTCAATATGGAGATTCGAAAGCTCGCTGATCGGAATAATCCCGTCCACTTTGCTTCCCTCAATTGAAACGAGGACTTGTTTTTCCTCGACCTTTATGACAGTCGCTTTTACTTGATCCCCTACAGAAAGGGACTTTACTTCTATTTCATTCATTTCGTCTGACATATGTACATCCTCCTTATCCGGCTGCTTCAACTATAATTGAATATACCTGTTCTCTGGTTAAATTCGTATTATTCAAAAAGAAACTCTTTTATACTAACTTCTAACAAATTTTGCATTTTGTCAAGCAAAGGAAATCCAAACCTGCATTTTACTGCTTCTGCGCCAGTTTTTCCTGTGCCAGTTCCAGCATCCGGCTGACTACTTCATCGATACCCATGCTTGTCGTATCGAGTGCTATAGCGTCGGCTGCCTTGCAAAGCGGCGAAACTTCCCTTTCTGAATCCAGCTTGTCACGCCGTTCGATTTCGCTTTTTAGCTCGCTTAAATCTGAAGGATAGCCTTTTGCAAGATTTTCAGCATGGCGCCTTTGCGCACGCTCATCGGCACTTGCAAGCAGAAAAATTTTCAGTTCGGCATCCGGCAAAACCTGCGTGCCGATATCCCTTCCATCCATCACGACACCGCCGCCTGATGCAAGGGCCTGCTGCCGTTTCACCATTTCTTCGCGGACAACCCGGTGTTTTGAAACGATGGACACGGAATTGGTGACATCGCGTTCCCTGATTTTTGCCGTAACATCTTTGCCGTCAACAAAAACCAGCTGCCCTTTTTCGCCAGGCTGCAGTTCGATTGACGTCTGGTACAGTAAATCCGCAAGTGCCTGGCCATCCTCAAGGTTTTCGCGCCGTTGCAGTGCTTTGTATGTCAGCGACCGGTACATGGCGCCGGTGTCGATATAAATATAATTCAATTTCTCGGCAACTTTTTTTGCAGCTGTACTTTTTCCTGCCGCCGCAGGGCCGTCAATCGCAATATTGATTTTTTTCATACACATTTTCCACCCAATCTGCACATCTTACTATTATCATACCCACTTATCGTCTTTTAATGGATACTTGTTTTATATTCCCTTTCTAGTTTAACATAAAACTGCACTTGATCCTATGTAAGAAGTTCTTATGCTAATCTGCAAGGCCCTTTTTACGCAGCAGGATCTGCTGTTCGAAACAGTACCGCATGATCTTCTGTCTTTCAAGCGCGCTTGTATGAAAAAACTGAAACGAGGCACAGGCTTTTCCGTTGTTTTCAAAAAGCCTTACAACGGAAAACATCAGACGGAGGTATTGGTGTCCTTCTTTCATCGGCAGTACGATTCTGGCATGCCCCTCATCATTTACTTTCACAGGGCAGTCTTCAGGCAGAAAAACCGCGCATCCCCCTGAACTGATATCTTTTGTGATCGTGATAATTTTCAGGTCTGATTTTGGGAAGCGGATTGCAATATCAAGGGCTGTTTCGACTCTTACATACTGGCGGCGCTGGATTTTGCGGATTTGGCTTTCTTCCGGGTACAGCATGACCAAAAGCGGAATACTGCCATACTCCCTGCCGATGATTTTTCCCGTGAACCGCCAGGCAATATTTTCGTCCGAGACAAATTCTACATCCATTACCTCCTGGTTTAATAAAAATTGGGTCCGGTTCGTTTCAATATCAATCGGATCATCAATAAAAAGACGGCCATCCCGGATATCGGCGACTTTACATTTATACTTTTTTCCGCTGTCTTTTGCTTCAAGCATGAGCGGCATGCCAATCTTCAACATGTTCCAAAATCCCTTCTAACGTTTGCCAAATTTTATCCCAACATAACGGACCATGATGGAAGTTTCACTTTATTATGACATATCCGCTATTGATCTGTACCGGAATTTGCAAAAAAACCCGGCTTATATCCGCCGGGCCACATTTATTTCATCTATCCGTATTGTTTAAATGGATTTTCCGTAGATCCGTTCTGTATCTTTTAGTTTTTCCACTTTTTCTTCATTCCCGTTTTGTGCATTAATGTAAATCCGGTACGTATCTTCGTTCATAGTACCTAAAAACTCATAACACAACACTTCTTTGTTTAAATCACTGCGGATGATGGCCAAACGGCTCTCCATAACTTGAAGTTTCGGGTTTACCCGGCTTCTCGCTTCCTTCTCTGCCAGCTTTGCTTTCGGGATCGACCGTTTCTGATGGCTGCTTAGAAAATCATTGGCTGCAAATCCCACTATCTGCCCATTATCAAGTGCCACTTTCATATTGACAGTTTCCGGATAGATGCGCACATTTCCCTGGGTTGCCACGAAAGAAAAGACACCGATGTTATCATATTGGGAACTCTCGAATATTTCCATTTTCTCAAAATGGTGCTTGTTTAAAAAAGCGGAGGCTTTTTGTGCCGCCTCATTTAAACTAATGGACTGTTTACCGATGCTGCGCTTTTGGAAAAGCCAGATCGGATAGCCGCCCCGTTTTGTAATATCGGCAGTGACTTCATTCCCGTTATTGTCCACAAGATTGACGCTGTAAAAACTGAAATTGGCGCCATTCCCGTTTTTTGAAACTTTCTGTGATTTGGCATGTTTTATTCCGGCATATTCTTTTGCAATTCGAATCGCATCCTGTTTTGAGATGGTTTTGCCTTCTAAATGGTCATAGTTTTCGTCGCGGTTTTGAAAACTTGTAAAGGATGGTTCATTCAGATTTGCATTTTCGTACCCTTTTACCGTTTTCTCCACTGTTTTAAATCCGTCGATTATGGTATTATCCGAAGCTTCTTTTCCAGATGCAAGCGCCATTTCGACATCCATCCAGCGCAGATTATTTTTCAGTACCTTTTTCTGTACATCGCGCAGTTCATCCTGGATATCACTGCTTTGTGAATATAATCTTTTTAATGACGCATATTCTTTGTCGGATAGCGGCTCCTTATCCAGGTCCCGTACCGCTGTCCGGTAACTGAAATTCCCGATATTTGATAGAAATTCCTCTGTTTTATTGAAAGGAAGCAGTGTTAAAGGCAGCTGCCCGACATCTGCATTGGCTTCCGATGTCAAGCGCCATACTTCCGCCAATGCCGGGGAAAGCGACTTTCTTGAATTCATCGCAAGCGTATTCCCGATTTCGTCATGAAGCAGGTCCATTTTATAAGTGAGATCATGAAAGGCCCTTTGGTACGTATTTTCAGCATGGATTAAAACCGCCTTTTTTTCGCGGTGCTCCTGATATCCCCATATGGCCGTACCTGCTATCCCCAGCGCCAATACTGCAATGAGTATCCCTCTTAACATATTGTTTCCACCCCTTTATTTACAAAAAATATGTTTTCCAATCTGTTTGATTTGCGGCCGTGTCCAAATCCATTTACTTGTCGCCGTCTCAGGATTAAAGTAATAAAGCGCATTGCCTGAAGGATCCCAGCCGTTGATGGCATCCAGAACAGCTTTTTTAGCCGTGTCATTCGGCGTCAACCAGATCTGCCCGTCCGATACTGCTGTAAAAGCGCCCGGCTCAAAAATGACGCCTGAAACCGTCCTTGGGAATGAAGGGCTCTCGGTACGGTTCAAAATCACGGCTGCAACAGCCACCTGCCCTTCATATGGCTCCCCGCGTGCCTCCCCGTATACAGCATTGGCAAGCAGGCGGATATCATTCTGTGAAAAACCGTTTGGAACATTTACTGTGGTTGCACCCGTTTTCTTTGTACTATTTTTTGCCTTTGCATTCGATGTTTGTTTCTTCAAATCGACGCCGCCGTAATAGGTGAACTTTCTGCCCTTGTTGATTTGGCCTTTCACATAGGCGGCGTCATATTTGGAAGCCTTCACAAGTTTTGCCTTTGTGGTTCCTCCTGCCAGCCCGTCAATCGGCAGCCCGTACGCTTCCTGGAAGTTTCTCAGCGCCCAGTATGTACTCCAACCAAAGACGCCGTCAATTGTTCCTTTATAATAGCCGGTATACTGCAGCCTTGCCTGCAATTCTATAACATCGTCCCCAACCGCGCCTCTTTGGATGACCTGCCCGCTGAAGGCATAGGCGTTTTGTTTTTCGAATCCGGACAGCATGGCGGCAAAACAAATACAGGTTAAGAACAGAAACTTGATTAAGATACTGCGCTTCATTCCAGATAACCCCCAAAATGATAAGAATTAACGATAGTTTCTGGAGAAAGCAGGGATTTTATTCAAAAAAAGCAGCCGGTACCGTTCCGGCTGCTTTATCAAAATACTGGTTCGTTTTAAAGTATACGTCTCGTTCCTTGTTCAGACTGCTGCGCAATATCCGGCATAAAAACAGCCGGATGATTTCCGCAAAAAAAGCAGGCGCCGCTTTTCCCCCGGGGCCTGCCCGGATTCATTCGCTGCCTTTTGCCTCATTCTCTGGCTTGGATGGCGCGGGCGATCAGTTCCCCGTGGAAACGCCCGTTTTCAATAAATATTTCATTTGCATTATTCCCTGCCGCAATGACGCCGGCAATAAAAAGCCCTTTGATATTGGTCTCCATCGTATCTTCCGCATATACCGGCCGGCCTGTGTCACTGTGGATCTCAATGCCTGTCTTGTGCAGAAAATCCTGGTCGGGATGATAGCCAACCATGGCAAAAACAAAATCATTTGGAATCTCTTTTTCGCGCCCATTGACTGCATAGCGGACACTTTTTTCAGTAATTTCCCTGACTTCAGCATGAAATTCCAGCTTTATTTTTTCATGGCGGACAAGCGAGTCAAATTCCGGAAGAATCCATGGCTTCACACTCTCGGAATACCTCGAGCCGCGGTAAAGCACCGTTACACGCGCCCCCGCCTTATTCAATTCGATCGCAGCATCAACAGCTGAATTCTTTCCGCCGATCACAACGACATCGGTATCAAAAAACGGATGTGCTTCTTTAAAGTAGTGATAAACCTTGCTTAACCCTTCGCCAGGCACACCCATCCAGTTTGGCTGATCATAATAACCGGTTGCGATGATGACATACGGCGTTTCATATTCGGCTTTTTCAGTCTTGACGATAAAATGCCCGTCTGCTTTTTTTTCAACGTGGCGTGCAGTTTCAAAACGGTTGATCCGCAGTTGTTTTCTTTTCACCACTTCCCGGTAGTATGTAAGCGCCTGATTACGCTTCGGTTTCAGGTTCTCTGTAATAAACGGGACACCGCCGATTTCAAGGCGGTCGCTTGAGCTGAAAAATGTCTGGTGGGTTGGATAGTGATAAATGGCATTCACCACATTTCCCTTTTCAATCACGAGCGGGTTTTTTCCAATTTCCTGCAAAGAAATGGCTGCTGAAAGCCCGCACGGCCCGCCGCCAATTACGATACAATCCTCTTTGAACATCATCATCATCCTTTATTTCTTATTTTTCAATGTATGTACTTGCTGCTTGCTCCACGGGGGATGGACAGGACCCGCAGAGCAAAAGATGTCATTTAAAAATCTCCCACCAAGGATGATAGGAGATTATTTTTGCGCCTGTCCGCGTGTTCTTGCTTAAAAGCACAAATCCTTAAATCCAGCCCCTGAACCTGGATGCCTCTGCAACCCTTCTGACGCCGACCATATAGGCAGCAAGGCGCATGTTGATCCGGCGGGATTCAGCGGTCCGGTAGACCGTCTGAAACGATTGAACCAACACCTTTTCCAGTTTCTCATCCACTTCTTCTTCCGTCCAGTAATAGCCCTGGTTATTCTGCACCCATTCAAAATAGGAAACGGTGACGCCGCCTGAAGACGCCAGCACATCCGGGACAAGCAATATGCCGCGTTTTGTCAGAATATCGGTAGCTTCTAAAGTAGTCGGCCCATTCGCTGCTTCCACGACAATTTTTGCCTGTATTTGATTCGCATTTTCTTCCGTAATTTGATTTTCAATTGCAGCCGGAACCAATATATCGCAATCCAGTTCAAGCAGCTCTTTATTGGAGATTGTATTTTTAAACAAAGTTGTCACCGTGCCGAAACTGTCGCGGCGGTCCAGCAAATAATCGATATCAAGGCCCTTCGGATCATAAAGGCCTCCGTATGCATCCGAAATCCCGATGACTTTTGCGCCGGCATCATGCATAAATTTTGCCAGAAAACTGCCGGCATTGCCGAAGCCCTGGATAACGACCCTTGCGCCTTCCAGACTGATGCCGCGCTTTTTTGCCGCCTCGCGGATACAAATCGTTACGCCTTTGGCTGTTGCCGATTCACGCCCGTGCGAACCGCCAAGAACAAGCGGCTTACCGGTGATAAAACCCGGGGAATTGAATTCATCTATCCTGCTGTACTCATCCATCATCCAGGCCATGATTTGCGAGTTTGTAAAGACATCCGGAGCCGGAATGTCTTTTGTCGGGCCGACGACTTGGCTGATGGCTCTTACATAGCCGCGGCTTAAGCTTTCCAGTTCCCGGAAAGACATCTTCCGCGGATCACAGATAATACCGCCTTTTCCACCGCCATAAGGGAGGTTGACAATCCCGCATTTCAGCGTCATCCAAATGGACAATGCCTTCACTTCATTTTCTGTTACATCAGGGTGGAATCTGACTCCGCCCTTTGTCGGGCCAACTGCATCATTATGCTGGGCCCTGTAGCCGGTAAAAATTTTAACCGTGCCGTCATCCATTCTGACCGGGATTTTAACTGTTAACATACGAATCGGCTCTTTCAAAAGTTCGTATACTTCTTCAGGGTATCCTAATTTTTCAAGAGCTTCATGGATTATCGTTTGTGTTGAATGTAATACATCTCTGCTTGCTTCCATTGTTTGGTGATCTGCACCCTTTTCGGCTGCCATTATCGCAAACCTCCTAGATACGAAAGAAATTTCTGCTTTTAAAATTAGTATACATCTTTAACCCATATATGCAATATGAAAAGAAACGTTTTCATTCAGGCAAAAACAGTCAGTGAAAATAGGACAGCAAGTTTTCCAATGCATGGCCTTCAAAGATGGCTGTGCCGTACTCCCGTATCATATAAGGCGACAGGGCCGAGCGATCGCCATACTCAAGAAAAAGCGGCAGACAGTGTTCTGCTTCTTCCGCCAGCAGCAGTAAAAACTGCTGTTCAAACTGGTACAGGCAACTGTCCGGAAGCCGGCCGGTATTTTTCAAAAAGGCGGCCAGCGAGATCACATCTTCAATGGATTGGAAACTGTAAACCGTATCTGTTGACACCCGGCTTTCTTCCAAAGCTTCAGGCGCAAGTCCATCTTCCGCATCCCCAAGTGTCAGGATTAAAATAATTTCATGGGAGTTGAAAGAATATATTTCAATTGAAAGCGTGTCGCTTCCTTCTACATTATATGTTTGATTTGCAAGTTCCAACATTTCATCAAATAAAAGGTTCCAGATAGAGGAGTCTAAATTTTCTTCTCCAATGCCACGTTCTGTTAACTCATCAAATGAGATGGAATATTTGATTTTATTTGACGAAAGACGTTCTAATTTCATTTACTTCGCCCCCTGCATATGGCTCTTACCAATATCATATGTAGGGGAAAAAAGATGGTTCTTCACACTCATCCACAATTCCGGACATTTTTGATGGTAATCAAATGGGTTTCCGGTTTTGCTCCGAGCCTCATCGGAACCACGGTCGTGCCGTAACCATTACTAATCAGGTGGATCATACTTCCGGTTTTTTTCACGCCGCCGTGCTTAAACGGGCTGTATCCCGGCAGATGAATCTGGCCCCCGTGCGTATGTCCGCTTAACATAAGATGGATATGATCCATTTCATTGAGCTGATGGACCATCTTTGGGTTGTGGCTCACTAATATGCGGAAATCATCAGCATGGACGCTTTCAAGGGCTTCATCCAGATTTTCCTGTTCTTTAGATAAGTCATCCACACCGATCAGCGCAATTCGCCCTTTCCCTTTTAAGCTGAAAAAATATGTGGAGTTGCGCAGCGTATGGATACCAAGGTGGGAAAAAAGGCTTTCCAATTTTTGTTCATCCATTTCATAATCATTGTTGCCCCAGACAAAAAAGACAGGGCCGATTTTTTTTAACAGCTTGAGGTTGGCTTCAATTCTCCCGGCGGGCACGCCCCTTTCCAGTAAATCACCGCCGATCACAACAAACTGTGCAGCCCCGGCAGCCGCGTCGACCAATGCGGGTTTTATTTTTCTTCTGTGAATATCCGAGATAAAAAAGAAAGTACATGCATCCACGCCGGCCGGATAAGCTTCAAGGCAAAACCGGTGCTCAATAATCCTGTTTTGAAAAGCCTCGTTTACCATATAAATCAGCAATGCGATTGCAAATAAAAGCACAAACCATATCATCCCGTGCATCATTAAACTCCTATTCACATCCTAATAAGCCGACCCCCCGTACGGCCAGCATCTGAATTCGTGTTCATTTTTGTGTACAATCATGCCTGAAAGCCTGCACTTTTTTAGTGTTGCTAAAAATTTTTCCGATTCGTATCTTCCCGGCCCGGCTCACCAGATACAAATCTTTAAAACCAAACGCAAATTTTTCGCAAACATTGTTCACCACCTCTATTTGTATTATAGCTTAATTCCAACAGATGAAAAGAATTCCGGCAACTTTTGCATGATCAAAAGAACTCGCACATAAAATGGAATGATTCTATATGTCAGGAGGATTTGAAATGAACACACCATTTAAAACCTATTATCCTTTTATAAGCCCGTTTGACCCCTGCCCTCCAATGAAAGAAAAAGTGTACTCCACACCGCCAAACGTGTATATGGGTTTCCAGCCGCCGAATTTACCGCAGTTTCCGCCCAAGGAAGCGCTGGCAAGAGGGACGCTCTGGTTGCCGCTTTATGATCCGTATTACAGCCCCTACGAACGGGCAAAGGAGTGAGCCAGCATGAAAAAGCTGCCGAAAGAATATTACACACTGCTGGAAGAGCTGCAATCGCTTGATTTTGTCATCGTTGAGCTGAATCTTTATTTGGATACCCATCCGGACGACCAGGCTGCCGTTGAACAGTATAATGCCACAGTAAGGAGCCGAAAAAAAGTCAAACGGGAATTTGAAAAACAATTTGGCCCGCTTACAAGCTTCGGTTACAGTTATTCCCCTTATCCTTTCCATTGGAAGGAAGCACCATGGCCGTGGCAGGTTTAACATACAGACAATTTTGGAAGGAGTGAGCATTCAGTATGTGGGTTTATGAAAAAAAGCTCCAATATCCGGTCAGAGTCAGTTCCTGCAATCCAAAACTGGCAAGATTTTTAATCGAGCAATACGGGGGCGCGGACGGAGAACTTTCTGCAGCGCTCAGGTATTTAAACCAGCGCTACACCATACCGGATAAAGTGGTGGGCCTGTTAAACGATATCGGCACTGAAGAATTTGCCCATTTGGAAATGATTGCAACAATGGTCTATAAACTCACAAAAGACGCCACGCCGGCGCAGTTGGAAGCAGCCGGGCTGGACCAGCATTATGTTGACCACGACAAGGCGCTTCATTATCATAATGCGGCCGGGGCACCGTGGACAGCAACATATATCCAGGCAAAAGGCGACCCGATTGCGGATATTTATGAAGATATTGCAGCCGAGGAAAAGGCAAGGGCCACTTACCAGTGGATCATCAATCTGAGCGATGATCCGGATTTAAATGACGGATTGCGTTTTCTGCGGGAGCGTGAGATCGTCCATTCCCAAAGATTCCGTGAAGCCGCACAAATATTAATAGAAGAAAAAGATAAGAAACACTTTTTTTAAAGAAGATGGCTTGAAGATGGCTTGCCATCTTCCTTTTTTTGTGGCTTGGCGCCGGTCAGTAAACACGAAGGCACTTTGCTATTTGTTTTCATGGTATAAGTTGATGTCAAATTCTTTTTGCATCATTTCGAACACTTTATGGCGGGACTGCCAGCTTTCGCCTTTCCACAAGTCTTTGCTTCTATCGACAATTTCACAGCGTAAAGCGTGGTATTCTTTCTCAGCTTTTTCTCTTTTGTCAAACCATATTTTGCTCATGCCCCACAAAGCAGCTGTTACGAGCAGCAGGCCTAACTGGACCTGGTGGGCGGCAATGATGGAAAAGATTTTAAACAATGAATAGGAAAATGGTTCAATAAAGGCGGCATAAAGATAATAAGCCCATCCAAAAGTGTAAAAAATGCTCGTCCACATGATCAAAAGATGGCGTTTCCGGTAACGTTCAAATTCTCGTTTCCGTTTCACCACATTTTGAAGCATCTGTTTGGTTGCCTCATCCGTCCCTTCGCCTAACCGGACAATCGATGGTTCCATTTGCATCACCCCTACCACTATATGCAACAGTCTGTCCCCCTAGACCCTTGTCCGGGCGGGAAACGAAAATATGAAGCAACCGCAGTTCTTGCTACCTATGTATTAAATAAGAATAAAGAAAAAATACGGCCACTGGTAAAAAGATAAAAAAAGCAAGCAGAAGATTCACCAGCGGGATATGAATTTTTTTCTCTTGGCGCGCTTTACGGTGCCGTTCAACCCGCGAAGTGAACTGCTCTGTTTCCAAACCGGGCGGCTGTCCGGTTTCGGTTTTCACTTTTTCAAGCTTCTGCCTTTTTTTCTCAACCTGCTCCTGAAATGTTTCAATGGACATTGATAACCCCTTCTTCAAACGATATCGCTTAAGTACCCCATTTTTTTATACGGATACCCAGTAAAAAATCAATTGTAAAATGCATCACCATCGTTGATAACAGATTTTCATTTGAAAGCTCATACACCAGCCCGAGCCAAAAGCTTAACAATACAACATTTACAATCAGGTACCAATGCTTCCAGTAGCGGATGTGTACGGCTGCAAAAATGAAACTGGCCGCAATCAGCCCGAAACAGGACTGGATGACCCCGCGAAAAAGCAATTCTTCAGCGCAGGCAACCAGCATGGTAATGAAAAAGATGTTCGGCACAGTAAGACGGCGGAAAATCCGTTCATTTACACCGCCATCATCATAATATGCTTTGGGCAGGACTTTCATTAGAATGGAATCCAGCATTACCACCAAAATGCCGCTTACCAGACCATATGCCCATATGGACGAATCTATTCGAAAATGCTTTAAAAAAGAGACTGCATCCCGAAATAAAACCCAGCCTGCGACGGCTGAAATAAGGAGCAGGATAAACTGGGTCAGGAGCAGATGGAAAACCAGCTCGCGGTCTGTTAATTCCTGTATAATGTCCGCCTGTTTTCGTCTAGCCATCGGTTGGTTCACTTCTTATCAATAAACTTTTGAGCAGCAGCTCCCATTTCAGGACAGGCCCGGGATGTGGATGTTCCGCCTTGCTTCCATAATATTTACCCATATCCATTCCGCAGCGATCGCAGCAATCTGCAGGCTTCGTTGACAGAGATTCATCAAAGTAATGCAAAACAGTTTGTCTCCGGCATTGTTCCGACTGAATCCAGCGCTCAATTTCCAGTAATTTTTCACGCTTATGTACGAGCCTTTCATCACGCAGGCGGGTAACTTCCTGAATCCATTCATTTCTCGGCCTGTCACGGAGACGGCAATGATGCAAAAAACGGATTTGCTGTTCTGAACACTTTAAAACGGCCTGGGCATCTTTAAGATCCCCTTTCCAGTCATAATAGGCTGCAATCTGCGCAGGGCTTGGAAGTTCCGATTCGATGAGCTGGAGCGGCAGTAATTCATCACCGGCCATATACAAAAGGATCGCAATGCTGGGCAATCCGTCACGGCCGGCCCTGCCGATTTCCTGCAAATAGGACTCGATTTGCAATGGACAATGGAAGTGGATGACAAAACGGATATCTGCTTTATTGATGCCCATGCCAAACGCGCTTGTTGCACAAATGATGCCGATCTGTCCGTATAAAAACTGCTGCTGGATCAATATCCTTTGTTCCTGGTCGATTCCGCTGTGATAGGCAGCTGTTTCCGCAATTCCTTCCTCTGCAAGGCGGGCTGCTACTTCTTCTGCCGCCTTTTTACTGGAAAAATAAATAATGCCCGGCTTTTGCAAATTCCGCGTATAGGCCAAAAGCTTCTCTTCTTTTTCCCTGTAACTTTCGGACTTGTCCACTACCATCGCAATATTGGGGCGGTTCACGGAATAAATATATTGATCCGGCTGCTTTAGCTGAAGGGAATCACAAATATCCGCGCGTACCTGTTCGGTTGCGGTTGCTGTCAGCGCCAGGGTGAGCGGCATGCCCAATTCTTTTCTGGCCGCTCCCAGGCTTAAATATTCCGGCCTGAAATCATAGCCCCATTGCGAAATACAATGGGCTTCGTCAACAACAAATAAGCCAATTACAAGTTTTTTTAAACATTGCAGGATATAAGGCTGGTGCAGCATTTCCGGCGAGATAAAGATAAATCGGTACGCATGCAGCCGGGACAGGGCTTCTCTCCGCTCCTGCCCGCTTAAAAATGAATTCAGCGCAATAACACTTTTTTCGCCCCTCCCTTTCAATTGCTCCACCTGGTCCTGCATTAAAGACAACAGTGGCGATACAACCAGCACCGCCCCGCTTACCAAATAAGCGGGCAACTGGTAGCACAGAGATTTGCCTGTTCCGGTCGGAAGCATCGCGAGGGTATCTTTGCCGCCCAGAACAGACCGGATCACTTCCTCCTGTCCTTCACGGAATGAATCAAAGCCGAATTTTTCTTTTAACAGGTCATGAAGTTTCATGCCGGACCATCCTTCCCGCCATTACCAGCCGGATCTGAAAATAGGAAATATCGCCGATGCTTTCTTTGATTGGCTTTAATTTTCTCGTTTTCAGCTTACCGGCTGCTTTTAGGATCTTTTCTTCAATTTCTTTCGAAACATAATCGTTCAGCGGAAAATGGGCATCATTTAAGGCGGCTTCAACAAGATGGTCTTCGATTGTACTTTGTTTCAGCTGCCTGGCTGCTGCAATTTCCGAAACCGTTTTGCCTTTCTTGAGCATTTCGTATGTCCTGAATGCGGAGCGGGTCAGCGGTATTTCCTGGTATACATCTTTTACCATTGTATATAAAAGCGGGCATTCCCCGGGGTGCTTCATCATGTACTGCACCATAAAATGCAGCAAATGCAAAAAACGGTACCAGTACTCTGTTGTTTCGATTTGTAAAAGTGACGCCGCCTGTCCGATTGTTTTTCCGATCCGGTTTGCGCCTGTCAGCCTTAAAACAAGAATTTCCGGCTGTTCTGCAGGATGATTGGAAAAGAGGCGGTACAGGTCTGCGTAAAGCATTTCCGCCAGCATGCCGCGCTCCCTTCCAAACTGCCGCAGCCAGCTTTTTACCCACGCTTGCAGGCGGGGATCTCTTTGTACAGGATAATAAAAGCGGTTTTGATAGACAAAATGGGAAGCAACTTGCGTAATTAAACTGAGCCGTTTCCAAAAGATGGCGGCGGTTTCCTGATATTTCAATCCGTTCAAATAAGGGAAGTTCTGCGCAAGCTTATACCCGCGGGCAAATGTCCTTCCTTTTCCGGTGGCGATGTACGCACCGCCCGTTGTCTGCCGGAGATATCCCGAAGAAAGCAGCAGATTGACGAATTGCTCATAGTTATCCCTTGTGAAGGCTTGATAGGTTTGAAAGATGTTCTCCACATGAAAAAGATGGGCATCCTGGATCGTTTGTGCGGATTTTTTCCCTTTTAATAAATGGTAGATTGAAAACGGCGTGCGCTCGCCGTTCAGTTTATCAAAGCAATCGAGCACGACGGCCTGTAAAAAAGACATCAGCATCTCTCCGTTCCGTTTTCTTTTTCATCCGTTTTAGGGGCCTTTCAATAAGAGGTTCTAAGGGGGGAATATGTTCTATTTTATCATGAATCCGCCTGTTTTGTTTACAAATTTCCACTTTTCGACAACCCCGCTTGTCCGGAAGACCTGTAAACTATTGAAATGTGAAAAAAATAGATTTACAATAATGTAGACACCCGGAGGCCATGTTTTACGGCCGGACTTTTCGGATGGCTGTCCATTTCCGTATGGCCGGGCCTGCCATGGCAGAAAGATTCAGCAAGCGAGGAGGAAAGAAGATGGCAAAGTTTACAATTGTAGACAAAGATACTTGCATTGCATGCGGCGCTTGTTCAGCAGCTGCTCCCGATATTTTTGACTATGATGACGAAGGCCTTTCATTCGTGATCTTAGATAATAATAAAGGAACTGCGGAAGTTCCGGATATCTTGGAAGAAGACTTGATGGACGCTTTTGAAGGCTGTCCGACTGAGTCAATTAAAGTAGCTGAAAAATCATTTGACGGCGATCCGTTAAAATATGAATAATCCCGGTTTAATGAAAAGGCAGGCATCCCATAAGATGCCTGCCTTTTCATTATATCTTTTTAAGATGGGCTGCTGATTGCTTTTCAATCCATGTTTGCATTTTTGTAAACATAGCCATAAACAATGCCGTTACAAGGATGCCTTTTATCATATTGAAAGGCAATACACCTGCCACAATATATTTTTTAGCATTTCCGACAGAAAAGTTCATGAAATAAAGATATGCCGGCAAAATGACAAAATAATTTAAGATGCTCATAAAAACGGACATCGATAAAGTACCGCCAATTAAAGCAAACGTCATGCCTTTTTTCGTTTTGATCTTCCGGTATATAAAATAAGTGGGGAGCACGAACAGCATGCCGGCAAAAAAGTTGGCCAATTGCCCGATTGGTACACCTGCTTCACTGCCAAGCGACAAGTAGTTTAAAATATTTTTAAGCAATTCTGTAAGAACCGCGGCAGCAGGCCCGTAAAGAAGCGCAGCCACCAGTACCGGAATGTCGCTGAAATCCACCGTTAAAAATGAAGGAAACGGTGGAATTGGAAATTTAATAAACATTAAAATGAAAGCCAGACTGCTAAGCAGTGCAATGGAAACAAAAGACTTTAATCTCCATTTTTTCATGGTAAACCCTCTCTCCTTTTGATCGATTCATCATCTAAAGGAAGAAAGGCGCCAAAGACCGGCCAAATAAAAAACCCTCAAATCAATATTTGAGGGAGTAGATTTGGCGCAATCAAATAAGCGTTTAACGGTACCCAATTAAACACCGGCAACCTTCATCTTCTCCCATCCAGACTTTACTGTCGGTATTGGAATCTCACCAAATTCTGCCCCGAAAGGCTCGCGGACTTAAAAGCATTTGCTTTATCACCGCCGGTCGGGAATTTCACCCAGCCCCGAAGATAAATCGTATTGAATTTTCATTACAACTTTATTATACATAAATGCAACAAATTTGTGAAGTCATTTTGCCTGCTTTTCTATTTTCCCGCCCCTCCAGACGTATCCTGGTTGAGCGGCGGACATTTCGGCAAAAGCGTTACTCATGAAACAAGATTTTTCGCGGTCATTCTGCATGGATATCCGCTTTTTTCGGCAAGAAAAAGGAAAATGTCGTTCCCTGTCCCAGTTTGCTTTTGACAAAAATTCTGCCGTTATGCGCTTCGACAATATTCTTAGCAATCGCAAGCCCGAGACCTGTTCCTGATTTCCCGCGTGTCCTCGCTTTATCCGCCTTATAAAAGCGCTCAAATACAAACGGCAGGTCTTCTTTTGGAATGCCGGAACCGTTGTCTTCTACATGGATATAGACGCCGTCTTCCACTTCCTCCTCTGCCACTTTCACATAGCCATTGGGCGCAGTATGGCGGATTGCATTATCAATTAGATTCGTCAAAACCTGTTCAATCCGGTCCGCATCCATATTAATTACAAGTGCGTGATCCGATGCCGCCGCACATGACAGTGTTATGCCTTTTTCTTTTGCGATTCCGTTAAACTTATGGGTCACACGCTCTACAAAATTTTTAAACGGGACAGATTCCATATGGAACGAAAAATGGCCCGCTTCCATTCTTGCCAAATCCAGCAGTTCATTGACAAGGCGGCCGATCCTTAACGTTTCATCATAAATAATTTTTGCGAATTCCTTCTTCTCTTCTTCGCTCGCCGCAATGTCATCAATAATCGCTTCACTGTATCCCTGCAGCATCGCGACCGGTGTCCTTAGTTCGTGTGAAACATTTGCAATAAAATCGTCACGCAGTTTATCGAGCCGGCGTTCTTCTGTCATATCACGGATAACCGTTACCACACCTCTGATACGTGACTGGTTGTATAACGGACTGATAATGAGCACATAATGCCTTCCGTTGATTTCAATTTCACCGGTTTGCTCTTTTTCCGTATCTACCACTTTTTGCATGAGTGCGGAAAGGCCTTCCGGCAATGGCGCCTCATCCTCTTTTTCCTGTTCATGATACCAATGCTGCAGAAACATTTCCGCCGGCGGGTTCATAATTAATATCGTGCCATCCCGGTTGAACGTGAGCACGCCATCCGCCATACTGCTCATGATACTCCTAAGCTGCTCTTTTTCCTGTCTGAGGGCGTCCATATTAAAGGCCAGCTGCCGCCCCATTGTATTAAATGCGGTTGCGAGTTCTCCAATCTCATCATGGGTTAAAATCGGTACTTTTTTATCAAATCTGCCTTTGGCAACTTCAAAAGCCGCTTCCCTCATTTTGTGAAGTGGGCCGCCGATCCTGGTTGATAAGAAAAAGGCAAATCCGGTCGTTAAAATGATAGCGATGCCGGCTGCCAGCAGAATGAGTTTTGTTGTTTGCTCAGATGTCTCTTTTAAGACTTCCAGCGACTGGTAGACAAAAACGGCGCCGGGCTTTCCGTTATCGGTATGTAGCGGAACGGCTGTAACAATCACATGATTGTATTTGTTCCGGGGTGAACCATTGGGCGGGACCAATTCCTTTGTTACTTTTTTATTTTGCGTAAAAACTTTCGATAATTGCTTGTCCTTTAGAATAGACTGATAGGATATGCCTTTGTAGCTTTTTGATCCGGCCGGATAAGTGTACGCTTTATCGGGATAGAAGATCATTACCTTTTCATGCTTATCCAGTACGCCAAGGGCAATTTCTTTCCCCATGGCATCACCCGGGTGTTCTTCCATAATATTGGAGATCTTTTGTGCTGTATTTGACAAATCCTGTTCAATTTGATTGATATGGTAGTCTTCGAAAAACTTCAGCAGTAAAATCGTCAGAATCAGTAAAACAAAAGCCACCATAAACAGTATGGTCATCCAAAGTTTTCCGACGACCGTCCTCCAGATCCTCATTCGGCCGTTACCTCGAATTTATAGCCCACTCCCCAAACGGTCACAATCATTTTTGCTGCGTTTTCGGATACTTTGTTCAGTTTTTCGCGGAGCCGCTTAACATGGGTATCAACAGTGCGCAAATCACCGAAAAATTCATAATGCCAGACTTCCTTCAGCAATTGTTCACGGTCAAACACTTTATCCGGCGATTTGGCCAGAAAATATAATAATTCATACTCTTTCGGGGTTAAGTTGACTTCATTCCCGTCTGCGGTGACGCGATGCGCATCATTGTCAATTGTAATATGCGGGAATACAACCAAATCCTTTGCCTTTGTATCGGTGCTTAAAAAGCTGGTTTGCAAAGACCGCCTCAGCAGCGCTTTGACCCGCAGCACTACTTCCCGCGGGCTGAAAGGCTTGACAATATAATCGTCTGCGCCTACTTCAAACCCTTCCACCCTGTTTGCTTCTTCACCTTTTGCTGTCAGCATAATCACCGGAGTGGCTTTTTTCTCATGCAGCTCCTGGCAGACCTCAATACCGTCCTTACCGGGCATCATAATGTCGAGCAGAATGCAGCTGTAATCATTTTCCAGTGCCTTCTGTAATGCCGTGTCACCATCTTCTGCCTCATCAATGAGATAATTTTCTCTCTCTAAATACATTTTAAGCAGCCGCCGGATTCTTTCTTCATCGTCAACGACTAAAATTTTTACATCTTGATCCATGGATATTCCTCCTAAAACATTGCCCGCCGGTTTTGCGGCCTTTTCCTTTCTGTTCCCGGCCGGCATATTTTTTGACAAATGCCTGCCATATGTTTAAATGCGGAGGCAACCTGCACCAAATGTGAAGGCTGCCCGCAATTGAAATTACGCATACGAATGCAATCCCGCAATCACCAGGTTAACGGCAATCAAATTAAATAAAATAATCGCAAAGCCAACTACTGCCAGCCACGCGGATTTTTCGCCGTGCCAGCCCTTTGACAGCCGCAGATGAAGAAATGCTGCATAAAACAGCCAGGTAATTAATGCCCACACTTCTTTCGGATCCCAGCCCCAGAACCTGCTCCAGGCCACCTGTGCCCATATCATCGCAAAAATCAATGCCCCCAGCGTAAAGACCGGAAAACCGATCAGGACAGAACGGTAACTGATTTCATCGATTAAATCCGCGTCCATATTTTTCGTGAGCGGCTTGAGCAGTGCACCGATCCGTTTTCTGGCAATCAGGCGGATCAGAACATACAGGATAAGGCCGGATAAAACAGACCAGATGACCGTATTGAGCTTCACCGCATTTATATAGGCCGGAACATAAAACAACGGTTCCATCCTTCCAGCGGTTGCAAGCTCGCCTTCATGCGGGCCGGCAAGGGCGGGCAAATGGTAAACGAGGGCGCTGGCACCTGTATTCGCCGTCCCGCTTTTATCCACCCAGTTAAAGGCTGCCTCGTATTTTAAAGCGCTGAAAAGAGAAGATACGACGATAAAACCCAACATACAGATTAAACAAAGCATAACAAATTCGAGCCAAAAAGTCTGTTTACTTGATCGCTGCTGATCCACCATTTTAACGAGATAAATCAGGCCCGCCGCAAAGCTGACCGCCAAAATCGCTTCCCCCGCTGCCGCTGTCGTGACGTGAATCTGCAGCCAATAACTTCTTAAAGACGGGACAAGCGGATTGATCTCAGTCGGGAACATGCTGGCAAAGGCAATGATCAGTAAGGCTACCGGCAAGGCAAACAGGCCGAGTACTGCCGTCCGGTAGATAAAATACAAAACCATAAACGCTCCAACAAGCATCATACCAAAAAAAGTAGTGAATTCAAACAAATTACTCACCGGGGCGTGCCCGGAAGCCACCCACCTTGTAACAAAGTAGCCCAATTGGCAAATAAATCCTGCCATCGTTATCGTGATGGCGAGATTCCCCCAGCGCCGGCTGCCTCCTGCTGCGCCGCCCGTTTTTCCCGGAGAACGGATGGCGCCGCCAAACAACAGCGTCCCGGCGAGATAAAGCATAAAAGCGGCAAATAACAATTGGCTGCTTACAGTAACCAGATTCTCCATTTTTCCCCCTCCTTAATCCTATTAGACTGGCAGTTTCCATTCCGATGACATGACCGCTGCGACAGGGCCGCGATTTTCGGCCGGCAGGAATCAGTAGTCAGCCTCCGCGATTCTTTTTCTCCTGCTGGTCGGCGAGAGCCGGCATACCCGTACCGTCCAGTACCAGCTGCATTTCCTTTTTCAGGCCGTACCAGTTTTTATTGGTGTGGGCAGCCGCCAGAATGCCCGACTCGGAACGTTTCAGCCAAAAACGGCGGTGGTTCCAGTACGCTCCCTGAATGACGCCGATCATAAAAATAGCGCCGCCAATGGCAAGGATCCAGAGTGTCATGTCTTTGCGGACGGCAAGTGCTGAAACATTCCGCGTTTTAAGACCGGCAAAAGCCAGTTTATACTCGTTCTTTCCAAGCGGTTCCACCGTCTGTTTAATTGCGACAAAGCTTTTTTCGCCCTTTGGATGCTGCGGAGAAATTAAGCTGAACAGGAAGGCGGGATTATTTGGAATATAAGAGTCTGTCTGTGGTTCCCCACTTTTCGCAAAGCCTGTAAAAGAAGGGTAATAGCCTAATAGTTTCACCATATAACCGTGGCCGAGATGATATACGCTTTTTGGGTTGATTAAGTCTATTTTTACAGTCCCGTATACCTTTCCGGTTCTTTTGTGCTCAAATAAGAACGACATTTCCTGGAATTCGTCTAATTTATAGTCCATTTGATAGACGGCGTAATGGCCGAATTTCAGGGGGTTATTGACTTGGATGGAGTAGGATTGTATTTTTTTAAGCGGCCTTTCTTCCCCCAAGACGCGTTTTGGATTCTGTTTATACAGCACGACATCGGTCTGGAAATTTTTTGCGACTTTGCCGGCTGTGTTTAAGGCCTCCTTAAAATTTTGATTGTCCTTTTTGCCGTAAACCTGAAGCGTAAATTTTTTATTTTTGATCGCATACTGTTCGTTCGTGCCGGGAAGGACTTTTGTTTCACCTTCGCGTACCCAGACCAGTTCATCCACATACATGCCGGGGATAAACCGCAGCATGCAGCCAAGCAGAAAAATGATTAACCCGATATGGTTGACATACGGGCCCCAGCGGGAAAAACGGTTCTTTTCCGCAAATAAATTCCCGTTTTCTTCGCGGATTTTGTAATGCCTGGACGCAAGCTTCTCCTTGAGATGAAGATAGGTTTCTTTCGTCATCGCGGTATCCGTTTTCAGGTACAGGCGCTGCCGTTTCAAAAAGCCTTCATGGCGCGAAGCTTTTTGGTTGGACAAAGCCCGCCGCAGCGGTATAAAGCGGTCCAGGCTGCAGATCACAAGGGAAACGCCGATCAGCGCGATCAGCAGCAAATACCACCATGAGCCGTATAAGTCTTCAAATCCGAGTTTGTACCACAGCCAGCCAAACCAGCCGTACTGCTCCTGGTAATAGGCGGCAGGGTCAACGTTGGATGGGATATAATCCTGCTGCGGCAGAATCGTCCCCAGTGATGAGGCAGCCAAAGTCAGGATGATCAGCCATACACCGGTCTTTACGGAAGAGAAAAAGTTCCAGGTCTTATCTACCACCGTTTTTTTGTACGTCTGTGACCGGCGTGCGCTCCCCTCATACCGCATATCATGCAGCTTTTCATTCATCGCTTTTTCCGTCAGCGCTTTGCCGCATGCTTCACACAGCACAGTGCCCGGCGGATTGACATGGCCGCATTCGCATTTGATCTCTTTCATAAAATTTCTCCTCGGTTATGGTTTGATAAGTTCCATCATACCCTGAATGTCTGTTTTCGACAGCTGCTGGTTCCCGATGACGATTTTTTTTACAATCCCGTCCGGTCCGATTAAAACCGTCGTGGGAAGCGGATCGATATTGTAAGCCGTTTGGACATCACCGGTTTTATCGATCAGAACCGGAAAATTCAAACCGTACTGCTTCACGAAAGCATCGACAAGAAATTTGGTATCCTTGACATGGACGGCGAGAATTTTCACGCCCTTTTTATCGTAGGTTTTGTATAGCTCATTCATATATGGCATTTCTTTTTTGCAGGGTTCGCACCATGTTCCCCAGAAATTCAATAAAACGCCCCGGCCTTTATAATCTGACAGCTGATGCTTTTTGCCTTTCATATCTTTCAGCACAAAATCAGGGGCCTGATCTCCAACCTGCAGCTTTCCGCGTGACTCCTTCGTCAGGTTTGCATACAGTGTATACGCAACTGCTGCCAGTAAAAGCGCAAGAATAATCGTCCGGATCCACAGGCGTTTTTGTTTCGTTTGTGACATTTCTTATCCCCCTGTCTTCAAACTGTCACATAACTATCATACATTATAACATTTTCTCCCGTTTTTTCACTGATTTTTGAAAGTTTTGTAAATAGATATTGAAAAATGAAGGCGCCGTTTGCCGGACACCTCCCGCCTTACTACTGCCGCAGTCCTTTTTCACCGTTTTGCGCAAGCGCCCGCAATTGTTTGACTTCGTGCGGCGTTAATTCTCTTTTTTCACCTGCGTTCATTCCCTTCAGTTTCAATGTGCCGAACGATTCCCGCCTTAACTTCTGCACCTTGTACCCGATTGCCTCAAACATTCGCCGGACTTGGCGGTTTCTGCCTTCATGGATGGTGAGCTCGACAATCGATTTTTGCTTTCGTTTATCGAGGGAGAGCATTTTTGCGCTTGCCGGCGCTGTCATTCCGTCTTCCAGTTTGATCCCCTGTTCAAGCTTTCTTAATTCCTGTTTTGATGGGATGCCCGCAATTTTTGCCACATATGTTTTTTTAATTTCAAAACTTGGGTGCATCAGCAGATTGGCAAATTCGCCGTCATTTGTCACCAATAGAAGGCCGGATGTATCATAGTCAAGGCGCCCGACAGGATACACCCTTTCTGCGATTTCCTGAAAATAATCAGTGACCACTTTTCTGCCTTTATCATCGTCAACAGCTGAAATCACCCCTCTTGGCTTATAAAATAAGTAATATACTTTTTCTTCCCGTTCGATTGGAATGCCTTCCACTTCGATCTTATCGGACGGTGAAACTTTTGTGCCAAGCTCCGTTACCAGTTCTCCGTTCACTTTCACTTTTGCTTCTATAATTAATTGTTCTGCTTTTCTCCGGGAAGTAATGCCTGCCTGGGCGATTACTTTTTGTAAACGTTCCATCTGTTACACCTCAATATTCGTTTTTACAAAGCCTTCCTTTTAGCATTATTACATACCCGAAAGAAAAAGCAAAGAAAGTCTCATAAGTGCCTTATCAGGCCGGCGCCATTTTTCATATCGTTTCAAAATAATAAAAGCACCACCGCCATTGCAATCACCATCCCGACTAAATCAGCCAGCAGGCCGACTTTTAAAGCATCCCCCATTTTTCTAATGCCGACCGCCCCAAAATAAACGGTGATCACATACAGCGTTGTATCGGTGCTGCCCTGGATGACGGAAGCCATTCTGCCGATTAATGAATCAGGGTGATGCGCTTCAAGCAGGCTGCTCAACATACCAAGCGCGGCATTGCCGGATATGGGGCGGATGAAGGCAAGCGGCACGACTTCCGGGGGGATCCCGAACACGCTTAAGACCGGCTTTAAAAAACCGACAAAAAACTCCAATGCGCCGGATGCCCTGAAAATCGTGATAGCCACCAGCATCCCGACTAAAAACGGAATGATGGAAAAAGCAATTTTAATTCCTTCTTTCCCGCCCTCCACAAAAACTTCGTAGGAAGGAATTCTTTTCCACGTGCTGTATACTAAAATAAACCCGATCATAGCCGGAATCATCCAGATGGAAATCAGCGAAATCCACTGCATATCCGCTTCACCTCCTGCGTTTTGCCCTGCGGTAGTAAAAATATCTGTCAATCACGATCGCTGCGATGGTTGTGGCGAATGTGGCAATTAAAGTCGGCGCGACAATTTCCGTAGGGGACGCGGAATTGTAATTCATGCGGATGGCGATCACCGTTGTCGGGATCAGCGTCAGCCCTGAAGTATTTAAGGCAAGGAATGTAATCATTGAGCGGCTGGCCTCGCGTTTCCGCCCGTTCAATTCGTAGAGCTGCTCCATTGCTTTGATGCCGAGCGGGGTTGCCGCATTCCCGAGCCCGAACATATTGGCAATCATATTTGACAAAATATAACCGATGGCCGGATGATTTTCCGGAACCTCGGGAAACAGTTTGGTAATAAGCGGGCGGAATAAATGCGAAAGCTTTTCAAGCAGCCCGGATGCTTCCGCGATTTTCATCATCCCCAGCCAGAATACAAGGACGCTGATGAGACCGATGCTGATGGTTACTGCTTCATTAGCGGCATGGAAAATCGCTTCATTTACCTCCTTCATTCTGCCGTTTACCGCCGCAAACACCAGCCCGATGATTGCCATACCGACCCAAATGTAGTTAACCATGCTGTCTCATCCCCAGTTGGATAAACAGTGCTTTTTTATACAGTTGTATCCACGTTTTCTTTTCTGGAACCGGTTTCCGGCTATAATAAATCGGGGTGCTGCGGATAACCTGGCGATTCAGGTAGACCACGGCTTTCCCGACAACAGGAGGGATATTTTCCTGTTTTTCCCAATTTTTCTCCGGTTTCACTACGCTATATTTGACTTTAACCGCATCTGTTTCGTCTTTTGACAGCGGATAGGTGATATCGTGTTTGAGGTAGACATGATTTTTTAAGTATGGATGGGTCACTGCATCAATTTTTCCTTTTTCAGCAATTAACTTTTTTCCGTAATGGCTGAACCCGTATTCAAACATGGCAATATGGTCATCCCAGTCATTTGCATCATTTAACGTGACAGCAATCAGATGTTCCCCGTTTTTTGCTGCCGTTGATACAAGTGTACGCCGCGCCGCTTTTGTAAACCCTGTTTTTCCGCCTGTACTATACTTGTATTTCTCGGTGAGAAGCCGGTTTTTGTTGCGCCAGCCTTTGTAAAATTTTGTGCCGGTAATTTTTTGATACGTTTTATTTTGCATGGCATAGCGGGTTAAAATGGCCATATCGTAAGCGGTGGAATAATGCTCCCCGTCCGGATCCTCGAGCCCGCTCGGATTGGCGAAATGCGTATTCACCATCCCCAGTTCCTTTGCTTTTTCATTCATCATAAAAACAAATCCTTCAATGCTGCCGCCAACGCTTTCGGCAATGACATTCGCGGCATCATTGCCGGATCTCAGCATTAATCCGTACACGAGATCTTTCAGTTTCCATTCATCTCCCGCCCTTAAATACAAGGACGAGCCTTCCGTACGAATCGCGCGGCTCGTCACGGCTACATTCTGATCCATTTTTCCGGATTCAATCGCGAGGATGGCCGTCATAATTTTGGTGATCGAAGCAATGCTGCGCGGTTCATACGCGTTTTTCTCGTATAAAATCCTCCCTGTATCCTGATCCATTAATATCGCGCTTCCGGCTTGCACCGATAAATCCGCGGCCTTTGCCGGATAAGAGGGCAGGGCTGCAAAAAACACAAATCCCGCCACTGCATAAAGGAATAGTCGTTTCATAAAAAAGCTCCTTTTTCTTCAGCTTTGCTGGACAATTTTCTTTTGTACAAGTCTATGCATGAACCGGCAGCATAAGAATAAAAAAACACCATTAAAAAAGGCCTGCAGCCGGAACGCTTGCAAACCTGTTGGCAGATTGAAACATGATTTCAATCCTTTTCTTCATTAAATTTTTCAAAAAACAAATCCGCTTCTTCTTCAGGAAAGTCATCTTCCAGCGGTTCGGGAAACGGCGGCAGTTCTTTTAAATCCTTTAAGCCGAAATGATCCAGAAATTCTTTTGTCGTTCCGTAAAGAATCGCCCGTCCCGCGCCGTTTTGCCTGCCGACTTCCCGGATCAGGCCCTTGGACATCAGCGTTTGCAGCGGGCGTTCGGTTTTAACGCCGCGGATTTCTTCTATTTCAATCCTCGTAATCGGCTGTTTATAAGAAATAATGGCCAGCGTCTCCAGCGCGGCCTGTGACAGTGTATTTGTATTCGGCGATTCAACAAGTTTTTTTAGATAGGCCGCGTTTTCTTTTTTCGTTGCCAGCTGATAGGTGCCGGCAAGTTCAATCATCATAATTCCCCGATCAGGATCTTTTTCATAACTTTCCTTTAAACTTTCAATCATTTCAGCAGCCTCAGATTCTTCTATTTCCATCACATGTGTAATCTGCTTTAATGACAAGCCCTCATCGCCTGCGACAAACAACAGGCTCTCCAGGATCCCCTTCCCATTCATCATCTCCACTAACGGTTCTCTCCTTTTCTTGCAACCATGATCTCGCCGAAATTTTTCTCCTGCTCTGCGATGATTTCATGCCTTTTGATCAATTCCAGGATCGCTAAAAAAGTGACGACGATATATTCTTTATCTTGAAAAGGAAATAAGTCGCTGAATCTTTTTCTATCCGGAGTTTCCGGCAGGGCATTTAATACTTCTTCCATTCTCTCTTCGATGGAAAACTCCTGCCTAGTAATTTTCGTTGAGAGCGGTTTTTGCAATTTTTTTCTGCGCAGCAATTTATTTAATGCGCCGATCATATCATAAATCGTCACATCGGCGGGTATTTTTTTTACATTCATATCGCTGGCAAATTCCGACAAATCACTTGGAGGTTTTGTGAACATGTCGCTGCGGTTGTTTTCCAGTTGTTTCAGTTCCCGGGCTGCTTCCTTGTATTTCTTATATTCCAGTAATTTTCCGACAAGGTCATCACGCGGATCTTCTTCATTATCCAGTTCATCCCCGGGCGGTTCTGTTTCCTGCTTTGGAAGCAGCATTTTACTTTTGATTGCCAGCAAAGTGGCGGCCATTACCAAATACTCACTGGCAACATTCAGTTCCAACGTTTTCATCATATGTATATAATCCAGGTACTGCTCTGTGATGTCAGCCATCGGGATATCATATATATCAATTTCCAGCTGATTGATCAGATGCAGCAGAAGATCAAGCGGGCCTTCAAACGCATCTATTTTCACCTTATATTCCATAAAATCCTTACACCGTTCCTTTTCCAGCAGCACTCATTTTCCAATACAGGCATGCAAACAAAACGCATCCGCCGGGATAGGCACAGGCCCATACAACAGCGGGGGCGTCTACATAGTATACCATGAAATGAATGTTGAGGGAGGGTTTCTCATGTCAGACGGATTTGCTTACGGCAGCGGCTTTGCTTTGATCGTTGTGCTTTTTATTTTGTTGATTATTGTCGGCAGTGCCTATATCTGGTAACCACCGTAAAGGAACTCCGGAAAAAACCGGGGTTCCTTTATATTGGCTGATGATTCCCGCTTTTTAAAGAAAATCATGTCTGCAAAAAGAAGACCTGATCATGACCGGTCTTCTTTTTCATTGCACTTATGAAAAAAATCGACAATGTATTTGTTCGGAATCACTTCTTTTTCTTCATACAGTTGTTTCAATGCCTTGACCATGCTTTTCCCGATCCCCTGGTCCCGATAGGATGGATTAACAGAAATATGCTGGATTTCGACACGGTCATCGTTTACCACGACCCCGATCAGGCCAATGATATCATCATCTTCCTTCCAAAGAAAAAGCTGCCAGTTTTCTTCTGTTTCATACAAATTTTTCGTTTGCTGGAGTTTTTTTAAATCTTTTTCATCTGGCATAAACGATAAAAGACCCATTGCGATCTTATCAAATGATTTTTTATACCGAATTAGCATATATATCCCTCGTCATGTTATCCGTTTTAATTCAAAACGCTTTACTTATTAGTATATTCTTATTTTAGAGAATGTAAACAGGAAAATACCCAACTTCATATTTACCATATGCATGGCAGAAAAACAAGCATGGCATCTTAAGTCAGGGATACACGGAGGCGGATATCATTTCGGATTAAGTCGGCATAAGTTTCCCGTTTGACGACAAGTTCTGCCCTGCCGCTTTCGACAAAAACCACCGGCGGGCGCGGGATCCGGTTATAATTGTTGGCCATCGAGTAGCCGTAAGCGCCGGTACAGAATACAGCAAGCAAATCATCACTTTCGGGCTTCGGGACAGGCAAATCCCATATCAGCATGTCCCCGGATTCGCAGCATTTCCCGGCAATTGACACGGTTTCTTCACATTTTTCCAGCGGGCGGTTGGCAAATACAGCTTCATATTTGGCATCATAAAGCGCAGGGCGGATATTATCGCTCATGCCGCCGTCTACAGCCAGGTATTTTCTGACATTCGGCACTTCTTTGCTTGATCCGACAGAATATAATGTCGTTCCGGCTTCTCCGACAAGTGAGCGTCCAGGCTCAATCCAGATTTCAGGTACCTTGAGGCCGTTGTCCCGGGCCTGTTTTTTTACTTCTTTTACAATCTCTTCAACATAATAACCGGGTGGAAGCGGATGGTCTTCGTTTGTATAGCGGATGCCAAACCCGCCCCCTAAATTCAGCACCTCAGGGAAGTAATGGTATTTATGATTCCATTCCACCAGTTTTGCCATAATTTTTTGCACCGCCAAAACGAAACCGGTCGTTTCGAAAATTTGTGACCCAATATGACAGTGCATACCGAGAAGTTCAAAAGAATTTGACTGCAAGGCTTGTTTGAGTGCGGCTTCAGCCTGCCCATTCTGGAGGCCAAAGCCGAATTTTGAATCTTCCTGGCCCGTTAATATATAATCATGCGTGTGTGCCTCTATCCCGGGCGTTACCCGCAATAAAACCGGCACTTTGCACTTTCTGCTGCGGCACAGCCTTTCCAGCATGTCCAGTTCATAAAAATTATCGACAACGATACAGCCAATATTTGCATCCAAAGCCATTTCCAGTTCTTCGCGGCTTTTATTATTGCCATGAAAATGAATCTTTTCAACTGGAAATTCAGCAGCCAGGGCCGTATACAGTTCCCCGCCTGAAACCACATCGAGGGATAAACCTTCTTCATTCGCAATCTGCAGCATGGCAATGGACGAAAAAGCTTTGCTGGCATATGCCACCTGCGCCGTTACCCCAAGCGTTTGAAACGTTTCTTTAAATGCTCTGGCCCGCTGCCGTATTAAAGCAATATCATATACATAAAGGGGCGTCCCAAACCGGGCAGCCAGGTCAACCGTATCGACGCCGCCGATTTCCAAATGCCCCTTGCCATTTACTTTCATCGTTCCGTATTCAATCATTGTTTCAACCCCACCGTTCACAATAAATTCCTTTCGCTTTTCCCTGAATCAATAAGCCGTGCAGCAGCCGAAAAGAAGTATAGACAGCCCGTGATTGAAACTGTCTATCTTTTTACCGGGCTGGCCATCTTTTCACCAGGGGCCGGCCTTAATCTTCTATCAAATTATGCTAAACTTATCATAAAAATGCGATTTCCGCAATAGTTTATGCATCGGGCGGCTGCCTGAACCGGTCACCGGGATGAACGATGCTCGGCCGCAGTTTCGAACCCGGCACCGGCCTTCTGAAGATGATTTGCAAAAACGCCATTGGGTTGAACGGAATGAACGGCCAGAAATAGGGGGTATTTAATGAACGGATGGACACCAGAAATAAAAGGAACACCGTGCTGCCGATGACAAATCCCTTCACCTGAAAAAATCCGACGGCAATCAACAGCGTAACACGTGCGATCTTATTGGCAACGCTTAATTCATAGCTTGGCGTTACAAATGTGCCAATGGCTGCTGCTGATACGTAAAGAATCACTTCTGATACAAACAGCCCGACTTCGACGGCAATTTCCCCCACCATAACGGCCGCAATCAAGCCCATCGCAGTGGCCAGCGGCGTCGGTGTATGGATCGCGGCAATCCGCATAAATTCAACGCCGAGATCGGCAATCAAAAGCTGGAGAATAAGCGGGATGTGGGATTCTTTATTGGGGCCGATATATTCCAGCTTGTCCGGCAGCAATGCTGTGTCAACCGAAACCAAATACCAGAGCGGCAGCAGAAAAATGGATGTAAAAATCCCCAAAAATCGTACCCAGCGGATAAATGTCCCGACGGCTGCGGCCTGCCGGTATTCTTCCGCATGCTGCATATGGTGGAAAACAGTGGTCGGGGTGATCATCACGCTTGGCGATGTATCCACAAAAATCAATACATGGCCTTCAAGCAGGTGGGCGGCGCCGACATCTGCACGCTCAGTATAACGGATCAGCGGAAATGGATTAAACCCCTGTTTTTGCAGAAATTCTTCGACCGTTTTGTCCGCCATCGTAATGCCGTCAGTATCTATCGCTTTGATCTCCCGCCTGACCGTTTCGATTAATTCCGGATCAGCAACACCATCAATATAGGCAATGGATACATCTGTTTTCGAGCGTTCCCCCACCTTCATCATTTCAAACCGGAGGCGCTCGTCACGGATGCGCCTGCGTGTTAAAGCCGTGTTAAAGACAATATTTTCCACGTAGCCATCGCGTGATCCCCTTACCACTTTCTCTGTATCCGGCTCCATCGGCGTCCTTCCCGGATAATTGCGGACATCAATGATAATCGCTTCATTTTCCCCTTCCACAACGATGGCAATCAGCCCTGACAAAACCCGGTCCACCATTTCATCAAGCGTTTTGGCAGTTTCGACCTGCATATGGGCAATTTGATTTTGGATCAGCTCATATGCTGCTTTATTGGAAGGATGGTCACCTTTGTTCAGCGCGAAGAGTGTTTTCAGAATTTGGATAATGGACATGGTATCCACCAGTCCGTTAAGATAGTAAAGTTGTAACTCCTTTTTTAGAATTTGGACCTTTCTTACCCCGATGTCATAGCTGACGCCTAAACCAACATGTTCTTTAAAAAAAGTTTCCAACACTTCCGGGTTGTCCGGAATCGGCCTTTTCTTGCCCGTATTATCCATGCTTATCCGCCCCTTTCTTAAAGATTTATAAAATAGAGCCACTGGAACAAGGATCCGATGATTTTCCCGAGGGCAATCGCCATCAGCGCGCTTGCCAGCTGGCCGTCGATTCCGATTCTTTTTGCAAAAATTGGAATCACATTAATGACTTCTGTTAAAGCCGCTGCAAGCATTCCGACAAAAACCCCGCAAAATAAGCCGGCAGGTACCGCAAGCAAGGGAGAAAACTGCCCGGCCGGGTTTCTCAGGCTGCCCCATGTTCCCGCCAGCGCTCCTAATACGACAGACCATTCATAGGATTGGATAAACCGGGCTGTTTTTGACAGCTGTACCAGCCTCGGTACAATGCCCAGTACCGTGAGAAAAGCTACAAATCCGCATCCTGCGACAAGCCCGCCGCCCAAGCCGAGCAGGACCACGAATAAATCTTTAACGATCATCATCAAAGTGTTTGATGTTCTCCTCGTTTTCGTTCAGCAAAATATAGCGGTCGATATCCTGCTGGTAATTAAAAATTTCCACTTCAAGCGGGCTTGGCTCTTCATTAAACCGTTTTTTAAATAAATGGTTAAAAAAAATGATCATCCCGGCCCCGAGCCCGAAAGAGTATGGAATTTGAAAAAGCAGCGGCGTGTCGTCATGAATACCGGTAATCATATAATAAATTTTCTCTTGGGCCGCCCGCATTCCCACGTCCACATGAAAATTGATGATCGCAAGGGCTGACCCGAGAAAAAGCAGGATCCATATCAATGTAAATAACAGGAACGGCACTTTCCTTTTCCGCCCGGCAATTTCAATGATGGTTTGCGAAGGCCCGACCGGCGAAATTTCAGCTGCCGGAACTTGTTTTTTTATCGCCGTAATCATTTTCATTAAATCAATGACAACTGTTTCCCGGTCCGCTTTTGAAAGATGGTAAATAGGAATTTGCGGAAGGAGGCCTTGCAAATGGCCGGGGGCATTGATTTGTGCAATATGGGTTAGAAGGATTAAACTATCAGGTTTTACGCGGATCCGGTGGCGCGGCCGCAAATATATCGTTTCATCCATTTTAATCACCCCGCCGATATCTTAGTCGTTGTTAGTATGCGGTAATGTGGGCAATTCATGCATACAGGGGAAATGATTTGAGGAACAAAGGGGATGAACCGCCCCTGTTATGGATCGTTCGGGGTGAATTTTTGCGCGCAAAAAAAGCGCATAGCTTTTTACATCTCCATGCGCTCTTTCATGACTTCCAATATTTTTTTCTCAAGCCGGGAAACCTGGACCTGGGAAATGCCAAGCCGGTCGGCGACTTCAGATTGGGTCTGGTCTTTGTAATATCTGAGGTAGACGATCAGGCGTTCCCTTTCTTCCAATCCCCTGATGGCTTCCTGCAAGGCGATTTTATCAAACCATTTCTGGTCATTCTGGTCAGAAATCTGGTCAAGCAAAGTAATGGGGTCGCCATCGTTTTCATAAACCGTCTCATGGATGGAAGAAGGGGATTTTCCCGCTTCCTGCGCCATTACAACGTCTTCAACGGTAATCCCGAGCCATTCGGAAAGCTCAAGTACGGTGGGCGACCTGCCGTGCTTTTTCGTTAACTCATCACGTGCTTTCCGGATGCGGTTGCCCGTTTCTTTTAAAGACCGGCTGACTTTTACGGTACCATCATCACGCAAAAAACGCTGAATCTCCCCGATGATCATGGGAACCGCATAGGTTGAGAATTTTACATCGTAGGATAAGTCAAATTTATCCACCGATTTTAGGAGGCCGATACAGCCGATTTGGAATAAATCATCCGGTTCGTATCCGCGGTTTAAAAAGCGCTGGACAACGCTCCAGACCAGCCGCATATTTTTTTCAACAATCAGATCGCGTGCCGCCTGCTCCCCGCTTTGGCTGCGCCTGATTAAGTCTTTGACCTCTTCATCCTTTAAATAGGTGTGTTTTTTGCCTTTTTTCAGTTCTACATCCATCGGCACGACTCCTTAATTGCATAAGGCATTTTTCAGGGCCAAATGCTTTTTTAGACGAACGACGGTGCCTGATTCTGGTTGTGACTGGATTTCCACATCGTCCATAAAGTTCTCCATAATGGTAAAGCCCATCCCGGATCTTTCGAGTTCAGGCTTTGTTGTAAACAAGGGCTGGCGGGCTTCTTCCACATCTTCAATGCCTTTGCCTTCGTCGCGGATCACCAGTTCAACTGTCCCGTCTTCTTCAATAGCCGCCGACAAATAGACAGTCTCCTCCGGATTTCCTTCATAACCGTGGATGATCGCATTTGTTACCGCTTCTGAGACAACGGTTTTAATTTCAGTCAATTCGTCAAGTGTCGGATCAAGCTGTGCAATAAAAGCCGCAACGGTTATACGGGCAAAGGATTCATTTTGGCTGAGCGCTGTGAATTGCAGGTGCATTTCATTTTTCATTCAGGCAACCCCCAATCTGTGGAGCGCATATTGTTCGGATTTATCTAAGCGGATAATTTTAAACAGGCCGGATAATTCAAACAATCTCTTCACGGCCGGAGAAATCGCGCAAACGACCATTTCCCCGTTTTTCTGTTTAATTTGCTTATATCTTCCCAAAATGACGCCCAAACCGGAGCTGTCCATAAAGGAAAGCTGTTCCAGGTTCAGGACAAGATGGTGGATGCCGTTCTGGTCAATTGCCTTTGTCACGCTCTCGCGCAGCGCTTCAGCCGTGTGGTGGTCCAATTCCCCCTGAAGCCTGATACATAAAACATCTTTTTTCACTTCCAAGTCAATCGCTAGACTCACAATTAATAGCCTCCTTCGCTTTTAATAGTGAGTCATTCGACTTTGGTTCCCGATTTTCCTTCCTGTTGACAAAAGAAGTAGGAAATCAACAAAAATAGGTCCCATTCGACATTAGTTTGAGCGGGCAAACATGCCGATTGTCCGTTTGAACAGCTGCCACCAGCCGGCCTCCTTCACGGATTGGTTGGAAACAAGTGTTGTTTTTGCCAATTGTTTTCCGTCTTCCGTGATGGTCAGCGTCCCGATCGGATCCCCTTTTTTTACAGGCGCTTTTATATGTTCCTTCAGTTTTACTGTTTTCTTAATGCGCGATAATTTTTCGCCTTTTTTGGTTAAGACGGAAACCGGCTCAGTTGTCACGGCACGGATCCGTTTTGCGCTGCCTTTGCTGACTTTTACTTCAGCAAGTACGGCCCCTTTTTTATAAAGCGAATGTGTCATGTACTGGCTGAAGGCAAAGTCGAGCATTTTCGTTACCTGGGCATTCCGGTCTTTTGTCGACGGTGCGCCAAATACAACAGCAATCACCCGCATCCCGTCTTTTTTGGCCGTGGCAGTCAGGCAAAACTTCGCATCATTGGTAAAGCCGGTTTTTAAGCCGTCCACGCCCGGATAATAGCGGACAAGCTTATTGGTGTTCACAAGCCAGAACTTTTTATCCGTATCTTCCCGTAAGTAGTCTTCATATTTGCCCGTAAATTTCGTGACTTCCTCGTGTTTTAAAAGTTCTTTCGCCATCATGGCCATATCGTAGGACGAACTGTAGTGGCCTTTTACAGGAAGCCCTGTGACATTTGCAAATTTGGTGTCTTTCAGCCCGAGTTCCCTTGCTCTTTCATTCATGCGGTCGACAAATGCTTCTTCGCTGCCGGAGATCCTTTCCGCCATCGCGACCGCCGCATCGTTCGCCGATCCGATTGCGATCCCTTTCAGCATTTGTTCAACCGTCATTTCTTCACCCGGTTCAAGGAAGATTTGCGATCCGCCCATTGATGCCGCATACTCACTGGTCCGCACTTTTTCGTCCATTTTAATGCTGCCTTTATCAAGTGCTTCCATGATTAACAGCATCGTCATAATTTTCGTCATGGAGGCAGGCGGCAGTTCTTCATGGCTGTTTTTACTGTATAATACCGTGCCAGTGTCCCGTTCAATCAAAATGGCTGAACGGGCATTCGAAGCCAGTTCATTCTTTTTCCCGGCGGCATCCGCACGGGGCTGGAAAACTGCGGCCGCAAAGATCAGACAAATAAGGAGACTTCCGATTTTCTTCATGATGACCCTCCATCTTGTAGAATAGTAAAACCTTCATGCAACATCCACGAATCAAAAGGTGATTCAATTCCTGCATATACAGAACCAGTTTTTCCAACATCATGATTTTTATACAGCGTTTTCCTTTAGAAAAATAAGAACAGCAACTGGAGGCATATTACCGAAACAAGCAGGAAAGCAAAAAACAAAAAAACCGGAGCAACAACACTCCTGGGAGAGGGATCATGCAGGCCGCTATCGGTGCAAAACCATTGTAATCCGCTAAAAAGCAAGATCCGTATTCAGGCAATGCGGCACCGAATTGACTTTGCGCCTATCTCTTCATTATTCTCGTCTCTTTCAAAAAGAAAAAAAAGGCCGGGCACCGGTTTTCATCGGGACGGAAATTTCCGTCCACTTTAAGAAAGCGGTGCTAGGCCCTCGGGTGGAACTTTGCGTATACATCTTTTAATCTCGTTTTTGAAACATGGGTGTAGATCTGGGTGGTGGAAATATCGGCATGGCCGAGCATTTCCTGGACCGCCCTTAAATCGGCGCCGTTTTCGATCAGGTGGGTCGCAAAAGAATGCCTGAGCGTATGCGGCGTAATATCTTTTTCAATGTTTGCCTTTTTCGCGAGCCCTTTTAAAATCTTCCAAAACCCCTGTCTCGTCAAACGGCGGCCGTGGTGGTTCAAAAACAGCGCATCCGTCCTGTGCTGCGCGGATATCAGTTTTGGGCGCCCGTCTTTTATGTAGCGTTCAACCGAGCTGGCGGCTGTCCTGCCGATCGGGATAATCCTTTCTTTGTCGCCTTTGCCGATGCACTGGATAAATCCCATAGTCAAGTGAAGGCTATCTAAATTCAGCTGGATCAATTCACTAACCCGCATCCCGGTCGCATACAGCATTTCGAGCATCGCCTGGTCACGCATATGGAGAGGTGTGTCCCCTTTCGGCGCGGCAAGCAACGCTTCGACTTCCTGGATCGTTAAAACTTTCGGCAGGCTTCTTTCCGGGCGCGGCGTTTCAATATGGACGGTCGGATCCTGGTCCGTTGCCTTATCCCTCAGAAGAAACTGGTGAAAAGAACGGATGGAAGCAATATGGCGTGCGATCGTTTTCGATGATTTACCTTGTGTCTTTAAAAAATTCAAAAAGTGGAGGATATGGACACGCGTCACATCATTTAAAGAACCGAGCTGCTCCACTTTCTGCATGTACCGGATATAACTGTGCAGGTCACGCTCATACGATTTGACCGTATTGTCCGCCAGCCCTTTTTCAACAACCATAAAATGCATAAAGTCTTTCAATTGATCTTCCATTTTCATTACTCCCCGTCCAAATAAAAGAGCAGCAGGCGCTGTACCCATGCCGGCTGTTCCGGCGACTCTGCACTCACTTTCACTGCAGCCCCCTTTGGTTTTTGATAGCGGTGGTAGCTTTCATATTCCTGATTCACCCACATAATAGCAAAGTAAAAAAGCAGTGTGAAACCCGAAAACAGAATAAAGATTTTAAGTGCATGCAGCATCATTTTAAACCACGGCATTGTCCGCCCGTCCTTTCCCGTATTGTCCTAATACAAGCTATGACAGACTTTTGCCGTTTTATACATTTTTTCCGAAATCAAGTAAAATTTCCATCCTGCCCGTCTGAGATTAGAATAACCTTCAGGCAGGTTTGCGAATAATAAAAACCTTTTCCTGATTGAAAAGGCTTGTTTATTTTTCATCCGTATTTTCTTTTTTCCGGGCTTCTTTTTCCTTTGCCTGGCACCTGTGGCAGATCCCGTGAAAAGTCAGGCGATGATCCTTTATCATAAAATTCCAGCGGGTCTCGACAATTTTCTCAACGTTCTCCAGTAAATCTTCCTGAATTTCATCCACAGCGCCGCATTCAATACAGACAAGATGATGATGGAAATGCGCAGCGCCCTCTTGCCTGAGATCATAACGGTATACTCCATCGCCAAAATTGATTTTATCGACAACTTTAAGTTCCGTTAATAATTCCAGTGTGCGGTAGACGGTGGCAAGCCCGATCTCCGGAGACTTTTCTTTTACAAGGAGGTAAACATCTTCCGCACTCAAGTGGTCTGTCTCATGCTCCAGCAAAACACGCACTGTCGCTTCCCGTTGTGGTGTCAACTTGTAGCTGGCCGAGTGTAATTGTTTTTTTATTCTCTCTATGCGAGCTTCTTCCATTTTTTCTCCCCCTTGCCGCTGTCTATGACATTATAGCAGATTAAGGGAAATAATCAAAATGAAATGATTATAAACTATTAAATATAATGATTACTATTAAGGAATGATTATTCATTTATGATTTTCATCACAGTTTGCATTAATTCAGGAGAAATATACGCTTCGATGCCTGCAGCCATAAGGGCGATCAGAAAGGCAGCAACAAGGGCCATGCAGTACTTCATGAACAGCTGGAAAAACGCAAAATGAACGTTTTGCTTCATAAAAATTTTACGGATTAAATTTAAGGAAAACATCACCGCCATGACGGAAGTAAAGATGAATACGGGAATAATCAGCAGGTTTTGCGGCAGGACGGTGGCAAATGACAGCAAAAATCCGTTCCAGCCCATCTGGTTGACCAAAAACCCAATTGAAAATCCGACAACCAGCCCCTTTAAAAATAGCAGGATCAAAATCAGCGGCAGGCCGATAATGGAAATGCCAAGCACCCAGATCAGCCCGAGAAATTTCATATTGTGAAAAAAGCTGGACCGGAACAAATCTTCAGCGGCAGCAACTTTACCGGCCGACACTTGTCCGAAAAACTGTTTCAAGTAAAAGAATAAATCTTCTTTTTGGGCAATGGACAAGCTGTTCACAATAATTGCCCCAAATATGACGCCCATCAAAAAGAGTACAATAATAAAAGAATAGATAGAGGAGTTTTCTTGGATATGGCGACTGATTGGATTAGCTGGCTCGTTTAATTTCCGCATGGATTTCCCCCCTGGATCATAAATCATCTCTATGGACAATTTATGGCGCAGGGAAGCTTTTTATGCTTTTAATATTTTTGCGAAAAACAGGGTTTCTGCCGGAAATCACTTGCAGGCGATAAGTTTTTCAGTTTAAACGTTTTTTCTTATCACTGCAGCCAGGGGGCGGTCCCCCGGCCGCATATTAGCCCATCTGCCCATTTTTTACCCTGCCGTATTTCCCGCCTCCGCCTGATTCAAGCTGAAGTGTGCCTTCCCGCGCTTTCACGATCATATCAGCCAGTTCCGGTTTCACGACTTCTGCAAGCGCAGCCGCCGGTACCCGGTGCAAAATATCCATTTCCGTTCCGAAATGGTCGAGAAGTCCGGCCATGGTTTTCGGCCCGAGCCCCGGCAAAAATTCAAGCGGCACCTGGTGGATATAAGGCGGACGCGTTGCAAGCGGCACAGCATCGGCCAGTTCCGTTATTCTTTCTGAAACACCTTTTACCTTTTGCGTTGAACCGCAGTGCAGGCATCTTTCCTCACCGGCAGGCATCCGGCACTTTGCGCAGGTCGTGGTGTAGTACTTGCCAAGCAAAGGATTTAACCCGTAATTGGCGAGGACTTTTTGATCCCCGCAGCCATGGAACGCTTGTAACACAGAATCGAAATCGGGGGCTTTAAGCTGCAGTGCCTGGTACTCCCTTGCGATTTTTGCGAGCGAATGCGCATCCGAATTGGTGGTGAAAGTATAGCGGTGCAGTTCTCCGATCCGGTCTGCCATCGAGGTGTCTGAGCTTAAGCCTAATTCAACGGCATCGATCAGGTCCGGATCAAGTACTTCTGTGAGCGAACGATGGACGCCTTTTCCGTAAAGACTTTTAAAAGGCGTAAAGACATGGGCGGGAATAAACATCCCGGACAGTGCTTTTACTTTTTCCTGCAGTTCGGAAGCAGATGCCCGGATCCGCTGCGTGCTCAAATGCAGATTCGACACTTTTGCGGCATACCACCGGGAAAATGCCACAAGCGCTTCCAGCGTTGGAAAATAGCCAAGCACATGGATCGGGCCAAGGCAATGTGCATCGTTGACTTCCACCTCTACCCCCGGAATCAGCGTCACTTTATCCTGATACCGGAAACCGCCCGCCGTAAGCGGCACCAAATCCCCTGTATCAACCAGCGTTTTCAATTCCAAAATGACTTCGGGTGAGTGGCAGTCAATAACGCCGACAATATCCAATCCCTTCGGCTGTTTGGCAGCCTGTAAAATATTTGACAAAGTTAACGTGCGAGACCCCGTAATTTTCACTGCCTTGCCTGTACGGGTACGGCCGATGTGGATATGAAGATCCGCAAAAAATCGCTGCAAACTCATTTTTGCGCCTCTGTCATGAGCCAGTGCTGGATCGCAATCAGTGTTTTGGCATCGCATATTTTTCCGGACGCCAATAACTGCCTCGTTTCTTCCCTTGTGAATTCCGTAATTTCAACAAATTCATCGTCATCCGTTGCTTTCGGGTTCGCCAATTTTTCAAGGCCTGTAGCCAGGTACAGATGGATCCACTCATCGGCGAAGCCGGGCGATGTATAAAAAGCGGTAACAGGTTCCAGTTTTTCGCACGCATACCCCGTCTCTTCCTCCAGTTCGCGGAGCGCTGCTTTTACCGGCTCTTCCCCCGGTTCCAGTTTTCCCGCCGGTATCTCAATCAAGGCACGTTCCGCCGCTTTCCGGTACTGCTCGACAAGCACAATTTTATTTTCCTTAGTAACAGCAAGCACCGCAACTGCACCGGGATGGTAAATAACTTCGCGCTTGGACGTTTTTCCGTCCGGCAGTTTGACATCCAGCACCTTGAGATGCACAATCTTGCCGTTAAAAATTTCTTCTGTCTTTAAAGTCTTTTCTTCAAATTTATGCATGTCCTAATCTCCTTGTTCTTAATCGAAATCTCTCTCATATATATTAGCACAAACAGACTTCGTTATCGGTATGCCGAAACCGGGAGGGAATCATTTGACGATTATTGTCCATCAAAAAGGCATCATCATGAAAGGGAAAGCCTGGGAAATCCGTGAACAGCTGAAAAAATACAGCCGCGAGTTTACGACTGTAGCCGAATGGATTAAAAAAGCCGGTGCATAACTTCTTTTTTGTTTTCTTCCCCTCTTCCCGTTACAATAGAAGAAAAAAGGGGAGTTGAATATGGAAAAAAACCGCTTAGGCACTTCCGATCTTTATGTATCAAAACTCGGCCTCGGCTGTATGTCAATCGGAACAGATGAAAAAAACGCAAGGGCGATCATCGAAACGGCCCTTGAAGAAGGCATCAATTATTTTGATACCGCCGATCTTTACGATCACGGGGTAAATGAAGAAATAGTCGGGAAGGCCCTGCAGCCGGTGCGAGAAAAAGTCATCATCGCATCAAAAGCCGGGAACCGCTGGGATGATGACGGCCAAGGGTGGCATTGGGACGCATCGAAAGCCTATATGAAAGAGGCTGCAAAACAAAGTTTAAAGCGGCTGGGTACCGATTATATCGATCTTTACCAATTGCACGGCGGCACTTTGGATGATCCAATTGATGAAACAATTGAAGCTTTTGAAGAATTAAAATCAGAAGGCATCATCCGCCACTACGGGATTTCATCGATCCGCCCGAATGTGATCCGGGCGTATGTAAAGCGATCCCATATCACAAGCGTCATGATGCAGTATAGTTTATTGGACCGCCGCCCGGAAGAGTCGGTGATGGACCTGCTGGCAGATAACCAGATCAGTATGGTCACAAGAGGGCCTGTTGCCAAAGGAATTTTAAGCGAAAAAATGCTGGCGAAAGTGCCGGGCAGCGGTTTTCTTGACTATTCCTATGAAGAACTTGAAAAACTTTTAGGAGAAATAAAAGACATGACATCAGGCGGAGCCCGGACAATTCTGGAACTCGCTCTCCAGTTTAATCTTGCACATGCCCCTGTTGCCGCCGTGGTTGCCGGCGCCAGCTCGCCCGCGCAGGTCCGCGCCAATGCAAAAGCGGTTCAGGCCAGGCCGTTAAGCAGCCGTGAACTCACGCGGTTGTCTTCTATCACGAAACAAAATACCTACCAGTCACATCGTTGACCTTTCCCCGCTGCAAAGCAAAGAACGGACATGCCGTTCTTTGCTTTGTACGATATCCGGACGTTTATGACTCCCCCAGCCCGGAAGAAAAACTTTTACGCCCGTATTTTCTACAATTTTCTTTTACAACCGACACCTCTGTCTGTCGAAATCCCAAATAAAGGAAAGAAATAATGAAATCCTGATACCCTTTTCATTTTTCGGAAAAGAAAAGAGATCATTTTGTCGGAATAAAGTTCAAGAACACTCGACAAGTTTCACCACCCCTACTAGGAAAAAATATCTATACTCATGATAGGCCTTCAGGTATTCAGGGAGAAATACAGGTACAGGCAGACCTTTTGAAAAAGAGGGCAAAAAAAAGCTGCAGGCCGAAAGTATGAGCGCATACGGCTGGATGGAATAAGATATATGTAGGGGGATGTTAATGGGGGAAAATATCCATCATTCAAATAAACCACTGGACAAAGAATGGGTCGATTTGATCAGTTTGGCAAAAGAGAAAGGGCTTACGGTTTCTGAGGTCCAATCGTTTTTAAGAAAAAAAGATTCAGCAAATTACAGGGCTTAACAGGGCACGGAACAAGCTTCTGATTCTTTGTGCCCCTTTTGTTCTGTATATCAAACACACGCTCCGTTATATGTTATAATATAACGGAGGTAGGTGAACTGCATGATTGGAGATCGAATTAAAAGCTACCGCCTGCAGAAGGAATTGTCTTTATCTGAATTAGCCGAAAAGGCAGGAGTGGCAAAATCTTATCTGAGCTCGATTGAACGCAATATCCAATCTAATCCATCTATTCAGTTTCTCGAAAAAATTTCGCAAGTACTCGGAGTGCCGGTGAATACTTTACTCCATGATAAAATAGATGAAACAACGGCTGAACTGGATGCCGAATGGGAGCAGCTTGTAATAGAAGCCATGAATTCCGGCGTGTCTAAAGAAGAGTTTCGCGAGTTTCTTGAATTTAACAAATGGAAATTGCACAGAAAATAAAAGCACGGGCAGCTGCTCTTTCGCAGGCTGCCCGTGCTTTTATATCTGCGCCCGGCCGGGACATTATTTGTATTTATGCCAATCCATTGGCGACTCATCCAGCAGTTCAGCAAACGATTTATTTTTGTCCCGCTGCCTTCTTTCTTCCCTTTTCTTTTCTGCTTCCGCTTTTTTCTTCTTCTCCTCGGCCGTGGCCAATTCCTGTTTGGCCTGTTTCAGTTTCGCCAAAACATCAGACCCGAGTGCATCCTGCAAACGTAATTTTTCTTCACGTTTCCCGCTTTTAGACCGCACCTGTTTCTTTTTCGCCATTTTTTCCTGCCTGCAAAGCCTGCGCGCGGCTGCTTTCATAGACGCCGCCCTGCTGTTGTGTACACGGATTTACAGGCAGATCCGCCACCTTTCTTCACTTAAATTCATTCGTTTCTATCATTATACACTGGAGATGGTTTAAAAAAAATGATGATTGACAGAACTCGCCTTTAAAAACTGATGCAAACTTTGGTATAGTATCAGTAAAGGTATCGTTTATGCCTGCCCTTTTTGAATCCTTTCCGCCTTATCTTTTCGTCAAGTAACAGATGTCTCACTTTCGATTGACAGACAGGAGTGTCCATGTATGAAATCTTTTTTTGACACATTCATCCGTACCACAATCACAATTCCCTGCATGGTCTTGCTATGGGCCCTGGTTTATTTCAGTTTCCACCAATTGTTTTGGTTGTCACTTTTTGTATCGCTTGCAGGCGGATTTTTGATCAACCGTTTCATCAAATGGCGGATGCTGAGAAGTTTCCTGAAAGAGCAGCAGCTGTCCAAACAGGATTATGCCTATATCCGTAAAAACTTGAAGGAAGCGGAACCAAAAATCAAACGCCTGCAAAAAACGTTTTTTTCCGTCCGCAAAATTGGAACTTTCAAGCTCTTTTATGATATGAATAAAGTAATCAAAAAAATTCATGCCCTTGTGAAGAAGGAGCCAAAACGCTTTTACCAGGCAGAATCTTTTTATTTCTACCATTTGGATTCGATGGTGGAACTCGCGGAAAAATTTGCGCTCCTGAATACGCAGCCGGTTAAAAATAAAGAAATCGAGGACAGCATCGAGGCTACCACTGAAACATTAAAACAATTGAGCCATGAAACGGAGAAAGATTTATACCATATGCTCTCCACTGACATCGATGAACTTGACTTTGAACTGGCTTATGCAAAACATTCGCTAAAGCGCAACCCCCCTCTCCAAAATGAAAGGAGTGTTAAGAAATGACAGAAGCAAAAGAACCGCTGTGGCAGGAAACAAGCGGTGAACTTGACGATTTGCTTGCCGACCCTTTTGGCGGCCGGGAACTTGCAGAAGAGCAGGCAAACAGCAGCGTGCAGAATGCCGGCAGCCGGAAACCAGCCCGGCTGGTGGACATGCTTCCGGAAGAAAACCGCCAGAAAGCGTATGAACTCGCTAAACAAATTGACCCGGCCAACCATCAGGCTGTGATTCTATACGGCACGCAGGCACAATCCAAGCTGCTCAACTTTTCGCACACGATGCTCGATCAGGTGCAAAAGAAGGATATTGGTGAAATTGGCGATATTTTAAATGATTTGATGCGCAAGCTGGATCAGGTTAACCCGGAAGAACTGGCGCCCGAAAAGAAAAACTTTTTCTCGCGCATGTTCGGGAAAATCTCCAATTCGGTCCAGGAAATACTATCCAAATACCAGAAAACAAGTGCACAGATTGACCGTATCAGTGTCAAACTCGACCTATCCAAAAAAACGCTGCTGAAAGACATCCAAATGCTTGAGCAGCTTTATGAAAAGAATAAGGATTACTTCCATGCTCTCAACATTTATATTGCGGCCGGGGAATTAAAAGTTGAGGAACTGCAGACCAGGACGATTCCCGAACTGAAAAAGAAGGCGGAAGAAACCGGGGATCAGATGGCATTTCAGGAAGTCAATGATATGATCCAGTTTACCGACCGCCTTGAAAAACGGCTGCATGATTTGAAATTAAGCCGCCAGATCACAATCCAAAGCGCGCCGCAAATCCGCCTGATTCAAAATACAAACCAGACATTAGCGGAAAAAATCCAGTCATCGATTATGACCGCGATCCCGCTGTGGAAAAACCAGATCGCAATTGCCTTGACGCTCATCCGTCAGCGCCATGCAGTTGAAGCGCAAAAGCAGGTCTCGAAAACGACAAATGAATTGCTTTTACGAAATGCGGAAATGCTGAAGGCCAATACAGTCGAAACTGCACAGGAAAACGAACGCGGCCTTGTCGATATTGAAACGTTGAAAAAAACGCAGGAAAGCCTCGTTTCCACTTTAGAAGAAACGCTGCGCATCCAGCAGGAAGGCCGTGCGAAACGCCACCAGGCTGAACAGGAACTGGTCACGATGGAAAACGAGTTGAAACAAAAATTACTAGATTTAAAATAATGCAGGCAGCCTGGAAGTTTCACTTTAGTTAAGCTTTTGGAGGGATTTTCATTTGAAAACAGTTTTATCGTGGCTGGGCAGTGCGGCAGTGCTCGCTTCCGGGCTCGGCTTTTACATGTCGGAACGGGTCATGCATATGCGGAAAAAAAATGAACAATTGATTATCAGCCGCGAAGTTTCAGCAAAACGCCTGAATCTGAATGATTACAAGTTACTGCCGAAAGAAGAAGTATGGATTCAATCCCCTTTTGGCTATATGCTTAAATCCATATGGGTCAAACCCCATGTATCTTCTAAAAAGTTTATGATTTTCTGCCACGGGGTCACTGAAAATAAAATGAACTCCATTAAATATATGAATCTCTTTCTCGAAAGGGGATTCAATGCCATTATTTACGACCACAGGCGCCACGGCGAATCCGGGGGGAAGACAACCAGTTACGGCTATTACGAAAAATTTGATTTAAAAGCAGTCGTGGATGAATTGGTTGCCCGCGAAGGCGCGGATGTCTTTTTCGGCATCCACGGCGAATCAATGGGCGCGGCGACGCTTTTACTGTATGCCGGGATGGTGGAAGACCGGGCAGACTTCTATATTGCTGACTGCCCCTTCTCCAGCTTCCGTACGCAATTGATCCAGGAGTTCACCCACGAATTAAAACTGCCGGGAAAATGGTTCTTTCCGCTCGCCGATTTGTTTATCCGGATCCGTGACGGCTACTCTCTTCGCCATGTTTCGCCCCTCGATGTGGTGGATCGCATCCAAAAACCGGTCTTATTTATCCACAGTGAGCAGGATGACTACATCCTTCCGGAAATGACGAAGGCTTTGTACGAAAAGAAAAAAGGGGCAAAACAACTGTTTATTGCCAAAAACGGCGCCCACGCGCAGTCTTTTAATTTAAACCGGGAAATGTACGAAAAGGCAATTGATGCATTTCTTGAACATATTGTCCGTGCTCACAATCACTCTTAACAAGGCAGGCGGGACCGCTTCCCCCTGTTTTTTTTGCCGGTTCTTCGCTATCCCGCCGTTTTCCATAACATTCGCCCATGATTTTGAATAAAGTAATAAGAATATGTTAAATGGGGAGTGTTTTCAGATGGAAGTTTATGTGGTGCAGCAAGGCGATTCACTTTGGCGGATCGCAAACCGGCTGAACGTAGATCTCGCACAACTGCTTTCGGCCAACGGGTTAACTGCTACATCAAGGCTTGTGCCCGGCCAGGCTTTGGCAGTGCCGAACCCGGTATGGCAATATATCGTCCAGCCCGGCGACCAGCTCGGCACAATTGCCGCACGCTATGGCGTAACAGTACAGGCGCTTGCACAGGCCAATCAGATTAGAAATCCGGCTGCGATTTCTCCCGGGCGGATGTTAACCATGCCTTACCGCGATCACACGGTGAAAGCGGGTGAAACTTTATACAGTATCGCCCAAACCTACGGGGTAAGCCTGCAAAGAATCATCCGGGCCAACCAGCTTGGGAGCGCAGACACCCTCATGGTAAACCGGATGCTGCGGATTCCGCCCCCCCTGCGGCCGGTAAAAGAAATCAATACTTATACAACCGGTTTTGGCGCCGGGGGAATCAGCGAAGTCAGCCGCTTAGGGCCTTATCTTACTTACCTGTCCCCTTTCCGCTACGCTTTTCGGGCAGACGGCAGCCTGACCTCTTTGAATGACCGCCCGGTTCTGGAAGCAGCCCGGGCGCATGGCGTCCTGCCGCTGTTGATTCTTGCCAATTTTGCAGAAAACGGCTTTAGTTCCGACCTGGCGGCACAGCTTTTGCGGAATGAAGCGATTCAAAACACGCTGATAAACAATCTTTTAACAGTGATGAGGCAAAAAGGATACGGTGGTGTAAATTTCGATTTTGAATATGTCTACCCGGAAGACCGCGACCGTTATACCGCTTTTTTAAGACGGGTTACCGAGCGTCTTCACCCGGAAGGCTTTCTCGTTTCGACTGCGCTCGCCCCGAAAACTTCCGGAACCCAAACAGGCCTGCTTTATGAAGCCCATGATTATGGAGCGCACGCTGCGATTGTTGATTTTATCATCCTGATGACATACGAATGGGGCTGGGCCGGCGGCAGGCCGCTGGCGATCGCGCCGTTAAACGAAGTAAAGCGCGTTCTCGATTATGCCATCACCGTTATCCCGCCTGAAAAAATTATGATGGGTGCGCCGCTGTACGGCCGTGACTGGAAAATCCCGTGGCAGCAGGGCACGCTCGCACGGACCGTAAGCCCGCAGGAAGCCGTTGCTTTAGCGGTGAAATACGGCGCTTCTATCCGTTACCATCCAACATCCCAATCGCCGTATTTCAATTACACCGACGAAAGCGGCCAGCAGCATGAAGTGTGGTTTGAAGACGCGCGCAGCATGCGGGCAAAAATCAATCTGCTGAACCAGTACGGCCTGCGCGGCATCAGCTACTGGGTGCTTGGCAACCCGTTTCCGCAAAATTGGATTGTGCAGGAAGACCTCGTGCGGGCAAGAAAACTTTAATTGCAAGAAACCGGCATTTTTTTCAGGCCTGCCCCTCCTGAGGAAAAGGATGCCGGATTTTTTTGCTGTACGGCGCTAAACACGGCTGACATCGATGATGCCGGCTGTTTTTAAAAGGATGTGCCCCCCTGTTTCATCCAGCATTCTCACCTCCTGCTCAAACGGGCGGAAATCCAAAACGATGCCTGTTACTTTACGGAAGGCACCCGCTTCGAAACAGCGGACCGAAACGGGCAGCTTTTTCTGTCTCGACAGCTGGATCATTTCATTCATCTTTTCGAGCTGCTGCTCATCCAATTCGGGTTTTTCCCGTTTCTGCTGGCGCCTTTTCCGTTCCAAAATCGCCTGCTTGTGTTCCGGCAAAAACATGCGTGATCCCTCCCAAAGCTTGTTTCCGCGGTGCAAATACTCACTCATTTATAATGCCCTCCTATCTTTTTGGCGCGGTCCAGCGCCTGCCCGGCGTCAAGCAGCGACACCGCCCGGATAATCGAGCCGGGCCCGTACTTTTGCTTGATGCGGTCCATTGTATAGCCGAGCTGCCGCCGGGCGCAACTGCTTTCAAATAATGTCAGCTGCTCAACCTTATCGCTGCATAAGCGCGACAGCTGGACGCTGATGCGGCGCACCGGATTCCCATCCCAAAACTGCAGAAATATTTCGCCCGCCGCCCTGTAGACGTCCATCGTCCCATTTGTCGGCGCCTGTAATGTTGTCTGCCTGTGGAATCCTGCCGGGTGCGTGTAATCGGCTCCCTGGCAGCCGACCGATACGCATGCCCCCATGACGCCTGCCGTGCGCGCCCGCGAGCAGACTTCTTCGCTCAGCTCAAGCAGAATCACTTTAATTTCACGCTCAAAATTGGCATAGTCGCGCGGCAGCGTCATCGCATGGCCGATCGCCTTCTGCCCGGTGTGTGACTCCCTCGAGACGGGCGAATAATCGATCCCGTTTGCCGTCTCCCAGAGTACCTGGCCGTTTATGCCCCACCGTTTTTTTAAAACAGCTAATGGAAATTTGGCCAGCGCACCGATCGTATAAATGCCGAGCCGGCGCAAATGCCGCTCCATCCGGCTCCCGACGCCAAACATCGCGCCGACCGGAAGCGGCCAAAGCTGTTCTTGGATATTGTGGTGGCCCAGTTCAAAAATGCCGGTGCGGTTTTTTTTCGCAAAATGGTCGCACGCCATTTTCGCCAGCACTTTGTTAGGGCCAATGCCGCAGCGGGCGTAGACGCCGGTTTCATTCATGATATCCTGTTTGATTTGTGCAGCGATCTTGGCCGGTTCTCCGAATAACCGGATGCTTCCCGTCACATCCATAAACTGTTCATCAATTGAAAACGGCTCAACTTTGTCCGTGTAGCGTTCAAGGATAGCCGTAATCTGCATGGAGACCTCAAGATAACGCTGCATGCGCGGCCTTACAACCACAGCGTCCGGGCAAAGCTGCTGCGCTTCCCACAGGCGGATGGCATTTTTCACACCGCGCTTTTTCGCAAGCGGGCAGGCCGCCAGCACTACCCCCGACCGGCGTTCCGGGTCCCCTGATACAATTAGGGGCTTGTCTCTGTATTCCGGATGGTCGGCTTTTTCAACACTCGCATAAAAAGATTGCATATCGACAAGAAAAATGACACGTTGACCCATTTTGAACCCTTCCTCACTTAGTAAATTAGCAAGCAATACGAACCTTCGTTCTTATTCTATTCCCATTATAAACGAATATACGTTCGTTATCCAATTATTTTTTTAGCAAAGGCGCTATTTTTTTCCACTAAAAAATCCACGGGCAGGCAGCACCCATGGATTCCGGATTCTTATTCATTTTTTAAAAAATGCGTTTCTCCCCAGCCTTTCGACCAGCCCCGGGAAAAGCGTGTGCAGGACACTGCCGGCATTCATCCATTGCGGCGCATTGATTTCGCGGCGGCTGGTGAACATCACATCCGTAATTTTTTCCGCAAGCTTTTCAGGATTCAGCATCAGTTTCTCGATATTTTTCATGTATGTACCCGACTTATCGGCAATGGTAAAAAAATTGGTGGCAATCGGGCCGGGATTTACAGCAGTGACATACACACCAAACCGCGACATTTCCATACGCAGGCTGTTTGTAAATCCGAGCACGGCAAATTTGCTTGCGGCATAAACACTCGATTTCGGCGTCGCCATTTTTGCAGCCTGCGAAGCAATGTTGATGATATGCCCGGCACGCATTTTCTGCATATGGGGCACAACTGCTTTTGTGCAGGCAATCAGGCCGAGGACATTGACATCAAACATGCCCCTGACATCCTCCATCCGGATATCCCGGACTTCGTCAAACACACCGAAACCGGCATTGTTGACAAGCACGTCAATATTTCCGTGTTCACGGTAAATCTCTTCAAATACACCCGGTATCTTCTCGTGCCCGGATACGTCGAAAGCCCGGACATCGCAGTGAACCGGCCAGGCGGCTTCGATCCCCGTTTTGATTTTTTCCAGCTTGCTGATGCTGCGGGCAAGCAAAACAAGATTGGCGCCGTTTTTAGCGCAAGCATAGGCAATTTTTTCCCCGAGCCCGCCTGATGCCCCTGTAATCACAATCGTCTTCTGTTGAATACGCTGGTTGGTCATAAAGGTAACTCCTTTTGTATCATTTTTAAAGGAATAGACATATCATGGTATTCTTTCCGGCCGGCATGCCGATCCGGCGGCACGGCCGGATGCATTGTATTTTTTCCTGCTCTCATACTAAATTGTAGCGGATACGAATTGAACTGTCATTTTTGAAAAACACATTCAACTTCAGAAAATTTCCGCAATGCCGCCTTGACATTTCTCCTGATTTTCTTCATAATCAAGGGTAATATTTATAATATCGAAATCGGCTGTGACCAGGATCAGTAGGCGAAGCATGGTGCAAGAGAGTGAAGTTCTTTAGGCTGGAAAACTTCACCATCCGCTGCTTGGCTGAACCTGCCTTGCGAGCCGTTTGGCAAAACCAAACCGGGATGGCCCGTTATGGCAAAATGAGATGCAGGAAGCTTGTGTATCCTGCAATAAAGGTGGTACCGCGGAAAAACGCCCTTTCGTCCTTGAATGGATGAGAGGGCGTTTTTATGTTGGCAAAGGAGGAAAATAAATGAAGGTTTCTTTTATCGGCGCCGGATCGATGGCCGAGGCAATGATCGGCGGCATACTTGAACATCGTGTTGTGAAACGCGGGGACATGACAGTGCATAACCGTTCCAACCAAAAACGGCTCACTGCCCTTGAAAAAAAATACGGGGTGAAAAGTGCGCAAACATTGGAGGAACTTTTAAAAAACCCTGATGTTGTCATTTTGGCGGTGAAACCAAAAGATGTATTAGAAGTACTGGAGTCCATTCAGCCATTGATCACAAAAGATATGCTGTTCATCTCGGTTGCTGCCGGCATTACGATTTCATTGATCGAAAACCGGTTAGGCCGAAAGATCCCGATTGTCCGGGCCATGCCGAATACATCGGCCAGAATCGGGCAGTCGGCAACCGGAATGGCTTTCAACGAGGCCGTAACAAAAGTGCATCAAAAAAAGGCGCTTGACATTTTTCAGGCGATCGGCCTTACAATCAGTGTGGAAGAAAAACAGCTCGATGCGGTCACAGGCTTATCCGGAAGCGGGCCGGCCTATATTTATTATATTGCTGAAGCCCTGCAGCAGTCGGCAGAAGAAATCGGGCTTGAGGGGCATGCTGCAAAAAATCTGGTGATCCAAACGATCATCGGTGCGGCTGAAATGCTCAAACAATCGAGTGAAACGCCGGAAGCCTTGCGGAAAGCTGTCACAAGCCCGAATGGCACAACGGAAGCAGGCATCCGAATATTAGATAAAAGCGGGGTAAAACAAGCTTTTATTGATTGTGTGAAAGAAGCGGCAAAACGGTCGAAGGAATTGTCCCGGATTCAGGATGAAATTTCAGTCGCTGAGTGATTTATAAGAAAGTGGCCACAATAGAAGGTTTTACGGTATTTTAGCTGCGAACAGTCCTTTACAGCCGTGATGAAGGACCTTCGCAGTTTTTTTAGAATCTGTCCTGATTATTTTGCAAGTTAATCGAATTCAGAACCATTCACGATACCGGCACTTCCATCAAATCATGGGCAATTGCACTGTTCCGGAATACATTTTTTGCTTCCCGTTCAAGCAGCGGCCATTCTTCTTTTCCGTACCGGGAACTGATATGCGTGAGCAGCAGTAATTTTGCGCCTGCATCCCTGGCCGTTTTGGCTGCCTGCAGCGTGGTCGAATGGAAATAATTATGGGCCATTTTCGCGCTCTCCTGATTGAATGTCGCCTCATGCACAAGCAGGTCGGCATCGCGCGCAAGCCGGACTGCTGCTGCACACGGCCGTGTATCCCCCAGAATCGTGACCACTTTTCCCTTCTTATCCGGGCCCAGATAGTCTTTTCCCGACACCACACGCCCGTCTTCCAGTACAACGGTCCCGCCTTTTTTCAGCAGTGCATAAACAGGACCGGGGCGGATGCCCTCATTCCTTAATCTGTCCGCATCAAGCGCGCCTGGCTTATCTTTTTCAGTAATCCGGTAGCCCCAACTTTCAATCCCGTGATCTAAAGCGGCGGCTTCGACAATAAAACGGCTGTCTTCAAAAACGACCCCCTCTCCAATTTCGAAAATGGACAACGGGTACTGCAAATGGGTGGCGCTCACTTTCAGCGAAACTTCAATAAAATCCTTTATCCCTTTTGGCCCGTATACTGCCAGCTCATCAACACCGCCCTGGAACGAACGGCTGCCCAAAAGCCCGGGCATACCGTAAATATGGTCGCCGTGCAAGTGGGTGATAAAAATTTTCTCGATTTTCCGGGGTTTCAGCGCTGTATGAAGAATCTGGTGCTGGGTCGCCTCGCCGCAGTCAAACAGCCAAACCGCATTTCTTTCTTCCAATAATTTAAGTGCCACGGATGTTACATTTCTTGCTTTTGCAGGCATCCCTGCACCTGTTCCCAAAAATAAAATATCCAATCCAACTCCCCCTATGCATGTAATTTCCGGCCGCAGATAAAACTATCTTATCATAATTTAGTGGAAAGGAAACAATTGCATATTATTTGCGTATTCGGTGGTGACAGTCTAGAATAAAGTGAAACTAAATCTTAATTTTGACCTTTTTGTGGCAAACTTATAGAAGAAAACCATCTTTTCCCTGTTTTTCATGAAATGGGTTCAGAATGCCACACTATAACCGTATAATATAGTCAGTCACAGCCGCGATGCCTGACTGATGTATCATGTGATTGATTAATAAAGAGAGGTAGAAAACATGCAAACAACCGAAACACCCAGATCTTTGATTATGCTTTTTGGCGCAACAGGTGATTTAGCGAAACGCAAGCTGTTTCCTTCCTTATATAACTTGTACCGCAAAGGCAAGTTATCCGGGAACTTTGCCGTGATCGGAACTGCAAGAAGAGGATGGACACATGAGGTATTCCGCGACCATATTAAAGACGCTGTATTGAGTACGAAAAAGCACGCCGATAATGTGGACGAGTTTGCCGCCCATTTTTATTATCAGCCTCATGATGTCACAAATGCCGAATCATACATACAATTAAAAGAATTGGCAGATGAGCTTGACCGCCAATATCAATTAGAAGGCAACCGCATATTCTATTTAGCAATGGCACCGGAATACTTCGGCACGATTTCCGACCATCTAAAAAGCGAAGGGCTCACAGACACAAAAGGCTTTAAACGGCTTGTGATCGAGAAACCGTTCGGGCACAACCTGGAATCCGCAAAAGCGTTGAATAAGCAGATCCGCAAGTCTTTTTCAGAAAGCCAGATTTACCGGATCGACCATTATTTAGGCAAAACCATGGTGCAGAATATTGAAGTAATCCGTTTTGCGAACGCCTTATTTGAGCCGCTTTGGAACAACCGCTATATTTCCAATATCCAAATTACATCAAGTGAAAAACTCGGTGTGGAAGAACGTGCGCGCTATTACGAAACGAGCGGTGCGCTCCGCGATATGTTCCAGAACCATATGCTGCAGATGGTCGCGCTCCTAGCGATGGAACCGCCGATCAACCTGACCACGAATGAAATCCGCAGTGAAAAGGTAAGGGTGCTGCGCGCATTGCGGCCCGTTGGTGGAGAAGAAGTGCCGGATTATTTTGTGCGCGGGCAGTACGGGGCAGGGGAAATCAACGGCGCACGCGTTGCCGGTTACCGTGAAGAAACCAATGTGGATCCGGCTTCCAATACAGAAACCTATGTTGCCGGGAAATTGTTGATCGACAATTTCAGATGGGCGGGCGTTCCGTTTTATATCCGGACAGGAAAGCGGATGGCCGCGAAAACAACAAAGATTGTCGTGCAGTTTAAAGATATCCCGATGAATTTATATTACAATACCGGGCAGGATTTAAGCCCGAATCTGCTTGTCATCCATATCCAGCCGGAAGAAGGCATTACGGTTCACTTGAACGCCAAAAAACCGGGCCAGCATATGGAAACGACTCCGGTGCAGCTTAGTTTTGCAAGCAGCAGCAAAAGCGGCATCAACACACCGGAAGCCTATGAAAAGCTGATCCACGACTGCCTGATGGGTGATGCCACCAACTTTACACACTGGGATGAAGTGGCCCTCTCCTGGAACTTCGTCGATAAAATTTCGAAAGTGTGGGAAAATAAACAGATCGCCTTTCCAAATTACGAGGCCGGTACAATGGGGCCAAAAGCAGCCGACGAACTGCTCGCAAAAGACGGCTTCTTCTGGTGGCCGGTAGAAGACCTCGAAGTAAAACCATGCTAACAAGAAAAGCGGAGGCGACTGTTTATCGGCGTACGGATTTCGCAGTCTTTGACTGAGATATAGGAAACACGATGAGCCTGTAAGGCGAATCGATGTTGACTTATCGCAGGGAAAAGACGTAGAAATCCGCTAGCCGATAGGAGCTGCAGCTGGATCAAGAAAAGCGGAGGCGGCTGTTTATCGGCGGCAGGTTTATCATGATGACGCCAAGGTTATACTTAAATATGCCATTGACAAACAAAAAAGGAACACGCCACCAGGGTGATGGACAGCGTGTTCCTTTTTTAAACAGATGTGAGGTGAACGTGGATGAGCAAAGACAAAAATGTGGATGATTACTTAAAGCAGGGCATATATGGAGAAAAAGAAACGCTGCCGGCAGAACGGCGGAAATTTTTAGGAACGCTGCGGGAACGTATTGTCGTCGCCCTGACAACCGACCAGGTGAAAGAAGCGGAGGTCTATCCGGAAGTCATCGATCTTTTCAGCCGGCACAAAGACGCCAAACTGTTATTAAACGGGGCACTGGAATACAGCTACCTATCCAAATATATCAAGGCTGCCCACAAAAACGACCTCCCCTTCTCCATTGTTGAAAAAAAAGGCATCACAACAGATATCGGGCTTGTTCTGGCGTACGACCATGCCATTGACCAAAAAGAAATCTATATTACAAAACAAAAACCAGCCCCCCAGAAAACAAAAAAGAAGGGCTTATCTTCTTTCTTTCAATTTTTGAAAGATTAGGGGCGGCGCTTATTGAAAGAGGAACGGGACGCTTTTCTCCCCGTTTGAATAATATCCCTTCCAAATTTCTCACGGAGCTGCTCGATCGTTTGATACAGCGGCTCTTTTTTTGCGGCATCTTCGTACGAAAACAAGCTCAGCTGTTCACCGGCTGCCTGCCGTGCCGCCAAATCTGATCCGGTTATCCCAAGCAGGCGGACCGGATTACCATTCCAGTGGCGGATAAACAAGGCTCGCGCGCATTCAAACAGCTGCTGCCCGGTATAAATGGGCTGCATGCATTTTTTACTCCTTGTAACCGTTTTTCTGTCCCGGTAGCGGATCACAAGACTGATATTGGCCGCCGCATATCCTTTGTAGTGGAGCCTGGCAGCCGTTTCATCGGCAAGTTTTTTCAGCACGGCATCAATCTGATGTTCATCATCCAGATCCTGCGGCAGTGTCAGTGAGCGCCCGATACTTTTTACAATATGAACAGCATCAGGGTCCACTGCCCGCGCATCCACCCCGTTGGCACGTTCTTTTAGTACAGGCCCCCGTTTCCCAAGCAGCTGTTTCAGCAGGAAACGATCCGCATGCGCCAGATCCCCGATTGTATACAGGCCTGCTTTCGCCAGCTTTTCCGCGGTTTTCTTTCCAACCCCATGCATGTCAATCAGTTGCATCGGCCATAATACAGAAGGCACATCCCGTTTCCGGAGCACGGTAATCCCCATCGGTTTTTTCATATCTGAGGCCATTTTTGCGAGAAATTTTCCAGGGGCGATGCCGATACTTGAAGGCAGGCCCAGTTCAGCGTATATTTGCTGCTGAATTGATCCGGCAATCTCCAAAGGGCTTCCCAGTTCATGCCGGCTTGTAATATCAAGATATCCTTCATCAATCGAGACCGGTTCGACCAGCGGCGTATAGGTGCGCAAAATGGAAAACATTGCGTTTGATGCCCGTTTATAGCGGTCAAAATGGGGTGGGATGATCAACAGCTCCGGACAGCGCTTTTTCGCCTCCCAAACCGTCATCGTCGTTTTTACCCCGTATTTTCTCGCTTCGTAACTGCATGTCACAATAATCCCTTTGCGTTCTTTCGGGTTCCCGGCAATGGCAACCGGTTTCCCTTTCAGTTCGGGATTTTCCGCAATTTCAACGGAAGCAAAAAAACTGTTCATATCCACATGAAGAATCACACGGCCGTTTTTTGGATAATATTCTTTCATGGCTCCTCACCAACCCCGGTTTTTGTTCATTACGTATGCCTTTTACGACCCCAGCGCTGTACGCTTCGTTCTCTCGCCATTTATATAGGCAATGATGTCTTTTATCCCTTCCAATGAAGCTATAAGTATATCAGGATCAACAAGCGTGATCAAACGGCCGTCCAAATTCGCAACACTTGAAAAATACTTTGTGCGTTCATAACCGATTAAACCGACCTGTTTCTTTGCCCCGTCCCGGATTTCTAAAATATCATTGGCTTCTTTTACAAGCAGGCCTACAAAAAGCGCCGGGGTTTGCAGCACAATCAGGCGGGCACTGTCTGCCAATTCTAATTGGGTTTGATAAAAGACGGCTTCTATATCAATGACCGGCACCAGCTCATCCCTGACCTTGACGACGCCTCTTACAAAATCAGGCAATTTTGGAATGGGGTTCATTTTTTCTGCCTTTTCAATTGAACTGACAGACCGGATGCTGATGCCGTATTCCTCATCCCGCACTTTGAAGATCATATATTTATCCTGTATCTCCATCCATTTACGTTCCTTTCCCTATTGGAAGGCCAAAAGCAGTTTTAGCCTTCCGTTTTCTGCCTTAAGTCCTTATTTTTCGGAAGCGGCAACTTCCACAATTGCAATCGCCATTTCAGTGAGTTTGATCAATTCTTTGACCGGAATGCGTTCGTTTGTTGTATGGATTTCTTCATATCCTGTCCCAAGGTTTACAGTTGGAATATTGAATCCGGCAATGACATTGGCATCACTGCCGCCGCCGCTTTGCTCGAGCTTGCTTTCACGTCCGATTTTTGCAGCTGCTTTTTTGGCCACTTCTACAACCTGGTCACCGTCCTGGAATTTAAAGCCCGGATACATGACTTTCACTTCAACTTCCGCTTTTCCGCCCATTTCCTGTGCGGCTGTTTCGAATGCTTCCTTCATTTTCGCCACTTGTGCCTGCATTTTTTCCGGTACAAGCGAACGGGCTTCAGCGAGGATATCGACGCGGTCGCACACAATATTTGTGGCCTGGCCCCCTTCGAAGCGGCCGATATTTGCCGTTGTTTCTTTGTCAATGCGGCCAAGCGGCATTTTTGAAATGGCTTTGGCGGCAATGGTGATGGCAGAGACGCCTTTTTCCGGCGCGACACCGGCATGGGCCGTTTTTCCGAGGATCGTTGCTTTGACTTTTGCCTGTGTCGGCGCAGCAACCACAATCGTCCCGACAGCACCGTCACTGTCAAGCGCAAAGCCGTACTTTGCTTTTAATAAAGATGAATCCAGTGCTTTTGCGCCAACCAGGCCGGATTCTTCCCCGACTGTAATCACAAACTGGATATCCCCGTGCGGAATATTGTCTTCTTTCAGGACACGGATCATTTCGAACAGGGCGGATAGGCCGGCTTTGTCATCCGAACCTAAAATCGTGGTGCCATCAGAGACGATCCATCCGTCTTTAATCGAAGGCTTTATCCCTTTTCCAGGCACAACGGTATCCATATGTGAAGTAAAGTAAATCGGTGCAGCTTCCGGAACATTCCCTTTTAATGTGCAGATCAGGTTGCCTGAGCCGTGGCCTGTCTGCCCTTTTGTATCATCCTCGAATACTTCTGCACCCAGGCTTTCAAATTTTTGTTTTAACAGCCTGCCGATTTTCTCTTCGTGGCCGGTTTCGGAATCCGTTTGGACCAATTCAAAAAACTCTTTTAATAAACGTTCTTCATTAACCATGGAAAAAACCTCCAACATTATGTATTGACTTTATCAGTATATCGCTAATTTATGCGTGCGACAATTTTTCTCCCTTGCAGAAAAGTTGTTGGATAAGGGGGGAGAAGCTTCCCCACAATTTTGCTTGCCGACAGAGCTTGAACAAGCTAGAATAAGTGTAATGATGAGAAACGAGGGGTGAAAAAGGCTTGTCTAAAAGAACCCAAAAAATTGTTGTTTATTTAATGCTTTTTGCCATGCTGGCCACCACGATTCTGTCGGGCCTGTCCATGCTGTTTTAAACATCATACCACAAAATAAAAGGAGGAATGGCGGGCCCATTCTTCCTTATTTTATCGCGCCTTTTTCTTTTGCAAGCTGAATCATGGATTTTGGCGAGCGGGTAATGTAAACTTTTGCTCCGACCGGCACTTCCTCATACAGCCGCTCAAGTGCTTGTTTTGGAAGCCGGATGCAGCCGTTTGAGATATAACGGCCGATTGATGACGGTTGATTTGTGCCGTGAAGCCCGTAAATTCTCCCGTCTGTCCCGCGCGCATTAAACCCGATCCACCTCGACCCGAGCGGATTCCTTGGGTCGCCGCCGGGGATATTTTTCTTCCGGTAATACGGGTTTTTTGCTTTGACCGTAACCGTAAACAGCCCTTCAGGTGTCAAATCATCCGTCCTGCCGGTTGCTACCGGCGTCTCCATTACGATTTTCCCGTAACGAATCCAGGCCAGCCGGTTCGTTGCTTTGTTTACGATAATATACGGGTTGCCAGCTGTATTCCGTGCATCCGCTGGCGTAAACGTCAGTCCGACTGCCAAAAGCAAAGCTAAAAACAGTTGCAAGGCCATCACCCAATTTCCACATTTTCCTTAGTTTGCTTGGAAAATGTGGTTTTCATACCAAAAACCTGACCCCCTTTTAAAATGGAAAATCAGGCTCTCAAAAAAATGTGAACGCCCGGACTATACTTCATCACAGATTATTGCAAATATTCCGCTTTGTTTTTGCATTCATACGTTTAGCTTTAAGGTATTTTCATCTATCATTTTATGGTGGGCGGTTTATTTCTTCATAAAGCGGGTATACTAATCCTACATCTAGATCCATACCCCTAAACTCCCTAGATGCTTTGGATAGCGGATGTTGCGCTATCCACTTTTTTATGTGCAAAAAACCGGGCATGATGTTTGCCCGGAATTTTTTTGCCATTTTGTCCGCGTCCATTCTTCTTACAATTTTTCTACTTTTACTTGCGGCAGCAGTGCTTCCACTTCTTCTTTTGTGCACAATTCCACTGAGAATGCGGTTGCGCTTCCGCAGGCCACCCCCATTGGGAATGCTGCTTCGTAAGATTTACCCTTCGAAATCTGGCTGATAAACCCGGCAACAACGGAATCACCGGCACCCGCTGAATTTTTTACCGTACCTTTTGGCGCAGTTGCATAATAAGAAACATCTTTGTTAAGAAAGAGCGCACCTTTTTCCGCCATCGAAATGATCACATTTTGGACGCCCATGTCCAGAAGCCTCGAACCATATTGGCGCGCTTCTTCAGGTGTCTCCACTTTTACGCCGAAAATCTCGCCAATTTCATGGTGGTTTGGCTTGATTAAAAACGGACCGGCTTTGATGACATGGTTAAGCGATTCACCGGAAACGTCGGCAATCACTTTAATCTTTTTCTCCTGGCATCTTTTGATCAGATCAACATAAACCGTGGAAGGCAGTGAACTTGGAATGCTTCCCGAAAACAAAATCATGTCATCAGCAGTAAGACGGTCAATCTGTGCAAGGAGCTGATCAAATTCCTGACCTGAAATCTTCGGGCCTTTTCCGTTAATTTCTGTTTCCACACCGGATTTTAATTTGATATTAATTCTTGTATCTTCTGAAACTTGGATGAAGTCTGTTTTGATGCCTTCCTCTTTCAGGTATTGTTCAATATAACCGCCGGTGAAGCCCCCGATAAAACCGAGTGCAGCGGAATCAACGCCGAGCCTTTTCAACACACGGGAAACATTGATGCCTTTGCCGCCGGGAAATTTTGTATCCATTTTAGAACGGTTTAATCCCCCCAGTTCAAATGAATCCACTTGTACGATGTAATCGACAGACGGGTTTAACGTGACAGTATAGATCATTTTTCACACAACCTTTGCTACTTTTATTTCAGAATGCCAAAACTTATCCAATAGCCGGAAGACGGTGTTCCGATCATAATCATAACAATCGTATTATTCCCCGGAATGAAAGATTGAATCATTTCAGACAGACATAACAGCCGTTTTTTGCATCCCGGTTTATCCCTTTCCGCTTTTGAAACTGCATTCATTCCTTACTGTGGCTATTTTACATTCAAAAACAGCAAAAATCAACGACTTTCATTCAAAAACGGTCATATTCGATTAATCATGATTCATTTTTGCTGTTTTTGCCATAATTTTCATGATCTGAGATGCACCAGGCAAATCTGCGGCCGTTAAAAACCCCCGCCGGAGCATGGCGGGGGCTGATCAGCAACACCTTTTACTTATTAATAGATGGGCGTTGTTTCCGGGCTGATGGCTTCTAAAATTTCTTTCACGCGTTTTAAGAAGCGGCCGCAAATCAGCCCGTCTAAAATCCGGTGGTCAAGTGACATACACAAATTAACCATATCACGGACGGCAATCATGCCATTGTTCATCACCACGGGGCGCTTAACGATTGACTCGACCTGCAAAATTGCAGCCTGCGGATAATTGATGATCCCCATCGACTGGACAGAACCAAATGAACCCGTGTTGTTCACGGTGAAAGTTCCACCCTTCATATCACCCTGCTTGAGTGCGCCTGTTCGTGCTTTTTGCGCCAAATCTGTAATGTCACGCGCAATGCCTTTGATCGATTTTTCATCCGCCCGTTTGATAACCGGGACAAACAGCGCATCCTCTGCTGCAACCGCAATCGAAATGTTAACCTCATGTTTCTCAATGATTTGATCGCCCGCCCATGTTGAGTTAATCTGCGGAAATTCTTTCAGTGCCTGCGATATAGCCTTCACAAAAAAGGCAAAGTAGGTTAAATTAAAACCTTCCCGTTGTTTAAAATCAGCTTTCAGGGCATCACGGTATTGGACCAGATTTGTCACGTCCACTTCCATCATCATCCAGGCATGCGGGATTTCATGCTTGCTGCGGAGCATATTATTCGCAATTGCTTTACGTACACCGCTAACCGGAATCATTCGGTCACCGTCTGCCGGATGAATCTCCACAGGTGCAGGGACAGCTTCCTGTTTCGGCGGCACAATGGTTTCAGGAGCGGCCTGTTTTGTTTCGCCGGCAGCCGGTTCAGGCGCTGTTTTGCCTGCTTCCACAAGTTTCAAAATATCTTTGCGCGTAATCCGGCCTTCCTTCCCTGTCCCGCTGATTTTACTGAGGTCAATGCCATGCTCCTGCGACAGTTTCAGCACGGCAGGTGAATAGCGGACTTTACCGTTTTTGCTTTTGTCCTGCTCCTGCTGCCCGTTTCCCCCGGGTTGCGTTTTAAGATCCGGATTTTCCGGCCGGGCCTGTGTTTCGCTTTCCGCACCTTCCACCTGAATCGTACAGATCACTTCGCCGACTTCCAGTGTGTCGTCTTCTGATGCGATTAATTCAATAATTTTTCCCGTATAGGAAGAGGGCACTTCCGCATTGACTTTATCAGTCATCACTTCTGCAACCGGGTCATATTTATGAACAAAGTCGCCCGGCGCAACAAGCCATTTGCTGATCGTGCCTTCCGTTACGCTTTCCCCTAATTGGGGCATCGTCATTTTCTTAATAGCCAATTCAAATCCTCCTTACCAACAATCCGTATTCAGCAGCCCTGATCTTAAAACTAGAACTCAGCCAATTCCCGCATCGCTCTTTCAATCTTTTCAGGATTCATCATAAAGAACTTTTCCATGGTCGGGGCAAACGGCATCGCAGGAATATCTTCCCCCGCCAGGCGCATAATCGGCGCATCCAGATCGAACAGGCAGTTTTCCGCAATAATTGCGGCCGCCTCGCTGATAATGCTGCCTTCTTTATTATCTTCTGTCACGAGAAGTACTTTCCCTGTTTTTGAAGCCGCTTCGACGATGGCTTCGCGGTCAAGCGGATAAACGGTGCGCAGGTCAAGCACATGCGCTTCAATGCCGTCATGCGCGAGTTTTTCGGCTGCCTGGAGGGCAAAATGGACGCACAGGCCATATGTAATGACCGTAATATCGCTGCCGTCTCTTTTTACTTCAGCCTTTCCGATTGGCAAGACATAATCGTCATCCGGTACTTCCCCTTTAATCATTCGGTAGGCCCGTTTATGTTCAAAAAAGAGGACAGGATCTTCATCACGGATGGATGCTTTCAATAATCCTTTCACATCATAAGGGGTGGATGGCATCACGATCTTCAAACCCGGCTGGCTCGCAAACACTGCTTCGATCGATTGCGAGTGGTACAGTGCTCCGTGAACCCCGCCGCCGTATGGTGCGCGGATTACCATCGGACAATGCCAGTCATTATTTGAACGATAGCGGATTTTTGCCGCTTCGGAAATAATCTGGTTGACTGCAGGCAGGATAAAATCGGCAAACTGGATTTCCGCAATCGGGCGCAACCCATACATTGCGGCGCCGACACCGACGCCGACAATAGCAGACTCGGCAAGCGGCGTATCAATCACCCTTTCTGCACCAAATTGATCGTACAGTCCGGCAGTTGCTTTAAATACCCCGCCTTTTTTCCCGACATCTTCCCCCATGACAAACACTTTACTGTCCCTTTCCATTTCTTCGTGCATCGCTTTTGTTACTGCTTCGATATATGAAATTACAGCCATACATGTTTCCTCCTTACTCCCTGCTGTATACAAAGCGCAAAGCATCTTCAGGCGCTGCATAAGGCGCTTTTTCGGCATAGTCCGTCGCTTCATTTACCGTCTCCATGATGCGGCTTTCCATTTCTTTCTCCAAGTCGTCATTCAAAAGCCCGGTCTCCCTTAAATAAGTGGCGAACATGGTAACCGGGTCTTTCGTTTTTGCCTGTTTTACTTCTTCCGGGGTGCGGTATGTGCTGTCATCGTCATCGGAAGAGTGCGGCGTAAACCGGTAAACAACCGTTTCAATGAGTGACGGCCCTTCGCCGCGCCTTGCCCGGTCTGCAGCTTCTTTTACCACTTGATAAACGGCGAGCAGGTCATTCCCGTCCACAGTCACGCCCGGCATGCCATAACCGCAAGCCCGGTCGGAAACGCGCGGATTGCCCAGTTGCCTGTCAGCCGGTACAGAGATCGCATACTGGTTATTTTCGCACATAAAGATGACCGGGAGTTTTTGGACGGCGGCAAAATTCGCCCCCTCATGAAAATCACCCTGGTTGGATGAGCCTTCCCCAAACGTCACAAATGTAACGAGATCTTTTTTCTCTATTTTGCCTGCTAGCGCAATCCCGACTGCATGCGGTACCTGGGTCGTTACCGGGGAAGACTGTGTTACAATCCTGTTTTTCTTCTGCCCAAAATGCCCCGGCATTTGCCGGCCGCCTGAACTTGGATCTTCTGCTTTGGCAAATCCTGAAAGCATCAGATCCTTTGCCGTCATGCCAAACGCAAGAACAATACCAAGGTCCCGGTAATAGGGCAATACATAGTCTTTCTCCTTATCTAATGCAAAGGCAGCGCCGACCTGGGCGGCTTCCTGTCCCTGGCAGGAAATCACAAACGGAATTTTCCCGGACCGGTTTAAAAGCCACATCCGTTCATCTATTTTTCGCGCCAAAAGCATTGTTTCGTACATATTTAAGACGTCCTGGTCACTAAGACCCAAGCTTTTATGCCGATTTTCAGTCATAAAAATTCCTCCTTCATCATTGCATTAAGAATGGATGGCAAGGCCGTCAACCGCAAGCGCGGCTTCCCCGATCGCTTCGCTTAATGTCGGATGCGGATGAATGTTTAATGCCATTTCCCATGGCGTTGCATCCAATACACGGGCCAAACCGGCTTCTGAAATCATATCTGTAGCATGCGGACCGATAATATGTACACCTAACAGGTCATTTGTTTCCTTATCTGCTACGATTTTGACGAAGCCGTCCGACTCTCCGTGGACAAGCGCTTTTCCAATTGCTTTGAAAGAAAATCTGCCAACTTTAACATTGTACCCTTTTTCTTTCGCCGCGTCTTCACTTAATCCGACACTGGCCATTTCCGGGCTTGTATAAATACATTTCGGCACCAGGCCGGGATCAAGCGGATCGGGTTTATTCCCGGCGATATGTTCAACGGCAATGATTCCTTCGCGTGATGCCGCATGTGCAAGCTGCAAACCGCCAATCACATCCCCGATTGCATAAATATGTGATTCTTTCGTCTGATAGTTGGCGTTGACTTGAATTACGCCGTTTTCAATTTGGATATCGGTATTTTCAAGGCCGATATTTTCCGTGTTGGCAATCCGGCCGACAGATACTAAAATTTTCTCTGCCATGAAGGCTTTTGTTTCGCCTTTTACTTCGGCTTGAACCGTCACGCTGCCCGCCTGTTTTTGAAGGGTTTCAGGTTTTATTTTTGCCCCCGTTTGGATGTCGACGCCTTTTTTCTTTAAAAGCCGGGCAATCTCTTTTGACATGTCGCGGTCTTCCCCCGGCACAAGCCGGTCCGCAAACTCGCAAATGGCAACATCCACTCCGAAATCGGACAGCATCGATGCCCACTCAACCCCAATCGCGCCGCCGCCGACAATCAGAATCGAAGCGGGAAGTTCTGTGAGTGATAAGGCCTGGTCAGAGGCCAGCACATATTTGCCATCCACTTCAAGCCCCGGCAACGTACGCGGCCGCGAGCCTGTTGCAATGATCAGGTTTTTCGGGATCAACATTTCGTTTTCTTCACCCTTGTTCATTTCAACCGAAACCGTTCCGGGCAGCGGAGAAAATATCGATGGGCCGAGAATTCTGCCAGTGCCTTCATACACATCGATTTTACCTTTTTTCATCAGCTGCCGGACACCCCTGTACAGCTGGCCGACAATCGCCGTTTTTCGCGCCTGGATGCGTGCAAAATCCAGTTCGGCGCCGGAAACGCGGATGCCGAATTCAGCGCCGTTTTGTATCGTCTTGTATACCTCTGCACTTCTCAGCAGCGCTTTGCTTGGAATACAGCCCTTATGCAGGCAAGTTCCGCCCAATTTGTCTTTTTCCACAATTGCTGTCTTTAATCCGAGCTGTGAAGCCCGGATGGCGGCAACATATCCGCCTGTTCCGCCGCCAAGAATAACAGCATCATATTCTTTTGCCAAAATAAAAAACCTCCTGATCGCCATTGGACGTTCTCATAACCCATGAACAAACGCCATTGTTTCCTAGTATGATTGTGATTGCCGATTTTTTGTGTTTCGGGTCTGCCAAAAACCGGAACCTTGATTGGGAATTTTACGGATTCTGGCTTCAGCCATCCGGTCTGCTGCCTATGTGCCGGATTCTGATGCGTTTAGAAATGGTCTTCACAACATTCTGGTAAATCCGTTTAACTTTTTTCATGCTGTCCATATCCTGTTGTACCAGTATCCTCCCCTGTCATGCAGCGGCCGTTCAATCCCCTGGAAAAGCGGCCGAAAATGAGGCAGGGTGCGCCTGGCACCGTAAAAAAAACCGGACCGGAATTTCCAAATACTTACGATTATCAGTTTGCTACTTTTTGCACAAATATGCAAATAATTGCATTGAGTTTTACATGCCGGCATTTTTCCAGTTTATCATACAAATTTCTAAGTGTTTATGCCAACCGGCCATCTTGGCGGCCAGTGTCTTAATGATAGTGTTTTTTCCCGAAACGCGCCGTCACTTCTTCTGGATTTGTCAATTTTGGAACATTTATTACAAGATATGGGCTTGCCATTTCCCCCTTGTAAAATTGCTTTTATTTCAATTTCCAGCTTTCTAATACAGATTATGCCTGCAGCCAAAGATATATGAAAGGGCTTTCATTCAGAAAGGAAGCATTGCCCGGTTTTTTTGCAAATAGTATAATAATACAAATGGGAAGGGGGTCCGGGATTGAGACGTCTGATTGCGCTCGCCATCCTGGTTGCGCCGGTGATGATGGCTGCAGCCGGTATTAAATTATTAAGGGATATGCTTTTTGGTATTCTGCAGCAGCCATTTCCGTTCCTCTGGATGCAGTTTTTGGCCGGCATTGCTTTTTGTGCAGGGGGGATCGCGTTTATCGGGGGTTTTATCCTCCACCGCGACCGCAAACATCACAAAGTGCAAAAACGATTTATAAAGTAAGCACCAGGCGGATCACGCCTGATGCTTTCCTTTTTTAAAGTGATTTAAAGCTGCCCCGAATCTCTGCTGCCAGCCCCGGATAGTCAGTAATCAATGCAGTACAGTTAATCCGAAACAGTCTTCTCATATCTTTTTCTTTATTCACCGTATAGGGGCGGACGGCAATCCCGTTTGTAATCGCCATTTGGATAATCTGGTCATTGGTGGTGCGCAGATGCGGGTGGATGCCTTTTGCACGGATCGATTTTGCATACACCCAAGGCATGAACAGCACCTCAGAATACAGCGGGGCAATCTCAATTTCGGGTGCCAGCCGGTAGCACTGGATAATGGAATAATGATTAAAAGAGGAAAAAATGATACGCTTTTCCAAATGATACGCTTTGATTAATGACACCACTTTTTCCTCAATCGACGGATAAGCAATTTTGGCCGTTTTTAATTCAATATTGCATAAAAGCTGGTTGGATTTCAGCCAGTCAAATACTTCTTCAAGTGCCGGTATATGAAGCGGATGCCCGGCAATGTGCCCCGGATCTTTGATCTCCAGTTTTTTCAATTGGTTTAAAGTAAAATCCTTAACAAAACCTTTGCCGTTTGTCGTCCGGTCGACGGTTTCATCATGTATGACAACCAGCTGCCCGTCTTTAGATAGCTGGATATCAATTTCGATCCCGTCGGCGCCGGCCCGTTCCGCTTCCCGGTAAGCTGCCATTGTGTTTTCAGGGTGTGTTCCCGCTGAACCGCGGTGCGCAAATATAGATGTCATGAGTGTCACAACCTTTTTTCTTTTCATGTACCCATTATACTCGTTTGTTCCTCGTTTTTTCTACCGTTTTACCGGAAAAGGCGGCAGCCGATTTAGCACAACATCAAATAAAAAGCATCTTTTACTTTATTCGCGAAAAAGATGCCTCCCGTATCATTCAATTCATATACACGTTTATCCCGGGTCTAACAAAGGGCCTAACCCTTTCAAGACGCCATATGTTCAAGCCGGAGTTTATCAGCCACCATGGCGATGAACTCTGAATTTGTTGGTTTTGCTTTTGTCATGGAAACGGTGTAGCCGAATAAGGTTGAAATGGATTCGATGTTGCCTCTGCTCCAGGCAACCTCAATCGCATGCCGGATCGCACGTTCTACACGGCTGGCAGTAGTATTGTACTTCTTGGCAATTTCGGGATAGAGTACTTTTGTGATGGAGCCCAGCAATTCAATATCATTGTAAACCATGGAAATTGCTTCTCTTAAGTACATATAGCCTTTAATATGGGCAGGAACACCAATTTCGTGGATAATACTGGTGATGCTTGCATCTAAATTTTTCGGTTTGGATTCAACCTGCGGGCGTACGAAATTTGATGAAGATTTAATCACTGAGCCGGTTTTGCCGCTGACCTGGCGGATATTGGAGACCAGCATCTCCATATCAAACGGTTTTAATACAAAATAGGATGCACCCAGTTCGACCGCTTTTTTTGTCACATCTTCCTGGCCGAAAGCAGTCAGCATAATCACGTTCGGCATTGGAGAGTAGTTGGATTCTTTCAGCCTTTCCAATACGCCGAGACCGTCCAAATGCGGCATAATAATATCTAATAATAATACATCGGGTGCAGCCTCCTTCAGCTTGTCAAGGCATTCCGTTCCGTTATGGGCCATACCCGCGATCTCCAAATCCTCCTGTGAAGAAATATAATCTTCCAGTAAACGTACAAGTTCGCGATTATCATCTACAATAAAAACTCTAATTTTTTTCACTGCCTGTGTCCTCCTCAGAAAAAATGCCGTATCTCTATACTTAGGTTTCGACAATCACAGCAAATATCCTGCCTTTTTTAGAATTTTATTTTCTTTTCCTAAAGGCGTGCCTAAAAAAAGGGGCAGACCCCTGCTGCTTATTGCGGCAAAGAGGTCTGCGTGCTTTTGATGCCGGCTTCGTCCAGCATCCATTCGATATGGACACCGTATCCTGAGGTGGGATCATTGACAAATACATGCGTGACAGCGCCGATGAGACGGCCATTCTGGATGATCGGGCTTCCGCTCATGCCCTGGACAATGCCCCCGGTTTTTTTCAGAAGCGCGGGATCGGTTATTTTAATGACCATCCCTTTTGTGGCCGGAAATTTCTGCGGGATGGTACTGACAATTTTAATATCATAAGCCTCCACTTTTTTCCCGTCCACCACTGTTAAAATCTTGGCCGGCCCCGGCTTGACCTGGTCAGATAATGCAATCGGCATCGGTTTTCCAAATTTGCTGTTTCCCGCTTGCCCGTCCAATTTCCCAAAAATCCCAAATGGGCTGTTTTTGGTAATATTGCCGATTCGGCTGTTGTCGGAAAAACGGGCCAATTTTTCACCCGGGCTGCCGTTTTTCCCTTTTTCAATGGACGTAACTGTGGAATTGACAATCCGCCCGTTTTCCACAACAATCGGCTTTTTTGTATCCATATCGGAAATGACATGGCCGAGTGCTCCATATTTTCCTGTTTTCGGGTCGACAAATGTCATGGTCCCGATTCCAGCGGCCGAATCGCGGATATACAAACCAAGTTTATAGTCTTGTTCCGCTTTGTCTTTCAGCGGCTGCAATGTTGTTTGGATGGTTTGCTGCTCCCTTTTCACCATCACTTTTAAAGCTTTGCCGCTTTCCCCCGCCTGCTGGACAACCGGTGCCACATCTGACATATTTTCAATTTTTTTGCCATCCATTTTGATGATCATATCCCCGACCTGAATCCCTGCTTGCTCGCCGGGGGATAACTTGCCTTTTTCCGAATTAACAAGATGATGGCCGACAACGAGAACGCCGACCGTATTTAGTTTTACACCGATCGACTGCCCGCCCGGAATCATCCTGACATTTTTTAAAACATGCACGTCCACTTTCTTAATCGGTACGCCCGCCAGTTCAAGATACATATCATCTTTACCTGGAGACTTTCCTTTTATGGACACCGTTTGTTGATCATATTGAATCGCTGCATTATGCCCTTTTGTCGCGACAGCTGCAGATACATTGGCAGATTTTTGAAATTCGATTTTCTGGCCTTCCATTAATCGAATTTGGTTTGGAAAGTGAAGATATTGTTGAAAAGGTTGTGAAAACCCTATTAGCACAAGTGAAACAAGGAGAAAACCGCCAATCAGCTTTCTTACGTAATCAAAGTTCAAACATTCCACTCTCCTCGCTTCCAGTCCACCCTTTTGGTTTAGCCTTTATTTTTTTTGGCTATGATTTTAATTTAGCCCTGAAGCGCGATAAATATAACAAGCCGGGGCGGAAAAAAACCTGTTCAAAATGGATAGTTGTGTTATTTTTACCTGCTTTATTTTCACGCAAAAAAAAAGCCCGCAGGATATACCCGGGCCTTATTTATTTGATCATTTCTGCGAGTTCAAGCAGTTCTTTTGCGTGCTGCCTTGTCAAGTCCGTCATTTCGACACCGGAAATCATCCGGCCGATTTCTTTTATCTTCTCCTCCTGGTTTAAAACTTTTACTTTTGTCCGTGTCCGCCCCTTCTGCATTTCTTTCATGATGAAAAGATGGGTGTCCGCCATCGCGGCAACTTGCGGCAAATGGGTAATGCAAAGTACCTGGGAATGGACGGAAATGCGGTAAATTTTTTCCGCAATCGCCTGGGCAACCCGCCCGCTTACACCGGTATCAACCTCATCAAAGATAATCGAGGTAATGCCCTGGTGTTTTGAGAAAATCGTTTTTAAAGCAAGCATGACGCGTGACAGTTCCCCGCCGGAAGCTGTTTTTGCCAGTGGTTTTAAGGGTTCGCCCGGATTCGTCGAAATATAAAACTCAACATGGTCAAGCCCGTCGTTTCGAAACGGAATCTCCTCCTGCTCAAAAAAGCTGTCCGCTGAGGCGTGAAAACGGACTTCAAACTTTGTTTTGTCCATGTAAAGCTGTTTTAATTCTGCATGGATGTTTTTTGTAAGGCGGTCTGCCCATTTTTTCCGCAAATCGCTCAGCTGTTTCGCTTCCAAATACAAATCCCGTTCCACCATTTTCAGTTCTTTTTGCAGCTTGTCCATATGCTGGTCACGGTTTGTAATCGATTCGATTTCTTCTTCAATTTTTGCGCTGTATTCCAGGATCTCCCCGATTGTGTTTCCGTATTTCCGCTTTAGCTGGTTAATCTCATCAAGGCGGTCCTCAATTTGATTTAAGCGTTCCGGATTAAATTCAAGGGTATCCAGCTGGTCGCGGATGGAATGTGCTGCATCTTCCAGTGTATAATAGCAGCCTTGTACCGATTCAAGCAAAGGAGCGAGCGATGCATCCGCTTCAGCAGCTGTTTCGAGCTGGCCCATCACAAGCCCGATCCAGTCGAGCCCGTGTTGTTCGCCCTGCAGCGCTTCGTAGCTCGTATGCAGAGATTCAAATAAGCGTTCAAAATTCGTCAATTTCCTTTTTTCTTCAATAAGTTCTTCATCTTCACCAAGTTTGAGTTCCGCTTGCTGGATTTCATGGGATTGAAATTGAATGAGGTCGAGTCGGTGTGCAAGCTGCTGGTCATTTTCATTCATTCTTTTTAAGCGGCTGGATGCTGTTTCGTATTGTTTATAAACGTCGCGGTAATTAGCCAGCGCTGCTTCAATTTCTTCCTGCCCGTACTGATCAAGAAGCGGCAGGTGAAACGCTTCATTTAACAATTCCTGTGTTTCATGCTGGCTGTGGATGTCAATTAAGGTCGCACCAATTTCGCGTAAAATCGAGATCGTAACAAGCTTGCCATTGATGCGGCAGATGCTTTTCCCCGTCTTTGAAATATCACGGCGCAAAACGACCATGCCCTCTTCAACTTCAATACCGAATTCCCGCGCCCGCTCCATGCAGGGATGGCCCTCGCCAATCAGAAATAATCCTTCAATTTCCGCCCGCGCCTCACCATGGCGGACATATTCCGATGAACCTCTGCCACCTGTCAAAAGCTGGATGGCATCAATAATAATCGACTTACCCGCACCCGTCTCCCCGGTCAGGACAGTTAAGCCATTTTCAAAAGAAAGTGACAGCTGGTCGATAATGGCAAAATTTTTGATCGATAATTCCTGGAGCAAAATATCACCTCAATTTCTAAAGCATGTCCAAAAATCTTTGCGCAACACTGTCGGATTGTTCCAGCTCTTTGCAGATGATTAAACAAGTATCATCCCCGCAAAGTGTTCCGATAATTTCTTCCCAATCCAAAATGTCGATCAGGGCGCCGACCGCATGGGCATTTCCCGGCAGTGTTTTCATGACAATCAAATGGCCTGCTGTATCAATACTGACAAATGCATCGGTTAAAGCCCGTTTTAATTTCTGCGTCGGATTAAAACGCTGATCCGCAGGCAGGCTGTATTTATATCTGCCGTTATTTAAAGGCACTTTCACAAGATGAAGTTCTTTAATATCCCTGGATATCGTCGCCTGTGTTACATTGAAACCGGCATTACGCAAATGATCCACGAGCTCGTCCTGGGTTTCAATATCGAAATTTGTAATCATTTCCCGGATTTTAATTAAGCGCTGCCCTTTATTCATATCATCACCTCAAGGAGTGCTGTTTTTTGCTTCAAAAGCGATTGTATTTATGCATCTACATGTATATTAGCGTATTTTTGCGGAATTGTACATGAAAGCAGCCGTTTGGCAATGAAAAGAACCTACTGGCCGTCCAATAGGTTCTTTTTCATCAGAATTATTATCGATCAGCCCTTATTCGGTTTTTTTAGTGCCGCATGGGCTTCCTCGACGATCGTTTTGACGCTGGTCTGAAGATGGTTTTGGCCCCTTTCCGCCTCAGAAGCCGGCCATTTCAGGTGGATTAGAAATTCAATATTGCCTTCACCACCGGTAATTGGCGAAAATGAAAGGTTCTCCACCGCGAAATTTTCGCGCAAAGCGAGGCTGATGATCTTGTCAATCACTTCGCGGTGCACCTTTTTATCTCTTACGATCCCTTTTTTGCCTACCTGTTCCCTGCCCGCTTCAAACTGCGGTTTGATTAATGCCACAACATCGCTATCCGGGACAAGCAGATTCCTTAAAACCGGCAAAATGAGCGATAAGGAGATAAAAGAAACATCAATGGAGGCAAACTCCGGAGTGCCTTTGTGAAAATCTTCAGGCTTAACGTACCTGAAGTTCGTCCTTTCCATGACAACGACGCGCTCATCCTGGCGCAGTTTCCATGCAAGCTGGTTATAACCGACATCCAAAGCATACGACAACTTTGCGCCATTTTGCAGGGCGCAGTCTGTAAATCCGCCTGTCGATGCCCCGATGTCCAGCAATATTTTATCTCTCACATTGAGATCAAACACTTTCAATGCTTTTTCCAGTTTTAAGCCGCCGCGCGATACATATGGCAGCGGGTTTCCTTTCACTGTAAGCGGCGAATCGGCAGGGATTTTTTCGCCCGGTTTATCGAGACGGTTCTCATTCGAATAAACCAGGCCCGCCATTACCGCCCGTTTTGCTTTTTCTCTTGTTTCCATTAGTCCGCGTTCTACAAGAAGAACATCTATCCGTTCTTTTTTCATGGATGTTTAAGCCCTTTTTTTATGATTTTTTGGCAATACATTTTGGATTTCCTGAATAATATGTTCAGCCGTCAATCCAATTTCTTTCCATAGTTCTTTTACGCTGCCATGTTCGATAAAACGGTCCGGAACCCCGATCCGGTTGATGACCTGCTGGTGAAATCCGTGTTCATGGGCAAATTCCAAAACGGCGCTGCCGAATCCGCCCTGCAAAACAGCCTCTTCAACTGTCACAACCGGCATGCCGGTGTTGAATATCGACAGCAGCACCGCTTCATCCATTGGTTTAATAAAGCGTGCATTGATCACTTTTACAGTGATCCCCTGCCGCTTCAAATATGCAGCAGCTTCCAAAGCCATCGGGATTGTCGTACCGAAAGTAAGAATACAAGCATCCGATCCTTCCGTCAACACTTCCCATGTACCGATTGGAATTTCTTTTAAATCTTCATCGAGCGCAACACCGAGCCCATTGCCGCGCGGAAACCGCATCGCAATCGGGCCGTCATTGTATTGAAGCGCGGTATGCACCATATGCTGGCCTTCATTTTCGTCTTTTGGCATCATCAATACCATATTCGGCAGACTCCGCAAAAAGGCAATGTCAAATACGCCCTGGTGTGTTTCCCCGTCCGCGCCGACAAGACCGGCCCTGTCAATTCCGAAAAACACATTTAGATTTTGCCTGCAGATATCATGGACGACCTGGTCGTATGCCCGCTGTAAAAAAGTCGAGTAAACGGCCAGAAAAGGTTTCATGCCCTGTGTGGCTAATCCGGCCGCAAATGTAGCCGCATGCTGTTCCGCGATGCCGACATCATAAACGCGGTTCGGCAATTCTTCCTGGAACCTTTCCAGCTTGGATCCGACAGTCATTGCCGGAGTAATTGTGACAATCCGCGGGTCTTCTTTTGCGAGGCGCAGCACGGTATCACTCACCAGTTTGCTCCAGGCCGGCGGCGCATTGACCGGTTTAATAAAGTCGCCGGTTTCAATCTTATACTGTCCTGTGCCATGCCAGACCCCTCTTGTATCATTTTCGGCAGGTTGGTACCCTTTGCCTTTTTTTGTAATGACATGCAAAAGGATCGGGCCCTTTGTTTTTTTCGCATACTGGATATTTTCAAGCAGTGCTTCATAATTATGCCCGTCAACCGGCCCAAGGTAAGTAAAGCCCAGTTCCTCAAAGAAAATACCGGAAACCAGCAAATACTTTAAGGTGTCTTTCAGCCGTTCAGCTGTTGCCGCCAGCTTGCCGCCGACTGCAGGAATTTTTTTCAACAGCAGTTCCAGCTCATCTTTAGCACGCTGGTACTTGCTTGCTGTCCGCAGTTTGCCAAGCACCTGATGTAGCGCGCCGACATTAGGCGCAATTGACATTTCGTTGTCGTTTAATACCACGATAATATCGCGTTTTTCATGGCCGATATGGTTGAGTGCTTCAAACGCCATGCCGCCCGTCAGCGCCCCGTCGCCAATTACCGGAATGACATAGGAGTTTTCGCCTTTTAAATCGCGCGCCACTGCCATCCCCATTGCAGCAGATAAAGACGTCGAACTGTGCCCTGTTTCCCAGACGTCATGCTTGCTTTCATTCCGTTTTGGGAATCCCGAGAGGCCCTGGTATTGCCGCAGCGTATCAAATTGTCCCGCTCTTCCGGTTAAAATTTTGTGGACATAGGACTGGTGGCCGACATCCCAAAGAATTTTATCTTTCGGGCTGTCGAAGCTCTTGTGCAAAGCAATCGTCAATTCAACAACACCCAGGTTCGGCCCGATATGCCCGCCCGTTTTCGATAATGTTTCAATCAAAAAGCGGCGGATTTCACGACTCAGCTTCTTGAGCTGGGAGATGTCCAATTCTTTTAAAAATGACGGGTCCTTAATTGATTCAAGATCCAATATGGATCACTCGCTTTCATTCAAAGTGTCGGCATGTGTTCCTCTTTTCGTTAAAATCTATTATAAACGATTATGGTAGATAGACAAGAAATACCTATATTCATGAATAGGTATCAAGCGCCGTACCGGCGGACAGTTTTATCTTTTTAAGAGCTGTCTGACCGGAGGGGAAAGCGCTGTTTCGCCTATTTTCCAAACGGCACACAAACCGATAAAAGCTGCGGATTAATGGTCGCGCATCCCAACCATATCCGAAAGCTCCAATAAAAGCTTTGTGTTAGCGCCCGTTTCCAAAAGCTGTTCTTTGGCAGTTCTGATATGGCGCTGCAGTTCCCTTTTGGCGCCTTCTAAAGTCAGCAAAGAGGGGTATGTACTTTTATGATGCGATTCATCGCTGCCGACCGTTTTCCCGATTTTCTCCTGATCGCCTTCGATGTCTAATATATCATCCCGAATTTGAAAGGCAAGGCCGAGATGGCTTGCAAACTTCCGGAAACATTCAAGCTGTGCTTCTTTTGCCCCGCCGATCACCGCACCTGCAAGAACACTGAAAATCAGAAGTTTTCCAGTTTTGTTGGCGTGAATATATTGGAGCTCTTCCAGGGATAAACGTTTATTCTCCCCTTCCATATCGGCAACCTGTCCCGCAACCATGCCTTCCGGTCCCGCCGCTTTTGCCAGCATCGCAATCAATTTGATTTTTGTTGCATCCGCAAGGCCGGGGTCTTCGGCAATCAGTTGAAAACTGTAAGTCAAAAGCCCGTCTCCGGCAAGGATTGCCATGGCTTCCCCGAATACTTTGTGGTTTGTCGGTTTCCCCCGCCGCAAATCATCATCATCCATTGCGGGCAGGTCGTCATGGATTAATGAATAAGTATGAAGCATCTCAAGCGCGCAAGCTGTCTGCAATCCTTTTTCAGCCGGTTTTCCAAGTGCAGCGACAGTTGATAATAAAAGAAGAGGGCGGATTCTTTTGCCCCCTGCCTGGAGCGAATAATTCATGGCTTCCTTTAGGATATCCGGAGCCTGCAGCCTGTTAATCTGCAGGTTCAATAAGCTTTCAATTCTTTTCACATCATACGCTGCAGCATCCAATCTTATTCCTCCTCTTGAATTTCAAAATCCTTTTCTTCCCCGTCTTCTGTCATCACTTTTGTCAGTTGCTCTTCAACATTTTTCAGTTTACCGTGGAGCAGCTGTGACAGTTCCATCCCTTTTTTATAGATGTCAATCGCTTCTTCCAGCGGAACATCTCCTTCTTCCAATTTCTGCACAATTGCTTCGAGCTGCTCCATTGCTTCTTCAAATGTCAACGATTCAGCCATTTTCTTTCCTCCTCTTTAATCTCATCTACTGTACATACTAACCCGCCATCTGTCAGCCGGACTTGGATGCTGTCTCCGGGTTTCACCTGGCTTGTCTGTTTAATTAATGTTTGGTCTTTCGTATAAGCGAGGCTGTAACCTCTTTTCATGACTTTAAGCGGGCTGAGCGCCTCCAAAGCGGAAATATTTTTCGCAAATGCATGCTGTTTTTCCCGCAAGACGGCCTCCATCCGCTGCTTCAGCCCCCTTTGGAGCACGGCAAAATCCTGTTGCGCCCGGGCCAATTTCTGTACCGGGCGGTTGCGTACAAGCCTGACGTCCAAATCCTGATATTTCTGCCCGGTTGATGCGATAAACCGTTCCACATCCTGCCGCAGCCTTTCCGTCAGACGGTCTGCCTGCTCTATGTACTGCTGGAACAAACGATAGGGGTTCTTTAAGACAGGTGAACGTTCCAAATAATCAAGGTGATTTCTTTCGTGGCGGAGTTTTTCACGTATGCTCCTGACCAGTCTTGCTTTGCGCTCGAGCAGCCTTTCCATCACTTCTTCCAATTGCGGGACAGCCAGTTCAGCAGCAGCCGTCGGGGTCGGGGCGCGCAGGTCGGCGGCAAAATCGGCAATGGTAAAATCGGTCTCATGCCCGACAGCAGAAATGACCGGAATACTGGATGCGGCGATTGCCCTCGCGACCATTTCTTCATTGAAAGCCCACAGTTCCTCGATAGAACCGCCGCCCCTTCCGACGATCAGTACATCCGCCTGTTGCAGCCGGTTTGCCTGATCAATGGCTTTCACGATTGACGGTGCCGCCTGTTCCCCTTGAACGAGGGCAGGATGCAGGATAATTTTGGCAATCGGATATCTTCTTCTGATGGTTGTGATAATATCGCGGACAGCCGCACCCGTAGGAGAGGTCACAACACTGACCGTTTTTGGGTAAGGCGGGATTGCACGTTTTTTTTCTTTTGCAAACAGGCCTTCTTTCTCTAATTTTTGCTTCAGCTGTTCAAAGGCCAGATAGAGCGCGCCGATGCCATCGGGCTGCATGCCTTTTACATAAAGCTGGTAATTGCCGCTTGCTTCGTACACGGAAACCGAACCCCTGATTAACACTTTCATGCCATTTTCCGGGCGGAATTTCAAATAACGGTTGGCAGATGAGAACATGACGGCCAGCAATCTTGCTTTCTCATCTTTCAGGGTAAAGTACATGTGCCCGCTTGAATGGCGCTTAAAATTGGAAATTTCCCCTTTTACATATACATCCAGCAAGTAAGGGTCGGCATCAAACTTTCTTTTGATATATTTCGTTAGGGTTTGGACTGTTAAATATTGCGGCGTACCCATACCTGATCATCACCTCCAAACGAATGAAGAAAAGCTGCCTCCTGTTTACGGAAGTCAGCTTTTTCTTTGGCCTGGTACAACAAATTATCGACGGCTAACTTTAACAGCGTTTAGTTTTTTGCAAGCCTTCAACGTATTTGCAAGCAGCATCGTAATGGTCATCGGTCCGACACCGCCGGGGACAGGCGTAATATAAGATGCTTTTTCTTTCACTTCTTCAAAATCAACATCCCCACAAAGCTTGCCGGACTCATCCCGGTTCATTCCGACATCAATCACTGCCGCACCCTGCTTAACAAAATCGGCCTTCACAAATTTTGCTTTGCCGACTGCACTGATTAAAATATCTGCCTGTGATGTGTAACTTTTTAAATCTGCTGTTTTCGAGTGGCAGTACGTTACAGTTGCATTTTCATTTAAAAACAGCTGTCCGGCCGGCTTCCCTACAATATTGCTGCGCCCGATCACGACAACATGCTTGCCCGTAATGGCAATGCCTTTTGACTGCACCATTTTTAAAATGCCGTGGGGCGTGCATGGCAAAAAGGCATCCTGCCCGGTCATCATTCTGCCAATATTAATCGGGTGGAAGCCGTCAACATCTTTGGCAGGATCAATAGCCTCAATCACCTTCTGCGCTCCGATATGCGCCGGCAAAGGCAGTTGGACAAGAATGCCGTGAATATCCGGATCTTCATTCAGGCTTTGAATATGATCCAGTAAAGTTTGTTCGCTTACTTTTTCAGAGAGTTCAATAAGAACAGACTTTATGCCAAGCTGGCCGCATGCTTTTTGCTTATTTCTTACATATGTACGTGAAGCCTGGTCATCCCCGACTAAAATAACGGCCAAACCCGGCATTACACCCTGTTTTTTTAAGCTTTCCACTTCGGCCTTCATCTCTTCCCGCATCCGGGCGGCCAATTGTTTTCCGTCTATCCGTTCTGCTGCCATTCTACCATCCCCCTGAATTCTTTATGAATTTATCGTATTTTTAATATGATTTAACACGCCATTAATAAATTTGGCGGAACGTTCATCAGCAAACCGCTTCGAAATTTCGAGCGCTTCGTTGATCGCTACATTGGCGGGTACATCCTCTTCATACATCAATTCAAATGTCCCCAGCCGCATAATATTCAAATCCACTTTGGCGAGCCTGTCCATAGACCATTTCTCCAGATGGCGGCTGATCATATCATCAATTTCTTGCATATGTTCAACTGTGCCCTCTACAAGCATGGCCAAATATGCATCGTTCTCCTGGCCGTTCAGCACATTGGCAATGGCTTCACCCGGAACGGCTTCGTTTATATCGATTTGGAATAATGCCTGAAGCGCTTTTTCGCGGGCGGTTCTTCTTTTCATCATGATGGTATAACTCCTTTAATGTCATCAAATTCACACGTAACTTTATTTTAACAGAAAGGCGGCCGCAAAAAAAGGGCCAAAGACGCCGCCGCCTTTGGTCCCTTTTTTTGCTTTACCCTTCCACTTGGAAGTCCGTTTCGCTCTTTTGGTTCTCGAACTGGATCCCGACGATATGGATATTCACTTCCGTTGCTTCAAGTGCGGTCATATTAAATAGCGCTTGCCGAATATTGTCCTGAACTTTCTGGGCAACTGTTGGAATGGACACGCCAAAATTCATCGTGCAGTATACATCGACTGTAATGTTTTCTTCTGTGAGCTCCACTTTGACGCCTTTGCCATGGTTTTTTTTGCCGAGGCGCTCTGCCACACCACTGGCAAAATTACCGCGCATTTGCGCAACGCCATCCACTTCCGAAGCAGCGATGCCGGCGATAACTTCAATCACTTCCGGTGCAATTTCCACTTTCCCTAAATCTTCGTTGTCATGTTGCATAGCTAACATCTGATTCGTTTCTGCCACTTGATCCACCTCCTACTAACAAGTTATTTCATTACATCATATTTTTCAAGGAATTTCGTGTTGAAATCTGCTTCAACAAACACTTCATGTTCCAGGAGGCGCAAATGGAACGGGATTGTCGTATGAATGCCTTCCACTGCATATTCGCTGAGCGCACGTTTCATTCTCGCAATCGCCTCGTCGCGCGTGGCCCCGTAGGCAATGACTTTTGCAATCATTGAATCATAATACGGCGGGATCGTATAGCCGGGATAGGCCGCGGATTCCACGCGTACACCGATTCCGCCCGGCGGCAGGTAAAAATTAATTTTCCCCGCGGACGGCATAAAATTCTTTTCGGGGTTTTCCGCATTGATCCGGCATTCAATTGCCCAGCCGTTCCATGTAACCTCTTCTTGTTTCAACGACAAAGGTTCGCCTGAAGCCACTAAAATTTGTTCTTTGACGAGGTCAACGCCTGTCACCATTTCCGTAACCGGATGTTCAACCTGGATACGGGTGTTCATTTCCATAAAATAAAATTTCTGATGATGGTAATCGAAAATAAACTCAATCGTGCCGGCGCCGGTATAGTCAACAGCTTTCGCCGCCTGGACAGCTGCCTGCCCCATCTGTTCCCGGACTTCACTGGACAAGGCCGGTGACGGCGATTCTTCCAGCAGCTTCTGCAATCTTCTTTGAATGGAACAGTCCCTTTCCCCCAAGTGGATGACATGCCCGTATTTATCGGCCATTACCTGAATCTCAACATGGCGGAAGTCTTCGATGTATTTTTCGAGATACACACCCGGATTTCCGAACGCGGTAGCGGCTTCCTGCTGGGTAATGTGGATGCCTTTTTCCAATTCCTCTTCGTTTCTTGCCACACGGATACCCTTTCCGCCGCCGCCCGCCGTAGCTTTGATAATGACCGGATAGCCTATTTTATCCGCAACTTCTTTTGCTTCTTCCACATCTTTGACAATCCCGTCAGAACCTGGCACAATCGGGACACCAGCAGCTTTCATTGTTTCCCTTGCCACGTCTTTGGCGCCCATTTTTGAAATCGCTTCTGGGTTCGGCCCGATAAATTCAATCTTGCATTCGCGGCACAGCTCCGCAAAATCGGCATTTTCTGCCAGGAAGCCGTATCCCGGATGGATCGCATCGCAGCCGGTTAGTGTGGCAACGCTGATGATATTGGTGAAATTCAAATAGCTGTCTTTTGAAGCTTTCGGCCCGATGCAGTACGCTTCGTCTGCAAGCTGGACATGAAGCGAGTGCTTGTCTGCTTCCGAATATACAGCCACAGCTTCAATTCCTAAATCACGGCAGGCACGGATGATACGCACCGCAATTTCACCGCGATTGGCAATTAACACTTTTTTTATCATGATGACCGCTCCTTAATTTGTCTTTACCAGAAACAATGGCTGGCCGAATTCAACCAACTGGCCGTCCTTCACAAGGATTTCAACAATTTCCCCGTCCACTTCGGCTTCGATTTCGTTAAATAGTTTCATGGCTTCGATCATACACACAATTGAACCGGTGCTGACAACGGAGCCCACCTGTACAAACGGGGGATCATCCGGTGAGGCGGCCTGATAGAAAGTGCCAACCATAGGTGAAACAATTTTATGTAGATTTTTGTCCTCTGCCGGCGCTGTTTCAGCAGGCTGGGCAGGTGCGGCAGGCTGAGCGGCAGGTGCAGCCTGGGCCTGGGCAGCAGGTGCTTCTTTTACTGTGCGTTCTACTACCTGCACACCCGTATTCTTTTTCATTTTGATCACAGTACCCTCATTTTCGTATTCAAATTCATCAAGGCTTGACCGGTCGACAAGCTCAATTAAAGTTTGAATATCTTGTACTTTTAACATTTATGACACTCCTTAAATTCAATATTCATTCGTCATTTGTTAACATTTTATGAATGGCTATCCATATCATACGATAACCACCGGCAAAAATTCAATGATTTGTATAATAAACAGCTTTTGCGAATTTTTTATGCAACCGGCCTCCTGCATGATTTTATAAGGATGGAGCAAATTTTTCCAATTCAAATAAAGTACCATTCACAATTTTCAAACGGCCCCTTTTCCGCGTGGTGGCTGACATAAAAACAGAGGGGAGTTTTCCCCTCTGCCGGATGGTTTCATTCCTGCCTGCTTTACTTACTTTGTCTGAAATTCTACCGCCAGTTTTGGAGAATGCCCCAGTTCCTGGTTCACAAGCTTTACAATTTCATTTGCGGATGCTTTGTCATGTTTATTGGATTTTACCGTTATCATCACTTCATCCTTGTCGGCCTGGACAAGGGCATCTTCATAGCCGCCTTTTGACTTGATGAGGCTCTCCAGGACCTGCTCCTTATTGGCGGTTTCCGTTAATTTTTTCATTTCGTCCATGGCCCGGCTTTTTTCTTCCGGCGTTAAATCAGTCGAAGCTAATTTATTGGTGAGCTCTTCCTGTTTTTTGCTCATTTCATCCTGCCGTTCAAGTCGGATGGTTTCAAAAACAGCATCGCTTGCCGTCTTCGTTGTCACTTTTGTTTGTTTCCCGTCGGAAGCCTGGTCCTTTGCTTTAGACGCGGTTCCTTCTTCTTTATTCTGGACAACCTGGTTGGTTGTGCTTGGGTCTGCCGTCACATAGTATACCGACAGAACGACAACAAGGCTTAACATGGTTAACAGCCAAACTGTTTGCTTTTTTAATAACATTTCACATTCCTCCTATTTCTTTTTGGGCATGACGGATACACGGTAGCTGGCCACATTTAATGCATTGGATACAGCTTCTTTCACGTCTTTTTGGATAGAGACGCTGCCGCCGCCGTCACAAACAACAAGCACGCCTGTCACTTCGGGCATTTTGGTTTCCGTGATCAGCGGGACCTCTTTTTCCCCGTCCTGTACCGTTACGACTTTATCGTCTTTTGAAATGCTTTCAATTTTCCGTTCCCCGCCGTTTTTATCATTTTCTGTTGTCGTTTCATTTTGGATGGTTGTATTTTTTTCGTATACTTTGCTTTCCGAAGTCGCAACATTTACTTGCACTTTCACGGTTCCCACGCCAGTAATCTGCTCAAGAATATTTTTCAGCTCTTTTTCATACTTGTCTTGATAGGCGATGATCGATTTGCTTTTTTTTGATGTATTTTTCGCGAACGTCTCCACTTCTTTTTTGCCGGAAGACTGGGTTTCCGTGGCTGCTGCCGGCAGAGCGGTATCTTTTTTACCGGTTTGCGTGAACAAATCACTGATCAGCATGACACCGAGTCCGCAAACGAATATCATCATGATATATGCGAGCTTTTTATTTTTTTTTGGCCCATCCGGTGCAGCGGCCCTGGAAAGCCATTTTTCCTTCAGCCGATCTAAAGGCCCTTGTTTATGGTCCATGTGCTTGTTCAAGACCCCCCTTCGATATGAAGTTCAATTTTCTGCTTGGACATATTCCAGCGGGTTGACAACATTGATCGAATGGATTCTTGTTCATCGGAGCCTTTTTGATCAGCTTTTTCGTCCGTGCGGATTTCTATTGGTTCAATCGCAGCAACCTCATCTTGCTGATTCTCCGCCTGCAAATAAACTGTGATCTTTTTTACATCCCCGGCGCTGTTCCATTCTGTCATATTTCCGGCATTTTTGCCGTCCTTCAGTTCAATCTGAATATCTGCGATTTTTTTGCCATATTTCTTTTCGATCTCCCCCTCCGCATCCTCTTTCATTTGGACAGCCATTTGTTGTAATGTATATTCCTGCTGCAGCGAATTTATTTCTTTTTTCTTCGTATCAAGTGAATTTTCTTGTCCGCTCAGGCCTTTCATTTGATCAGTGGAAAAAGTTTCGAGAATTTGTGCGGGATCCAAAGAAAACAGCTTGAAAATTGGCGTCAGGATCACGGTAATGAGCAATAATCCAATGACCAGCTTTGTATATTTCCGCATGTCGGATTCAGGCAGAAGCATGTCCACTACCATCGCAAGCAGAATAAAAATAAGAATATTGAGCACCCATTTTGTCAGGTAATCCATTTTGCTGCCCTCCTTTATAAGCATCGCCTTTAACGCATCATCATGGTAATATTGCCTGCTGTAATGATGACCGTGATGCTTAAGAAAAACATGAGGGTGACAATGGCCAAAGCAGCAAAAACATAAAGCATATTTTTGCTGATTGTATCAAGGCAGGCAATGACCGGACTGTTACCAAGCGGCTGCAGAATGGCTGCGGCCAGTTTAAACATAAATGACATTGCAAAAATCTTAATGGCCGGAAAAGCAGCGATTAAAAGCACAATCGCAACCCCGGCAACCCCGAGAGTATTTTTTAATAGCACAGAAGCGCTGATTACGGTATCGGCTGCATCGGTCAGCATCCGCCCGACAACCGGGACAAAATTTCCGGTTACAAATTTCGCAGTCCGGATCCCCAGCCCGTCTGCCACAGCTGTTGCTGTCCCCTGTACCGAAAGCACACCGAGGAAAATCGCCATGAAAACGCCTAATATACCGATTGCGAGGTTGCGCATTAGTTTGGCAAGCTGTGTTGCCTTATAATGGTCGGAAAGTGTGCTGACTACGCTAAGCAATGTGGAAAGCAGCAGCAAGGGCAGTACGATATACTGGATCAGCATGCCGCTTGTGCCTGACAGGAAGATCATCACAGGATGAAAAAATGCCGCTGACATCACGCCGCCTGAAGTGGACAGCAGAGCAAGCAGCAGCGGCATCAGTGCGATCACAAAGCCGGTCATTGTCTGAATCGCAGTCAGTGCATAATCGATTGCGACATGAAAGCTGTTTAAAGCAATAATGACGAGCACCATAAACACCACTGCATAAGCAATTTTACTGATCGTCCCCTGCTGGAAAGCCTGGTGGAGCGTTTCGAGCAGCATGCTGAGAACAGTAAGGAGAATCAAAGAGCCGAGGAGCTTCCCGTTGATCAGCAGTTCCTGAAAGACAAAAGAAAGCAGGCTTTCAAGCCACGCCTGCAGGGAGAATTGCTTTTCTCCCTTGATAAAATCGACCAGGCTCCCTTTTTGGCTTTCCGGCAGATATCCGCCATATTCGGTAATCACTTGATTCCAATACTGTTTGAGTTCGGTTAAATCCAATTGGTTCATTTGCTGATCCGCAACTTTTTCCGGGACGCCTTCAACCTGATCCGCCTCGCCCGCAGCGGCGTAACCAACCGTCTGCACGCTGAAAAAACTTGCGAAAAGGATAGCAAGCGCCTTTATCCACATGGTTTGCCGCATCTTTTCAACTCCCAGCCTTTATCCATTCGGAACCAAATTGATAATCGTTTCAATCAGAACCGTAATGATCGGTATCGCCATTGTTAAGATAAGAATCTTGCCTGCAAGCTCGACCTTTGCCGCCATCGCCCCCTGGCCTGCGTCTTTCGTAATGTTAGCGGCAAAATCCGCAATGTAGGCGATCCCTATAATCTTTAAAATGGTTTCGAGATAAAACGTGTCCACATTGCCTTTTTGGGCAATTTTCTCAAGCAGGCGGATTATTTCGTAAATCTTGTCCACCAAAAACAAAAAAATGAAACAGCCGGCAAACAGCGTCAGCAAAAATGCAAAATTCGGTTTCTGTTCCTTTAATATCAGCGCCAGGAAAGTGGTTATGAGGGCAATGCCTGTAATCTGCAGAATTTCAATGAGAAATCACCCCTTATTGAAAAAGAAACACCGATTTGATTTTTGAAAACAGATCCCCGACGATCGAAGCAACCAGGAATAAAATATAAAGAAAGCCAAGCAGCGTTACCCACTGCGCATATTCTTTTTTGCCAACCTGATCCAGGATGGTATGCAAAAACGCAACGACAATGCCGACTCCTGCAATTTTAAAAATGATATCCACATCCATGCCCATTGCTTTTCCTCCAATTTTTTCCGCCCGGGGCTTTTTGCTTGCTTAGATGAGCAAAATAATGAGCAGCAATCCTGTTAAAACCCCTAAGCTTTTCGCCATCTTTTCATAACGGATCTGCCGTTCATGCGCCTCTTTTTCTTCGCGTTCCAAATGTGTTAAGGTGAGGATGATCTGTTTTTGTTCGGTATAGCGGTCATGTTTGCCAAGATTTTCCCCGAGCTGGAGCAGCACTTCATACTCGCTCTGTTTCAGCGCCGTGCCTTTCCAAATTTCCTCAAGGCTTTCTTCCCATGCCGCTTTAACGGTGGTTTCAACAGTGGTTAATTTTTCGGCAAACGCCTCGAAAAACCTGGAAACCGGTTGCGGCAATTGTTTTGATAATTTCCGTGCCGCTTCATGCAAAGGCGTATGGCCATACATAATTTCCGCTTCCAGGGCCTGCAGCGCACTTTTGAACATCCGCAGCTGGCGCGGGCGTTCGCTTAAACGTTTCGCCGTTTCAAAACCAATTAGGCTGGTTGAAAGCAGAATCATTGCCGCACCAATCATTTTAATCATGAAAAACACCCTCATGATTGGATAAAATCGTTCCCCGGCCGTCACGGACAGCGGAGACAACCCCCGGTCGGCTGCTGCGTTTCAGTTCAATATAACGGTCAAATACTTGCAGCCCGAGAATGTTCCGCAATATCGGGCGCTTTTGAATATCATGGTATGTCTGCCCATGGGTGGTCATCATTAAAGCAATTCCGGCATTAACAGCCTCCATAATTGCCTTTGCATCTTCCTCGCGCCCGATTTCATCTACGATTAACACGTCCGGGCTCATAGAACGGATCAGCATCATCATCCCTTCCGCTTTTGGGCATGCGTCCAGAACATCGACACGGGGCCCGAAAGACAGCTGCGGGACGCCCCTGACACAGCCTGCTATTTCCGAGCGTTCATCCACAATGCCGACTTTTAACGGTGGAATTCGCCGCTCGGGGATTCCGGTAGAAATCGCCCTTGCAATATCCCGGAGAAAGGTCGTCTTGCCTGTTTGCGGGGCGCCAATCATCATTGCAGACAGCCAGCGCCCGTTGTACAAATAAGGGACAATGTGGTTTGCCGCGCCGATCGTTTCACGGGCAATCCGGATATTGAACGATGAAAAATCACGGATGGCTTTTACTTGTCCATTTTCAAGAATGACTTTTCCGGCGATGCCTACCCTGTGCCCGCCTTCGATCGTGATATATCCTTTCTTCAATTCTTCTTCAAGGGTGTAAAATGAAAAATTTGCCAGCCGGTTGATCAGCTGTTCAGCATCGCTTTCAACCGGAATATAATTGAGAAAATAAGGCCCGCCTTTTGCGGCTACCTCAAGCGGACGGTTCACCCGAATACGGATTTCTTCTATTTTATCTTTAATATTGGCTTGAAGATTATCAATCTGCCGGGCAATGGCACCTGGCAAAAAGCTGAGCACATCTTCCATTTTCAATCCTCCGATCCACATCAGCAGCCACCCCAGGGCTTGGTTCATTGATATTACAATCTATTCAAGCCTTATAGGGTTTATGACAAGCATGCCGCAGATTGGCCGTGCCGGGTGATGATTTCTTAATTTATCATAATTTTATTATGTAATCTTGATGGTGTAAAAAAAGCCTGAGGACAGATAGCATCCTCAAGCTCCATTGTTCAGTCAATCGGAAACGGTCCCACATTACGCACGCGAAACGTATGAACCATCTGATGTATTGATTATCAATTTGTCGCCTTCATTTACGAAGAAAGGTACGTTAACGGTCAAGCCGGTTTCAAGCGTTGCAGGTTTCGTTCCGCCTGTTGCCGTATCCCCTTTTACGCCCGGTTCAGTATGTGTCACCGTTAATGTAACTGTATTCGGGAGTTCGATTCCAAGCGTTTCGCCCTGGTACATCATGATTTGCACTTCCATGTTTTCAAGCAAATACTGCAGTTCGTACTCAATTTGTGAAGCATTTAACTCAATTTGTTCATAGGTTTCCGTATCCATGAATACATGCTGATCCCCGCTTGCGTACAAGTATTGCATTCTGCGGTTATCAATCTGCGCTTTTTCGACTTTTTCGCCCGCACGGAACGTTTTTTCCTGAATCGCACCAGTGCGCAAATTGCGAAGTTTAGAACGGACAAATGCAGCGCCTTTTCCAGGTTTTACGTGCTGGAAGTCAAGCACGCGCCAGATGCCCCCGTCTACTTCAATGGTTAAACCGGTACGAAAATCATTTACTGATATCATATTTTTCCTCCTAAATCATCCTACAATCCTCCATTGATGGTATGGAAGGAACTGTATTTCTTATTATAATATAATGAGCTCTTTCGTGGAATGCGTCAACAATTCATTGGAATCTTCAGTAATCAGCGTATCATCTTCAATGCGGACACCGCCGATGCCTGGCAGATAAATTCCCGGTTCAATGGTCACAATCATGCCGGGCTCCAATACATACTTAGAACGCATGGAAAGGTTCGGGCCTTCGTGGATTTCAAGGCCGATTCCATGTCCAAGCGAATGGCCGAACGCATCCCCGTACCCTTTGGATGCGATATAATCACGACTGATGGCATCCGCTTCAACACCTGTCATGCCCGGCTTCAATTTATCAGCGGCAAGCAGTTGCGATTCCAGCACAACATTGTATACTTCCTTCAGTTTTTCAGAAGGTTCCCCGACCGCAACGGTTCTTGTAATATCCGAACAATAGCCTTTATACAATGCACCGTAGTCCATTGTAACGAAATCGCCTTTTTCAATTACCTTATCGCTCGCCACCCCGTGCGGCAGTGCAGAACGGATACCGGATGCTACAATTGTATCGAAGGATGATGCAGTTGCACCGCATTTTCTCATAAAGAATTCCAGTTCATTCGAGACTTCCAATTCTGTTACGCCCGGCTTCAAAAAATCTAAAATATGTTTAAACGCAGCATCCGCAATATCGGCAGCTTCCTTTAATATCTTAATTTCCGCTTCCGATTTTATTAAGCGTAAATTTTCGATCAGGCTTGAAACCGGAACAAGTTCGGCTTTGAGCAAGCTTTCATACTGTTTATACTGTGAATAGCTCATGTAATCCTGTTCAAAGCCCAGTTTCCTGATGCCCATGTTTTCCACCTGATTAGCGATTTCCTGCTCTACAGGGATGCGGTGCTGTACAATTTCGTACCCTTCGCATTGTTTTGAGGCCTGCTCTACATAGCGGAAGTCCGTAATAAATTTGGCCTCTTTTTCCGAGATCAGCACAATCCCGGTTGTCCCTGTGAAATTGGACATATAGCGGCGGTTATACGGGCTTGTGATTAAAATACCATCAATTCCTGTTTCAGAAAATTTTTCTCTTAATTTTTCCAGTTTAGACATTTCATTCTCTCCCTTTTTGCGCCTCAGTAAAAAATTTTAATGCCAGTTCATATCCGTATAAACCAAGGCCGGCAATTTGCCCGCGCGAAACTGCCGCCGTAACAGAGTGGTGACGGAATTCTTCACGCGCATGAATATTAGAAATATGTACTTCGATCACCGGCACCGTAATCGAGCTGATGGCATCCCGCAGCGCATAACTGTAATGTGTCAGGGCGCCGGGATTTAATATAATACCGCTGTAACCATTTTCTTCGGCGGCATGGAGCTGGTCAATCAGTGCGCCTTCATGGTTGGACTGAAAAAAGTCAACTGTAACACGGGACTGGTCTGCAGCCTTCTTGACACGTTCCGTTAACGATGCCAGGGAATCCGTCCCGTATATACCCGGTTCCCTCTTTCCCAGCAAATTCAGATTTGGTCCGTTTAAAACTAGGTATTTTTTCATATGAACCCCTTATTTATGATCAGTTAACGTGGCTATTTTATCATAAAGTTAAGGAAATTTCTATTTTTTCACATTCAGATTTGGGTGCCCGCTTTTGCTGCTGCCCTTTTTTTAAACTTCTCAACGCGGCTGTGTTCATAGGAAATGGAGTAGCCGATGAATACCCCGTACACCACATATATGCAGGCACAGGTGATGATCGTGTTGAGATCGAGTTTGAACAGCGGCTTCATGCTGGGAAAAATCGGGTTCAAAATGAACAATACAAATCCGCATAGAAAAAGACCGTAAGCCGCCCCCGCCCACATTGATTTAAATTTTTTGAGGGTGAGATAGTAGACGATGGCCGCCCCAATAGATATCAATCCGTAAAAGAGGATGGCCAGGATTTTTCCAATCCACATCTTCCGCCAAACGCCAACAGTAAAAGGTTCCAAAATTATATTCGGCTCAATCGAGGTAAAGTGGAAGAAAAAACATAAATAGGCAGTAATACTCCAGATGATCCCGCCTGTAAATCCTGTTACAATCACCATCTGAAAAAAGGTTAACGTATGTTCCTGGTTTTTTAATTTTTCACGTTCATTTGTCATATGTTCACCTCATTTGATCAAGCGCCCTCCGCTTTTCTTTGTCCAGCTGCGGACGCTATCGGCTCGGGGTCAACTGGTCCTGCCCCATTGATGTCATAGGGCGGACTTCATTGGGGCCGGCCCAGTTGCCTGTCGCCGATGATCAAGCGCCCTCCGCTTTTCTTTTTATTATTGTCCAGAAGTCTTTCCTCTAGTCGGTTTTTAAATTTTTTAGTAAAATGAAGTTAGATATATGAAAATGAGTTTTATGGAGGGGAAGATAAGTGACAAAACCTGCTTACGGGGGCCAGGCGGTGATCGAGGGTGTGATGTTTGGCGGCAAACGCCATTCCGTTACTGCGATCCGCCGGAAAGATCACAGCATAGAATACTATTGTTTACCCAGGAAAGCGATCCCTTCCCTGCAGAAATTGAAAAAAATTCCGTTTCTGCGCGGCATGATTGCCATTATTGAATCCAGTGCGAACGGAGCCAAACATTTAAACTTTGCAAGCGAACGCTATGACGTTGATCCGAAAGACGATGAAAAATTGAAGGAAGAACCGGTTTCCAAAGCCGCAATGTTTTTAGGGGTTGCAGTCATCGGTGTGCTGTCCTTTTTATTCGCCAAATTTGCAATCACCCTGATTCCGGTATTTTTAGCAGAACTAACCCGGCCGATTTTTCCCGGCACGATGGCGCAGATTCTTGTTGAAGGAGCTTTCAAGCTGTTTTTGATCCTGCTTTATATTTACGCGATATCCTTTACCCCGCTTATTAAACGCGTCTTCCAATATCACGGGGCGGAGCATAAAGTCATCAACACATATGAAAACGGGCTAGAATTGACAGTCAAAAATGTCCAGTCGCAGTCAAGGCTGCATTACCGCTGCGGCAGTAGTTTTATCCTTTTTACCGTTGTTGTCGGTGTGCTGATTTATACGCTGGTGCCTACCGATCCGCTCTGGCTGCGCGTGGTTGACCGGATCCTTTTGATTCCGGTTGTACTCGGCGTCTCGTTCGAAGTCCTGCAGCTGACCAATAAAGTCCGCAACATTCCGGTTTTGAAGTATTTTGGCTACCCGGGGCTATGGCTCCAGCTGTTAACCACAAAGGAACCGGATGCTGAACAAATTGAAGTTGCGATTGCTTCCTTTCATCAGTTGTTAAAAGTAGAGGCAGCGGGTTCTGAAACAAATGCGATTTCCAACAAAGAGTTTGAGCTTTCCGGTGCATGGGAATAATTTTAATGAAGGGATTCTTAATAAAAATGTTATTTTGGAAAAGTAGAAGACCTTTATACATCGAGTGAAACCGGAAAGAATGTAACCCCGGTCGTATAAACAAATAGAATAATGGAAAAAATGCTTTTAGAAAAGATAATCTAAGGAGGTGGCTTTTCTTGAAAGCTGCTCAATGGTTCGTTGCCGGCATTTTTCTTCTGGCTGTAGTCGGTCTTGGTGCATCGTTAGTCCATAATCCTTTCGGGCTGCTCAAAACAATTGCTGTGATTGCAGTTTTGGCTGCAGTGATTGCAGTTGGCGTCCGCTTTTTGTTAAACAGAGGAATAACGCGTTCCAACCAGGAACAAAAAGCATTTTTAAAAGCCGCCCGCAAGTCTAAGAAGAGATTGAAGAAGCGGAACACGAACGTCCATGCGGTCCACCACGCGGTTAAATTCAATAAACGCCCGCTGCGCAAAAAATCAAACGTGCAGTTGACCGTTATTGAAGGGAAAAAAAGCAAAAAAAGAAATCGAGTGGTTTATTAAGCTCGATTTCTTTTTTTTTGCCTGTCGACGATGGGTGAGCGCCCTCCGCTTTTCTTTGTCCGGCTGCGGGCGCTATCGGCTCGGGGTCAACTGTTCCTGCCCCATTGAAGTCATAGGGCGGACTTCATTGGGGCCGGCCCAGTTGCCTGTCGCCGATGGGCAAGCGCCCTCCGCTTTTCTTTGTCCGGCTGCGGGCGCTATCGGCTCGGGGTCAACTGTTCCTGCCCCATTGAAGTCATAGGGCGGACTTCATTGGGGCCGGCCCAGTTGCCTGTCGCCGATGGGCAAGCGCCCTCCGCTTTTCGGTTAATACGTCCATGTTTTGAGGAATGTTTTTGTTTTTTTGCGGCCTGCTTCGATGAGGGCGGCTTTTTTTTCGTCGGTTAAGTGGAAGTCAATGGGGAGGATGCCTTCTCCCGGGATGAAGATAATATCTTTTTCCAGTTTTCTTGAGATGTAGCGGGCATCATGGGCGTCTTTCATTGTGGTAAACAAAGCATCGAAAAGCTGGACGGCATTTTTGATCTTAGCTTTTGGCTGTTCCAGTTTATTTTGGCTGAGGGTGATGCCAAGGACCGGGCGTTCTCTCCTCTCCCCCCGCTTCACAAACAGCCACATTGGAAAATTGCTCAATACCCCGCCATCAACGATCACACTTGTGCCATCAAGCGATCTTAATTTCACCGGTTCGAAAAAATAAGGAATACTGCAGCTCATCCGGATGGCCCGTGCCACAGGAAATGTCTCGGATGGGATGCCATAGTCTCCCAGATCATCAGGCAAAACAACAAGCCGGTTGTTTGATAGATCAGAAGCCACAAAATAAAGGGAACCTTTCGGAAGGTCTTTAAACGTAAAGACGCCTTTTTCCGCAAGTTTTTTCTCAAGCCATTCTTCAAACCGTGCTCCTCTGTACAATCCGAGCCGCCAGTAAAGCAGCAGCCATTTAGCGATCGGTACCGGCAGCATTGTTTTCCTTGTATCCAAAAAATCCTTTAGATCTGTTTCATAGAGGAGGCTTTCGATTTCTTTCGCTGTGTAACCCGCCGCCAGAAACCCGGCAAAAATCGATCCGACACTGGCGCCGGCAAGACGTTTAAATTTAAAACCTCTTTCTTCCAGCACATCCAGTGCACCGATCAGCGCCAGCCCTTTTATGCCGCCGCCTGAGAATACCCCATCAATTTCCATCGTAAATCCCGCCTTTTTCACCACGGACGGATTTTTTAGATTATGTGGTGCAGATAGGAAAAAGAAAGTGGGCCATTTCCCGCCGTTTTACAGTCAAATAGTATATTCGTATTCAGTTTAATGCTTCATTATGGAAATTAGACCATAATTCAAAAAACTGTCTGCAGCAAAAAAAGAACAGGCAATCTGCCTGTTCTTTTTTCATTTTGCTTACAGCCCGCATCTTAACTGGGCGCCACAGTTGTCGCATGTATTACAGCCGCCGATTTCTTTGACTTTCCCTTTCCGGCAGACCGGGCAGGTGTCACCGATTTCAGAGCCGTATGTGACGCTTGTTGTCCGGATATCCTGGATGGTATCCACGAGTACAACATGCTGTTTTTCTTGTTTTGCCGCCGGCTGATTTGCAGGCGGTTCTTCTTCATGGGTCTCCTCAGCTTTTAACGTAAGGACTTGCGAGTCACGGCTGCCGTCCACATAAACGGTACCGCCTTTTGCACCGCCTTTGTAGAGGCGTTCATAAACCTTTTCTACCTGTTCAACAGAATAGCCGCGCGGGGCATTCACCGTTTTCGATATCGAACTGTCAATCCAGCGCTGGATGATGCATTGAACGTCCGCATGGGCTTCAGGAGCCAGATCCATCGCTGTCACAAACCATTTCGGCAGATGATCCGGATCTGCTTCAGGATGGCGGTCCAAATATTCCTGGACGATATCGGCTTTCACTTCAATGAATTTGCCAAGGCGCCCGCTCCGGTAATAAGTGAAGGAAAAATATGGCTCAAGGCCTGTTGAGCATCCGACCATTGTACCGGTTGAACCGGTTGGTGCAACGGTCAGCAAGTGCGAATTGCGGATCCCGTACTTGACAATGTCCTGCCTGATATCGTCCGGCATTTTTTTCATATAGCCGGTTTCAATAAAGGCCTTGCGCAGGCGTTTGGTTTCAGCGTCGTTTTGCCCGATAAGGAACGGGAAGCTGCCTTTTTCTTTGCCGATTTCTATTGATGCCCGGTAAGCTTCCGTTGCGATCGTTTCAAACACTTTGTCGACGAGCTTGTTGCCTTCTTCTGATCCGTATTCTTTTTCGGAATAAATGAGCAAATCAGCAAGGCCCATAACGCCAAGCCCGACGCGCCGTTCACCGAGGGCCTGTTTTTTGTTTTCTTTCAAGAAGTACGGGGTTGCGTCTATGACATTGTCCTGAAGGCGGACGCCAATGCGGACAGTTTTCTTCAATTGCTCCCAACGCACTTCTTTTGTTTCTTTATCCACCATATTGGAAAGGTTGATGGCTGCAAGGTTGCAGACAGAGTATGGTGCAAGCGGCTGTTCGCCACACGGATTCGTTGCAACAACTTTTTGCCCATAGGCTTTTGCATTGGTCATATCATTGGCGTTATCGATAAAGAATACGCCTGGTTCTGCCGAATAGGTGGCGCAGATATTGATTAAGTTCCAAAGCTCTTTTGCTTTAATTGTGCGGTAAACGCGCACTTTGCGGCCGAGTTTTTCCCATTCGCGCACATCACCGATCTTTTGCCATTCTTCATTATAAATTTTCATTTCTTCTTCATCGTAATTTTCAACATCCGGGAATTTCAACTCATAATCCCCATCGTTTTCAACGGCTTCCATAAAATCCTTCGTTAAACAGACCGAAATATTGGCGCCTGTTAAAAATTCCGGATTGTGCACGCTGTAATGGCCGCCGGTTTCGAGCCGTTCTTCTGCTTCTTTCATGACAGCTTCCGTGAAACCGCCCTGGCCCGGAATAGGTTTGTAATTTACGATCCCATGGTACATATCCCTTTCCATATCGGAAAGCGGGGTGAATTTTAATTTGTCATGCGCCAGTTTCCGGATCCATTCGTCGTTTGTATTTTCGATTAAGAAGCGCAAAATCCGCGGATTCTGCATTTTTGAAATAATAAATTCAACAATATCCGGATGCCATACTGCCAGCATGATCATCTGAGCACCCCTCCGCGATCCGCCTTGTTCGACAAGATGTGTCAGTTTGGCGATGTCATCGAGCCACGATACAGAGCCGGATGATTTGCCGTTTACGCCTCTTGCCAGCGTGTTGCGCGGCCTTAATGTCGATCCGTTTGTCCCGACCCCGCCACCGCGGCTCATAATTTCCATTACCTGCTTGCGGTGCTCCGAAATCCCTTCACGCGAATCCGGAACAAAAGGCATCACGTAACAATTAAAATAGGTTACATCGGTTTCCGAGCCTGCGCCGTAGAGGACACGCCCTGCCGGAATGAAATTTAAATGGACGAGTTCATTGTAAAATTTGTGAAACCAAACTTTTCGTTGTTCTTCTGTTTTTTCCACTGACGCTAAGCCGGTTGCATTCCGTTTTGCGATTTGCTCGTAGTAGATCTCAAGAGGCTTTTCGATAATGTCCAAAGGCCTCGTGATGATCCCTGTTTCTTTTTCTTTCGGATGTTCAAGTGCTGAGCGGTAGTCTTCTTCGATCAAAATTTCCGCTTCATTTTTCTCCCAGTCAATATCCAGGATGTAGCCGAGCCCTCTGGCCGGAAACTTCGGATCTTCTTTTATCGTCAGTACGACAAAATCCCCCTTCCCCAGTGTCACTTTTTCGGTATCCTTAAAAGCGTAGCGGTCAATCATAACAAGGCGGGATACCCCCTTGTACTTGATTTTCATATCCGGGGTGATCGGATGGACCTGAGGAAATAAACGAATATCCTGATTCAGCTTTTCAACATCCCATTCTGATTTTTTTGTCGATGCAACAGACATAACGACAACTCCTTTTTCAAAAACTATGATTCCTTTTCCCTCTTCTTTTGATGTTTTCCTGCCTATTTAAAATAGCACAGGCAAAGGCCAAAAAGCAAGACTCACACACTAGATATAGTAGGATATTTCAGTTTGTATATACCATATATTGTGTAAAGGTCAAACTTATTTCTTTTTGTCAAATGCAAAATTTTATAAATCCCGCCGAAAAAAAGAGAAATTCCGCGAAAAACGCGCCCAAACAACCGAAAATGCAAAAATTTATGGCTTGCATCACGGCGTATGTCTGCAAAAGCCTTTTAATCGAGTAGGAGGCTAATCATTATTTGATTAGCCGACCTCTCACACCACCGTGCGTACGGTTCCGTACACGGCGGTTCTAAAGTTTACGACCTTACAGACAGATAATAATCCAGAAAACTTATATACCTTGCTCTTCGGAAGAGTTCGTTTGTTAAGGTTCTGGTTAAGATATGGCTGCCGGCAATTCTCCAGTAGCCTTTTCTTGTGTTTGCCCATTCCCAAGCTTTACTTTTATTGATCCCTAATTTCTTGAGCCAATAAAATCTTGTGCGT
>NZ_KB893978.1 GCF_000374345.1 Heyndrickxia acidiproducens DSM 23148
AGTATGGAAGTCCACCATGCCATTCTCTATGAGGGGTGGGAAATCAATGGCAAAAGGGTTTCCCTGCGCCAGCCTAAAGTGATGATGACAACCAAACCAATTCAGACATTCTGGGATGAGGTCCAAGCCACAGCTGCCAACACATATTCCCTCGAAAAAGCCCGTGTCATTACCAACAGTGATGGAGGCCCGGGGTACACACCTGAACGGTTTCAAACGGCATTCTCACAGTCAGAATTTCCGACACTCAATCAGCTGGATGCTTACCATGTCGCACAGGCCGTTGTCAGGACATTTGGGGGTGGGAAGAGCGAAGTAAAGGAACAGATTAGAAAGGCGATAAAAACGCATGATTTGGGCCAATTCACGCTGTATTTGGACACGTACGAAAGCACATTAACGGACGAAAAGAGCTTCAAGAAAGTCAAGGACTTCCGTTCCTATATCCAGAAAAACTGGGAGCGCATTTTCGACTGGAGAGACAAGGTGGAGAATACGCCTGATGACGCCAGAGGCTTGGGGGCGATGGAATCCAACCAAAGGCATATCTCCTTCAGGATGAAAAAATGGGGCATGCATTGGAGCAAAAAAGGCGCAGAAGCTATGGTTAAAATCAAGCAAGGGATTCTCAACCGAACATTGAGAGAAGCCTATCTGAAGCACCGTACAAGAAGCGTGAGAAAACAACGGGAATTGAAGCAAGCAATCAGGATATCCCAGCTGCTTAAACAGCCTGTGCGCCCGTCAATTGGGGTAAAACATGGGTCGGTCAGCTTGTTTACGAGCACATCATCGGCAATCGGAAATTTAAGCAAAATTTTGAGAGTTTAATTTCAGCCTGGGTAAATGGCATTAATTTGGAAAATTGATGCCATTTACCCAGGAGAGCAAGCGAAGCGCGGTAGCTGAAAGTGTACAAAAAGAGTGTCTTGAAATACCCGATATTTAAACACTATCGAGAAAAACTTGACACATACGATTTGTATAATTCCGTTGACACTTATCGGGCTTTCAAATAATATGAAATAAATAGACATAATACCTCGTACCAATCTCAAATACCACCCCCGAAAGGACCGATCCCCATGACAACAGAATACCTCGACCTCAAAATGGACTTTATGTTCAAACAATTATTCGGCCACCCAAGCAGAAAGAAAATCACGATTGCCTTTTTGAACGATTTACTGCATCGGCAAGGTCGCGACCGGATTACTGACGTTCAATATGAAAACACCGAACTCATTAAGGCAGAGCAGGTTGGCAAGACAAGCCGGCTTGATGTATTGGTTTACACTTCCAACGATGAAAGGATTAATGTGGAAATTCAAATGGTAGACCAGCACGATATGCCGGAACGGGTGCTGTATTAATGGTCAAAACTATTTTCATCATCATTACAAACAGGACAAAATTACACCGAACTCGTCCCTACCATCATGATCTCCATCTTAAACTACCCGCTTTTTCCCCACGAAACCGACAGCTTCCACAACGTTTTTCATCTTTACGAGGATAACGAGCACTTCATTTGGAGCCCGCACCTGGAATTCCACACATTTGATTTATCGCAGTTTATGGTAAAATGGAAAAAATACAGACGTGAGATGAAAGCGAAGCCATCTGCCGAATACCCATGGCTGATGATGCTTTCCGCTGCGGATTACCGTAAAAAGACGATTGACACAAATATTTTCCATGAACTGGAGGAATTTGCGATGAATGAACAGGAAGTGCGTGAAGCGATCAAGGAATGGGAAAGCTTAAGTGCCAACCAGGAGAATAAGGTATTGTACGAAGCACGGTTGAAGTACTTGCGTGACCAGCTCTCGAATATCATGGGTGAAAGGCGGGCCGGCAGAGAAGAAGGCATAAAAGAAGGTATTCAAAAAGAACGGGAAGCTGTAATTAGAAAAATGCTGAGCAGCGGAACCGCACCCGACACGATTGCAAATATGTTGGACTATTCGCTTGAAGAAATCAAAAAAATCCAGCGGGAAATAGAGAGTGATAGGTGATTTTTCACGAACCCGAGGAATTTGCGATGAACGACTAAGTAGCCAAAAAAGATGCCTGAGAAATCGTTCATTCCTAGAATGAGTCCTGCCTACGAAAAATTCACTATTCATAACCGAATAAGTTTACTTTTAAATTAGAACATGCTTATTTAAAGAAGCCTCATCCTCAACTGGAGCTTCTTTTTTTATGCCTCATTTTTTCTAATATACAAAAAATAACTAATGATTAAAAAACATTGTCATATAACCTCACGTAATGACTGACAGCTTTGAAATTATGAATATAATGATTCATATAGGGACATTCATGAATGAAGTCAATCATAACCGAGGTTAACAGAAGGGAAGACACAATGACGAAAAAGGATGAAAGAAGGAACGAATATTAAAGAACTTAACCATTTACTTGAAAAAATATCGGTGCTCTCACAGGAATCACCGACGTATAAAAAATTGGCTTATTTTATCGAGAAAAATTACAAAAATGTGATTTTTATGACGGCTTCAGAGGTTGCGGCAAAAGCAGGAGCCAGCCAGGGGAGCGTGTCAAGATTTTGCATTGCGCTTGGTTATAAAGGATACAACGACTTTCTGCACAATCTGCAGCAGTTTGTCAGAAAAGAGATCACGGCACCGCAGCGATTGCAGTATGCTTCAAATTTTCGCCAAAATACTTCAAATATTATGGATATGGAGCATCAAAATATTGAAGAATTAAAAGAAGTCATCAGCCAGCCGGAATACCGCAAAATCGTTGAAAAGCTTGCTTCTTGCGGGCAGCTGATATTAATCTCGGCAAGGATGTCAGCGACGCTGCTGCCTTATACGTATTACGTATTAAATAAAATGAAGGACCATGTCATACAGGCCACCCCCCATGAACCTTTGTGGGAGACAATGGAGATGCTTGATCCTGCCCATGTTCAGTTTTTGGCAATTGTTTTCCCAAGATACCCAAATATCCTGTTAAATAAGCTGGAAACTCTGCATAAAAAGGGATTCAGGATTTCAGCCATTACAGACAGTATTACTTCGCCGGTAGTCAAAATTGCTGATGAAGTCGTCTGTATTCCCATTACAACTTCTTCCATTTTTGACATATACAGTACCCCTGTCCTGTTTCTTAATTTACTGATGAGGGATGTCGCGCGGCTCGTTGAAGGGGTGGACAAAAGAATCAGCATTCTGGAGAAGCTCGACCAGGAAAATCAAACGTATTTCAAGACGGCATATCTCAAGGAGGATCCCTTTTTTGTAAACAAAGACAATAAAGTCTAGGAGGCTATACAATCTGTATGGAAAATCAACCTATTGAATTGGCCACACCCATTAAAATCAATCAAACCAGGCTGAAAAGAAATCTATTTACACTTGCAGCGATGGGAAAAAACAAACAATCAGGGATCGACCGGTCTTTTGGAAGCCCGGCTGACCTGCAGGCGAGAAAATGGCTGTTAGAATTATGGCGGAAAGCTTTTGGGGCAGAGACAGAAATTGATCCTGCCGCCAATCTTTGGGCCGGGATCGAGGGAAGAGAAGCACTCCCGCCCATCGTTCTTGGATCGCATCATGATTCTGTGCCGAACGGCGGTATGTATGACGGGGCATTGGGGGTACTGCTGGCAACAGAAGTCGTGCAAACGCTCAAAGAACAGGGTACAAGCCCGAGGCATCCGCTCAAAGTGGTTTCCTTTTCCGCTGAAGAGCCCAATCCTTATCATGTCTCTACGCTTGGAAGCAGGGCAATTACAGGAAAGTTGACAAAAGAGGTTTTGCAGCAGCATACCCACAGTGAAACCCATGAAAAGCTGATTGATACGATCAAAAATATGGGAGGTGATGCGGCGAAATTGCGTTCAGGTCTATTAAAACAAGGAGATATTCGTGCGTTTTTGGAATGCCATATTGAGCAGGGAAGAAATTTATTTGACAGCGGCATTGCGGTAGGGATTGTTACAAAAATTACGGGCATCTACCGTGAGAAAATCAAAATTTACGGGGAAGCCAACCATGCCGGGACGACGCATATGAAATACCGCCATGATGCCTTGCTGGCCGGCTCCGAGTTGAATACGGCATTTGAAAAAATTATTTTGGGCATCGGCCGTGATGATGTTGTGGGCACGATTGGCTATATCAACGTACGGCCGAACTCCGCCAATATTATCCCCGGTGAAGTCGAGTTTATTGCAGAAATCAGAACACCTGATCAGCATATTTTAAAAAACATGATTGCGGCATTGACAGAGCAGATTTTCCGAATCGAAAAGAACAGGGAAGTGAGGATAGAAAGGGAAGTGATTCTCAATCAGGATGCCGTTCAAATGGATTCCCATATCCAGCAGGTTTTGAAAAAGGTGCTGCATTCGGCTAATGAACCTTATCTTGAAATTCCGAGCATGGCGGGTCATGACGCCGTACATATGGCAGCCATTGCAAATACCGGGATGGTCTTCGTGCCAAGCATTAATGGCAAAAGCCACTGCCCGGATGAAAAAACAAACATGGAAGATATTGAAAAGGCCGGAAATGTTCTTCTTCAAACGGTATTGATTTTAGATAAGGAGTGTGATTGATTTGACGGTCATTTACAGGCCCTCGCTTGTTTACCTGAATGGAAAGTTTGAAAAAGATAAAGCTGTTGTAACAGAGAATGGCACAATTGTCGAAATCGGGGATGCTGCCAGATTTACCGGCAAATATCCGGATGCTGAACTTGTCGATTGGAAAGAGAAAATTATGATTCCCGGCACTGTGAATGCGCATAATCATTCATTTCAAAGCCTGCTCAGGGGAATCGGGGCGGATATTCCATTTCTGGAATGGCGTGATGAATCACTATACAAATATTCCCCGATGTTAAAAGCAAAGGATGTGTACACAGGCGCTGTTTTTGCTTTTTCTGAAATGATGAAATGCGGGGTCACAACGGTCAGCGATTTCTTTTATGTCCATAATGAAGGAATCGATAGTGATGAAGCAATCATTCAGGCAGCAAAAGACACAGGCATCCGGCTTGTGCTGGCACGGACAATGTATGACTGGGAGGGAGCGCCTTCCGGATATATTGAAACGGTAGAAGACGCGGTCAAAAATACTAAGATGTTAGCTGCTAAATATGCAAGTGATGAGATGACGCATATTGTTCCGGCACCGCACAGCCTGCATGCAGCTTCCGTTGAAATGGTAAAAGCCGGGCACAGGCTCGCACAGGAATTGGATACGAAATTCCATATTCATGTGGCTGAAGAACCTTTTGAAGTCGAACAAATTCAAAAGGAATATCAAATGCGGCCGGTCGAGCTGCTTGAAGAGATTGGCGTCATGCAGGATCACCGCATGGTCGCGATTCACTGCGTATGGCTTGACGGCCATGAAATTGAGCTGATGGGCAGGCATCGGGCAAGTCTTGCTTACTGCCCGTCCAGCAATATGTTTTTAGCGGACGGGATAACCAATATCCCGGCGCTTATGCAGTCCGGCACGGGCATTTCATTAGGATCAGACGGCGCCTGCAGCAATAATCGCATCAGTGTGTTCGAGGAAATGCGGATGTGCGCGCTACTTCAAAAAGTCAAGACACTCGATTCCACGGCCCTAAACTACAAGCAGGTTTTCGAGATGGGTACAGCGAAGGGCGGAGAAATATTAGAACTGCCGGTTGGAAAAATTAAAGCAGGCTATCGGGCTGATTTTGTCGCGCTTAACCAAAATCATTTATCGCTGCAGCCAATTTTCCATTCCAGTGACCAAATCCTTGCGAATATCGTGTATGCGATGCAGCCTGATGCCATTGACGCAGTCGTCGTAAACGGCAAAGTCACAGTAGAAAACGGCAGGCTTGTGAATGGATCAGAAGACGCGATTGCCCATTCTGTTAACACGCTAATGGAAGGGCTGGAACGAAAATTCCAAAAAATTTCAAAATAAAGGAGGAGCGATGGCATGTTTTTAACACAGGAAGAACAGAAAATGCTGGATGGCAAGTATGGAAAAGGCACGCAATTGGCAATGAAAATCCAAGTTGCACTTGGGGAAGTGTTTAATGCAGAACGGATGGCACCTGTCAGCCGAACCCATGTGGCCCTCAGCAATCAGGAAGCTGATCTTTGGTTTGTCGAAAAAATGGTAGATGCCGGAGCAAAATGCAAAGTCTCCCCAACCGTAAACCCGGGTTTTAATTTGGAATATTTCCAATGCATCACAACGATTTCAAAAGAAGATGAGGAAATGATTAAGCGGACGAGGCAGGCGTATAAAGAGGTGGGGGCAACCTTAACCTTTGACTGCACGCCTTATTTGGAAAAAAATATCCCTCGTTTTGGCGAAATCACGGCCTATTCGGAATCCAGCGCAACCCCGTTCATTAATTCGGTGTACGGCGCAAGAACAAACCGAGAATCCGCACAAAGCGCCCTTTGTGCCGCTATTACCGGCCGGACGCCGCTGTATGGGTTTCTGCTCGATGAAAACCGGGCAGGCCAGGTTCTCGTTGATGTGCAGGCCAACATCAAAAATGACTTTGATTATCAGCTCCTCGGCTATGCCGTTCCCAAAAAATTAAAGTTTAAAACGCCTGTATTTGTCAATCTGCCGACAGATCCATCCCCTGCTGCATTAATGAATTTAGGGGCGCAGTTAAATACAGCAGGGAATGTTCCGATGTACCATATCGTCGGAGTGACGCCGGAAGCACCAACTGTAGAAGCTGCTTTTATGGGAAAAGACCCGGAACGTGTCATCACCATTACAAAACAGGATCTGGAAGCTGTCCATGACGAAATTACAGATCCGGGCGGCCCGATTGACTTTGCATTGTTTGGATGCCCGCATTTTAATATTGATCAGGTAGCACAGGTGGCCAGGCTCGTTGAAGGCAGAAAATTAAAAGTCCAATTATGGATTATGACTTCTTCCTTAACGAAAGAATTGGCAAAACGGATGGGATATCTTGAGACCATTCAGCAGGCGGGCGGGGATATTGTCGATGACACCTGCATGGACCAGCCGTGCTGGGAATTTTTATACGGCAAGAAAGGCGTGACGGACTCTCCTAAATGTGCTTACTATACAAAAAGAAGAAATATGCAGTTTGTAATCCGGAAAATAGAAGAATGTATTGATGCGGCGATGAGGGGTGAAATTTAATGGGGAGAACATTTTCCTGCCATAAAGTGTCGGAAGGTTCAATCACAGGTGAGGTGCTGATATCAAGCGATGATATTTGTTTCTACCTGGTCGATCCGGAAACTGGCATTGTGATTGAGAAAAACCATTGTTTAGAAGGCATAAGCATCAAAGACAAAATCCTGGTATTTCCAAGCGGCAAAGGAAGTTCCGTCGTGCAAGCGGATGGAATGTACCAGCTGAAAATGAAAGAAACCGGCCCGAAAGCACTGATCATTAAATATCCCGATACCGTTCTTGTTGCGAGTTCCATCATCATGGAAATGCCTGTAGTGGATAAAGTCGATGAATCGTTTTATACGCAATTAAAGAATGGGGATATGGTGCAATTAGATGCAACTAATGGCGTCATTACAATAGAATCCTAAGATTTAAGATGATAAGGATTGGAGATGGGGATTTGAAGCCTTTAATATGGATCATTGATGAAGAGTGGAAAGATTATGGGAGAGAAGGAGCTATTTTGCAAAAACATTTTCCGGACTGTACCATCCGGTATTCGGGATACAACTATATGGAAGATCTCGCAGAATTCGGCAAACATGCGGATGCAATCCTTTGCCAGGTCTATGTTGAGCTTCCGGAAGCGGTCATCAGGCAACTCACCAAATGCAAGATTATTGCGGTTTACGGCGGGGGATTTGACCGGATAGATGTAAAAGCGGCAAAAGAAAAGAATATTACCGTAACCTTTGTCCCGGGTTATTGTGTGGAAGATGTTTCTGATTTCGTCATTGCAGCTATCTATTTCTTTAATAAAAAACTTGACTATTACTTTAAGGTTGCCGGCAGCGGACCATGGGGCGCACAAGCAGCCGGCTGCCTCTTCCCAAGAATCAGTTCTTCTACTTTGTTTATTATCGGTTTTGGAAGAATCGGAAAAGCAGTAGCCGAAAAAGCGAAAAAGATGGGGATGAACATTATTGTGTATGACAGAAAGGTGAACCCGGAAGATGAAGAAGTATACGGCGTAAAATTTGTACCGCTGGAATACGGGCTTCAAAACGCTGACTTTGTGACCTTGCACATGAATCTTAACGAAGACAATGTGTCTATTATTTCTGAGAGAGAACTGGAAATCATGAAGGACAGCGCTTATCTGATCAATACGGCCAGGGGAGCGCTTATCAGTGAAAAAGACTTAATCAAAGCGGTCCGGAAAAATACGATTGCAGGTGCAATGCTTGATGTCATTGCGAAAGAACCGCCAACAGGGGAAGAAGAAATTTTCCACTGCCCGAATATTTTTGTCACGCCGCATGTTTCCTATTTATCAGTGGAATCACTGAACACGCTTAAAGAAAGAGCAGCGATGAATGTTGTAAAAGTACTAAACGGGGCAGCAACAACAGATGCTGTCATCATCTAATTACACATATAGATCAAGAATTTTGGAGGGAAAAAATGAGAAAATTAGGGTCACTTTTGTTCATTATGGTGCTTGCAAGTGCCGCCCTGCTATCCGGATGCGGTTCTTCTTCCAAAAGCAGTGGAGAAAAAAGCACGGGCAGCAGTTCAAAACAAACAGTAAAAATCGGCATTTCGTCCTGGATCGGATTTGCGCCCATGTACCTGGCCGAGGAAAAAGGTTTTTTTAAGAAACATGGGGTGAATGTAAAACTGCAAACCATCCAAAGCGCTTCGGATAGAAGAACGGCGATGGCAGCCAACCGAATTCAAGGCTTCATGACAACCGTCGATACCCATGTGATGACGGCAGCGGCGAACATTCCTGTCCAGCAAGTACTGGCACTGGATACATCGAGCGGCGGTGACGGAATTGTTGCCAAAAAGGAGATTAAAAGCATAAAAGATTTAAAAGGCAAGAAAGTCGCCTTAGATACAAGCGGCGGTGCCAGTTACTTCTGGTTTATGTATATGCTGGATCAAAACGGGATGAAATTGAGCGATGTCAATGTTGTCAACATGAGTGCCGGGGATGCCGGTGCAGCATTTGTCGGCAAGAAAGTAGATGCAGCGGTAACCTGGCAGCCATGGCTGACAAAAGCAACTAAAACAAGCTTTGGCCACGTTTTGCTTTCCAGTGACAAAACTCCTGGATTAATCGTTGACTCTCTTGGGTTGCGGACGGATTTCATCAAGAAGAATCCAAAGCTTGTCCAAGGTATTGTGGATGCCTGGTTTGAGGCTATTGATTATGCGGAAAAAAATCCGGATGATGCGGATAAAATTATGGCTGACAAAATGGGCCAAACAGTGGATGAGTTTAAAGCAGGGAAGCCGGATGTCACATTTTACGATAAAGCCGGGAACAGAAAATATTTTGGTACGAAAGAAAATGACGGCTTAATCTGGGATGTAACAAACAAGGCAGCGGATTTCTGGCTGCAAGAAGGACTCATCAAGAAAAAACCAAGCACAAAAGATATGATTAACAACAAGTTTGTAAACAATTGATCAATTAGCCGGACAAGATGCTGTACGACGGGAGGAGACGAATCGTGATCAATAAACAAATTTTGAATGATATTTCACTTGAGATGGATGAACTGCCGCCGTTGCCAGAATTTGCAGAAGGAATCAGAAGGGCGCCGGACAGAGGGTATACTTTAAACAAAGAACAAACAAAAACAGCTTTAAAAAACGCCTTGAGATACATCCCGAAAAAATTTCACGCCGCCTTGGTTCCTGAATTTCTTCAGGAACTAAAGAATTATGGCCGTATCTACGGCTATCGATTCCGGCCACAAGGGAGAATTTACGGAAAACCGATAGATTCCTATAAAGGCAGATGTTTGGCGGGAAAAGCTTTCCAAGTCATGATGGATAACAACTTGGACTTTGAGGTAGCGCTTTACCCGTATGAACTTGTCACATATGGCGAAACCGGAAGCGTCTGCCAAAACTGGATGCAGTACCGCCTGATCAAAAAATATCTTGAAGTACTGGGAGAGGACCAGACTTTGGTCATTGCTTCCGGTCATCCGCTCGGCTTATTTAAAACAAAAGTGGACGCACCGCGGGTGATCATTACCAATTCTTTAATGATCGGTATGTTTGATAATCTTGAAGACTGGGAGATTGCCGAACAAATGGGGGTTGCAAACTACGGCCAGATGACGGCGGGCGGATGGATGTACATCGGCCCCCAAGGGATTGTGCATGGTACGTATAACACGCTATTAAATGCAGGAAGAATTGAGCTTGGCATTCCGAATGACGGAGACTTAAAAGGCCATTTATTCGTCAGCTCCGGTCTGGGCGGCATGAGCGGAGCACAGGCTAAAGCCATTGAAATTGCCGGCGGCGTCGGGATTATTGCCGAAGTAGACCAGTCGCGCATCCGAACCAGGCTTGACCAGGGCTGGGTCAATACGGCCTCCGATAATCTGGAAGAGGTATTCAGAATAGCGGAAACTTATCTTGGAAAAGAAGAAAAAATCTCGATCGCCTATCACGGAAATATCGTCGATTTGCTTGAATATGCCGTAAATCATGATATCCACATTGATTTATTATCAGACCAAACATCCTGTCATGCGGTTTATGAAGGCGGCTACTGCCCGCAGCATGTCACGTTTGAAGAGCGGACACGGCTTTTAAGCGAAGACCGCGAAACGTTCAGAAAACTAGTCGACAAAAGCCTGGTCCGCCACTATGAATTAATTAAAGCCTGTACTGAAAAAGGCACATACTTTTTTGACTACGGGAATTCCTTTTTGAAAGCTGTTTATGATGCCGGCGTCAAAGAAATTTCCAAAAACGGGATCGATGAAAAGGACGGCTTCACCCTCCCGTCTTATGTTGAAGATATCATGGGACCCCACCTCTTTGATTACGGATACGGGCCATTCAGATGGGTTTGCCTGTCCGGAAAAGACAGTGATTTAGAAAAAACGGATACAGCAGCCATGAACTGCATTGATCCCAATCGCAGATACCAGGACAGAGATAATTATAACTGGGTAAAATTTGCCGGGCAAAATGAGCTGGTTGTAGGTACAAAGGCAAGAATCTTATACCAAGATGCAGAAGGCAGGATGAAGATTGCCCTGAAATTTAACGAAATGGTGAGAAAGGGAGAAATCGGGCCGGTGATGATCGGGCGTGACCATCATGATGTCAGCGGAACTGATTCCCCTTTCCGGGAAACGGCTAATATTAAAGACGGCAGCAATGTCATGGCTGATATGGCGGTTCATTGTTTTGCCGGTAACGCTGCGAGAGGGATGAGCCTGGTTGCGCTCCATAACGGGGGCGGAGTAGGTATCGGCAAATCCATTAATGGCGGTTTCGGCCTCTTACTGGATGGAAGTGTTCAAACCGATGAAATCATCCGCAACGGCATCATGTGGGATGTCATGTGCGGCGTTGCACGTAGAAGTTGGGCAAGGAATCCAAACTCTATCCAAACAGCTGTTGAATTCAATGATAAACATGGCGAAAACAATCATATTACGATTCCAAATCTGGCAGATGATGATCTAATTGACCGGTTCACTTTATAAAGAGGGAGGTACAGCATGATAAAAAAATTGATTGTGAAGGCATCCCAAATCGCAACGCCAAAGGGCAGCCATGCAAAGTTCGGGGAAGAAATGAATGATCTCACTATTATTAAAAATGGTGTCATTGTAATTGAAGACGGAATGATTCAAGAGGTAGGGCCGGCTGCGGATATTTTGAGATCTTATGATTCCGGCAGTTATGATTTCGTTGATGCGACAGAAAAATGTGTTGTGCCGGGATTTGTTGATTCCCATACCCATTTTATCTTTGGCGGCTATCGGCCTGATGAATTTTATATGAGATTAAACGGTGCTTCTTATATGGAAATCATGAATGCCGGGGGAGGCATCCAAAATACGGTCAATGCGACGAGAAGCAGCAGTTTTGATAAGTTGTTTCAGGCGGGTTTGGACCGGCTCGATGCAATGGTTGACTATGGGATCACTACTGTGGAGGGAAAAAGCGGATATGGCTTGGATGCGGAAACAGAATTGCTGCAGCTGAAAGTACAGAGCCAGCTCAATGAAGCCCATCCGGTAGATGTCGTATCAACTTTTTTAGGTGCCCATGCGGTTCCGCCCGAGTTTAAAGGCCGGAATGAAGCTTATATTGAGTTTTTAATTCAAAATGTATTGCCAAAAGTAGTGGAAGAAAAGCTGGCGGAATTTTGCGATGTGTTTTGTGAAGACGGTGTTTTTTCCATAGCATTGTCCCGCAAATTATTGCAGGAAGCCAAAAAGCAGGGGCTGGAAGTAAAAGTCCATGCTGATGAAATTGAACAGCTGGGCGGAGCGGAACTGGCAGCTGAACTGCTGGCGGTATCTGCAGACCATTTATTGGAAGCTTCAGATTATGGAATCGAACAATTGAAAAACAGCGAGATTGTCGCAACCCTTCTGCCGGCAACGGCTTTTTGCTTAAATAAACGGTATGCAGATGCGAGAAAAATGATCGATCAGGGCTGCGCTGTTGCCCTTGCGAGCGATTTTAACCCGGGCAGTTGTTTTACCCAATCTGTCCCGCTAATTTTTGCACTGGCCTGTATCCAGATGAAAATGACGCCCGAAGAAGCATTGACAGCTTTTACTTTAAACGGAGCCGCTGCCTTAAAGCGGGCAGACTCAATCGGGAGTATTGAACCCGGGAAAAAAGCAGATATCGTCATTTTGAAATATCCAAGCTATAAATACTTGAGCTACCATACTGCGGCCAATCTTGTTGAGGCCGTTATTAAAGACGGAAAGATCGTTAAACAGCTTGCCCCAAATAAAAGATATGCGGAGGTGTAACCATGCCGGAAATCCAGAAAGTCCATGCCATTGAACCGCATTCGTTTGAACAGGCTGATCTGCCTGTTCAAACGGATGAAAAGCAACATTTCCAGAAAATGAAAAATTCATTTTTCCCGCGTGCATCCATTTCCAATAAAAGTTATGTATCTTTAGGCGTTTCAGGATTTCTTATTGTTCTTTTGGCCTGGTGTATTTTAACTTACGGTGGTTTCGTTGATAAGCTATTCCTGCCTACCCCGGCAGAAATCATCCAGTCTGCAGTGGAATTATTTACGAAATTAAACTTTTTGAACGATATATGGGTAACCATTTTGCGCGTCTTAGCCGGATTTGTATTGGCAGCTATAGTGGCAGTGCCTTTAGGGATTCTGCTCGGGACTTACAAACCGGTTGAAGGGTTTTTGGAACCGCTGATGTCATTTGTCCGTTATCTTCCAGCGTCTGCTTTTATCCCGCTGTTTATTTTATGGATCGGGGTCAGTGAACCGCAGAAAATTGCTGTTATTTTTATCGGAAGTTTCCCGCAGCTGATTTTGATGGTGGCGGCTGCAACCAAAAGCGTCCAGTCAGAATTAATTGATGTTTCCTATACATTAGGTACGACCAGGACAAATGTATTATGGCATGTGATCCTGCCTGCGAGTATGCCTTCCATTATGAGTTCTTTGCGAATGATTCTAGGATGGGCCTGGACCTATATCATTGTTGCGGAATTGGTCGGCGCATCTTCTGGTATCGGCTATGTCATTATCCAGTCGCAAAGGATGCTGAATACAGCGAATATTTTTGTTGGAATTCTTATTATTGGATTAATCGGTTTGATTTTTGACTATGTCTTTAAATGGCTGACCAAACTCCTTTTTCCTTGGAGCTAAAAGAAAAGAATGGAGGGATGCAAAATGGCACATGCCAATCGTAATTTGGTAATTTCCAATATCACAAAGGTTTTTCAAGGAAGCGCAAAACCGGTACAGGCTTTGGATAATATTAATTTGACAATCAGAGATAAGGAATTTGTTTCAATATTGGGAGCTTCAGGCTGCGGCAAATCCACTTTATTGAGAATTATCGGAGGGCTTGAGGCGCCAACGACCGGAGCGGTTTTACTCGAAGGGAAGAAAGTTACAAATCCGGGTGCAGACAGGGGAATGGTATTTCAATCCTATACATTATTTCCATGGCTAAGTGTAAAGAAAAATATTGAATTCGGGTTAAAGCAGAAAGGAATGGCGCAGAAAGAGCGGGAAAAGATTGCGGATGAATATATTCATTTAGTCGGGCTCAAAGGGTTTGAGCATGCTTACCCGAAAGAATTATCCGGCGGCATGAAACAGCGGGTTGCGATTGCGAGAGCATTAGCGAACGACCCGGAAGTGATTTTATTGGATGAGCCATTTGGCGCGCTTGACATGCAGACAAGAAGCCTCATGCAGGAATTGCTGCTAAAAGTGTGGCAGCAAACACAAAAGACAGTTGTCCTTGTTACACACGATATTGACGAAGCCATTTTCATGTCAGACAGAGTCATTGTCATGAAGTCAAGGCCGGGACGAGTTAAAGAAATTCTTAATATCGATATGCCAAGGCCAAGAGATTACCGGGTGAAAACGTCCGAAGCATTTTTGAAGTATAAAGCCCGGGCTGTTGAGCTTATCCGGGATGAGACGTTGAAAGAGATGAATGTAATTTAAGTTAAAGCGCGGGCAGCTCTCATTCTGCCCGCTTTAACATTTATGATCCCCCACTACCCAAATTTGTAGAATTTGATTAAACGATAACATTATTGACACTGATCCAGTTTTCGAATAATATAAAATAAACAGATATATTACCTCATACCAACCTCAAATACACCCCCGAAAGGATTGATCTCCATGACAACAGAATACCTCGACCTCAAAATGGACTTTATGTTCAAACAGCTATTTGGCCACCCGAGCAGAAAGAAAATCACGATTGCCTTTTTGAATGATTTGCTTCATCGGCAAGGCCGCGACCGGATTACTGACGTTCAATATGAAAACACCGAACTCATTAAAGCGGAGCAGGTTGGCAAGACGAGCCGGCTCGATGTACTGGTTTACACTTCCAACGATGAAAGGATTAATGTGGAAATTCAAATGGTAGACCAGCACGATATGCCGGAACAGGTGCTGTATTATTGGTCAAAATTATTTTCCTCATCGTTGCAAACAGGGCAATATTACTCCGAACTCGTCCCTGCCATCATGATTTCCATTTTAAACTACCCGCTTTTTCCCCACGAAACCGACAGCTTCCACAACGTTTTTCATCTTTACGAGGATAACGAGCATTTCATTTGGAGCCCGCATCTGGAATTCCACACATTTGATTTATCGCAGTTTATGGTAAAATGGAAAAAATACAGACGTGAGATGAAAGCGAAGCCATCTGCCGAATACCCATGGTTGATGATGCTTTCCGCTGCGGATTACCGCAAAAAGACGATTGACACAAATATTTTCCATGAACTGGAGGAATTTGCGATGAATGAACAAGAAGTGCGTGAAGCGATCAAGGAATGGGAAAGCTTAAGTGCCAACCAGGAAAACAAGGTATTGTATGAAGCAAGGTTGAAATATTTGCGTGACCAGCTCTCAAATATCATGGGTGAAAGACGGGCTGGCAGAGAAGAAGGCATAAAAGAAGGTATTCAAAAAGAACGGGAAGCTGTAATTAGAAAAATGCTGAGCAATGGAACCGCACCCGACACGATTGCAGATATGCTGGACTATCCGCTTGAAGAAATCAAAAAAATCGAGTGGAAAATAGAGAGTAGCAATTAATTTCCCTAAAAACTGGAGGAGTTTGCGATGAACAAACAGGAAGTATGGGAAGCGATGACTGGAACTAGTTAAACAGAAGTATGGAATCAGAAACAATTGCTGAGGTTTCCGGCTGTTCTGTAGAAAATATGGAGAGATCAAGAAAGGCATGGACAGGCGATGTTTCGCGAAATGTCGGGAAAGGAACCGGGAGAGTGTGCCGCTGGAATGTCAAACTTTGCAGGTGAAAGCGGGCAGCTTCTCTATCCACCCGCTTGAAAAATGAAGGTCTTTCTTCGATTTACACATTATTTAGTATGAATCATTCGGGATCAATATGGAAAGAGTCGTAATTTACCTTTGTCATACTCAGCAAAAAAGATGTCCTCCACTTTTTCAATTCCTTGCTTTTTAAGCTGTTCAAGAAGCCAATGGGTATCTTTTCCGATATCTTCTAATCCTTCATCATAGATTTCACCATCAGAGATGACCATATAAGATTGATCTTCATCACCCACATGAATAACGGTTAATTGTCCATTTTGTTCGATCTGTGCTTTTTTTATTGAACGAATGGAACTAATTTCCTTCATCCTAAGCATCGTGGTAAATGTCTGGGTGGACAATTTTGCTTTAATGAAATTCTCAGGAATCACTTTCCCATTTCGCACAACAATGACCCGTTCACCATCAATGAACCGTTTTATAAACCTGTTTTTGAGTTTCAAGAAGCGAATCAACCAATTCAGGAATCCCCATATCAGCAGAACGATGACAAATTGCAAAATGGTAATTTGGGGACTGTAGATAATCCCCCCTACGATACCCCCTAGTACATAATTTTGAATTTGGTCGGCAGCAGACATCGGCGCCAAATTTCCTTTACCCGATAAATTCATAAAAAGAATCAAGCATAAGAAACCAAGTGATAACTTAACGATTGTTAATAAATAAAAGTCCATAATTTTACACCTTTACTCTAATTTTCCCATTCATTCATGATCCTTTATATAATCTTTGCTTTTCTTGTTCAACTTATTTATGGAGTACACTAACTTTCGGCAATAAACAAATTGAAAAGCGAACAGAAAATGTTCCGTTCGCTTTTGTCACAAATATTTCTGAACCCGGGCTCCAGAAAATGGTTATTTATCGTCCTTGTTTTCCTTCCGATCAATTGTCCCGTCACTCAAACTCTTGTCCACCATCTTTTTCGTATCCTGTTTGCCTTTCTTTTCATCATTTTTATGATTGTTGTTATTCTTCATACGGAACCCTCCTTATTTTCAATTTTCCCTTCCTGCCAAATCCAAAACCCGGCTTAACCATTCCGCACTTTTCCCGAACTTTGCAGGAAAACCTGTAAAAATGTCGAATGATTATAGTGGAGCCCCATTGCAATTCGGAGCGTTTGGGGCGATTGGAGGGATTTTTTGATGAATGAAGAAGCGTATCAAACCGTTTTATCAGCACATCAAGTGCCCGTGTCTCAGCTGCGGACGGAATGCAGCCCGGCGCAATTTTCCTTTGAAACGACGGCCGAACTTGAATCGGTTCCGAACGAAATGATCGGCCAGCAAAGGGCAGAACAGGCGATGGATTTCGGTTTATCTGTTGAGCAGACCGGTTACAATCTATTTGTCGTCGGCCCGGCCGGAACAGGAAGAATGACTTATACGCAGCACAGCGTCAATAAACTGGCAAAGACTCGCCAGGTGCCTGATGACTGGTGCTATGTGAACAATTTTGAAAACCCGGACCGCCCGCTCGTGATCGCTTTGCCTGCGGGTAACGGCCTGAAATTTCAGCACAAAATGGAAAATCTGCTGATGGAAATTGAAAGAGAAATCAGGGCCGCATTTTCCAACGAAGAAACAGAGAAGAAGAAGCGGAGTATTGTCGAACAGTCGCAAAATCAAGTGGAAGCGCTGTGGAAAGAAACTGAATCGTTTGCCTCGGATTTAAATTTTAAGCTGGAAAGGACATCGGCCGGGATCCAAAGTATTCCGCTTTTTTTCGACAGGCCGATGGAAAAGCAGGAATATGAACAATTATCGGCTGCAAATAAAGAAAAAGTGAAAGAACGCGAAAAGCAGCTTGGAGAAAAAATAAATGATACCGTTTATCAAATTCATAAGATAGAAGAAGAACTGCGGAAAAATCTGGAACAGTTTAATAAACAAACCGCAGCATTTGCAATTGAAGGCCTGTTTCAGCCGCTCCGTGAAGCTTATCAGGCGTATCCGAAAGTGCTGGATTATCTGGAAGCGTATCATCATGATGTTGTCGGGCACTTTTCGATATTTTTAAAAGACCGGGAAGAAGAAAACGCCGTGGTCCGGGCGCTGACAGGGAGCAAAGAGCAGCAGCTGCACCGCTATGCTGTTAATTTATTTGTCAGCCACAAAAACAGGACAGGGGCGCCGGTGATTTATGAAACGAACCCGACCTATCAAAACTTGTTCGGGAAAGTCGAATACCGCGGGGCCCTGGGAAGCTGGACAACCGATTTCACCTTTGTCAAACCGGGTGCGATCCATCTTGCCAATGGCGGCTATTTAATTCTGCAGGCAGCAGAACTCCTCCAGCAACCCTTTGCCTGGACGCTGTTGAAACGGGCGCTGCAAACAGGGAAAATCCAGGTCGAGAACCCGTTTGAAGAAAGAGGTGCTTTTCCAACGAGCGGGCTGAAACCGGAACCCATCCCGCTGCAAATTAAAGTCATTATTATTGGGTCGTACTATTTGTATGATCTGCTGTCCGGCGCAGACGAAGACTTCCATAAACTGTTTAAAGTGAAAGTGGAGTTCGATACAGCCATGAAGCGGGATCACGGGAACCGTATGAAAATGGCGCATTTTATCAAAAACTATGCGGAGCGCAAGCATTTGTTGCCATTTCACCGCCGTGCCGTTGCAAAAGTGATCGACCACAGTTCGCGGTTGGCGGACGAGCAGGGAAAACTGACGACGCGTTTTCAGGACATTACAAAGCTGCTCGTTGAATCAAGCTATTGGGCAAAAAAGGAAGAAGCTGCATTTGTGGATACGGCCCATATCAAAAAGGCGCTGGCAGAACAATCCCACCGTGCCAACCACATCTCTGAACAATACCGTGAAATGATAACAAATGGTACGATCATGATCGAAACAGACGGCACGCGCATTGGCCAGATTAACGGGCTTGCCGTTATGGGGACGAGGGATGCTACATTCGGAATCCCGACTAAAATTACGGCACAGACTTTTGTCGGAAAAAGCGGGATTATGAATATCGAACGTGAAACGTCTTTAAGCGGCCAGATCCATAACAAAGGGCTGATGATTTTAACCGGATTCCTCTCCGGCGTATTTGCAAAAAATGATCCGATCCCGCTTTCGGCGAGCATTACTTTTGAGCAAACTTATTCCCGGATAGACGGAGACAGCGCCTCCAGCACAGAACTATATGTCCTTTTGTCTTCGCTTGCCGAAGTGCCGATCCATCAAGGCATTGCTGTCACAGGGTCGGTCAACCAATGGGGTGAAATCCAGCCGATTGGCGGCGTTAATGAAAAAATAGAAGGGTTTTACGCGATCTGCAAAGAACAAGGGTTGACAGGACGGCAGGGGGTCATCATCCCGCAACAAAATATGAGCAATTTGATGTTGAACGATGAGGTAATAGCAGCCGTCAAAGCGGGGCGCTTCCATATTTGGGCTGTCCGCCATATCTCGGAAGGCATTGAAATTTTAACAGGCGAAAGTGCAGGTGCGGACCGCGGAGAGGAAAACCATTTTCCGGACGGCACGATTTTTGCAAAAGTGGAAGAACGGTTTAAAAAAATGTATGAATCGGTCAAACAGGCAAAACAATAGAAAGGAAAAGTCCTATGTACAAAGCATAATAAGAATGCATACATGTTTAGCCTGTGGTTTGAGTGGAAAAAGCGACATTAAAGATGTTCGCTTTTTTTTTAGCTTCGCCAAGCATTTCCTGCTGCATTCTTTTCATTGGCTGGTTCAAAGCATTCACCATTTGTCCAATAATCTATATAATGGGTTTTGTGGGATCCGGCAATATAAAGAAAAGACACCAGCGTTATCTTTGGTTGTTTTTATGAATTTTGCCGGAATTTCCTGCATGTTTACGGCGGCTCATCCAGCGCACAGGTGAAATGGGGGAGGCATTTTTGACAATGATCTGTTGGAAATGGGGACATGTTTTGCAGAAAGGATTTGAGTTTTATTGAACAGAACAACAAATGATGATTTGAAAGAAGTCTCATTAAGCGAAAATCAAATTAGAAAAATTCTCCATTCCTTTATTGAGCCATATGATTCGATTCATGTCAGGGTAAGCGAAACCCGGCATCAAAAGCTGTCGAATGATCAGGCAGTGGAACTGCTGGTACGGCATGTAAACAGAAAAGGGATTCTTGTGATCATCAGCCAGCTGAATATGATCCGTGAGCGTCATTCTGATATACTGCCTTATATAAAGTATATTTTAACCGCTGTACTCCAAAGAATTGAACGTTCAAGGACATAGAAATTCAAGCGTGATAATGGAAAGCTGGAGGGAAAGAAAATGGAAAGCCAACCTGTTATTCATCCGGTTGCGGCCGGCTTCTTTGAACAGGATACTTTAACACTTGCACAGTCGCTGCTTGGCTGTCTGCTTGTCAAGAAAACGGAAGAGGGCGTTGCGGCCGGGTTCATTGTCGAAACGGAAGCCTATATGGGCGCAACGGACCGGGCCGCCCACAGCTACAGAGAGAGGCGGACGAAAAGGACGGAAATAATGTATCACAGCCCCGGGCATGTTTATACATACAAAATGCATACCCACTGCCTTGTCAATGTGGTAAGCGGCGGGGAAGGCATTCCTCATGCCATTTTGATTCGCGCGGTCGATCCCCATATCGGCATCGGACTGATGTATGAACGCAGACAAGTCAAGATGGAAAAACAGCTCACAAGCGGGCCTGGAAAATTAACAAAAGCATTGGGAATTACAATGGAAGATTACGGCCGTGTTTTTTATGAACCGCCGCTTTTCATTGCGGAAGGCTATGTGCCCGTTTCTATTTCAAATGGGCCGAGAATCGGAATTGATCATACAGGGGAAGCACGGCAGTATCCTTACCGCTTTTGGGTAACGGATAATCCTTTTGTATCGCGATGAATGTCAAAAAAGGCACCAGTTTACATTCCGGTGCCCTGTCTATTATCGCTTACCAAAAATATCCGGGGTATCCGTAACCATACGGGTATCCATAGCCGCCGTAAAGCGCCGGTCCAAGCAGGGCGCCGGTTGCAAGCCCGCCGACTAATCCGCCTAAAAACGGGCCGCCGAAACCATAACCCCAAGGCCTCCCAAAACCCCATGGGCGTCCGAAGCCCCAAGGCCTGCCGTAACCCCAAGGCCTCCCAAAACCGCCGTACCCCCATGGGCGCCTCATATCGTCACTTTCATATATGTCATGCTGGTAGTAGGGCACTTCCTGATGATAACCAGGATTCATTTTTTTCTCCTCCTCAAAACGTTTTATTGATTACGTTAAAGAATATGTGAATGCCCTGCTGCCTGTATGGGTATCAGCCTTCTTTCCTGAATTTTTTTGCCCGCAGCAGTGTTAACAATCGTACAGATCCTCCGATATTAAATATGACAGAAAGCGGAGGGCACCGGGACATCCGGAGCCCGATTATAAAGGGGATACTTGTGATGATTGAAAGGATAGAAAGGCTGCAGGCGGCACAAACCACTCTCACAGCAAGTACATCTCAAGAACAGACAACAATGGTCAATGGACCGATCACTCAAACCAAAGCTGTGCAGCCGGATACAGATGAAAACAAAATGCGTACAGGAGAAGTGACAAAAGAAAAAATTAAAAAGGTTGTCAACCGGATGAACCAGTTTTTATCCGGCTCCCCGACACATTTGAAATTCGAATTTCATGAGCAATTGAAGAAATACTATGTGGAACTTGTTGATGACAAGACGGATCAAGTGATCAAAGAAATTCCCCCTAAAAAACTTTTGGATACCTATGCGGATATGATGCAGAATATCGGGCTTCTTGTTGATGAGAAGATTTGAAGGAAGGGTAAAAAATGACTGTACAAAGAATTACAGGGATGGCAAGCGGTATGGATATTGATTCCATTGTCACAAAAATGATGATGGGCGCCAAGCAGCCATTGATTAAATTGCAGCAAAAGCAACAAATCCTTGAGTGGCAGCGGGACGATTACCGTACACTGAACCAGAAATACTACGATTTTCGTACGGCATTGTCCGATCTGAAACTGACGTCCAAATACCGGGCACGCAACACCACTTCATCAGACGAAAGCGTTGTAACGGCAACAGCTGCAAACACGGCCGCACTGACGTCCACGACGATTCAGAATGTAAAACAACTGGCGACGGCAGCGACACGAATCAGTAAATCGGGCCAGACTGATGGTGCCGGTAAAGAAGTCACGATTTCCGGAAGTACAAAAATTGATACAGATGCTAGTTTGTTAAGTCAGGAAAGTAATTTTTCAACCCCTATTACATGGAAATCAGGGACAGTCGTTTCTAAATCAATAACGGCAGGCAGCAATGGAACTGTTACGATTGATTTGACCAATGCACCAATCACCACTGATGAGAACGGGAAGATCTCCATGAATGTAACAGTCAACGGAAAGACTTATAAAGCCGTTGATAGCAGCACATATTCAGGCTTAACGGACAAAGATGACTATATCGAACTCCAACTTTCAACTGATCAAAAAACGGGTACATTGACAAATTTCAGTACCAGTTTATCAGAGGGTACCAGTATAAATACTGAATATATCGCCAGCTCATTCACAGAGTCCAAAACATTGACTGCAACAGCAAATACGATGCAGTTATCCCGAAGTGTCAATCCATATCGTGATGGGAAATATTCTGTTTCAATCTCTGACGGGAGTACTTCTTATTCACTGGTGAAAGTGGATGATGATACTGCCAATATCAAAAACGGCGATACTACGGTAGGAACACTGAATACTTCTTCAGGCTTAATCACCATGAATGATTTATCTGCCGAAACAAATTTGACAGTTACATATCATGAAAATTACACAACGATGAACCTCGGCACCTACGAAGAAGATGGAGATAAACATACAGCGAATTTTTATATAAAAGAAAGTGATTCATTGAATGACGTGATATCAGATGTGAATCATTCCGGTATTGGGGTCACGATGTACTATGACGAAAACGCTGATAAAGTTTCGCTGACCAGAAAAGTGACCGGGGACTTTAATCCTGAAGGTACGGAAATTGATACTGGTACAGATACAAATGATTTTTTGAACCGTACACTGCAATTTGCTGGCACCGATAGTACTGAAACTGGCGGGGAAAATGCGGAATTTACCATTAACGGCCTGACAACCAGCCGTACTTCCAACACGTTTACCATCAGCGGCGTCACCTACACACTGAAAAATACGTTTAATACAGACAATGTTTCCGGCCGGCAGGTGACCGTCAATGTTTCAAACGACACAGATACCATCTACAACAACATTAAAGACTTTGTCGACAAATACAACGATTTAATCGACACGGTTCAAAAAAAACTGGATGAAGAGCGCTATTCTGATTATGCGCCGCTGACAGATGACCAGCGTTCTGAATTGACCGATGAGCAGCAGGAGAAATGGGAGACCAAAGCAAAAAGCGGTTTGCTGCGAAACGATATGACATTCAAAAGTTCGCTCTCTAGTATGCGGAGTTTAATCTATCAAAAAGTTAACAATCCAAATATTTCTTCCCAGTACAACCAGCTTTCCAGCATTGGGATTACAACGACGGCGGACTGGCTGGAAGGCGGAAAACTTGAAATTGACGAGAGTAAGTTAAAAGCGGCAATTGAAGCTGATCCGGATTCAGTTGAATTACTGTTCCGCGGGACCGGCAGTTCGACTTCTGAAGAGGGCATTATCCAAAGGCTGTATGACAGTGTCAACCATACGTACAACACGATTGTGGACAAAGCCGGGAAATCCACTTTTGTCAACGACCAATTCACGATTGGGAAAGATTTGAATTCGGTCACGAAAAAAATCAGCGATATGAACGACAAGCTGGATAATTTGGAAGACCGGTATTACGCGCAATTTACGGCAATGGAAGAAGCCATTCAAAAATATAATAACCAATATAGCTATTTATCCAGTTACTTCAGCAGTTAAGGAGAGAATGCAAATGGCTACGCAAAACCCATATCAAGCTTATCAAAATAACTCAATCTCGACAGCATCTGCCGGTGAGTTGACGTTAATGCTTTATAACGGCTGCCTGAAATTTATCCACTTGGCCAGGGTCGCCATGCAAAATAAAAATATAGAGGAAAAAAATAAGAACATCCAAAAGGCCCAAAATATTATTCGTGAGCTGATGGTTTCGTTGGATACAGAAAAATTTGCTGCTGCCGAAAAAATGCTGGCAATCTACGAATTCATGCTGCATGAGTTAATCGCAGCCAATATCAAAAACGACCCGGGCAAGCTGGATACGGTTGAAGAGTTGGTTACAGGATTCCGTGACACCTGGAAACAAGTCATCCAGTTAAACCGCAGGCAAACTTTCGGATCAGGCGGGCGGGCATAATGACCAGCGGCCTGGAAAACTATATGCAGTTGACAACCAGCATCCTGGCAGAATTCAGCAAAGAACAAACGCGCGCGGAATTAATCCGCAAAGTAACCAAACAGCTCAATCTGCGTGAAGCCTTGCTGCCGGCTATTCAGCCCCCTTTTTCCGCAGAAGAACAATTGCTGGGGAAAAAACTGGTTACATTAGACCGGCAGTTAAAGCCCCTTTTGGAAAAAATGAAACAGGATATACAGCAGGACTTGAAAAAGGTCGTGAAAAAGAAAGCTTCCATGAAGCAGTATATCAATCCATACCAGTCACTGCAGTTGAATGACGGAAGATTTTATGACCGAACCAGATAGATAACACTCCCCCCGTTTCCCGGTTGGTAAAGAACGGGGCCGGCAAAATGGTAAGCGCTTAAACTTTGTAACAACTAAAAGAAAAAATTCGCCAAAAAAGCAGGAATTTAGACAGGCAATGTGTAAATATATAAGTGTAAGATCATTTAAGCAGGCAGCGCAGCCGCTTGGACAGGTGAATTTCTTAACAAATGGCGGGTTTGAGCGCTGCAAGTCGATGAGGAGGGGTCTACATGATGAACTACAACATTCGTGGCGAAAACATTGAGGTAACTCCGGCAATCCGGGATTATGTTGAAAAGAAAGTAAGCAAATTGGATCGTTATTTCGTAGAAACTCCAGACACTTCCGTTAATGTTAAATTAAAAGTGAACCCGGATAAAACTTCTAAAGTTGAGATAACGATTCCAATGCCGCAGCTTGTATTGCGTGCAGAGGAATCCAATGAAGATATGTATGCAGCGATTGATTTGATTGTTGACAAATTGGAACGCCAAATCCGGAAACATAAAACAAAAGTGAACCGGAAACTGCGCGAAAAAGGAAGTACAAAAGAACTTTTCGGCCCTGAATCCGGACAGCCGGACAAACAACAGGGGAAAAACGAAGAAACAGAATTGCCGATTGTGCGAACCAAGCATTTTAGCTTGAAACCGATGGATAGCGAAGAAGCCGTTTTGCAAATGAACATGCTCGGTCATAACTTCTTCGTCTATACAGATGCGGAAACGAATAGCACCAATATCGTCTATCGCCGCAAAGACGGAAAATACGGGCTGATTGAAACGGTATAAAGCATCAACACAAGGCACCCGCCGGCGTGAGCTGCGGGTGTTTTTGTTTTTTGCCGTATAAAATGAAAACTTTCATTCTCATTTTTGCCATCATCCATCAATCGTTAGAAAAACACAGGGAGTAAAACCCGAAATTTAAGGGAGTTGAAATGATGAAACTGGATTACTTATACCATCCTTACCAGTCTGTGAGAAACACTGTTTTTGCCAAAAGGGGAATGGTTGCCTCGTCACAGCCGCTCGCTGCACAGGCCGGTCTTGAAATATTGCAAAAAGGCGGCAATGCAATTGATGCCGCGATCGCAACGGCTGCCACTTTAACTGTTGTGGAGCCGACATCCAATGGAATCGGTTCGGATGCTTTTGCACTTGTTTGGACAAAAGGAAAACTGCATGGTTTGAATGCCAGCGGCCCGGCACCACAATCGATTTCCATTGAAGCGGTGAAGAGAAAAGGCCATGAAAAGATGCCTGCTTATGGTGTGATTCCGATCACGGTTCCGGGTGCACCTTCCGCATGGGCCGTGTTATCAGAAAAGTTTGGAAGGCTGCCATTAACAGAAGTGCTGGCGCCGGCAATCCGGTATGCGGAGGAAGGGTTCCCCCTTACACCTGTCTTAGGGAAGAACTGGAAACTTGCTTTCCGGCGTTTTCAAACCAGTTTTAAAGGAGACATGTTCCGTCCTTGGTTTGATACCTTCGCGCCGAATGGCAGGGTGCCGGAAATCGGCGAAGTATGGAAGTCGCCGGATCACGCGGCCGCACTGCGTGAAATCGCAGAGACGAAGGCGGAAAGTTTTTACAGGGGCCGGCTAGCAGAAAAAATCAGCGGTTATGTGCAAAAGTGGGGCGGCTTTTTAGAACAAGAGGATTTGGCTGCCTATCATCCTGAATGGGTAGAACCGATTTCGACCCGGTACCGCGGCTTTGATGTGTGGGAGATTCCGCCGAACGGGCAGGGACTCGTTGCTTTAATGGCGCTGAGCATCGCCCGCGGCTTTGATTTCCGGGAAAAAGACAGCGCAGATACTTATCATAAACAAATTGAAGCCATGAAACTGGCCTTTACGGATGGAAAAACGTTTATTACCGATGCAGGGGAAATGAAGGCGGATATTACGCACCTGCTTTCGGAAGACTATGCGCATACACGGCGTAAACTGATCGGTGAAACGGCGCTGGCGCCAAAACCGTATGATCTGCCAAAAAGCGGTACGGTGTATTTGGCGGCGGCAGATGGCGATGGTAACATGGTTTCTTATATTCAAAGCAACTATATGGGTTTTGGCTCAGGGATTGTGGTTCCCGGGACAGGCATTGCGCTCCAGAACCGCGGCCACGATTTTTCACTGGATGAAGCACATGTGAATGCTTTAAAAGCAGGAAAAAAAACATATCATACAATTATCCCGGGCTTTTTAACAAAAGATGGGGAAGCGGTTGGGCCTTTTGGTGTGATGGGCGGATACATGCAGCCGCAGGGCCATGTCCAGGTGCTGATGAATACGATTGATTTCCATCTCCACCCGCAGCAGGCTCTTGATGCACCGCGCTGGCAGTGGCTGGAAGGGAAAAAAGTGCTGGTTGAACCGAACTTTCCGAACCACCTTGTCCAGGCCTTGATCCAAAAAGGCCACGACATCCGGGTGGCAGCGGATACCGGAAGTTTCGGGCGCGGGGAAATCATCTGGCGCGATTCCGGCACAGGCGTCCTGATGGGCGGTACGGAATCACGCGCAGACGGCACTGTCGCAGCATGGTGATGTGTTGAAGAACCGGCGGCAGGCCCGCTGTGGTATACTGGGTACACGAATGTAAAAAGGATTGTGGTAGTGTGAAAGCGAAGAATTGGGACATATTCATGGCGTTTTTCAGGGCCGGACTGCTTGGCTTTGGAGGCGGGCTTTCAGCGATTCCGCTGATGCACCGTGAAGTCGTCAAAGTGTATAAATGGATGGAGGAGGATGAGTTCTCTGACATTTTAGCTTTGGCCAACACGCTTCCCGGCCCGATCAATACAAAAATGTCAGGATATATCGGCTACCGGGTCGGCGGGAAAGCCGGGCTGCTGGCTGCGCTCACGGGGACAGTTGTGCCGGCGGTTCTATTGATGATCATTTTATTGACGGCATTGAATGCATATAAAGATAAACCATGGGTGCAAGGCATGTCAAAAGCGGTCGTCCCGGTTGCCGGCGTCATGCTGGGGACACTGACATGGGGGTTTGTCATCAAATCCGTGCAGGCAATCGGCTGGCCGTTAACCCTTGTGATTGTGGCGGCCGGCGTTGTGGTCATGGTGCTGTCAGGCATCCATCCCGCATTTTTTATTGGGGCGCTCTTGGCGATTGCGTTATTTACCAAAAAAGATTTTGATAGAAAAAAACGGGTGAATACTTCATGATCTACTGGAAACTGTTTTTGGCCAATCTGATTGCCAATCTGCTGGGATACGGAGGCGGCCCGGCATCCATCCCGCTTTTGAAACATGAAGTGGTGGACCGCTACCACTGGTATTCCGTCCATGAATTCAGTGAAATCGTCGCCGTCGGAAATGCCCTTCCCGGACCGATTGCACCGGAGATGGCCGGATATATCGGTTTTGATCAAGCGGGCATTCCCGGTGCACTTGTTTCGCTGGTTGGCGCGATTGCCCCTTCGTTAATTTTGTTCATGCTATTGCTCGGGCTATTGCTGAAAAACCGCGATTCCCCGAAGGTCAAAAATATGACAAAACTCGTCCGCCCGGCTATCGTCGTCCTGCTTGGCATGGTAACGATTGACTTTTTTACAAATGCCTATCACAGCATCGGCATTCTCCACGTGCTGGTTCTTTCCATTCTGAGCTTTTTCCTGCTTGAAAGATGGCGCGTCAGCCCTGTGTATGTGATTTGTGGCGCACTCGTTTACGGTGCTATTTTCCTCGGCTGAACACTTTATATCATAATAAAAAAGAACCCGGCTGGACTGTCCCGCCCGGGTTCTTTTGTTGTGAATTGAAGGCTTCAGTGCTAAAATGAAGAAAGGTTTATGTATAAAGAAAAGGTCAACTACTACTACACATCGGCAGCCGGGAAAATTCCGGCATGATGAAAATACAGGAAAAACATAACACCATAAAGAAATCTTTCGTTTACTATGATACAATAAACTTTTACAGAGACAGTGTCTTTTAGGCGAGCATGATGGGAATTGGATTGTTAGAGGCTGGACTTATATGAAAGAGAACTTGGGCAGCCACCCATTTTTTAAAAACAAAAGGAGCGTTTTTGAATGGTAGCTTTTTTGGACAAAGTGTTTGATGCCAATAAACGTGAACTGAAACATCTAGAGAAAATTGCAAACCAGATTGAAGAATTGGCCCCGGATATGGAAAAGCTTTCGGACGATCAGCTGCGCGCAAAAACGGAAGAATTTAAGCAGCGTTATCAAAACGGGGAAACCCTCGATGATTTGCTCGTTGAAGCTTTTGCGGTTGTACGTGAAGGTTCAAGACGGGTTCTGGACCTGTATCCTTATCATGTCCAATTAATGGGCGGCATTACGCTGCATGAAGGAAATATTTCTGAAATGAAAACTGGTGAAGGGAAGACGCTGACGGCAACAATGCCGGTTTATTTAAATGCCCTGTCCGGGCGCGGCGTCCATGTCGTTACGGTCAACGAATATCTGGCAAGCCGCGACGCCAAGGAAATGGGGGAATTATACAACTTCCTCGGCCTTTCCGTCGGCTTGAACTTAAACAGCATGTCAAGTGAAGAGAAACAAGCAGCATATGCCGCAGATATCACATATGGAACGAACAATGAATTCGGTTTTGACTATCTGCGCGACAATATGGTCCTTTACCAGGAGCAAAAAGTGCAGCGGCCGCTATATTTTGCGATCATTGATGAAGTCGACTCGATTTTAATTGATGAAGCAAGAACACCGCTGATTATTTCCGGACAGGCTGAAAAATCGACAACGCTGTATACACAGGCCAATGCGTTTGTACGTACATTAAATAAAGAAGAAGACTATACCTATGATGTCAAAACGAAAAGCGTCCTGCTGACAGAAGAGGGCATTACAAAAGCGGAAAAATACTTCAACTTGAAAAACTTATATGACATTAGCAATGTGACGATCAATCACCACATCAACCAGGCATTGAAAGCCAATGTCGCGATGCACCGTGATGTCGATTATGTGGTTCAGGACGGCGAAATTGTCATTGTTGACCAGTTCACCGGCCGTTTAATGAAGGGGCGCCGTTTCAGTGATGGGCTCCATCAGGCAATCGAAGCAAAAGAAATGGTGGAAATTCAAAATGAAAGCATGACAATGGCGACGATCACGTTCCAAAACTACTTCCGGATGTATGAAAAGCTGGCCGGGATGACGGGTACAGCAAAAACGGAAGAAGAAGAATTCCGCAACATTTATAATATGCGCGTTGTTGTCATCCCGACAAACCGCCCAATTATCCGTGATGACCGGCCGGATTTGATCTATTCGACCATGGAGGGAAAATTTAAGGCAGTTGTGGAAGACATAAAACAGCGCCATGATCTTGGCCAGCCGGTGCTGGTCGGCACGGTTGCAATTGAAACATCGGAATTGGTTTCTTCGATGTTGAAAAAGAAAGGCGTCAAACATAATGTGTTGAACGCGAAAAACCACGGGCGTGAAGCAGAAATCATCAAAACGGCCGGCCAGAAAGGTGCAGTGACGATTGCAACGAACATGGCCGGGCGCGGTACCGATATCAAACTGGGCGAAGGGGTGGTTGAACTCGGCGGCTTGGCTGTGATTGGCACAGAACGGCATGAGTCAAGGCGGATCGATAACCAGCTGCGCGGGCGTTCTGGACGCCAGGGCGACCCAGGGGTTACGCAATTTTATCTTTCCATGGAAGATGAATTGATGCGCCGGTTTGGTTCGGATAATATGAAGAACATGATGGAAAAGCTCGGCATGGATGACAACCAGCCGATCCAAAGCAAAATGGTGTCGCGGGCCGTTGAATCTGCGCAAAAACGCGTGGAAGGCAATAACTTCGATGCCCGGAAACAATTGCTGCAATACGATGATGTGTTAAGGCAGCAGCGCGAAATTATTTATAACCAGCGCAATGAAGTGCTGACATCGGATAACTTGCGCGGGATCGTCGAAAATATGATTCAATCCGTTGTGCAGCGGACGGTTGATTTAAATGCACCTGCCCATGAGGATGAGGAAGAATGGAATCTGCAGGGGATTGTTGACTATGTCCAGGGGAATCTGCTTCATGAAGGAGACGTGAAGGTGGAGAATCTCCTTGGCAAAGAACCGGAAGAAATGGTCGAACTGATCATGAAAAACGTGAAAGAACGCTACGATGAAAAAGAGGCGGCCTTTGAACCGGAAAGAATGCGCGAATTTGAAAGAGTCATTCTGCTGCGTTCCGTTGATTCCAAGTGGATCGACCACATCGATGCAATGGACCATCTCCGTGAAGGTATCCATTTGCGTGCATACGGGCAGATCGACCCGCTGCGCGAATACCAGTCAGAAGGATTTGCGATGTTTGAAAATATGGTGGCGTCCATTGAAGAAGACACCGCGAAATATATCATGAAAGCTGAAATCCAAAATAACCTGGAGCGCCAGGAAGTAGCGAAGGGCCAGGCAATGATTCCGGCGGATGAAGGCGAAGTTGTAAAGAAAAAGCCGGTCCGCAAAAAGGTACATGTCGGCCGTAACGACCCATGCCCATGCGGAAGCGGCAAAAAATATAAAAACTGCCACGGCAGAATGCAGGCATAAACGCCAGGGGACAGCCGCCCTCGTGAAGGCTTGCGGCACGAAAGAAAAAACGTGCTGCAGGTTGAATACCGGCGGACCCGGCTGGTGCTGTTTTTTGCAAATCCAGCAGAAAACGATTAAAGTAAAAATGAGGGCTGAAACATAGCCTTCTTTTTTACGGTTCATGAATGCAGTATTGAAATTAATTTGAGGTGAAGAGAATGGAATTATCGGAAATCAGATCAGAACTTGAAAATACAGCTAAGCGTTTAGCGGACTTCAGGGGGTCTCTTTGAATTAGAAAACAAAGAGACACGAATCGCCGAATTAGATGAGAAAATGCTGGATCCGGATTTTTGGAATGACCAGCAGGAAGCCCAAAAAATCATCAATGAATCAAACAGCTTAAAAGAAATGGTCAATGTCTATCATGACCTTTCTTCCACACAGGAAAACCTGGAGCTTACCTATGAACTTGTAAAAGAGGAGGACGACTCGGAACTGGAGGGAGAACTGGAGAAAGAATTGACCGATTTTGTCACACGGTTGAATGAGTATGAACTCCAGCTGCTCTTAAACGGCCCGTATGACGCCAACAATGCGATTTTGGAATTGCACCCGGGCGCCGGCGGGACCGAGTCGCAGGACTGGTGCTCGATGCTGCTCCGGATGTATACGCGCTGGGGAGAGAAGAAAGGATTTAAAGTCGAGACCCTTGATTATCTGCCGGGTGAAGAAGCCGGCGTTAAGAGTGTTACGCTCTTGTTTAAGGGGCATAATGCATATGGCTATTTAAAAGCAGAAAAAGGCATCCACCGCCTCGTGCGGATCTCGCCGTTTGACGCAGCAGGCCGGCGCCATACCTCATTTGTGTCATGCGATGTAATGCCGGAATTAGATGACAACATCGAAATTGATATTCGCCCTGAAGATTTGCGCGTCGACACTTACCGGGCAAGCGGTGCAGGCGGACAGCATATTAACAAGACCTCTTCAGCTGTACGTATCACCCATATTCCTACCGGGATTGTTGTGGCCTGCCAGTCTCAACGTTCCCAGTTTCAAAACCGTGATCAGGCGATGAAAATGCTAAAAGCAAAACTGTATCAAAAAGAAGTAGAAGAAAAAGAAAAAGCCATGGCTGAAATCCGCGGCGAACAAAAGGACATCGCATGGGGAAGCCAGATCCGGTCCTATGTATTCCATCCGTATTCGATGGTGAAGGATCACCGTACCAATACGGAAACAGGCAATACCCAGGCCGTCATGGACGGAGAAATTGACATGTTTATTGACGCGTATTTGCGTTCCCGGATTTCTTAAGAACTGCCTTTTGAACCAGAACAATCGGGTATAGGGTAACCAGGAAGGAACAGTACTGTGAACAATTGAAGGATGGGAGGATGCCGAATATGAAGAAATGCATCGCAGCAGCAATGGCGGTCGCGCTCACGTTCGGTCTTGCTGCCTGCGGAAATGATTCCGCTTCAGACAAAGGGACAAACAACTCTGCAAGTGCAGGAGACGCAAAGAAGCTCGTGGATCAAAAATGCTCCGCCTGCCACGGCCGGAATCTTGAAGGGAACGTGGGGCCGAGCCTGGAAAAGATTGGATCGAAAATGAATGAGAAGCAGATCCTGGATGTCATTGAAAACGGCAAGGGAGACATGCCAAAAGGAATCTTGAAGGGCGATGACGCCAAAAAGGTTGCCAAATGGCTGTCACAAAAGAAATAGTGAATTTTGTTGCGGGCCGGAAACTGTTCTTTGTTCCGGCCTTTTACCTCTCTGGATGAAAGGGCCATTTTCCCGGTTCTTCCGGCATTCCCCAGGTTTTCCCCATCGTTCGTATGTCCGGCAAGTCATTTCAAGATAACAAATTGAAATAAAACTGTAATGTATCAACAGGTTAAGGATGTTATAATAGTCGTGTGTGAATTTCGAGCAATTACGCCTAATCTCGCGTTTTTCCAAAATAAAAGTCGAAATTTGCACGTAAACCCCTTCCCCTTTTGGAGGACAAAGGGTGCGTTTTCAGTTTCGAGATTGCGCGTTCAAGCAGAAAAATCCGCAATTTTGCGGTTTAGTAGTTTGAAATGTATTGTAATTGTCGTTTTTTGGTTGCAGTTAAATTTACGGCCCTGCATCTTTGAAAAAGCAGATTGAGGAAAAGTCAGGTGATGAAATGATTGAAATGCATGATGTATATAAAAAATACCCGAACGGTGTGATGGCAGTAAGCGGCCTGAATATCAAAATCAACCAGGGCGAGTTTGTTTATATCGTCGGTCCAAGCGGCGCGGGGAAATCCACTTTTATTAAGCTGGTATACCGGGAAGAGAAGCCGACAGCCGGAACCATTACGGTAAACGGGGTAAATCTCTCAAAGATAAAGAATAAGAGAATCCCTTATTTCAGAAGACAGATCGGCGTCGTTTTCCAGGACTTTAAGCTTTTGCCGACTTTAACGGTTTATGAGAATGTCGCTTTTGCCCTGGAAGTTATTGAGCAGGATCCGCCGGCGATCCGTAAACGCGTCATGGAAGTACTCGGCCAGGTTGGATTAACGAATAAAGCCAGAATGCTGCCGTCAGAGTTATCGGGCGGTGAACAGCAGCGGGTTTCGATTGCAAGGTCGATTGTCAACATGCCGAAAGTCGTCATTGCGGATGAACCAACAGGAAACCTTGACCCGGAAACGTCCTGGGATATCATGAAGATTCTCGAAGATATCAACGTGACGGGCACAACCGTTGTGATGGCCACACATAACCGGGAGATTGTCAACGCCAGTAAGCACCGTGTTATCGCGATTGAAGACGGGAAAGTTGTCCGTGATGAACAACAAGGGGGATACGGCTATGAAGATTAATACAGTAAGGCGCCACCTCCGTGAAAGTTTTAAAAGCCTCGGCCGCAACGGCTGGATGATGTTCGCTTCGGCAAGTGCCGTTACGATTACGCTTTTGCTTGTTGGTGTTTTCTTTGTCATCATCCTGAACATGAATAAATTCGCTTCCGATATTGAAAACGATGTAGAAATCCGCGTTCATATCGATCTAACAGCGAAAGAGGCGGACAGGGAACAGCTGAAAAGCCAAATTGAACAGATCGGCCAGGTCAAATCCATTAAGTTTTCTTCAAAGCAGCAGGAATTGCGCGACCTAATTAAAACAATGGGAAATGACTTTAAACTGTTTCAACAAGACAACCCTTTATATGATGTCTATATTGTCAAAACAAAGCAACCAACAGATACGCCAAAAGTAGCACAAAAAATTCAGAAAATGGATCATGTTGAATCGGCCATTTACGGGAAAGGGAAAGTTGAAAGTCTTTTCCATGTGCTGAGCATCAGCCGTAACGTCGGTCTGGTCCTTATTATTGCGCTGCTTTTAACAGCCATGTTCTTAATCTCCAATACAATTAAGATTACAATTTTTGCGAGAAGAAAAGAAATTGAGATTATGAAACTGGTAGGGGCAACGAACTGGTTTATCCGCTGGCCGTTCCTTTTGGAAGGGCTGTGGCTCGGCATCCTTGGTTCGATCCTGCCGATTCTGATTATCTCTTCAGGATATTTCTATCTGTACAGATTAGTGGCACCACGCCTTCACAACCAGTTTATTCAACTCCTGCATTACGGCCCATTAATTTACGGCATTGACGGTTTGCTGCTCCTGATGGGTGTTTTCATCGGGATCTGGGGAAGCTCCATGTCCATCCGCCGTTATTTAAAGGTATAAGGCAAACATGGACAAGCAGGATTTAAAATCCGCGTGAATACCGGCTGGCAGATTTCTTTTCCTTCCCGGCCGGGCGCGCTTTTGTTTACATAAAGCGGGCTTTGGGTTGTTTTTCTTTTTTACCCGCTTATGTTCATAGATAAACATAGGAAAATGGAAAAGGTTTCTATCTTTTCCGTTATACATAAAAAATATATAAAAGAATTTGAGGGGGAAAGACATGAAGATAAGATCCGTCATTCCTGCGGCTGTAGCATGTACGCTCAGCCTCGGGGGATTATTTGGCTACCAGTCTGCTGCTTCGGCTGCGAGTTTGCAAGAATTGCAGCAGAAAAAAAGTAATGTAGAAAGCAAGAGTTCCGATCTCCAATCCAAGATTCATGAAAAAGATGGCCAAATTTCGTCTATCAGCGATAAACAGGCATCTTTACAGGATCAACTGGATGACATCAACACAAAAATCAACAGCACCAATGAGAAAATTTCCGATGAACAGCAGCAAGTGAGTGAAACGAAAGACCAGATTACCGGATTAAAGAAGAACATTGAAGAATTGAAAAAGCGGATCAAAGAAAGGAATGAACTGCTGCAAGACCGTGCCCGCGCCATGCAGAAAAATGGCGGCGGCTCTGTCAATTATCTCGATGTCATTTTTGAAGCGAAAAGCTTGGATGATTTAATCGGCCGCGTCTCGGCAGTCAAAACACTTGTCGAAGCCGACCAAAAAATTATCGATGAGCAGAAAAAAGATGAGCAGGACCTTAAAGAAAAACAAGCTTCGGTAGAGAAGAAACTGGCAGATTTGGAATCCATGCTGTCTGATCTTCAATCCTTAAAGTCTGAATTGAAAAGCGACCAAAACGCGAAAGCTGCTCTGGTGAAGAAATTAGAAAATCAAAAAGACAGCTTGGAAGAAGAAAAGATGTCACTTAGTGAACAAAAGTCAATTCTGGCTGACCAAAAAGCTTCCATTGAAAAAGCGATCCGGCTTGCAAAACAGCAGCAGGCAGCGGAAAAGGCAAAAGCGAAGGCACAAAGTTCTTCTTCTGAATCAGGCACTTCGAGCAGTTCTAATGGTTCAAGCAGTACAAGCCATTCAAGCAGCACAAACAGTACAAGCAGTACAAGCCATTCATCTGCGTCACTGCCGAAAGTGTCATCCGGCGCATTTACGCGCCCGGCAGCCGGATATATTTCATCTGAATTTGGCGGACGGTCCGGCGGTTTCCATCCGGGAATCGATATTGCCAACAGCATCGGCACACCGGTTGTCGCAGCGGCTGACGGCGTTGTATTCAGAGCATATCATTCATCCTCTTATGGTAATGTGGTGATGATCAGCAACTACGTAAACGGAAAATTATATACGACAGTTTACGCTCATTTAAGCTCATATGCTGTGAGCACCGGCCAAAATGTCAAAAAAGGCCAGCAGATTGGGGCAATGGGGAACACCGGCGAATCGACAGGGCCGCACCTCCATTTCGAAATTTACAACGGACAATGGACTCCGCCGCCACACTCCGGCGCCCAAAACCCGAGAAGCTTTATAAACTTTTAAATAGACAAAAAGAACCGCATCGCGATGATGTGGTTCTTTTTGTGAAAACAGGAGTCCTGCCCCATAGACGAAATGGTAGGTGGCACCGGAAAGAATATGGTATGATACAATTGTTATTTCGCGCTTCACGGTGAGAACCCCCGGGATGGAAGTTTCACATTTTTCCTCCAGCGTCATACAATAAATGAATGGGGGGTTTTTCAGCATCCAGATTGTGCTGCGAAAACCGGAGGCCGGCCCTGATCCCGGGGCCTGCAGAGAAAAAACGGATGGTGTATCCGTGTTTGTTTTGGAAAAAGGAGAACATAATGATTGTAACGGTATTATTATTTATTCTATTTATTTTAAACTTTATTCTGGCCGGAACCGTCATCTTCCTGGAAAGGCGGGACGTGGGGGCAACCTGGGCATGGCTTTTGGTGCTGCTTTTTATGCCGGTTATCGGGTTTATTATTTATTTAGTTTTCGGGCAGAACCTGAGCCGCCGGAAGATTTTTGACTGGAAAGTTCAAGAAAAAATTGGAATTAAAGAAATCTCACAGCAACAGATTGATTTGCTGCGCGCCAATCGTTTCCCTTTCCATGATGAAAGAACCATCCAGTACAAAGACATTGTCTATATGCTGCTTATGAATGACGGTTCAATCCTTTCACAGGATAACCACGTTGACATTTTTACGGATGGGAAGGACAAATTCAAAGCATTATTTGAGGACATTAAAAATGCGAAGAACAATATCCATCTTGTTTACTACATTATCCGTAACGACAAGCTCGGGAATGAATTGTTGGAATTGCTGGCCTTAAAAGCCAAACAAGGTGTTAAAGTCCGGCTATTATACGATGATATGGGGACGCGGATGCTTTTGCGGCGGAAATTTTTCAGGCCGCTGATTCATGCCGGCGGGGAAGTGGCATCTTTTTTTCCTGCCCGTATTCCGCTGGTCAATTTGCGTGTGAACTTCAGAAATCACCGCAAACTTGCCATTATCGACGGCAAAATCGGTTATATCGGCGGTTTCAATATTGGAGACGAGTATTTAGGGCTTAATCAGAAATTCGGCTATTGGCGCGACACCCATTTAAGAATTGCCGGCAGTGCCGTTTACGGAATGCAGACCCGCTTTATTCTTGATTGGAACCAGGCCTCACCCCATGACATTAAAAATGAAGAAAGCTATTTTCCGGATATTACGCCGCAGGGAGAGACGGATATCCAGATCGTTTCAAGCGGGCCGGATTCGGAATGGGAACAAATTAAAAACAGTTATATTAAAATGATCAATTCCGCCAAAAAATATATTTATATGCAGACGCCGTATTTTATTCCGGATGACAGCCTCCTCAATGCGCTGAAGCTTTCCGCCTTATCGGGCATTGATGTCAAGATTATGATCCCGAACAAACCGGACCATATGTTTGTGTACTGGGCAACGCTTTCCCATATCGGCCAGCTGCTGAAAACGGGTGTAAAGGTCTATATTTACCAAAAAGGCTTTATCCATGCCAAAATGCTTGTTGTTGACGGTAAAATCGCATCTGTTGGGACGGCAAATATTGATGTGCGGAGTTTCCGGTTGAATTTTGAAGTGAATGCTGTTCTGTATGATCGCAAACTGTCGAGCCGGCTTGGAAAGATTTTCCGGGAAGACATGGAAGAATCAACTGAATTGACGCTGCACGATTACCAAAACCGTCCGCTGTGGATCCGCTTTAAAGAGTCCATTTCCCGGCTGTTGTCTCCCATTCTTTAAAATTTTTTTACAAAAAGGGTTGACGATTCAGAATACATCTTCTATAATACAAGACAAGAAGTTATTAAAACTTTAAGAATTTTATACGTTTTACTCTTATCGAGAGCGGCGGAGGGACTAGGCCCTGCGAAGCCCGGCAACCTTCAAGTTTACACTTGAAAAGGTGCTAAATCCTACAGATCTTTGGTCTGGCAGATAAGGGGAGGAACTTACATAATGTAACCCTCTTCCTTATGAAGAGGGTTTTTTCTTTCCTCTTCTCAACGAATAAAAAGCAGCCCGGCTACCGGAATGACTTTTTATCCCGCTTGGAACAAAATTACACTTTTATGGGAGGAATTACAAATGACAAAAGAATCACTTCGTCCGGAAACATTATTATTGCATGGAGGACAGGAACCGGATCCGGCTACAGGGTCGCGCACCGTACCGATTTATCGCACAACATCCTATGTTTTCAAGGATACAGACTATGCACAGGGCGTATTTAACTTAACGCAAGAGGGTTTTATTTATACGCGGATTGGCAACCCGACTGTCGATGTATTTGAAAAACGGGTCGCATTGCTGGAAGGCGGCACGGCTGCAGTTGCCCTTTCATCCGGCGCAGCAGCCATTGCGTTCTCGATTTTAAACGTTGCCGGCGCAGGAGATGAAATTGTTTCAGCAAGCAATTTATATGGCGGAACTTATAACTTATTTGCCGCCACACTGCCAAAATACGGCATCAACGTTAAATTCGTGGATGGCTCTGATCCCGAAGCATTCCGCAAAGCGATCACACCGAAAACAAAAGCATTATACGGGGAAATCATCGGCAACCCGAGCCTGCAGGTGCTGGATGTCGAGAAAGTTGCCAATATTGCGCATGAAAATGGGATTCCTTTAATTGTCGACAGCACGTTTGCTTCCCCCTATTTGACCACCCCGATTAAATGGGGGGCAGATGTGGTTGTCCACTCCGCCACGAAATGGATCGGCGGGCATGGCACGGCAATCGGCGGCGTGGCGGTTGATGGCGGCCATTTCGACTGGAACACGGAAAAATTCCCGGACTTCAGCACACCTGACCCAAGCTATCACGGCTTAACCTACGGGGTGGATACAGCGCAAGCCGCGTTTGCAACAAAACTCCGCGTCCAGCTTTTGCGCGATTTTGGCCCGGCATTAAGCCCGGATAACGCATTTGCCTTCCTGCAAGGGCTTGAAACGCTGCATTTACGCATCCAAAGGCATAATGAAAATGCGCTAAAGGTGGCAAAATTCCTGCAAAACCATCCGGATGTCGCATGGGTAAACTATCCGGGCCTTGAGGACCATCCATCCCATGAACTCGCGCAAAAATATTTTAAAGACGGCTATGGCTCGATTGTGAACTTCGGTGTAAAAGGCGGGCGCGAAGCAAGCAGAAAAGTCATTGACAATATTACTTTATGGTCGCATGTCGCGAATGTCGGCGATGCTAAATCCTTGATTATTCACCCGGCAACGACAACACATTCGCAATTAAGCGAAGAAGAATTGCTTGAATCGGGCGTGAAACCGGATCTGATCCGTTTGTCAATTGGCTTGGAAGCAGTGGAAGACTTAACAGCAGACCTTGATCAGGCGATTGCAAAAGCAACAGCAGTTCCAACCCGGTAAAATCTGTAGGTGTAAAGAATTTGCTGCTCTCAAAGCTTGAAAAAGATCTTATGCAGAACCGGCTTATGAACGGCGCGGCCACTTGGACGCGCCGGTTCTTTTAACCCGGATTTGTCTGGAAACATACTTCGCGATCGGGAGCGCGGATAGCCCCGGCTTTTGAAAAACAAAAAAACAGATGATCATTTCTTGGCACGGTCAAAAAGTATAAGCCACAGCGGGCCAATTCCGAAATTTAATGGATTACCCGTTATGAAACAAAAAAATAACAGACAGGAGGCAGCCTGTATGACGATTAAAGCAGCATTGCTCGGGTTCGGTACAGTCGGCCAGGGGGTCTATGAGGCCATCAACAGCCACCGGGAACAACTAACAAAACGTTTGAACAATGAAGTTGAAATTGTGGCGGTCCTGATTAAAAACCCAAATAAAAAAAGGGACATCGATCCTGCTGTCCTCGTAACAACCGATTTTGAAGAAATCCTTGCCATTCCGGGCCTCGAGGTCGTGTTTGAAGCCATTGTCGGCGAGGAACCAGGCTTTTCTTATTGTTTGCGCGCCGTTGAAAAAGGCTGTCATGTGATAACGGCAAATAAAGTGATGTTTGCCAAATACGGGAAAATTTTGCTGAAAAAAGCGAAAGAACACGGCGTCCGCATCGGATATGAAGCGACAACTGCGGGCGGGGTCCCGGTTATCCGCACCATTGAACAGCAATTACAGGTAAACGATATTCAAAAGGTAGAGGCGATTTTAAATGGCACATCCAATTTTATTCTGACGGAAATGCGCGAAAAACAACTGCCATTTGAAAAAGCATTGGCCCGGGCGCAGCAACACGGTTATGCAGAAGCAGACCCCGGCCATGATATCAAAGGGAAAGACGCGTTTTACAAGCTGATGATTCTCAGCCAATTGGTGTTTGGCAGCCAGCCGCGCTGGGATCAGGTGGAAGTGAAAGGCATTGATAGGCTGACACCTGCAGACATTGAGAAAGCCGGTAGAAAAGGGCTGCGTTATAAGCATATTGCCGAACTGTACCGATACGGCAACACTTTAAAAGCATCTGTCAAACCAGTCTTAGTCGCCGCGGATCATGCCCTCTATGCCATTGAAGGCGTTAATAATGCAGTGACCATTTACGCGAGCCTCATCGGCAGCATCACTTTATCCGGCCCCGGCGCCGGAAAGTTTCCGACAGCAAGCGCCATGATTGAAGATTTCGCCAGCGGATACGGCCGCCTCCCCCAATTGGTCTAGTCTTTTTCAGCTGCCCCGTGATTTGCCAACGCTTACGCAAATTTGCTGGGCCTCTGTTTCCCTGGCATAACGTGGCCTGCTTGTACATATATTGAACTAACGAATAGAATGGGTCTTTGAAAGCTATGGCCCTTCTTTGTACAAGGAGGACACCTTCGTATGGATCGAAAATGGCTCGTGATTGCCATAACAGGTTCGATGCTGGCAGGAGCGGGGGGGAGCTATACGGCAACCCAGCTGTTTGCAAACGAAAATCACCCCAAAAGCGCCCAACAGCAAACCCCCGGCAACAATACCGGCACACCGGATTTAACCAAAATTGCGCAAGCCTATAATCTGATTAAAAGTTCGTATGTCCAAAAAGTAGATGAAGATCAGCTTGTGGAAGGCGCTATAAAGGGAATGGTCAGTACGTTAAAAGACCCGTACTCCGTTTATATGGACAGGGAAACCGCTGCGCAATTCAGCGATTCTTTAGACTCCTCTTTTCAAGGAATCGGCGCGGAAATTACCAAGAAGAATGGCAAAATTATGGTCGTGTCACCGTATAAGAATTCCCCGGCTGAAAAAGCGGGCCTGCGCCCGGAAGATGTGATCACCAAGATCAATGGCAAAAGCACAGCCGGATTGGATTTGTATGAAGTAACGAGGCTGATCAGAGGGAAGAAAGGCACAAAGCTGACACTGGAAATCATGCGCGAAGGTTCGCACAAACATATGTCGGTCACCGTTAAACGTGATGAAATACCGATGGACACGGTGTATACCGTGCTGAAACATGAAAACGGCAAACCAATCGGCTATATCAATATCACACAGTTTTCAAAAAATACCGCAGGAGATTTTGCCCGATCCTTAAAAAAACTGGAGAAAAAAGGCATCGAAGGCTTGGTGATCGATGTACGCGGAAATCCGGGCGGCCTGCTTTCCAGTGTGGAAGATATTCTCAAACAATTTGTGACAAGGGACAAACCTTATTTTCAAATTGAAGAACGCAGCGGCCACAAAGTCCAATATGTATCCAATTTAAAGAAGAAAAAGGCTTATCCTGTCGCTGTTTTGGTCGACAATGGCAGTGCATCTGCTTCTGAAATTTTGGCAGCCGCCTTACATGAAGCGGAAGGCTACCCATTGATCGGGGTTCGGACCTTCGGTAAGGGTACCGTGCAGGAAGCCGTACCCATGGAAGATGAAAGCATTATCAAGTTGACGATGTTTAAATGGCTGACACCTGATGGCAACTGGATCCATCACAAGGGCATTTCCCCGACAATTGAAGTCAGGCAGCCGGAATTTTTCAGTGCCCGCGCCCTGCAGCCGAGCCGTACTTTAACAAAAGATATGAACAATGACCAAGTGAAAACGGCCCAGCAAATATTAAAGGGGCTCGGGTTTGCACCTGGAAGGGAAGATGGCTACTTTGACGTTCAAACTGAAAACTCCGTTAAAGCCTTCCAATACGAAAACGGGCTGCCCACAACAGGCAAAATAGACAAAAAAACCGCCAGGGAAATGAGAAAGACCCTTTTTACGGCCATGCACGAGGAGAAAAATGACCTGCAGCTGCAGGTGGCATTGAAATACATCAGTAAATAAAAACAAGTAGCCGGACCGGCATATTTATAAATAGATGAGAAGGATAGTATTAAAAAAGCAGCCGACAATCATTCCAGGCTGCTTTTTACAGATTTCTTAATAGTTTTTACATAGTTTGAACCTCATTCGACCAGGCTGTTATTTTTTAAATAGAATAGATTCTGTTTCATCAGTACCCGATAAAGCAAGCAAAGTGATAAAAACGCTTTGTGCCCCAATATATCCGTTTTCGGGATTAAAAAATTCCTCTAATGTATGCTCATTCCCGCTTACTCCACCGCCGCCTAATGTAACAGCAGGAATTTTCAAATTGATCGGCACATTTGAATCCGTGCTGGCCGCATCCAGAGAAGGCCGGAATCCAAGAGCTTGGACAACAGCGGAGGCTGTCCGGACGATTAAGTCATCGGAAGACTGGGCGCCGGCAGGACGGTCTCCAACTTTTTCAAAATCAACTCGTATTTTTTTTTCACAATTCCAGCGCTGGTTTTCATCATCTACCGCTTGTTTGACGCATGCAATGGCTATTTTTTCGAGTGTCTGAAGTGATCTAGCAGAAACTGACCGCATATCAAGGCACATCTGCGCATCTTGTGCGATTGTGTTGATCGAGGTACCGCCGCTGATCGTACCAACCGTGAAAGTAGTAGCCGGCTTTTCTGGTACTTTGATTTCGCTGATCGCGGCAATTGCGCGCCCCAAAGCATGAATGGCGCTTGGTGTTCCAAATTGAGAAAAACTATGTCCACCCGGGCCTGTAAACCTGATTTTGTAGCGGCGGCTGCCGACAGCGGTGCACGTAATTTTTGTTGGATCTCCAGGTTCAATTGAAATGAAACCGCCTATATCTTCACTGCTTTCAAATAGATGTTTTACTCCCCGCAAATCCCCCAGCCCCTCTTCGCCGACAGTCGCCGCAAAGAGCACGGAATGCAGCGGTTTGATGCCGGCTTCATTCATTGCACGGATGATTGTCAAAAGAACGGCCAAGCCCCGTCCGTCATCTGCAATCCCCGGAGCGTAAATAATTCCGTTTTTTATTACTGCTTTTGTATTTGTGCCTTCCGGAAAAACAGTATCCAGGTGTGCGGATATAACCATTTTAGAATCCGTTATGATGCCCGGGAAAATACCAAGTACATTTCCCTCGTGATCAATTTGGACATCCTGCAGGCCTAAATTCCGAAAACGATCCGCCATCCATGCTGCTCTATTTTTCTCCTGAAATGATGGAGCAGGTATAGCGGTCAGTTCAATTTGCTTAGCAGTTGTCCTGTCATTATCCGACATTAAAAAATCCATCGCTTTTTTTGTAGAAGGGAGGCCGACAAGATGTTCAATTAACTGGCAGATTGTACCTTGGCTTATATTGTTGTCATTTGTAGTTTTCACTCATATTCTCTCCTTTAATATTCAATAATGTAAATTATATAAATAAGAATAACACTTAAATAATTTTTTTAAATGCAGATTTTCAGAATTCTATTGACAAATTTCGAGAAAATTATTATTGTTAATATATGATACGTATTGTGTTAGGTAATGTAACATTACGAGATAGGTATCTCTTCGGGATTTGTTGATTACAAAAAATGGATAGCAGATTACAGGATTAAGTGAAAGAGGAAGCCAAAATGTAATGATTTTACGGATTATCAGGTAAGTTTTTAACATTTGCTACTTAAATCACTTAACTCAATAAGGAGGAATAATGACAGTGAATGCTATAGAAAAAGCGGCAGTAGAAATACCTTGGATGAATGAATTAGAAAGTATATATGATTCAATGGTGGAATGGAGGAGATATCTGCACCAGTATCCCGAATTGTCATATGAAGAGTCTAAAACATCGGCTTTCATAGAAGACAAGTTAAAAAGTTTCGGCATCACTGATATTCGGACAAATGTAGGCGGGTTCGGAATTGTTGCAGTAATTCACGGGGGAAAGCCGGGAAAAACAGTTGCTTTAAGAGCTGATTTTGATGCGTTGCCGATAGATGAAGAAACAGATGTACCGTATAAATCGAAAGTGCCCGGCGTGATGCACGCATGCGGACATGACGGGCATACTGCTACATTATTGGGTGTTGCAAAAGTTTTGTATCATCACCGCAAAGAATTGGCGGGAAATGTTGTTCTGATTCACCAGCCGGCAGAAGAAAATCCTCCGGGCGGCGCACAGGCTATGATAAAAGACGGATGTCTGGAGGGTGTAGACGTTGTATTGGGAACGCATCTTTGGAGCGCTTTGCCGATAGGGACAATCGGATACCATAAAGGTTATTTTATGGCCGCCTCAGACTACATTAATATAAAGATCCAAGGAAAAGGCGGGCATGGGTCGGCTCCGCAATATTCTATAGATGCCGTTGCTGTTGCTTCTCAAGTTGTGAACCAGCTCCAACTAATTGTCAGCAGAGAAGTTGATCCGCAAAAAGCTGCCGTTGTAACAATCGGCAAGTTCCAGGCGGGGGTTGCCCATAATGTCATCGCAGACACCGCTTTTCTGGAAGGTACTGTCCGTACTTTTGACGAAACAGTCAGACAAAAAGTAAAAACGGAGTTAACGAACATTGTAGAAAAAGTTTGTTCCGCTTTCCACGCGGAGGCGACGGTTGAATATCGTTTTGGCTATCCGGCAGTTTATAACCATGAAAAAGAAACGGCACTGTTTAAGAAAACAATGGATCGGACGTTTGAAGATAAAACGATCGTTGAAATTGCGCCACAAATGGGTGGGGAAGACTTTTCTTACTATTTAAAAGAAGTACCTGGAACTTTTTGGTTTACAGGCGCAGGAAATCCTGATTTGGAAGCAGATTATCCTCACCATCATCCAAAATTCAATTTTGATGAACGCGTGATGTTAATCGCCGGAAAAGCTTTTTTATCGATGGTTCATCAATATCTTTGTTCTTCCGGAGATAAACGGTTAACCGAAGAATCCAACGGCTAAACTTACGAGGAGGAAAACAGGTTTGGAAAAACTCTTAAGCGTTAATCAGATTAAAACAGAGTTTAAAACGGAAAAAGGATCTGTCACTTCTGTTGACGATGTAAGTTTTGATTTAAAAGAAGGCGAAACGATCTGTCTTGTTGGCGAGTCGGGATGCGGCAAATCGGTGACATCGCTTTCCATCATGCAGCTTCTTGAGAAAAATGGAAAAGTGACGGAGGGTACTATTGAGTTTAATGGCAGAAATTTGCTGGACTTATCAGAAAACGAAATGAGAAAGATACGCGGGAACACCATCTCAATGATTTTTCAAGAACCGATGACTTCACTCAATCCGGTATTAACCATTGGTGATCAACTTTCTGAAAGCATCCGTCTGCATATGGGATATTCGAAAAAGCAGGCAAAAGATTATTCAATTGAGATGCTTAAAAAAGTTGGGATACCAAGAGCCGAGGAAATAATTGATGATTACCCACATCGTTTATCTGGAGGCATGCGGCAGCGTGTCATGATTGCAATGGCACTTAGCTGTAAACCTAAATTATTAATTGCTGATGAACCGACAACTGCTTTGGATGTGACGATTCAAGCACAGATCCTGAAATTAATGAAGCAATTAAGGAAGGAATCAAAAACATCCATCATTCTCATTACACATGATTTGGGAGTCGTGGCGGAGATGGCTGATAAGGTTGCTGTCATGTATGCCGGACAAGTTGTTGAAGAGACGGATGTTTTTACGTTATTCGACAATCCAAAGCATCCTTATACTTTGGGACTAATGAAATCAATTCCGCATATTACAAACCCGGATGATATGAGATTGGATTCTATTCCGGGATCAGTGCCAAGCTTGCATAATATGCCAAAAGGGTGCAGGTTTTACGACAGATGCCCTTTTGCAATGGACAGATGCTTAGAAGAGCAGCCTAAACTGAAACCAATTAAGGATAGACAATCTCACAGTATCAGATGTTTCTTATATGATCAAAAAAATCACAGGGCGGGCGGGACAACGATTAAAAAGGAAGTGAGAACTTGAACAATACAGCTGCAAAACAAGAACAACCTCTCATGCAGGTAAGAAACCTAAAAAAATATTACCCTATTAAGAAGGGTGTAATATCGAGAACTGTCGGCCATGTTAAAGCTGTGGATGATGTAAGTTTTAACATTTATCCTGGTGAAACATTGGGGCTTGTAGGTGAATCCGGATGTGGAAAATCAACAACAGGAAGATCCCTTGTAAGGCTGGAGAATCCAACAGATGGTAAAATCTTCTTCCAAGGAAAAGATTTGGCCAATATCTCTACAAAGGAAATGCGGAAAATGCGGACGGACTTGCAAATTATTTTTCAAGATCCATATTCTTCGCTTAACCCAAGAAAGAGAATTGGGGATCTCCTGGCTGAACCGCTGCTTGCACATAAATTGGCGGATAAATCGGAAACGGCAGAGAAAGTGAATCATATATTAGAAATTGTCGGCCTGTCCAAACATTATAAAAACCGGTATCCCCATGAATTTTCGGGAGGGCAGAGGCAAAGAATCGGAATTGCCAGGGCCCTGATGTTGAACCCGAAGTTGATTGTCTGTGATGAACCTGTTTCCGCACTGGACGTTTCTATTCAAGCACAAGTTTTGAATCTGCTGAAAGACCTTCAAAAAGAATTTAATTTAACCTATGTTTTTATCGCCCACGGGCTTGGTGCCGTTAAATATATTAGCGATCGGATTACGGTGATGTATTTAGGCAAAGTGATGGAAATGGCCAAGACTACGGAAATTTTCGCTCACCCCAAACATCCTTATACAGAAATTCTATTAAATGCTTATCCAGTTCCTAATCCGCATCTTCGCGATCGGGAACAAATTGTAGTAGAAGGTGATGTGCCGAGTCCTGCCAATCCTCCAAAGGGATGCGTGTTTCATACAAGGTGCCCATTTGCCCAGGAAATATGCCGGCAGCAGGTTCCGAAACTATTAGGCAAGGAACACCTGGTTGCCTGCCATTTTCCAATTTCATAAAAGATTGAAGGGAGATACAAAATAATGTTTCAGTATATACTCCGGCGGATTTTCATTGCCATACCAATCTTGTTTGGTGTTACAATCCTGAATTTTTTTATTATTAATCTCGCTCCCGGCAATCCGGTTGATATGTATGTTAACCCGTCAGCGACAGAAGAGCAGCTCGAAATGACTAAACATGCACTAGGTCTCGACAGGCCGATCTGGGTGCAATATATAAACTGGTTAGGGCAGCTGTTCCAGGGGAATCTGGGATTCTCTTATTCTACCCGTCAACCAGTTACAGAAATTCTTGCCAGCCATATCGGGCCGACTGTTTTGTTAATGGGAATCTCCCTTATTGTAGGTTATCTTATCGCCATCCCATTGGGAATAATTTGCGCGAGAAGACAAAATTCATGGATTGATTATCTTGTTACCGGATTCTCGTTTTTCGGGATTTCAATTCCCCACTTCTTCTTAGGGTTAGGTGTAATTTATATTTTTGCCACCCAACTTGGATGGTTTCCAACGGGCAGTATGAATACTTTAGGAGGAAACGGCGGACTGGCTGATTCGGTTATGCACCTTATACTGCCGGTGTCAGTTTTAGCGACAGGCATCGCAGGGAATATGGTCCGGTACGTACGGTCCAGCATGCTGGATGTGTCTGGAAAAGATTTTTTGAGAACTGCAAGAGCAAAGGGATTGAGCCGATTTAAAATTACAAACAAGCATGCACTGAGAAATGCACTGATTCCGATTATTACAATTATTGGTGTTGATATTCCAATGATCATCGGCGGGGCAATTGTAACGGAACAGGTTTTCCAGTGGCCTGGTCTGGGACTGTTAACCATTCAGTCTATTACATCACGGGATTATTCAACACTAATGGCAATTAATTTACTGGCAGCTGTTGCGGTCTTACTCTCTAATTTATTGACAGATATACTTTATGCTGTAGCTGATCCGCGTATCAGATATGAATAAGGGAGGAGTTGAAAAATAATGTCGATGAACTTAAATCCAAATAAAAATGTCATCGCAGCAGTTGAAATAAAAGATGAGCATGCAATTTTAGAAGAGCTTGGCCGTGAAGAAACCTATATACATATGATCATGCGGCGGTTTTTAAAGCATAAGCTTGCCGTGGCCGGGCTAATCGTATTTCTGCTGTTTATTATTATGGCATTGTCGGCGCCACTGCTTTCGCCTTACAATCCGAATAAAATTTTTAGCGAATTTGAGGCTACTCCATCTTCCAAGCATATTTTGGGCACTGATCAAGTTGGAAGAGATGTCTTGAGCCGGTTGATTTACGGCGCGCGCGTATCGATTGTTGTTGGTATCGGTGCGGTAGCCATTTATGTAGCAGTGGGCGTTATTCTCGGGCTTGTCGCCGGTTACTTTGGCAAATGGGTTGATATGATAATCATGAGGTTAACAGACGTATTTATGTCTTTCCCTTATTTTATGGTCATTTTGGTGCTTGTCAGCATCATTGGCCCAAGCTTATTTAATATCACAACTGTAATTGGTTTATTAGGTTGGCCGGCCATTGCCCGTTTAGTCAGAGGCAGTGTGCTTTCCATAAAGGAAATGGATTATGTCAAGGCAGGTGTTGCTTTAGGTTACTCTACCCCGAAAATACTGTTTCAACATATTTTGCCTAACGCTTTAGCGCCTATTTTTGTAAATGCTACATTCGGTGTTGCCTCTGCCATTATTTTGGAAGCTTCTTTAAGTTTCCTTGGTATGGGAGTAAGGCCTCCGGCAGCAAGTTGGGGAAATATGTTGACGCAAGCCCAGTCAATAACGGTTCTATCTTCGCAACCTTGGTTGTGGATACCACCGGGTCTCATGATTTTATTTGCAGTTTTAGCAATTAATTTCATTGGTGACGGCTTGCGTGATGCAGTCGAATCGCAACAAGCAAAATAAAAATAAGGATGTGAAAAAGGTTCTATGAAACAAACAGGGGGAAAATCGAAAAGAAAAAGCATGATCAGAATGTTGTTTAGTTCATTTACTGCCCTTCTATTGGTGCTTTTGGCTGCGTGCGGGTCTAATTCAAGCACAAGCAGCAGTGCGAAGGACACCATTTACATGGGCATGGTGAATCCGCCTGCCGGATTTAACCCGATCAATTCTGGTGACATTGCTGCACAGTATGCTGAACGTTTTATGTTTGATTCGTTTCTGGACATGGTAGAACCATTAAAATTCCAGGCAAAACTGGCCAGTTCCATTGATACGTCAGACAATCAGATATATACAATTAATCTGAATCCGGATGCAAAATGGACAGATGGAAAGCCTGTCACAGCCGATGATGTTGTCTTTACATTTAATTTAATTGCAAATCCAAAAACGGAAACGGCTGTTGGTTCAAATATATCAACGCTTACAGGTGTGGATGCAAACGGCAAGTTGGCCGGCAATGCAACGTCAATCCCGAATTTGAAAAAGGTTGATGACCATACTGTAACATTCAAGACGAAAAATCCGGTCGATCCAAACTATATTAAAGAAATGATTGGGACGAAGATCATTACCCTTCCAAAGCATGTCCTGGAAGATGTTAAGCCGGAAGATCTGGCACAAAGCAAATATATGCAAAAGCCGGATGTTACAAACGGCCCTTACAAGTTAGTGAAATACAGCAAGAATACTTATATTGAATACAAAGCGAATAATGACTACTATCTTGGCAAACCGAAAACGCAAAAAATGTTCGTAAAAATCATGCAGGCGTCCAATCTGGCTGGTGAACTGGAATCCGGAAGCATCCAGATGAACGTTTCAGGCGGTATCGGAAACATACCGTTCCAAGATGTTAAAACAGTCAAAAAGCTTGAAAACGTCAAGACAGAAATCCATCCGCAAATTGGGTTCCAAACGATGCAATACAATACAAAAAAACTACAGGATCCTAAAATTCGCCAAGCACTTGCATATGCGATCAACCGCCAGCAGATTGTCAACAAACTCTTAAAAGGCAACGGCGAAATCATTGATGGTCCGTACTCCTCTTTGAACCCTTACCTTGACAAGAGCCTTGATGTCATTAAATATGACCCGGCGAAAGCAAAACAAATGCTGAAAGATGCGGGTTGGGATTTCAGTAAAGAACTGAACCTGGTTGTACCAATTGGAAATAAGGTTCGTGAACAATCTGCGGATATCATTGTTCAAAACTTAAAAGCAATCGGCGTGAAAGTAAAAGAAACAACATATGATTTCCCGACAATTATGCAAAAAGGAAAAGCAGGTGACTTTGATTTGCTGCTGATCGGATTTACATTTAATCTTGATCCGGATGTGTCGGCATTATACAGCCCGACCGGTACGTATAACTTTATGAAATACAATAATCCGGAAGCTACAAAGTTACTTGAGCAAGGTAAGGCAGAGCCTGACAGTGGCAAACGGAAAGAAATCTACAATAAACTGCAAAAAATCTGGCAGGATGATATGCCCGTTTTGACACTTTACTCTGATAATGAAATTAACGTGGTAAATAAAAATATTGCATACGGAGGCGCATCGGAATACTGGCCTGGAACTGTTGCGAATTTCGAAAAATGGGCATTCAAAGGCAGCAAGTAAACAAGCCCAAGATGAAAGTTTCAGTGAATTTGCCTAAACAGCCGTAATAAACGGCTGTTTAGACACTATTTTATTACATTTCGTTTGCCGTAAACCATGATCAATTCAGGAGGAGTAATATGCAATCGTACATAGATAAAACGGATAAAAAACAGATAGAGGATTTAGCAAATGAATCATTGCCAATACTTTATGATTATTTACGACTGCCCTCGATTTCTGCCCAGCATATGAAAATAACGGAAACAGTTAAATATGTGGAACGTATGCTGCTAGATTTGGGGGGGAAAGTAAAAATTTTAGATGATCTCGGCGGTAATCCTGTTGTCTATGCGTGTTTTGCCGCGGCCAGCAGTGGTGACACCGGTTCACAAAAGACATTGCTTTTCTATAATCATTACGATGTTCAGCCGCCGGATCCGCTTGATGAATGGGAATCGGAACCGTTTGAACCAGTACTTAAGGACGGCATCTTATATGCGAGAGGAACGGCAGACAATAAGGGTTCCCTCCTCCAGCGCCTGGTAGCCATAAAATACCTGCAAGAAAACGGCGGGCTGCCGTGTACGGTGAAATTTTTAATAGAAGGAGAAGAAGAAAGCGGCAGCCGGCATCTTGAACCTTATCTCCGGAAATACAAAGAATTGTTTCAGGCAGATGCCTGCATTTGGGAATTTGGAAGTTTAGATGATAAAGAGAGGGTACAGCTCTATGCGGGGATAAAGGGATCCGCTTATTTTGAATTATCAACAAAAAGCGCAGCCATTGATATCCACTCATCGCTTGCTGCATGCATTGACAATCCTGCTTGGCGGTTGGTACAGGCGCTCGCTTCTATGAAAAATCAGCAAAATGATATATTGGTTGACGGCTTTTTTGACGAAATTAAGGAGCCGGATGAAAAAACGAGAAAGTTAGTTAAAGAACTGCCATTTGACAAGGAAGCGTTTCGTGATCTGTTTGGATTAACACGCCCATTGATTACAGAAGCGAGGGGAGAAGACCCCAGGGAAGCGCTAATGTTTCATCCGACAATGACCATTTGCGGAATGGTCAGCGGTTATATCGGCGAGGGCTCAAAAACAGTTTTGCCAAAAGAAGCAAAAGTAAAAGTAGACTGCAGAATGGTGCCCGGCCAGACAGGGGAATATTTGCACCGCTGTATTAAGCGCCATCTTGAGCGTCATGGTTTTTCGGATATTAAGGTCGATTTGATCGATGCCCAAAGAGCTTACCGTTCCAATATAAACCATCCGTTTGTCCAGCTTGTAAAAACAACCGCGGAAGAAGCCTACAGGACAAAAGCTGTACTATATCCGAATTCGGAGGGGACAGGGCCAATGTACATCTTTAATCGATATCTATCCCTCCCGATTGTCAGCACAGGTGTAGGTTGGGCACAATCAAAAGCGCATGCGCCAAATGAATCAATTCGGATCAAAGATTACATTGATGGTACTGTTCATATGGTTTGTTTATTGCAGGCACTTCCTGAAATTTAAATTATAAAGAAATTAAAATGAGCTTATGTTTTACATCAAGACTAAGCATCAATTTACGTGATTACTACTTTTTACAGCAGGCAACTGAGTAGATTTATTAATTAAGTTCATTTTATAGAGCAGGTGAGGTGTATTTGGTATAGCATAAGAAATACCAAAAATAATTAGTGAGAAGAGTACAGTATAATAAGCGGAAAGGTTTGAGAAAGGGCTGAATTAAGATTTTGTACCAAATAAGTCCAGGTGTGAATTATGCTATCGCGGATACTGACTGAGCAAGCTAAATGTTGAGAAAAACAGACCGCCACCAGATAAACTGCTGATGGCGGTTTTTTAATGGGAAATCTGTGGCCTTATCAAAAGATACATATTACGCAGATTGAAAACAATTGTATTTCATCCCATGCTGATTTTACAAACAATATCTGCTAAAATAAAACTACTACGATGTACGTGCAGGGGATGGTGTTTGATTTGGAACAGGTTTGGCTTAATGAAGCATTTAAGGCGATAGGCAGGTTTTTGATGCACCCGGTACTTTATTATTCTGTCATTCTCGCGATTGCGGTGGGCGCCGCACGAGTGAAACGGGAAAGGCATGATTTCCACACCAGGATTTACAACAGTTTTTTGGAACTTCGGTTTTTATTCCCGATTGGGCTTTTGGCCGGGCTGATTCTGTCCGCGATTTCGATTGCCGGCGGATATGCTGTCTCATTGCCGCTGCTTGGCACTGTTGCTGCGCTCACCATTCTTTTTTCTATTGCCGGGCAGTTTCGCTTTTTGTCCCCGGCATTTACAATGGGCATCACAGTGATCGTATTTTTTGCTGTTAAATTGCTGCCTGTTAAGCTTCCGGACTGGGTCGAAGGATATATGCAAAGTACGACTTTTCATATGCTGGCCGGTTTTTCGGTTCTCACCGGGCTATTTATGATTGCTGAAGGCTGGTTCATGCACAAAAGCGGCTCTCAAAAGAACTCGCCAAAGCTGCGGAAAAGCCGGCGCGGGTTAACGGTGGGCGCATTTCCGGCAAAACGGCTGTGGCTGGTGCCTTTTATGTGTTTTTTGCCGGCTGGCCCGATTTCGGCGTCTGTTTCATGGTGGCCGGCAGTTGATTGGGGCGGCCATACTTTTTCGCTCATTTTGATCCCGTTTCTGCTCGGTTTCCAGCATCAAATTCAAAGTACATTACCTGCGGAGGCGGTTAAGCGGCTTGGCGGCCAGGTGATCTGGGCCGGGATGCTTACAACCCTGATCGGAGCTGGCGGATTATGGATTTCTTATCTGTCTTTGGCGGCAGCCGTTTTTGCTATTCTGGCGAGAGGATGGATCTCAATCCGCCACCGCATCAGCGAAAATGCGGCACCTTATTATTTCACCCGGCAAAATGACGGCATCATGATTCTCAGTGTCATTCCCGGCTCCAAGGCGGATAAGATGGGGCTCAATACCGGAGAAATCATCCACAAATGTAACGGACAAGCAGTACATAACATGGATGAATTTTATAAAGCCCTGCAAAGAAGCCCTGCCTACTGCAAACTGGAAGTGATTGATGTGAACGGGGAAATCAGATTTGCCCAGGGTGCGCTCTATGAAGGTGATCATTATGAACTCGGCATCTTAACGGTGGAAGATAAAACGGAATGGCAGCCGGATCAGGCGCTATAATTTATACAAACGGGGATCTTTTTAGAGAAAAGATCTCTTTTTTACTAAAATTGCTGGGAGGCCGGTCATAATCATCAGCCTCCTGGCAATTTTTTGTATAAAAGGTATTCAAAAAATTCAGATATTATTACAGCGATACGATTTCCCATATATTATTTATACAATGTGATGCCTTGGGACTCGTCAAACAAACGGTCATTCTTTGATTTGGCGTATGATACGTATTTGCTAAAAAGATAATTTTCCTTCCCTTTTGCAGAAAAGCCCACCATTTAATCGCTTACAAAACATTGAGGAAATGTTCAAAAATTAATTGACAGTAATTCTCAATTACAATATAATTAAGTTGTTAATGATAATCATAATCAATTACATAGATCGATGGATTTGGAGGGGGATATAGAGAAAACCAATTCCAAACGATACGGGTTAGAAGATGGGTGGATAAAATGAGAAAGAGATATTTGCTGCCTTTGCTCATCGTGCTCTCAGTTGTTTCCGTTTTTATCGGTGTGGAAGAGATTAAACCTGGCGATATTTTTCATTTAACCCGGGAACAAGTTGAGATTCTGCTCATTAGCCGGCTGCCGCGTTTAATCAGCATCATTACAGCGGGAATCGGTATGAGCATTTGCGGTTTGATTATGCAGCAGCTGACACGGAATAAATTTGTGTCACCGACAACTGCGGGAACAATGGACTGCGCAAGACTTGGAATCTTGGTTTCTATCATTGTGTTCTCTTCAGCAAGCATGATTGTAAAAATGGGGGTTGCTTTTTGTTTCGCCCTTGCCGGAACATTGGTTTTTATGAAAATCTTGAGCCGGATCAAATGGAATGATACGATTTTCATCCCGCTTGTCGGCATTATGTTCGGCAATATTATTGGTTCAGTCTCCACCTTTTTTGCCTATAAATACGATCTGATTCAGAGTTTATCATCATGGTTGCAGGGTGACTTTTCAGGGATATTAAAAGGCAGGTACGAGATGATGTATATGACAGTTCCTGCCGTGCTGATTGCGTATCTGTTTGCCAACCAATTTACGGTTGCCGGGATGGGCGAGGATTTTGCTAAAAATTTAGGGCTCAAATACAAGCAGGCTGTGAATATTGGGCTGATTCTTGTCGCATTAATCACATCGGCGGTCGTTCTCACAATCGGCAGCATCCCTTTTCTGGGGCTGATCATTCCAAATATTGTCTCCATTTACCGTGGCGACCACATTAAAAAAAGCATTACGGTCACAGCTCTGCTCGGTGCGGATTTCCTGCTGTTCTGCGATATTCTTGGACGTGTGGTCATCTATCCGTATGAAGTACCGATCAGCTTAACCGTCGGCATCATCGGCAGTGCCATCTTTGTATACCTGCTGCTAAGGGGGCGGTCATATGCGTAACCGGATAAAGTTGCTGGCGCTTCTGCTGGCCGCAGCCCTGCTCATTGCCGGCTATATCTGGATCGGTTCATACAATGATTGGAATTATATTATCCCGTCGCGGAGCAGAAAAATTTTTGCGATTATTTTAACAGGGAGTGCCATTGCGTTTTCAAGCTTGATTTTTCAAACGATCACCCAAAATCGGATCTTAACGCCAAGTGTGCTCGGCCTTGACTCGCTGTATATGCTGATTCAAACGGTAGTTGTCTTTCTGTTCGGCGCCAAAACGCTCACGATAGTGCAAAGCAATCTTAATTTTGCCGTCTCGCTTGGTGTAATGATTCTGTTTTCGGCTGTCCTCTTCCATTTAATTTTGCGGAAAGGGAAGCAAAACTTGTATTTTTTGCTGTTGATCGGGATGATTTTCGGAACATTATTCGGGAGCTTTTCTTCTTTTATGCAAATGCTGATTGATCCGAATGAATTTCTCATCTTGCAGGATAAAATGTTTGCCAGTTTTAACAATGTGAATGTGAATCTGCTCTGGGCGTCGTTTGCGCTCACCGTTGCAGCAGGACTGTATTATATGCGGTTTGCACGCTATATGGATGTAATGCTGCTTGGCAGGGACCAGGCTATGAACCTGGGCGTCGATTATGACCGCATTGTAAAACACTTGCTGCTGATCGTTGTCATCCTCATCTCAACGGCTACTGCACTGGTCGGTCCGGTGACATTTCTCGGGCTGCTTGTCGTCAATGTAGCTTATCAATTTTTCGATACATACCGGCATAAGATTCTGATACCGGGCGCCATGTTAATCAGCATCATTGCTTTAACGGGCGGGCAGCTGCTTTCGGAAAGAGTTTTTGAGTTTTCGGCGCCGTTAAGCGTCATTATCAATTTTGTTGGCGGCATCTATTTTATCTATCTTTTATTAAAGGAGAGTCGGGCATGGTAAATGTGATGAATGTATTAAAAAGTTATGGCAATAAAAAAGTGGTTGACCATGTTTCCTTAAAAATTGAAAAAGGTAAAATCACCTCTTTTATCGGTCCGAACGGGGCTGGAAAAAGCACACTGCTTTCCATCATCAGCCGCCTGACTGTTTCGGATTCCGGCGAGGTGTACATAGACGGGGAAGCAGTCAGCCGCACCAATCATAAAGAGCTGGCCAAAAAGCTTGCCATTTTAAAACAGTCCAACCATCTGAATATCCGCTTGACGGTAAGAGATCTCGTGTCGTTTGGCCGCTTTCCGTATTCGCAAGGCAAGCTGAAAACAGAAGATGAAAGATTAATCAATGAAGCGATTGCCTATATGGAACTGGAAGAATATGAAAATCAGTTTTTGGACAGCTTGAGCGGCGGGCAGCGGCAGCGCGCCTATATTGCAATGGTGCTTGCCCAAAATACCGAATATATTCTGCTGGATGAGCCGCTCAATAATTTGGATATGAAGCATTCGGTGCAGATCATGAAAGTGTTGCGGCGAATGGCGAATGAATTGGGCAAAACCATTCTCATCGTGATTCATGACATTAATTTCGCATCCTTTTACTCGGATAGTATCATTGCGATGAAAAATGGAAAAATTGTCAGGCAGGGGTCCACGTCTGAAATTATCCAGCCGGCTGTGCTAAAAGAAATATATGATATGGACATTGATATCAGGGATTACTGTCAGAATAAAGTTTGCCTTTACTTTGGTTGAAAATATTGGGGAAAAGAGGGTTTAAGATGAAAAAAAGAATGATCATTGGAATGATGGTTTTCGTATTGGCTATTTTTGCAGCTGGCTGCGGAACAAAAGAAAGTTCTGAGAACAGCACGGCAGCAACGAAAAAGATATCGGTCAAACACGAACTTGGCACAACCAAGGTTGCGGAAAACCCGAAAAAAGTCGTTGTCTTTGATTTTGGTGTACTGGATTCGCTTGATCAGTTAGGCATCAAAGTAACCGGCGTGCCACAGGACAATATTCCTTCTTACTTAAAACAATACAAAAGCAGCAAATATGAAAATGTCGGCGGCGTAAAAGAACCGGATTTTGATAAAATCAGCCAAATCCATCCGGACCTGATCATCATTTCGGGCAGGCAGCGTGACAGCTACAAAGAGTTTTCCAAAATTGCGCCCACGATTTATATGGGCGTAGATGACACCCGTTACTTTGCGTCCTTCAAGGAAAACATGGAAACGCTTGGGAAAATCTTTAATCAAGAACATCAAGTGCACCAGGCGCTTACGAACATTAATGACTCCATTGACCATATAAAAGCAAAAACAAAAACAATGGATGAGAAAGCTTTGATCGTGATGTCAACCGGCGGAAAGGTAAGTGCTTACGGCCCGGGTTCCAGATTCGGCATGATCCACGATGTATTCGGCGTACCGGCTGCGGATAAAAACATTAAGGTTTCCACACACGGCCAGAATGTTTCATTTGAATATATCGCAAAACAAAATCCGGATTATCTGTTTGTCATTGACCGCGATGCTGCTATCGGAGAAGGCAACAATGCCAAAAGCGTGATTGAAAATGACCTTGTGAAGAAAACGAAAGCTTATAAAGAAAACCATATCGCTTATTTGGATCCGGGCTACTGGTACCTTTCAGGCGGAGGGTTGGAGTCCGTATCCGAGATGGTGAAAGAAGTGGAAAAGGCAATTGAATAAGGCCATTTAAAAAACCATCGCCGATTCATGCGGCGATGGTTTTTTAATTTGCTTTGTATCAGGTTTCATAGAATTTCCTTGCTTTTTCCAGAAAAGCCATATCTTCTTCCTGTAATTCTTCTTCATGGTAGATGGCTTCGACCGGGCATACGGCCTGGCAGGCACCGCAGTCGATGCAGATATCAGGATCAATAAAATACTGGTCTTTTCCTTCTGCAATACAGTCTACCGGGCAGACGTCAACGCATTCCGCCGCTTTTTCATCAATACAGGGTGCAGTGATTACAAATGACATATGATATTACCACCTTTTTCATTTCTCGATTCGCAGAAGATATATACATTTTTTCCAGACCACCAGCCGGGCATACAGAAACGCCCGCTTCTTGAATGCCGGGCAAATCTATTCACGGGCAGTGATGCATCATTGGATCTGCATATGCTGAAATCCAAATCTTGGTTGCAGGATGGAACCGCCGCTAACCACCTGTTTTTCAGCCGAATGGTAGTCCTGGAAATCCCGTACATCTTTTTTTATCCCCTTATGTATATCATTTTAAATATAGCAGAATGGTGTGAATTTTTCAATTGAAAGGTTTGCTCAAATTGGTGACTGCGTTTTCATGGCGTGGGACAGGCCCCTTGTACTTTAGATGATGAAACTATACAATAAAGAAAAATAGGGAGAGGGGAATGAGGATGACGAAGAAGGTGCTGGTTGTCGATGATGAGCCATCGATTGTGACACTCCTGAAATTTAATTTGGAACAGGCCGGATTTGAAGTGGCAACGGCATATGATGGAAATGAGGGCTATGCTGCTGCATTAAAGGAGAAACTTGATTTTATCATTTTGGATCTGATGCTGCCGGGAATGGATGGCATGGATATTTGCAGACAGCTGCGCCAGGAGAAAGTCAATACGCCGATTTTGATGCTGACAGCCAAGAGCGATGAATTCGATAAAATTTTAGGCCTTGAGCTTGGTGCTGACGATTATATTACAAAGCCTTTCAGCACGCGGGAAGTGGTAGCGCGTGTCAAGGCGATTTTGCGGCGCGCAAAAACTGAGGCGGGCAGGGACGTAAAATCAGAAGAAATCAGGATCGGCCAGCTCCGGATTTTACCCGAACAATTTGAAGCGCATTTTAAAGGGGAAAAGCTTGAGCTTACCCCAAAGGAATTTGAACTGCTTTTGTATTTGGCGAACCATGCCGGCAAAGTCCTGAGCCGCGACCAGCTGCTTAATGCTGTTTGGAATTTTGATTTTGCAGGCGACACAAGAATTGTTGATGTACATATCAGCCATCTGCGCGAGAAAATTGAAGAAGATTCGAAGCAGCCGCAGTATATTAAAACGGTCAGGGGATTCGGCTACAAAATGGAAGGCATCTGACAGATGAATAAATTATGGATCCGGATTACTTTGGCCTATTTAAGCATTACGGCTGTTGTCCTGTTCTGCACCGGCTTTATTATCGCCGACCTGATCAAAAATACATATATGGACATGACACGGACGCAGCTATCCCAGGATGCCGATCTTCTGATCAAAACCATTCAGGCAAAAGCGCTGAAAGACCAGCAGGCGGAATTGCAGAAACAAGTCCGCCACTACTATTCCAATCATGAACCGCGCATTACGATTATTGATGTAAACGGCAGAGTGCTGGCTGATTCTGATGACAATCCGGCAAAGATGGAGAGTCACGCCAACCGCCCGGAATTTAAGGAGATTGTCCAGGAGCATAAAAAAAGCGGCGAATCGATCCGGGCAAGCCGCACGCTTGGTTATAATATGATGTATTTGTCCAAGCCGTTCATAGACGATGGAAAAGTCACGGGTGTTGTACGCATTTCCATCACGTTGAACAAGATTGATGCGGTGCTGCGGAGACTGTGGATTAGTCTTGCATTTGCAATGGCGGCGGCTTTTCTCGTTTCGGGATATATTGGCTACCTTATGGCAAGAAGATTTACGCGCCCGATCGAAGCTGCCATTGAAACCAGCAACCGCCTCATCGAAAAAGACTATAACAGCCGTGTACCTGTTAAAGCAAGCGGGGAACTCGGGCAGTTAACCAATGCGATCAACAACCTGGCAAAGAATTTAAAACAGCAAATGGATGAAATCAAAGAAAACCAGCAAAGGCTGACTGCTGTTCTTGAGAATATGGCAAGCGGTGTGATGCTGATTCACACAAATGGGCGGATTATGCTTGTCAACCGTGCAATGGAAGGCATGGCCGGGCTTCCGGCTGATCAGCTCATCGGCAGGCGCCCGGTTGAAGTGGGGAAAAGTTTCGGGCTCAGCCAGCTCATCGACCGTTCGCTAAAAACCGGGGAACAGATTCATGAGGAAGTCCAGCTTTATTACCCGGCGGAGCGCATTCTGGATGCCCATATTGCGCCATACTTGGGAGAAAAAAGAGAATTGCGCGGGGTTGTCACTGTTCTGCATGATATCACGGACATCAGGCGCCTCGAAAAAATCCGCAGCGAGTTTGTCGCAAATGTTTCCCATGAATTGAAAACGCCGATTACTTCTGTGAAGGGTTTTGCGGAAACACTGCTGGATGGCGCGATGTACCATGAAGAAACTTGCAGGGAATTCCTGAAAATTATTTATGAAGAAAGCGACCGCTTGCACAGGCTGATTTCAGACATTCTCGATTTGTCAAAAATTGAGCAGCACCGGGTTCCGTTCAATACGGAACCGCTGAATATAAAAGAGGTCATTTTGGAAACAGCAGGGACGGCAAAAAAGAAAATCGCGGAAAAACAGCTCGAACTTATTCTTCCACAGCAGCAAACGGTCACCATCGAGGCGGACAAAGACCGGCTGCAGCAAATCATTTTAAATTTGCTGACCAACGCAATCGCCTACACGCCTGAAAAAGGAAAAATTGAAATCCGCCTGCAGGAAAGAGAAGACGAAGTGGATCTTATCGTCGCGGATACCGGCATCGGGATCTCGCAAAAAGATCTTCCGCGGATTTTTGAACGTTTTTACCGGGTGGATAAGGCACGCTCCAGACAGTCCGGCGGCACCGGCCTCGGGCTTGCGATCGTGAAGCATTTAGCGGAATCGAACCACGGCAGGATCAATGTGGAAAGTGAAGAAGGCAAAGGGTCTGTGTTCACCGTTACACTGCCTAAAACGCAAAAAAATCCGGATGCCGAATAAGTGGCATCCGGATTTTTGATTCGCGGGAAGAAACACGGATTTTCAAACCTGTGTTTCCTTCCCACATGCCTTTAGGCGAACGTCTTTTGTTTGAATACATATAGTCTTTTCAGTTATCAACCGAATTTACGAATTTCACAAAGATACTTTTCCGGATTTTTGTTGCTTATGCTGCAGCCGTGCCATTACTTTCTCTGCTGTTTGCTTGCCATTTAAAATGCAATCGGCAATGCCAACCCCGTAATACGAGCACCCCGCCAAAATCAGATTTGGATCGGAAACAGCCAGTTTTTCATTTAAGGCGGCAATCGTTTTGCGGTGGTTTAAATCATAGCGCGGCATTTGATCCTGCCATTTTGTGACTTCGGCTGCAACCGGTGTTCCGGTAATACCCAAAGCTTTAGCCACATCCTGCAGTGCGGCCGAAACGAGTGCATCTTTATCCATGGCATTCAGCTTCGCGAAAAGCTCCGGATTCGTATTTTTGTAAAAAAGGCGCAGCAGCAGATGCCGATTTTTAGAGGTGTGCCGCCATTTTCTGCTCGTCCATGTGCAGGCATCGCACAAAAGATCGCTGTCTTTCGGGACGATAAATCCGGTGCCATCGCCCGGCAGCACTGTGTCAGGCAGATCAAAGCCAAGGTAGATGCTGATCAGCGAGGCAGTCTTAAATTTGTGAAATTCGTGAGCTAAGGAAGCTTTGCTAAGAAGCGATTGCGCAGTGGTATGGGGCACTGCCAGCACAATCACATCTGCTTTAAGTTTCCGGCCGCCTGATAATGCAAGCTGATAGCTGTCTCCGCGGCGTTTGAGCGCAACAGCTTTCGTTCCTTTTAATATTTCAGCACCGGCTGTTTTTTCTTCAAGTCTGTCAATGATCTCCGAAAGCCCGTTTTGAAACGAAACAAACTTTTTACGCTCCGGCGATAAAAAGATAGGCTTATGCGCCGCCAGGCCTTTGATGATGCTGCCGTATTCATTTTTGTAATCTACGAGAAACGGCATGGTTGTTGCCAGTGTCAGCTCGTGCAAGTCTCCGGAATAGACGCCCGAAAGCACGGGGGCAATCTGCTTTTCAACCAGTTCTTTACCGAAAAATGCTTCTAAAAATTCGCCGGCCGAGCTGTCTTTTGTAAAAGTGGTGTTGCGGGTAAACAAGTCCTTTAAAGCCGTGATCTTGCCTTTTATGGAAACAAGCTCACTGCGGAAAAGGGCGTCAAGGCACGCCGGGATGCCAAACACCGTTTCTTCCGGGATCGGCTTCAGCCCGCCTGCGGTATACAAATACGATTTCCCGGTGTCATTGTGGCACATCCGGCCTTGCAAACCGAGTTCTTCAATAAAAGCGGCGACGCCCGGTTTGCGCGCAACAATCGAATCGGCGCCTGTTTCCATTGTAAATTCTCCATGCTGAATGGTCCTGATTTTCCCGCCTAAGCGCGGGCTTTCCTCAACCAGCGTGAAGGCCGCCTCGATACCGGCATTCCGCGCTTTTTTTTGAAGTTCATACAATGCGGTGAGCCCGGTAATCCCGCCGCCAATGATAATGATGGATTTCAATGAAGTCAACTCCGTTTCTTCCCATTCATACTTTTTATTATAAATCAATCCGTTCCCATCTATTTTGCTTGAATATGTAAACCTTGTGACATCTGCCGGTGAATCCTATCTTCTATTTGATCTTATCCTGATTCTATGACATTTACAAACTCTTAACATTTCATTCATACCCGCTTAATACCGCTCGATTATCTTTATCTATGTAAGGAACAAGCAAATGACATAGGGGGCAAAAAAATGAAAAGAAAGTTTACGGGATTACTAAGTCTATTATCCGTTTTTGCCATCATCGCTGCAGGTTGCACAAGCGCAAGCGGATCGCAGCAAGGATCCGGCGCCGCGAAACAGCAAAGCATTACGGCGGTAGGATCGACGGCACTTCAGCCACTTGTGCAGGAAGCCGCAACACAGTATATGAATGAAAACGCCGGTGCAACGATTAATGTTCAAGGCGGCGGCAGCGGAACAGGATTGAGCAAAGTCGTGGAAGGCGCCGTCCAAATTGGCAATTCTGATGTATTTGCAGAAGAAAAGGACGGCATTGATGCGAGTAAAATCGTGGACCATAAAGTCGCGGTTGTAGGCTTTGCACCGGTTGTGAACAAAGATGCCGGCGTGAAAAATATTACAAAACAACAATTAATCGGGATTTTTACCGGAAAAATCACAAACTGGAAGCAAGCCGGCGGAAAGGATCAGAAAATCGTGGTGATCAACCGCGCGGAAGGTTCAGGCACCCGGGCCGTTTTTGAAAAAACAGCGCTCGACGGTGCAACGACAGTAAAGGCGCAGGAACAGGATTCTTCCGGTACAGTTCAAAAAATTGTCAGTGAAACACCAGGCGCGATCAGTTATCTCGCATTCTCTTATATCAATGATAAAGTACAAGCTTTAAAAGTAGATGGCGTTGAACCGACAGAAGACAATGTCAAAACAAATAAATGGGAAATCTGGGCATATGAACATATGTATACAAAAGGTGAACCGAAAGGACTAACAAAAAAGTTCCTGGAATATATGCTGTCAGATGAAGTCCAAACCAATCTCGTTCCAAAACTCGGCTATATGCCCGTTTCACAAATGAAAGTCGAACGGGATGCAGACGGAAACATGACAAACAAATCAGGGAAATAAATGCTGAGATCGTTGCTCAGCTGGCGGGCTTTGCAGGACGGGGGGCATCTTGCCGGCATCGTCCGTTTTCCCGTGTTCAGATAGAAAGGGGCCAAACAGCATGCGTGAAAATGCATTAAAGTGGGCGGAAACAGAGATCAAACATAAAAAGTCCCGCTCAAAAGTGAAAATAGAAAGACGCGGCAAAATGATTACTTTTGCCTGTATCGCCCTGATGGCTGCCATTGCTGTTTCCATTTTTGTCTTTGTGGCATCAAAGGGGTTAAGCACCTTTTTTGTCAACCATGCCGGTGTTGCTGAATTTTTCACCGGCACACATTGGGAGCCGGGGAAAACAGATGCTTCCGGCAATCCGATGGTCGGCGCACTGCCGATGATTTTCGGTTCTTTTGCAGTGACATTTCTTGCTGCGCTGATTGGTGCGCCGCTGGCAATCGGGGGAGCCGTTTTCATGACGGAGATTTCGGCAAAAAGAGGGCAAAAAATGCTGCAGCCGGTCATTGAGCTGCTCGTGGGCATTCCATCCGTTGTTTATGGGTTCATCGGGTTAAGCGTTGCTGTTCCATTTATCAGGGAACATCTGTCAGGCAGCGGATTCGGGATTGCTGCAGGGACAGTCGTGTTATCGATTATGATTCTGCCGACAATGATGAGCTTATCCGTTGACGCAATCCGCGCGGTGCCGGCATCGTTGCGGGAAGCTTCACTTGCACTCGGGGCAACAAGGTGGCAAACCATTTACAAAGTGGTGCTGAGAACCGCACGGCCGGGCATTTTAACCGCCATTGTTTTCGGGATGGCGCGCGCATTCGGGGAAGCATTGGCCGTACAGATGGTTATCGGCAATGCAACCGTGATTCCGGAATCCTTGTTTGAGCCGGCATCCACCTTAACCAGTATTTTAACAATGGGCATGGGAAACACGGTGATGGGCAGTGTTGAAAATAATGCATTATGGACACTTGCGCTGATTCTCTTGCTGATGTCACTTGTGTTTATCATCATCGTCCGCTTTCTCGGCCGCAGGAGGAATCTATCATGAAGGCAAAAATCGCAGACCGCATCGCAACTTCAGTTCTCTATTTCATCGCCCTGTTCATTGTTACGCTGCTGGTGGGGTTATTAGGGTATATTTTGGCGAAAGGCCTCCCGCAGGTCAGCTGGTCGTTCATCACCTCGCCACCGCAGGTATTTACAGCAGGCGGCGGCATCGGCCCGCAGCTTTTTAACTCCTTTTATTTGCTGGCGTTAACCATGATCATCAGTATCCCGCTCTCGCTCGGGGCAGGCATCTATATGGCGGAATATGCGAAGAAAAACTGGCTGACAGATGTGCTGAGAACGGCCATTGAAGTCTTATCATCACTTCCGTCAATCGTTGTTGGCTTGTTCGCCTTTCTCTTCTTCGTCCTGTCCATGGGTTGGGGATTTTCCATCCTGTCAGGCGCACTCGCTTTGTCGCTTTTCAATTTGCCGCTGATGGTCCGGGTTGTGGAAGATTCCTTGCGCGGGGTTTCAACAGCACAGCGTGAAGCCGGGCTGGCGCTTGGGGTATCAAGATGGGAAACCATTAAATTCGTGTTGCTCCCGGCTGCGCTTCCGGGGATTATCACGGGGATCATATTAGCATCCGGAAGAGTATTCGGGGAAGCTGCCGCATTAATTTATACAGCGGGCATGAGTTCGCCCAATTTGGATTTCGGCAACTGGAACCCATTCAGTATCAATTCCCCTTTAAACCCGCTGCGGCCGGCTGAAACGCTCGCCGTCCATATTTGGAAAATCAACGGGGAAGGCATTATGCCCGATGCCGCAGCTGTATCAAGCGGTGCGTCTGCCGTATTGATTCTTTTCATTCTCATTTTCAACTTTTCTGCCCGTTTCATTGGAAAATGGATTCATAAACGGATGACATCCCACTAATACAGGAGGAAACAAAAATGGCGCTATCCACTTTACCCAGAAAAGAAAATGACGGCTCGCGGATGCGGTTTTCAGTCGCAATCGAGCAGCCGTTTTCCCCCGCGAAAGAGCAGGAAATTATGCTTGAAACCAAGAACCTGCGCGTATTTTACGGGGAAAAAATGGCGATCCGTGATGTCAGCCTTACCTTTCCAAAAAATCATGTGACCGCGTTGATCGGACCGTCCGGCTGCGGAAAGTCCACCTATTTGCGGAGTTTGAACCGGATGAATGATGAAGTGCCGGGCTGCCGGATCGAAGGGGATATTTTGTATAAAGGGGAACAGCTCAACCGCCCCGGAACGGATGTGTTTGAAATCAGAAAACAGATCGGCATGGTATTCCAGCGCCCGAACCCTTTTGCAAAATCCATTTTTGAAAATGTCGCATTTGGCCCGAAACATCACGGTGCACGGAAGGCATTGCTGGAAGGGATCGTGGAAGAAAGTTTAAAGAAAGCGGCATTATGGGATGAAGTAAAGGACCGCCTGCATACTTCAGCGCTTGCATTATCAGGCGGCCAGCAGCAGCGCCTCTGCATTGCGCGCGCACTTGCCATGAACCCGGATGTGCTGCTGCTCGACGAACCGGCATCCGCCTTAGACCCTGTTTCAACCGGGAAAGTCGAAGAACTGATTGCAGAACTAAAGAAAGAATATACCGTGGCGATTGTTACGCACAATATGCAGCAGGCCGCGCGCATTTCTGATACGACAGCGTTCTTTTATATGGGGGAACTGATTGAAGCGGGCCCGACCTCACAGATGTTTACGAATCCGCAGAAAAAACAGACCGAAGCCTATTTATCCGGCCATTTTGGTTAAAAGCCGCTGGGAGGAGAAAAAATGACGACGATATTAAGAAACGCAAAAACTGAAAATCAAACCATGATTCGTGCTGAGCACGTGAATGTCTTCTATCAGGATTTCCAGGCGCTGTACGACATCAATCTTGATTTTGAAAAAAATCACGTGACGGCTTTGATCGGGCCGTCCGGCTGCGGAAAGTCGACATTCCTGCGCACATTGAACCGGATGAATGACCAGGTGCCGGGCTTCCGTGTTGAAGGGGAGATTGTAATTGGCGGTGAAAATATTTACGCGCCAAAAACAGATGTTGCCGCATTAAGAAAAAATATTGGCATGGTTTTTCAGCGTGCCAATCCGTTTCCAATGTCCATTTATGATAACGTGGCTTACGGGCCGCGCATTCATGGCATAAAAAAGAAACAAGTGCTGGACGGCATTGTTGAAAACTGTCTGCGCCAGGCTGCTTTGTGGGATGAAGTGAAAGACCGGCTTCACACCGCGGCTATGGGACTTTCCGGCGGGCAGCAGCAGCGCCTTGTGCTGGCAAGGGTGCTGGCAATCGAACCGGGCATCATTTTAATGGATGAACCGGCATCAGCACTGGACCCGATTTCAACAGAGAAAATTGAAGAACTGATTTTGAAACTGAAAAAGTCTTATACCATTGTCATTGTCACGCATAATATGCAGCAGGCGGCAAGGGTTTCCGGCCATACGGCATTCTTTTTAAATGGAAGATTAGTAGAGTTTTCCGAAACCAAAACGATGTTTACGAACCCGAAGTCGAGGCAGACAGAAGAATACATTTCCGGACGTTTCGGATAATCGGTAACAGGGGGAGAATACATGGCAGGGAGAAAAGTTTTTGAGGACAACATGCAGGATATGCACGAGCGCCTGCTGAAAATGGGTTTGCTTGTGGAAGAGGCCATTTTTAAAAGCGTAAAATCATTCACAGAAAAAGACATCGGCCTGGCACAGGAAGTGATCAAGAATGACAGTAAAATCAACCGCTACGAAGTGGATATTGAAAAAAAGTGTTTTGAAATGATTGCCACCCAGCAGCCGGTCGGGACCGATCTGCGCAGAATCGGAACCATGTTAAAAGTTGTAACAGACCTGGAACGGATGGGCGACCATGCTGTCAGTATTGCAAAAATCGCAGTGGAATTAAAGAAAGATACCTATTTAAAACCATTTGTGAAGATCCCGCAAATGGCGGATACGGTCAAGGAAATGGTGCACGAAGGCCTGAATGCTTACATTATCCTGGATGAAGATAAAGCAGTTGAAGTGGCGAAAAAGGATGATAAAATCGACCGCAAGTTCCGGGCGATTTTCAATGAGCTGATGGGCCAAATGAAACAAAACCAGGCCAATATCCACCATGCTTCTTTTATGCTGCTTGTTTTGCAGCATTTGGAACGGATCGGCGATTATGTCACCAACGTATGTGAATGGATTGTTTACTTAAAAACCGGCGTGATCGTCGACCTGAACAACTGAATACCTGCCGGAAAATGAATCCAGTTTCTTGACGCTGGGTTTGTTTTTTTTATAGAATGAGTAAAATATAGATAAGTTGAACGTGCAGAAAAGTTTAGTGTTCATTTTTGTACAAGATTTCAAGTCCGCACACAAACATAGAGAAGGAGGGAGTGCAGTGGGAGTCCATCAATATTTTAAAAGTTTATCCGATCTTGAAAAAATATTCCGCTGCCCGGGCAAGTTCAAGTTTCAGGAACACTCGGTTGCAAGCCATTCGTTTAAAGTAACGAAGATTGCCCAGTTTTTCGGAAATGTGGAGGAACACGCCGGCAATGAAGTCAATTGGCGTTCGCTCTACGAAAAAGCGCTCAACCACGATTATCCGGAGCTTTTTACGGGCGATATTAAAACGCCTGTGAAATATTCATCAAAAGAACTCCACCAGCTTTTCAGGCAGGTGGAAGAGGAAATGACAAAGAATTTTGTGGTCGGCGTCTTTCCAAAAGAATACCGGCAGATTTATTTGAACCTTTTCAAAGAAGGGAAGGACGATACGCTCGAAGGTAAAATCTTATCGGTTGCCGATAAAGTTGATCTTCTGTATGAATCATTTGGCGAAATCCAAAAAGGAAATCCTGAGCCGCTTTTTCAGGAAATTTACGAAGAATCGCTGCGCACAATTCTGCATTTTTCGGAAATGGCTTCCGTCCGCTACTTTTTGAAATCGATTCTCCCCGACCTGCTTTCGGAAAGGTTTATTGAGCACAGCGAACTGCGGGCGATTACAAACGAAATCATTGAAAATGAGTTTAGAAAATAATTCATTTTCAATGATTTTTCTTGTATTTTCCATCCATATGTTAAAAAATATAGTTAAAGTGAAACTTCCATCAGTGGGGTTTTTCCACTGATTAGAAGATGAACAAAGGCTAAGATCTCAGGCGTCCTGTTGCAACGCCTTTGTAACCTGCCTCGTGCAGGCCTAACCAATCGGAACATAACGGGCAGTTGATCTCCCACCCATCTCCTTCGTACCTTGAATCTTAAGGCGGGAGTCTTACTGCCCGTTATGTTGGGATAACAGCAACGACAGTTACGGCGGGTGGGGTGAAGATGATGATACAACTATTGGTGGCCGCTTTTTTTCCATGTTTTCTTGTGATTTTCTTTACGAGGGTGACTTTTAACCAAGTGATTGGATTAATTATAACGGTGGCGCTGATTGTGGCATCTGTTTATAAAGGTTATACGCGTACCTGGCCGGTTTATATTGTCGATGCAGCTTCATTGACAATCGGCTTTTATTTTGCTAATACAATGATACAAAGAGCAAAGATGAAAAAAGAATCTAAAAAGTAAAGGCGGAGGCAGCTATGCTCATTTCAAAACCGGATCCTGCTAAAAAGCAGCGGATTCTGGCAGATATTCAGCAATTTGTATGGGAACAGACAGGGGAAGAAATTGGCGTGATCGCTTCACAGGCATATTTTGACTTTTTTGAAGAGAAGCTTGCCTCCTATTATTATAACGCGGGCATTACAGCTGCAAAAAAAGCCTGGGAAGTGCAGAACGCGCGTCTGGAAGAAGAGTGGTATGCCCTTGAAGTACCGGTAAAATAATGGGAATCATATAGGACGTTGATGCTGATAGCGGTAGGGTTGCCTTACCGTTCTTTCGTGTGCACCCGGCCGCACGGAAAGAAGGGGAAAACCTGTTCGCTTTTTGTTGGAGATCGGATATGAATTATGTTAGAATATAAGGAACGAAGAACGGAATGTACAATCCATATGTTTGTATATAGATCAGCCGCTTCAATCCAATAGGAGGATCATGAATGGAAGAACATGCATTTGAGCTTGTTTCAAAGTACCAGCCACAGGGTGATCAGCCGGAAGCGATCCGTGAACTTGTTGGCGGCATCCGCGCGGGTAAGAAAATTCAAACCCTGCTCGGGGCAACGGGTACGGGAAAGACGTTTACCATTTCCAATGTCATCAAAGCAGTCAACAAACCGACGCTGGTCATTGCCCATAATAAAACATTGGCAGGCCAGCTTTACAGCGAATTTAAAGAGTTTTTCCCGAATAATGCGGTCGAGTACTTTGTCAGCTACTACGATTACTATCAGCCGGAAGCGTATGTGCCGCAAACCGACACGTATATTGAAAAAGATGCCAGCATCAATGATGAGATTGATAAACTGCGGCACTCAGCGACATCGAGCTTATTCGAACGCAATGATGTCATTATTATTGCCAGTGTATCCTGTATTTACGGCCTGGGTTCACCGGAAGAGTACCGCTCCCTGGTTGTATCGCTTAGAACCGGCATGGAAATTGACCGCAACCAGTTATTGAGAAAACTCGTCGATATTCAATATGCGCGCAACGATATTGATTTTCAGCGCGGAACTTTCAGGGTGCGCGGCGATGTTGTTGAAATCTTCCCGGCATCGAGGGACGAACATTGTATCCGCGTTGAGTTTTTCGGAGATGAAATTGACCGGATCCGCGAAGTTGATGCCCTCACCGGCGAAATTATTGGCGACCGTGACCATGTCGCGATTTTCCCGGCCTCCCACTTCGTCACCCGGGATGAGAAACTGCAGATTGCAATCCGCAATATTGAAGCGGAACTGGAAGAACGTTTAAAAGTACTGCGCGATAATGGCAAGCTTCTCGAGGCACAAAGATTAGAACAGCGTACCAATTACGATCTTGAAATGATGCGCGAAATGGGCTTTTGCTCCGGGATTGAAAATTATTCGCGCCATTTGACGCTGCGCCCGCCCGGTGCAACGCCTTACACCCTGCTCGACTACTTTCCTAAAGACTTTTTGATCGTCATCGATGAGTCCCATGTGACACTCCCACAAATCAGGGGCATGTTTAATGGGGACCAGGCGCGGAAACAGGTGCTCGTCGACCATGGTTTCAGGTTGCCGTCTGCGCTTGATAACCGTCCGCTCCGTTTTGAGGAGTTTGAACAGCATATTTCGCAAATGATTTGTGTATCGGCAACACCGGGCCCGTATGAGCTTGAGCATACACCGGAAATGGTAGAGCAAATTATTCGCCCGACCGGCCTCCTGGATCCGAAAATTGAGGTGCGCCCGATCGAAGGCCAAATTGATGACCTGCTTGGTGAAATCAATGAAAGAATTGCCAGGCATGAACGGGTACTGGTGACGACCCTGACAAAGAAAATGTCAGAGGACTTAACAGATTATTTAAAGGAAGTCGGTATCAAAGTGCAGTATCTCCATTCCGAAGTCAAGACATTGGAACGGATCGAGATTATCCGCGATCTGCGCCTTGGCAAATACGATTGTCTTGTTGGCATCAACCTGCTCAGGGAAGGGCTCGATATTCCGGAAGTTTCGCTTGTTGCGATTCTTGACGCCGATAAAGAAGGGTTCCTGCGGTCGGAACGCTCGCTGATCCAGACGATCGGAAGGGCTGCCCGCAATGAAAACGGCGCGGTTATCATGTATGCAGATAAAATCACCGATTCCATGGAAAAAGCGATCAGCGAAACCAAAAGGCGCAGGGCCGTACAGGAGGCTTACAATAAAGCGCACGGCATCACACCGAAAACGATTCAAAAAGATATCCGCGATACGATCCATGCCACTTATGCAGCTGAAGAACCGGCTGCTTATGAGGCGGAAGAGAAGCAGAAGCCGATGACGAAAGAAGAACGCGCGCTTATGATCGCGGAGCTGGAGGAAAAAATGAAAGAGGCCGCAAAAGCCCTGGATTTCGAGCACGCAGCCAAGCTTCGTGATGCCCTTTTAAAATTGAAAGCGGAAGGATGACCCAAAAATGGTACTGGATAAAATAGAAATAAAAGGGGCACGTGTCCATAATTTAAAGAATATAGATGTCACACTGCCGCGGGACCAGCTTGTCGTACTGACGGGTTTATCCGGTTCCGGAAAATCTTCTTTAGCATTTGACACAATCTATGCAGAAGGGCAAAGGCGTTATGTGGAGTCGCTGTCCGCTTATGCGCGCCAATTTTTGGGGCAGATGGATAAACCGGATGTGGATGCGATTGAAGGGCTGTCGCCGGCGATTTCCATCGACCAGAAGACAACGAGCCGCAATCCGCGCTCTACGGTTGGCACGGTCACTGAAATTTACGACTATTTGCGTTTGCTGTATGCACGTGTCGGCAGGCCGATTTGCCCGAACCACGGCATTGAAATTACTTCACAAACGGTTGAACAGATGGTCGACCGGATTATGGAATACCCGGAACGGACACGGCTGCAGGTGCTTGCCCCGATTGTGTCCGGAAAAAAAGGCGCCCACGTAAAAGTGCTGGACGATATTAAAAAGCAAGGTTTTGTCCGCGTCCGCATTGATAATGAAATGCGCGACCTGGGTGAGGACATTAAACTCGATAAAAATAAAAAACATTCGATCGACATTGTCGTTGACCGGATCGTCGTAAAAGAAGGCATTAATACGAGGCTCGCAGATTCGCTTGAAACGGCGCTGCGCCTTGCTGACGGCCGTGTCATCATTGATGTGATCGGCGAGGAAGAGCTGCTTTTCAGTGAACATTTAGCCTGCCCGTTATGCGGTTTTTCCATTGATAAGCTTGAGCCGCGCATGTTTTCCTTTAACAGCCCGTTTGGCGCCTGTCCGGAATGTGACGGCCTTGGTTCTAAATTGGAAGTGGACCTTGACCTTGTCATTCCGGACTGGTCCCTGACTTTAAACGAAAATGCGATTGCCCCGTGGGAACCGATCAGCTCGCAGTATTATCCGCAGCTGCTGAAATCAGTGTGCAGCCATTACGGTATTGACATGGATACGCCGGTGAAAGATCTGCCAAAGGAACAGCTGGATATTATTTTGTACGGGTCGGGTTCGGAACGGATTTTCTTCCATTATGAAAATGATTTTGGCCAGGTCCGCGACCATATGATTGAATTTGAAGGGGTTATCCGCAATATTGAACGGCGCTACCGTGAAACAAGCTCGGACTTTACGCGTGAGCAAATGGAAAAGTATATGGCGCAGCAGCCGTGCCCGAAATGCAAAGGCTACCGGCTGAAACCGGAAAGCCTGGCTGTAAAAATCAACCACAAACATATTAGCGAAGTGACCCGCTACTCAATCGGGGAAGCCCGCGAATTCTTTGCCCACCTGGATTTGACGGAAAAAGAGCAGGCCATCGCCAAATTGATCCTGCGTGAAATTGAATCACGGCTTGGATTTTTGATGAATGTCGGGCTCGATTATTTAACGCTCAGCCGCTCAGCCGGGACATTATCCGGCGGTGAAGCGCAGCGCATCCGGCTGGCTACGCAAATCGGTTCGCAGTTGACAGGGGTTTTGTACATTCTTGATGAACCCTCGATCGGCCTGCACCAGCGCGATAATGACCGCCTGATTGCAACGCTCAAAGAGATGACAAGCATTGGCAATACCCTGATTGTCGTTGAGCATGATGAAGATACGATGCTGGCTGCGGATTATCTCCTCGATATCGGGCCGGGTGCCGGTGTCCATGGCGGCCGGGTTGTCGCAGCCGGGACGCCGCAAGAAGTCATGCGCGATCCGGATTCGCTCACGGGCCAGTATTTATCCGGAAAAAAATTCATCCATCTCCCTGCTGAACGCCGTAAAGGGGATGGCCGTTATATTGAAGTCAAAGGCGCAAAAGAAAATAATTTAAAGAACATCAATGTAAAATTTCCGCTCGGCACTTTTATTGCGGTTACCGGCGTGTCCGGATCGGGGAAAAGTACTTTGGTGAATGAAATCCTTCAAAAAGCGCTGGCACAGAAACTTTACCGCTCGAAGGCAAAACCGGGCGCTTATAGAACCATCAAAGGCATCGAACATTTGGATAAAGTCATTGATATCGACCAATCGCCGATCGGCAGGACGCCGCGCTCCAACCCTGCTACCTACACCAGCGTGTTTGATGATATCCGTGATGTATTTGCGTCAACCAACGAAGCAAAAATCCGCGGCTACAAAAAAGGCCGCTTCAGCTTCAATGTCAAAGGCGGCCGCTGTGAAGCCTGCCACGGTGACGGCATCCTTAAAATTGAGATGCACTTTTTGCCGGATGTGTACGTACCATGTGAGGTATGCCACGGGAAGCGGTATAACCGTGAAACATTGGAAGTCACCTACAAGGGCAAAAATATCGCTGATGTCCTTGATATGACTGTTGAAGATGCGATTGTCTTTTTTGAAAATATCCCGAAAATCAAAAGGAAACTGCAAACGATCGCAGATGTCGGCCTCGGCTATATCAAACTGGGGCAGCCTGCCACCACCTTATCGGGCGGCGAAGCCCAGCGCGTTAAACTCGCCTCAGAACTGCACAAGCGTTCAAACGGCCGTTCCTTTTATATTCTTGATGAACCGACAACAGGTCTGCATGTCCATGACATCGCAAAGCTCCTCGATGTGCTGCAAAGGCTTGTTGACAACGGCGATACGGTACTGGTAATTGAACATAACCTGGATGTGATCAAAACAGCCGACTACCTGGTTGACCTGGGTCCTGAAGGCGGGGACAAGGGCGGAACGATTGTAGCAACGGGCACACCGGAAAAAGTTGCCAAAAACCCGGATTCTTATACTGGTAAATATTTGAAATCAATATTGGAACGGGACCGGTCAAGAATGGAAAAAGAAATCAAAAAAATGGTTCATTAAAGCTTACAACAATAAAAATAGGACCCCCGCAGGCAGCATGATCAGGGGCCCTATTTCTATTACTTGGCATAACAATAGAAAGAAGCAGGCATACAGATTTTGAAAAGATATTTCCTCATTGAATTCTATCTTGAATAGACATATAATGAACTAAGATTGGGAAAAATAAAGAGGCATCCCTTTTAGAAAGAATGGTACCGATCATGATGACTATTGTTAGCAGGGAGAGAACTGTATGAAAAAAGTAATCACATACGGAACATTTGACCTTCTCCATTGGGGACATATCAACTTATTAAAACGGGCAAAAGAATTGGGTGATTACCTAATCGTCGGCCTGTCGTCGGATGAATTTAACCAAATTAAAAATAAGAAATCATACCACAGTTACGAAAACCGGAAATTAATCTTGGAAGCGATCCGTTACGTTGATGAAGTCATTCCCGAAAATAATTGGGAACAAAAAATTGATGACATAAAAAAACATAATGTCGATATTTTTGTCATGGGTGACGACTGGAAAGGCAAATTTGACTTTTTAAAAGACTATTGTGAAGTTGTCTATTTGCCGCGGACGGTCGGCATTTCCACATCAAAAATTAAAAAGGATTTATTTTCCGTAAAAAATGGCTAGGGAATTTTTTATTTTCGTATATTTGCTGCTTTTTCATGTCATTTTTGCTTTTTGCAGTATTTTTCCTGTAAAAAGAAAAATCACGTTTGTGGTTTCGTTTAAGCAAAACAGCCTATTTGTATACAACGAACTGAAGAAGCAATCTAAACCTTTTCAAGTTACTTTCGTTTGCACTCCTTCCTGCTATCAGCAGGTGGCAAAAGAAGTTAAGCAAAAGAAAGTATTTCTATTTGACCTGAAAAAACCGTGGCATTTTATCAGCAGCATTTACCATATTGCCACTTCTCAATATGTGATCGTGGACAATTATTACGGCTTTTTGTCCACAGTTTCTTTTAAAAAAGGTGTGGAATGTATTCAATTATGGCATGCAGCCGGGGCCATTAAAACATTCGGCCTTAGCGATAAAAGCATCCATATGCGCAGTAAAGGTGCACTTCACAGATTTAAGAAAGTATATGCACAATTTGACCATGTTGTCATCGGTTCTGAAAAAATGAAGCATATTTTCATGGAGGCCTTTGGGCTTTCTTCTGAAAAGTTTCTTTTAACGGGGATTCCGCGGACCGATCTTTTTTTTGAGAAAGAAAGAAAAGAAGCGGTTGTTAAACATATTTACCGCCGGTATCCCGCCCTTAAAAATAAAAAAGTCATTCTTTATGCGCCAACGTTTCGGGATGGCCAATTGGACAAGTTTGACTTGAAGCTGGATCTAAGTCAGATGCATAAAGCGTTCAAGGATACATATGCTTTGATCGTGAAACTCCATCCTGCTGTTAAAAAAAATGCAGACTTGTCGCGGTATCCCGGTTTTGTGATAGATTGTACTGATTATGATGACGTCAATGAACTCTTGTTGATTACGGATGTTTTAATTACAGATTATTCTTCGATTCCATTTGAATTCTCAATTCTAAACCGTCCGATGATTTTTTACCCGTATGATCTGGAGGCCTACCAAGAGACACGCGGCTTTTGGGAATCTTATGATCAGCTCGTGCCCGGACCTGTTGCTTACCAGACCGGGGAAATTATCAAATTAATAAAAAGCGGTTCATTCGATTACAGGCGGATAGAGGCGTTCTCAAAGTTGTGGAATACCTATTCTACAGGGCATTCCAGCAGGAATTTGGTGCAGTATCTTTATCATCACGAAGAGAACAAAGTCCATTATGATCGTGGAGATTAATTGTTACACTTATGCGAGGATGTAGGATTTATGAAAAAGAGATTGATATCGTTCATCAAAATAAAATGTATTGAGCCGATCTACTTTTTGGCTTTAATCCTCATTGGAAAATTGCCGGCAAAGAAAAATCTGGTTGTTTTTGAAAGCTTTCAGGGCAAACAGTACAGTGATAATCCAAGAGCCATCTATGAGTATCTATTTGAACACAATCCCGGCTTTGTATGTTATTGGAGTGCGCACAGAAAATTCCTACATAACTTTAAAAATAAGAATGTCCGCTATATAAAAAGGCTGTCTCCAAGATGGATCTATCTCATGGGGAGAGCCCAATATTGGGTAACCAACAGCAGAATGCCCCTCTGGATACCGAAACCAAAACATACCATCTATCTGCAGACTTGGCATGGTACGCCATTGAAAAAGCTTGCAAATGATATGAACGAGGTTCACATCCCAGGCACCACAGCAGAAAAATATAAAAGGGAATTTATCCAGGAAGCAAGCAATTGGGATTATTTAGTTTCACCCAATGCATATTCCACAGAAATTTTCCGCAGTGCATTTCAATTTAAGAAAACGATGCTGGAGACTGGTTATCCCCGTAACGATGTGCTTGTGAAAAACAATAATCCTGAGTATGTCAATGCATTAAAAAGAAAATACGGGCTGCCGCTTGATAAGAAAGTCATTCTGTATGCCCCGACATGGCGGGATAACCAATTTTATCAAAAAGGTAAATATCGATTTGATTTGAATTTAGATTTGGCGATGATGCAGCAGCAGCTTCAAGAAAACTGTATTGTCATTTTGCGGATGCACTACTTAGTAGCAGAAAATTTTGATGTTTCACCTTATCGGGGATTTGTATTTAATTTTTCAAACCATGAGGATATCTCAGAGCTATACTTATTATCAGACCTTTTAATAACGGACTATTCATCTGTTTTTTTTGATTATGCCATTTTAAAACGGCCTATGATCTTTTTTGTATATGATATAGAAGAATACCGGAATCATTTGCGCGGTTTTTACTTTAACTTTGAAGAAGAGGCTCCGGGCCCGCTTGTAACAACCACTGCACAAGTAATTGAGGAAGTTAAGAAAATCGTCACAGATGGTTATCAATTGCCGTATTCATTTGATACATTTTTTGTGAAGTTCTGTTATTTGGAATGTGGAAAATCATCCCAGCGCGTTGTTGAGCGTGTGTTTCTAGAAAGGAAAGAGCTATGAAATCGGCCATTACGATTATAAAAGAACAAGTAAAGAGCTTTTATTTAATTATGCGCCTCTCTCTCTATGAGGTCAGAAGCGAAAACCGGAATAACTATTTGGGGATCCTTTGGGAAGTGATTAACCCAATGATCCAGCTCGCCATTTACTGGTTTGTTTTCGGGTTTGGTTTAAGGGGAGGGAATCCTCGTCCCGAATATGTTCCTTGGTTGTTTGCCGGGTCTACGATATGGTTTTTTATTAACCCGGCTGTTTTACAAGGATCGAGATCGATTTATTCCCGGATTCGAATGGTTGCAAAAATGAATTTTCCTATGAGTGCAATTCCCAGTTATGTCATTATGTCTAAGTTTTACCAACATATGCTGCTACTGGCTATTGTTGTGATTATATTACAGTTTCAAGGATATCCGGTTTCTGTTTATTATTTAGAACTCCCATACTATATGGTTTGTGCATTTATTTTTACATTTTCTTTATCACTGGTTACTTCTACTTTGGCAACAATCGTTAGGGATGTACAAAATATTATGCAGGCTATCATGAGGATGATGATTTATATCTTGCCTGTATTATGGAATCCATCTACTTTAAAAGGAACGATTGCAACCCTATTAAAAATGAATCCATATTATTATATCGTTGAAGGCTACCGTTCTGCACTTCTTGGGAACACCGGCTGGTATCTTATTGAACATTGGCATTACTCCGTATATTTTTGGGGAGCGACCATGATTGTATTTATAATCGGATCCGTCCTTCATAATAAGTTCAGAAATAGTTTTGTTGACTTTCTATAAGCAGGTATAGATTTGTTATGTTTCTATACAATAATATTCATGCGATATAGAGGCGCTAAAGTGAGAAAAATAAAAGAGGCGGTCTTTCAGGCTGCTGGTTTGGGAAAGATAGCTGCAAGTTTAAAAAATAAGGTCTTAAAATTCGATTATGTGACTAAGTTAGGCCAATATTTTAAACAATAGAGTATATAGCAAAGGAAGGGATTATGAAACGTGAGCATCTTTTCAAAATTAACAACACGAATAAGACGTGTAAAAAAAATAAAAACAAAACAGAACTATCTGTATTCCTATCCTAAGTTCTTCCGAAAAGAAAAAATTAAATCTAATGTTGTTTTGATTGAATCTTCTCACGGTAATCAACTATCTGGTCATCTTTATTATATTTTAGAGGAATTGGCAAACAACTATAATCATTTAAAACTTTATGTTGCAGTAAAAAATGTGGATAATCAAGCCGACTTTCTTTCACACAGAGGAATTAATAATGTAAAAGTCATTTCTTACCTTTCGGATGAATATTGCCAAGTGTTATGCTCAGCAGAATATTTATTAAACGATACAACATTTTATCCTTTTTTTACCAAAAAAGAAGGACAGAAATATATTAACATATGGCATGGTACTCCATTAAAACATTTAGGAAAAGATATGGATGTTTTAACCGATATGGGGAATGTTCAACGTAATTTTTATATGGCAGATACAATCATATCTAGCAATAAGTATACACAAGAAATTCTTGCAGAATCTCACAATTTAAATGGTGTCTACCAAGGAAAAATGGTTATTGGTCCGTCACCAAGGAATTCAGCGCTATTTAATCATACTAGCCGTACAAAAATAAGATCAGCATTAGGAATTGCAGACAAGAAAGTCATTTTTTATATGCCAACATGGAGGGGAACAGTAGGTAAAGTATCAAAAGACAATAAAAAATTATTTGAAGATCTTCGCCAAATATCAAATAGCCTGTCAGAAAATGAAATTTTTTATGTTAAATTACACCCTTTTCAAGCTGAAATTGACCTGGGGGAGTTTGATAATATTTTTCTAATGCCTCCATCCTTTGAGTTATATGAATTCCTAACAGCTGTTGATATATTAATAACAGATTATTCATCGATAATGTATGATTTTTTAAATACAAATAGGAAAATCATTCTTTATACATATGATAAAGATGAATACTTTAACACAAGAGGGGTTTACGAGAATATAGATGATTATCCTTTTGTGCAAGTAAATGATGTAGAAGATTTAATTAAGGAATTCAAAAAAGAAAATGATCATGTCTCATATCAGGATATGCAACGTAGATTTTGTCCTGTGGATAATATTGAGGGAACCAAAGACATATGCAGATATATATTCAAGCATAGTTTAGCACCAACCATAACTGAAGTTTCAATTTTCAACGGAAAAGAAACAGTAGCTATGTTAAGTGGCGGTTTTTGGGATAATGGAATTACAACTGCCCTTATTAATACGCTAAATAATATTGATACAAATAAAAGAAATTACCTTATCTTCTTTGGTAAATCAAAATTAAAACCAAAGCATTATTTTAGAGTGAAAAATTTACCCGAAAACGTATTATTCTTTCCAGTTCCCGGAACAATTAATGGCACGCTGCTGGACAGAGTCATACTTTCTGCCTATATGAGATATGAAAAATTTAAAGGATTATTTATTAGCGGTGTAGTTGAACGATTAATGAAAAATGAGTTTAAACGTATCTTTGGTGATATAAAAATTGATGCATTTATTCATTACACCGGTTTTGAAAGAAAATATGCGGAAATGATTAAACATATCAAGGCCAAAACAATTATTTGGGTTCATACGGATATGTTTAAGGAATATGAGGTTAAAAAGAATTTTAGCAAAAAGGTTGTATTTTACTCGGCATATAAATATGCATCGAAAATTGTACTCGTGAGTGATCAGCTATATGAAAAAATGGTTAAGAATCTGCCTTTTACAAAAGAAAAATTATGCACCATTGATAACTTTTTAGGAGAAGAAAGAATTCAAGAGGAGGCAAGAGAAAACGTTTTTTATACTTTAAAAAGAACAGCAGTTGATTATGCATCAAATCCGCGTGATCTAGGCACACTTCCGATTCCATATTTAATAAAAAATAAAGAATTATTTTTTGAATCAGATCCAATTTACTCCGAATATTATCATCTATCTTCTGATAGTAATTTATGTGATTTACTGAAGGAAGTAGATGTTTCAAAACAAAATCTTCTCCAAGATACGATAAAAAAACTTTCTCTTGGAGAAGAGTTAATGATTAAAAAAGCTCTTGGAATGACTAAATCCCGACTAATAAATGATTTGTTTGATCCTGAAATAACAGTTTTTATAAATATTGGTCGGTATGATTATCAGAAAGGTCATGAACGCCTAATTCGTGCATTTGAAAGGATTTATGATATAAATGAAAATACGCGTCTTGTAATCGTAGCGCCCCATGGCCCACTGAAAAAAGATACAATATCCTGGGTTAGGAATAGTAGTGCAAAAAATGGAATTATTTTACTGGGACGAATGGACAATCCATATAGTTTATTAAAGTTATGTAATGCTTTTGTTCTTTCATCATACTATGAGGGGTTGGGACTCGTTTTATACGAGGCTTTAGCCGTTGGAACAAAAGCAGTAACAGTTGATTTACCACAAACTATTCAACATTTGAAAAATGATGAAGTGATTATTGTGGAAAACTCAGAACAAGGTATATTTAATGGAATGAAGCAAATATTAGATAAATCATTCCAATTTAAACCCTTTGATTTTACCTACTTAAAGGAAAAATCACTTGTTAGCTTTGAAAACTTATTCTTAGATTAGCAATAAAGAATTGGTAGTTCTATAAGGGGATTGCCAATTCTCTTCCCTCTTCAATACACTTTAGTCAACGTATCATTTAATATGGAATATATTTTTTTAGGAAAAATAATCATACCTTCAAGAATTTTAAAATGTGAAACCATCCTCGCGCCCCAAACGTATTCATACTTATCACAACTGAAAAGGAGGCTTACACCGTGGAAGACAAACGGAAGCGCATTTTGGATTTAGTAAAAAAAGGTACATTGTCGACGGATGAAGCACTGACGCTTTTAGAGGCATTAGATAAAGAAACGAAAAAAGGGAATACCGGCCAAAGTGAAACTTATGCACAAAATGGACCGGAAGCGGGCAGCGGAAAAAAGGAAAGGGATCAGACACAAAATTTCAATGAAGCAAAAGAAAAATTATTTGACCTTGTAGGCGGGGCATTGAAAAAAGTGAAGGACTTCGACTTTCAGATTTCCCAGTCTGTTGAGGTTCCCCATGTCTTTCAGCAGCATAAGGAGGCAGTTGATGATGTGGAGATTGACATTGCAAACGGCCATGTTGCGGTCCGGCAATGGGACCAGGAAGATATCCGCGTGGAGTGCCGGGCAAAAGTATTCCGTACCAATGACCGTGATGAAGCGCGCAGTTTTTTATTAAATAACAGCTCTTTTTCTGTTGAAGACGGGCGGTTGTCCTTTACGACGCAGTCGAAGTGGATGAAAGTGGATGCAGATATTTATTTGCCACCCGCGCAATACCGGAAAATCAATTTGCGGACGTTCAGCGGGAATGTCAACAGTAAAGAAATCAAGGCAGAAAAAATGAATATTAAAACGCTGCACGGGAAAGTACTTATTGAACAGGGTGAGATGGAGAAAGTAGATGTGGAAACAGGAAACGGTTCGATTGAATTTGATGCGAATGTGTTCGGCCAGGTGGATGCCCAAACAATGAATGGCGATATCCGCTCGAACGGGACTTTTCATAAAGCGGACTTGGAGTCTTTTAATGGCAACATCCAGGTTGGCTTAACCGCTGAAGCAGATACGCTGCATACGAAAACGGTATCCGGCAATATAGACATTACGGTACCGGAACATATGACGGTGCAGGGGGAAGGAAAAACGAACTTTGGCAGTTTTGCGCTCGAATTGGACGGAGTCGATCAATATGACGAAAGGAAAGAATTGATCCAAAAGCTGGTGCGGTTCAGCAGAAAAGGTGAAGCTGCCGGTAATCTTTATATTTTTGCGGATGCGAAAACGGGTTCTATCTTCATCAAAGAAAAAACCAGTGAAGCGCAGCATCCGGATATTAGAAATACAGAAGAAAGCACCGAACAAACGGAAAATGAAGAAAAATAATTTATTCTGCCAGAGCCCGGGATTTTCAAGACAGGATTTTTTTCGGGAGCCGGTGTATACTGTAGGTAGGTGAAACTTGCAGCCGTGTGGGTTTCACTGATGGAAATCCGAAAAAAGGCTAAAATTCTTACTGCCCGTTAACGGCGGGATAAAGCAGACAATATTTTGATAAGAGAAAAGGTTTGATGCTGATGCGCTGGATATTTGGAATTTTGATCAATGCCGTTTTGTTTATTGCGCTTTCAGGGTATTTTGAAGGTTTTTATGTGGCAAGTATCGGGTCGTCGGTGCTGGCGAGCCTGGTTTTATCGATCTTGAATATTCTGGTGCGGCCGATTTTAATTCTGTTGACACTGCCGATTACTTTGATCAGCCTCGGTGTTTTTTTACTGGTCATTAACGCCATCACGCTCGCAATGACGGATGAGCTGATGGGGCCGAGCTTTGATATTGACAGTTTTGGTTTGGCTTTTCTGGCTGCAGTGATTATGGCAGTGGTTAATTTGATTTTGCAGGAAACCGTCTTCCGGAGCAGGACACATGAATAAAAAAACGCGCATCTTTACACATAGCAGTGGGCTTCCACTGTTTTTTTTTCGGTTAGAAAACGGGAGAAGCGAATTGGAAATTTGGGAAAGGCGTGCCATTTCATTGAAAGGACTAGTCTAGCCCGCTATAGAAATGATAAAATAATAAGAAGCCTTTGATTCAACAAGTATTAACATTTCCGGTCCGTTTTTACTCATCATCGGATCTTGGATACAGGAGGAATAAAAGTGGCAAAGGTGCGTGTAGCAGATATTATAAAAAAATTTAATCTTGAGCTGATCAGCGGGGAAGAAGGCATCCACCGCCCGATTACCACGAGTGATATTTCACGGCCGGGATTGGAAATGACGGGATTTTTCGATTATTATCCTGCCGACCGTATTCAGTTATTGGGAATGACGGAGATTACTTTCAGTAAAAGGTTAACACCGGAAGAACGAAAAAGCAGGATGGAAAATTTATGCAGCGATATTACACCGGGGATCATTATTTCAAGAAATTTGGATGTGCCCGATGAATTGATTGAGGCTTCAGAGGAGCGGTCCATCCCTGTCATGAGAACTCCGATGAAAACGACGCGGTTTTCAAGCCGGCTGACCAATTTTTTGGAGTACAAGCTTGCACCGACAACGGCAATTCATGGCGTGCTGGTCGATGTATACGGGGTTGGCGTCCTGATCACGGGAAAAAGCGGCGTTGGGAAAAGTGAAACCGCCCTTGAACTTGTAAAAAGAGGGCATAGGCTTGTTGCGGATGACTGTGTGGAAATTGTCCAGGAAGAAGAAGGCTCTTTGATCGGGAACGCGCCTGATTTGATCGAACACTTATTGGAGATCCGCGGGGTAGGCATTATCAATGTGATGACCTTGTTTGGCGCCGGTGCGGTCAGAAGCCATAAAAGGATTACGATGATCGCCAATCTTGAACTATGGGACCAGCATAAGCAGTATGACCGGCTTGGGCTGGATGAGGAAAAAGTAAAAATTATTGATACAGAAATTACAAAAATGACCGTGCCGGTGCGGCCCGGGCGAAATCTTGCCATCATTATCGAGGTGGCGGCGATGAATTACCGGTTAAAGAATATGGGCGTAAACGCAGCCCAGCAATTTACAAACAAGCTGGCCGATGTCATTGAAGAGCACGAACGCCAGGATTAAGTAAGGAAAATTGTACCGGCCATCAGTGAAAGGACAATTTTTTCTGATGGCAATTCTCGTTTTAAAAATTGAATAGGAGATGATATGAGAATGGATTCAGCGATTACCCCGATTAATCCGATTGCCTTCCATTTAGGCGGTCTCGAGGTGCACTGGTACGGAATTATTATCGGCTGCGGCATCCTTTTAGGGCTGTATCTGGCTATGCGGGAAGCATCCAGGCTTTCGGTTGATCAAAACATCATTGCGGATTTATTGATTTGGGCCATTCCAATTTCAATTATCTGTGCGCGTATTTACTATGTTATTTTTGAATGGGATTATTATTCACAGCATACAAATGAAATCATTAAAATCTGGCACGGCGGGATCGCCATCCACGGAGCCTTAATCGGGGCTGTTTTGACAGCGATTATTTTTACCCGGGCAAGAGGCGTCTCCTTTTGGAAAATTGCCGATATCATTGCACCCAGCTTAATTTTAGGCCAGGCAATTGGGCGCTGGGGGAACTTTATGAACCAGGAAGCCCATGGCGGCGAGGTCAGCAGGGAATTTTTAGAAAATCTGCATTTGCCGGACTTTATCGTGAACCAAATGTACATAAACGGCACGTATTACCAGCCGACTTTTTTATATGAATCGCTGTGGGATTTGCTCGGCTTTATCGTACTGCTGCTGCTGCGGAAGGCAATATTGCATCGGGGCGAAATCTTTTTAAGTTATTTAATCTGGTACTCCATCGGCCGTTTCTTTATTGAAGGGTTGCGGACGGACAGTTTAATGCTCAGCACCGATATCCGGATCGCCCAGGTGGTTTCGGCTGTTCTGGTCGCGGCTTCTGTAGCTCTGTGGATTTACCGGAGAAAATCCGGTCTCTCATCGAAGCTGTATGATGAGAAATAATCAGTTTTTAAATGTGAAAGAGGGTTAGGGAATTGAGCAATAAGATCACGACGCTTTTATTTGACTTGGATGGCACGTTAATCGACACAAACGAATTGATTGCCCAATCTTTTTTACATACATTGGAGGCGTACTACCCGGGCCATTACAGCCGGGAAGATGTGCTGAAATTCAACGGCCCGCCTTTAATCGACAGTTTTTCTGCAATTGATCCGAAACGGGCGCAGGAAATGGTTGCCAAGTACCGCGCCTATAATATCGCACAGCATGATGCACTAGTGAAGGAATTTCCAGGCGTTTACGATACCATTAAAACCTTAAAGGAAAACCATTTTAAACTTGGTATCGTGTCGACAAAGATGAAAGATACGGTGATAAAAGGGCTGAAGCTTACCCATCTTGACCCGTTTTTTGATGTGGTGATTTCCCTTAATGATGTGAAGCATGCAAAGCCGGATCCGGAACCGGTGAACAAGGCGCTCCGTATACTCGGATCAGAACCAGCGGAGGCGATCATGATTGGCGATAATTATCAAGACATTGAAGCCGGAAAAAATGCCGGCACCTATTCAGCCGGGGTTGCCTGGTCCGCAAAGGGGCGCGCTTTCCTGGAAAAATACAAACCGGATTTTATCCTGAACCATATGTCTGACCTTGCCAAAATTGTCGGGGTCCCGGCCAAATGAGAAGGACACAGCGGTATCCGGTTTCAGGGGCGAACTCGCTGTGGCAGATATACAGAACCGTCCCGTTTCTTAAAGTGCTGAAGAATGTGATCATTATTGAAATCGCCCGTTACACGCCGTTTTCACGCTTAAAAAACTGGCTGTACCGTACATTTTTACACATGGAAGTTGGCGGCCGGACTGCTTTTGCATTTAAGGTAATGGTGGATATCATGTTCCCGGAAAACATTACAGTTGGCCGAAACGCTATCATCGGCTATAATACGACAATTCTCGCCCATGAGTACTTAATTGACGAGTACCGGATCGGAAAAGTCGTCATTGGGAATGAAGTGATGATCGGCGCCAACTCAACCATTCTTCCCGGCATTAAAATCGGGGACAGGGCGGTTGTCGCTGCCGGTTCTGTCGTCCATAAAGATGTTTCGGCCGGTGCTTTTGTTGGCGGGAACCCGATCAAGGTGATCCGCACACCGGGGGAAACACGGGATGATGGATGAGTAAAACAAGCGTGAAGGCAGGATTTGCTTGAAGGCAAAAGGTTAAAAGAAGCCTGAATGTATGATATACTACAAGCAACAAATGTTTAATGGTTTGCGGGGGACGAACATGAGCAGAGACTCAAAACTAAGGCAGGAACAAGGAAACGTACTTTCTTTTATACCGACGGGAGAATACTATTTTAATAAAGGGATACAGGCGTATGACCGCCACGATATGAAAAAAGCAAAAAAATATTTGCAGCGTGCTGTCCAGCTGGAACCGTATGATCCGGTTATTACGTGCCAGCTCGCCATCATCTATACCCATTGTGAAGAGTTTCAGCAAGCGATTGAGCTTTTTCAGCATATATTAAATCAATTGGACCCGAGCATGGTGGAATGCCATTATTTTATGGCGAACAATTATGCAGAACTCGGATTCTTTAATGAGGCTTTTTACCATGCCAGCCAGTATCTTGAAAAAGATCCGGATGGCGAATACAGTGAAGAAGCAGAAGAATTATTATATATGATCGACTTGGAGGAAGAAGATTTCGAGTATTCGTCCTTCGAGCAGGATGAATTGATGATCAAGCAGGACGAAGCAAGGCATCTGCTTGAAACGGGAAATTTTGAAATGGCCCTGAAGCAGTTGAATGAGCTGATTGATAAATATCCTGAATTCTGGTCAAGTTATAATAATGTTGCACTTGCCTATTTTTATCTTGGGAAGACGGAAAAAGCGATTGATGTGCTCCGGACGCTGCTGCAGAAAAATCCGGGTAATCTCCATGCCCTGTGCAATTTAGCAGTATTTTACTACCATCAGCATGATACCGAAAAATTGGAACATCTATTAAACGGGCTTGAGAAAGTCCAGCCGATTTTAATTGATCATCAATATAAGCTCGGGGCAACATTTGCGATTGCCGGCCGTTATGAAGAAGCCTATCATTGGCTGAACCGTTTGAAGAAAATGGGCTTTGAAGGGGATGAGTCCTTTTATTACTGGCTGTCTCTGGCTGCTTATCATACCGGACGCCGGCAGGCAGCACAGTCTTTTTGGCAGCAGCTGCTTGAAATGAACCCGGAGAAGAAGGGCTTTGAGCCATGGAACCAGGATTTGGAAAAGGAATTAAATGATAAAAATACACAGTTTGTTTTAGGAAAAATCAACAGTGAGGAGATGCCTGAACGTTTATTTGGCATTTTTTTGATCGGGCTTGCTTCCAACCGTTCGGATATTGTTTCGCATCCCGATTTCAAGCGTGTGGATGAATTTACGCTGACGGAGAAAATTTATTTGGCCCATGTACTGGATTCGCAGATGAATGACCTTGTTGATCCGGATGAAGTTTTTGCGCGCGGGCACAATATTGCATGTATTCTTTATGACCATTATAAGCCGCTGCTCCCTGATCATGCCAAATTAATGCTCGCTTGGTTTACGGTCTTTTTGAAAGGCTTGCAGCAGGGGGAACGCTTTAAAAATGAGTGGGCTTATGCGGCCGCCATGGATTATTTGTGGCACCAGCATAATGGGAGAAAAATTTCCCAGCAAAAAGCGGCAGCGGCTTACCGGACTTCCGTATCCACTTTACGAAAATACATCAACCAGATCCGCACCCTGTTTCAAGTATGATAGCAAGGCGCCTCCGCTTTTCTTGATCCAGCTGCGGGCGCTATCGGCTCGGGGTCAAATGTTCCGGCACCATTGAAGTCAAAGAGCGGACTTCACTGGTGCCGGAGCATTTGCCTGTCGCCGATGAGCAAGCGCCCTCCGCTTTTCTTTGATCCAGCTGCGGCGCCTATCGGCTAGCGGATTTCCAGGCCCCCTCCCTGCGATAAGTCAACATCGGTTCGTACCTCACCGTGTTTCCTTTATCTCAGTCGCGGTCCATGAAATCCGTACGCCGATGAACAGGCGCTTCCGCTTTTCTTTGAGCAGATGTTTGGACGGGGTGGTTTTTATTTTATAGTATAAGGTGGTAGAGAGGGAATGGTTTGTTCCTTTGGTACCCTTATGTTTATATCCCCACTACAGATGGATGCAGTGGGGTTTTTTAAAAGCTTGCGGGGTATGGAAACGCGGCTTTGTGGAAGGATGAGTTTAGGACGGGATTTAAATGGATAAAGGATTCCAGCCTTTTTGGATAAGGAGTGTAAATCAATGAGCGAAATACAAAATTATGACGTCATCATTATCGGTGCCGGGCCTGCCGGTATGACAGCCGCTGTTTATGCATCGCGTTCAAATTTAAAAACATTAATGATCGAACGCGGTATTCCGGGCGGGCAAATGGCCAATACAGAAGAAGTTGAAAACTATCCGGGATATGAGTCCATTCTTGGCCCGGAATTATCAAACAAAATGTTTGAACATGCGAAGAAGTTCGGTGCTGAATACGCATACGGGGATATCAAAGAAATCACGGTAGACGGCGATTATAAAATCGTCAAAGCCGGCACAAAAGAATACAAGGCTTTGGCCGTGATTCTCGCAACAGGCGCAGAATATAAAAAATTAGGCGTTAAGGGAGAAGACGAACTGGGGGGCCGCGGTGTATCATATTGTGCAGTCTGTGACGGTGCCTTCTTTAAAGGAAAAGACCTTGTCGTTGTTGGCGGCGGTGACTCCGCTGTTGAAGAGGGTGTCTATTTAACGCGCTTTGCCAATAAGGTCACCATCGTCCATCGCCGCGACAAATTGCGTGCGCAGAAAATTCTTCAGGACCGGGCTTTTAACAATGAGAAAGTAGACTTCATTTGGAACCACACTGTAAAAGAAATTCATGAAGAAAATGGCAAAGTCGGTTCAGTAACGCTGGTATCGACGGTCGACGGATCAGAAATGCCGTTTAAAACGGATGGCGTATTTATTTACATCGGGTTAGTGCCATTAACAAAACCATTTCAAAACCTGGGTATTACCAATGAGAACGGATATATTGTGACAAATGATGAAATGGAAACGAGTATTCCCGGCATTTTTGCCGCAGGTGATGTCAGGGAAAAAACGCTCCGCCAAATTGTAACGGCAACCGGAGATGGCAGTATTGCAGCCCAAAATGCCCAGCATTACATTGAAGAACTGAAAGAAACACTGAAGTCTTAAAAAGTCAAGCGGTTTTAACGGTTTTGTAACCCTCATGAAATAAATTTCCGTTATGATAAAAATAGTATTAACCCCCTTTTTTATATAGCCCTTTGTCTGCACAGGCGTAATGCCTGTGCTTTTTTTGGGGGTAAAAGCCATGCTTTTAGATGTGTTCTGCCGCTGTTTTCACTTTATCCCAACATAACGGGCAGTAAGACTCCACCTCAAGATTCAAGGTACGAAGAAGACAGGTGGGAGATCAAACTGCCCGTAAAGTTCCGATTGGTTCAACTAACCATCAGTGGGGGATGAAGGAAAACCCCCACTGATGGAAGTTTCACTTTATTTTCCAATGCAGGGCCAGCGCATTCATTGTTTGCTTGATTTATTATATAGTATAATAAAAAGAAAACATGATGAAGAAACGGCTTTTAATCATTACAGGCGCTTATCGCAGGGACGGCTTTCATTGGCTGGTCCCGGTTTAGGCAGTTGTCCGGATGTGGCAAGTAAATTTCAGTACATAAGCCGTCATTTTCAGCATCAATGTTGTTTGAACATGAGGTGTTTTCCTTTGCAAAGAGTAACAAACTGTGTGTTTATAAAAAATGATCAAGTATTGTTATTGCAAAAGCCAAGGCGCAACTGGTGGGTGGCGCCGGGCGGGAAAATGGAACCCGGCGAATCCGTCCGTGAAGCAATGATCCGGGAATACCGTGAAGAAACCGGTATTTATTTGAAACATCCCGAATTAAAAGGGGTGTTTACCATCGTGATTAAAGATGGGGAAAAAAGGGTGTCGGAATGGATGATGTTTACTTTTGTTGCAACAGAAGGGGACGGCGTAAATGTAGACCAATCAGATGAAGGGATTCTGCAGTGGCATCCTGTTGAAGATATTAAGAACCTGCCAATGGCTGCCGGGGATGCCCATATCTTTGAGTACATGGTTCACGGCAGCGGCATGATATACGGGCAGTTTACCTATACACCTGATTTTGAATTATTATCATACAGGCTCGATCCAAGCTGACGGCCGGAACAAGGCAGAAATGGATTTCTTAAGTCAGGGGGAAAATGAAATGGACACAGAAGAAAACAACGTACAATTTGTAATTATTACAGGAATGAGCGGGGCTGGGAAAACCGTTGCCGTTCAAAGCTTTGAGGATTTGGGCTTTTTCTGTGTTGATAATTTACCACCTACGCTATTGCCAAAATTTCTTGAACTTATGAAAGATGCCAGTAATAAAATGAATAAAGTCGCACTTGTCATGGATTTACGCGGCCGCGAATTCTTTGATTATTTATTTAAAGCCCTGGATGAACTGGATAAGTCTTCCTGGCTGACACCGACGATTCTGTTTTTAGATGCAGATGATTCTATTTTGGTACGCAGATACAAAGAAACACGCAGATCCCATCCGCTCGCCCCATCCGGTTTGCCGCTTGAAGGGATCCGCCATGAAAGGAAAATATTGGAAGAATTAAAAGGGCGTGCCCAGATCATTTACAATACTTCAAATTTAAAGCCGCGGGAATTGCGCGAAAAGATTGTCGCGGAATTTACGGCAAATAAACAGGCCTTCTTTACAGTAAACATGGTTTCGTTTGGTTTTAAAAATGGCATTCCGATCGACTGTGACCTCGTATTTGATGTCCGGTTCCTTCCGAATCCCTTTTATATTGAACATATGCGTCCGAAAACAGGCCTTGACAAGGACGTTTATGACTACGTTCTAAAATGGAATGAAACAAAGAAGTTTATAGAAAAACTGACTGATCTGCTTGCCTTCATGCTTCCCCATTATAAACGGGAAGGAAAGAGCCAGCTTGTCATCGGAATCGGGTGCACAGGCGGGCAGCACCGTTCTGTGGCATTGGCAGAATATATCGGCCACTATTTTGAAAAGGACTATAACACGAAGATTTCACATCGTGATATTAAAGGCAGAGAGGAAAACGCATAATGAATTTGGATAAACAGCCAAAAATTGCAATTATTGGCGGCGGAACAGGGCTCCCTGTCCTGTTAAGAGGGATAAAAAAGTACCCCGTAGACATCAGCGCCATTGTAACGGTCGCAGACGACGGCGGAAGTTCCGGCAGAATCCGCCACGAAATGGATATTCCTGCTCCCGGTGATGTCCGTAATGTGCTTGCGGCCTTATCGGATGTTGAACCGTTATTTGAAAAAATGTTCCAGCATCGTTTCGAAACCGGCAATGAACTGTCCGGGCATGCACTTGGCAATTTGATCATCGCGGCCCTGACCTCCATAACCGGGGATTTTGTGCATGCGATCCAAGAGATCAGCAAAGTTCTCAACGTACGCGGCAAAGTACTGCCGGCAGCCAATCAAAGCGTTGTACTGCATGCTGAATTGGAAGACGGCACGTTCGTATCCGGGGAATCGAAAATCCCGTGTTCCGGGAAAAAAATCAAGCGTGTCTTTCTCACGCCTGAAGTCATTTCGCCGCTTCCTGAAACTTTAAAAGCCATTCAAGAAGCAGATTTAATCGTAATCGGGCCGGGCAGCCTCTATACAAGTATCCTGCCGAATTTAATGGTGCCGGGCTTAGGGGAGGCGGTTTGCCGGGCAAAAGCGAAAAAGGTATATGTCTGTAATCTGATGACGCAGGCTGGTGAAACGCTGAACTATACGGCTGGTGATCATGTGAAGGCGATTCATGATCATTTAGGATGTGCTTGTATTGATACAATATTAGTGAATAATGAAGAAGTGCCGGCGCATATTCAGGGAAAATACCGCGAAGAATTAGCAAAACCGGTTGTTTATGATATGGACCGGTTAATCGGGCTCGGCCTTGAAGTGATTTCGGATCATATTTTAACATTAAAAAACGGTGTCATCCGCCATGATACAAACAAAGTTGCAGAAATCCTTTATCATATATTAAAAGACCAACAAAGGCTTCCAAGGTTTAGCGCCAAATAGCAGGCAGCTGCACCTGTACAAGGCTTGGCCGCTTTTGCTTTTAAAAGTGGATGAATCCTGTAAGATCATCATCCCTTTCCCGCCTTAAATACATGTGCGGATATTATTTTATTCTACCTGAGGGGGCTTTAGGGATGTCATTTGCATCAGATATAAAAAAGGAATTAACCAATTTAGCTGTGAAAGATTGCTGTATAAAATCCGAATTATCCGCGCTGATCCGCATGAACGGTTCCTTATCTTTTTCCAACCGGGTACTGGTTGTCAATGTCCAGACGGAAAATGCCGCGATTGCGAGAAGAATCTATATCCTTATAAAAAAATTATATGGAGTCCCTGTTGAATTATTGGTCAGAAAAAAAATGCGCCTCAAAAAAAATAATGTCTATATCGTGCGCATGAAAGCCCGTGCGAAGGAGATTTTGGAGGATCTTCACATTCTCGGCGAAAATTTCACTTTTATCCGGCATATTGCACCTGAACTGATTAAAAAGAAATGTTGTAAACGGTCTTATTTGCGGGGGGCTTTTCTGGCAGGAGGATCCGTAAACAATCCGGAAACTTCCTCCTACCACCTGGAGATTTTCTCGCTTTATAAGGAACATAATGACTCCCTTTGCCGCTTGATGAATGCTTTTCATTTAAACAGTAAAACACTTGAGAGAAAGAAAGGGTTTATTACGTATTTAAAAGAAGCGGAAAAAATTACAGAGTTCCTGAACATTACCGGGGCGCACAATGCGCTTCTCCGTTTTGAAGATGTCAGGATTGTCAGGGACATGCGAAACTCAGTCAACCGGCTGGTGAATTGTGAAACAGCAAACTTGAATAAAACGATCGGGGCTGCCCTCCGCCAAGTTGAAAATATCCGTTACATTGAAGAAACGGTCGGACTGCAGATATTGCCGGATAAGTTAAGGGAAATTGCAGAACTGCGCGTTACCCACCAGGATGTCACTTTAAAGGAATTAGGTGAAATGGTGTCCGGCGGGCAGATCAGCAAATCCGGCATCAACCACCGCCTTCGCAAAATTGACGAAATTGCCGAGAAGCTGCGCCTCGGGTCCGGTATGACAAAGCACAACACAAAATAATCAAGAGAAAACAGGCGGGCTGGAAGCGGCGGGCTTCCTGCTGCCCCGCTTTAAAGTTATAAAAAAGGGGAGAGAGGAAACATTGATTGAAAAGCAAATAGAAGTGAAATTAAAAACCGGCTTGCAAGCACGTCCAGCATCCCGTTTTGTCCAGGAAGCGACCCGGTTCGCATCCGAAATCTATCTTGAAAAGGATGGGAAACGCGTCAATGCGAAAAGCATCATGGGATTAATGAGCCTGGCAGCCGGCTGTGGGGAAAAAGTGGTTTTGAGTGTGGATGGCAGCGATGAAGAAGAAGCATTTGAGCAGCTATCAAAATATATTGAAAATCAATGACAACAAAAACCGGGGAGTAAAATTTAAGCGCATTCACTTGAATTTTACTCCCCGGTTTTTTGAAAGGCTGGTAAAAAGAGGCACCCGCCAGGTCTGCAATGAACGATTGGAAAGCTATGTATGCAGATCTAACGGATGCGAAAATGATGGTTTGAATTATTTTTTCAATTCGTTCCGTTCCATAATATGGTCAATCAAACCGTATTCTTTTGCTTTTTGGGCGCTCATGAAATTATCGCGGTCCGTATCTCTTTCAATGATTTCAATCGGCTGTCCGGTATGGTGGGACAGGATTCTATTTAATTTTTCACGCGTATAGAGGATATGCTTGGCTGCAATTTCAATTTCTGTTGCCTGCCCCTGTGCGCCGCCTAAAGGCTGGTGAATCATAACTTCGCTGTTTGGAAGCGCATAGCGTTTTCCTTTTGCGCCGGCTGTTAAAAGAACGGATCCCATTGAAGCCGCCATGCCGATGCAAATCGTTTGGACATCCGGTTTAATAAACTGCATGGTGTCATAAATGGCCATTCCGGCTGTAACACTGCCGCCCGGGCTGTTAATGTATAGGAAAATATCTTTTTCCGGGTTTTCTGCTTCCAGGAATAACAACTGTGAAACAATGGAGTTTGAGACATTGTCATCAATTGCGCTGCCAAGCATGACAATCCGGTCTTTCAGCAGTCGGGAATAAATGTCATATGCCCGTTCCCCGCGGTTTGTCTGTTCAATAACTGTAGGAATTAAATTCATCATTTTTCCTCCTTTTTCTTTTTGGGATTGGATCAAACATCTGTTATGTTATTCATGTTGATTCAATAAGGGAAAATTCCATCCTTATGTACTGATCATACAATAATGGTCAATAAAGGTCAAACAAATCGCCTGATCCTCGATCACAATACCATAATATCCAAATTTCGTTAAAATAAACAGAATAAAGCATTGCAATTTTTGTTTGCGTCCAGTATAATCTATTATTGTTGGATAACATATTGCCCTCGTGGTGCAAAGGATAGCACGTGAGATTCCGGTTCTTAAGATGTGGGTTCGATTCCTGCCGAGGGCGCTAAAATTGAGAAAAGCCATTACGTTTCGTAAAACGCAATGGCTTTTTTGATAAAAAAGTATATTTGAACAGCAGTCCAGGTGATTGTAAATGGACGGATCGAAATAGTGTTCATAAGGCCGATGAAAGCCAATTCGGCGAAAATCTTGGCTCGGAATGTTGTTCATAAGCCTCATGAAAGCCAATTCAGTGAAATTTCCGGATCGAAATGGTGTTCATAAGGCCGATGAAAGCCAGTTCGGTGAAAATTTTGGCTAGAAATGTTGTTCATAAGCTTCATGAAAGCCAGTTCGGTGAAATTTTTGGCTAGAAATGTTGTTCATAAGGCCGATGAAAGCCAATTCAGTGAAATTTCCGGATCGAAATAGTGTTCATAAGGCCGATGAAAGCTAATCCAGTGAAATTTTTGACTCGAAATGTTGTTCATAAGGCTGATGAAAGCTAATCCGGCGAAATTTTTGAGTCAAAATGGTGTTCATCTTCGTATGAAAGTCATTTTGCCGCGATTTTCTTGTTAAGGCGTAGTTCATAAGCTTCATGAAAGCCACTCCGGCGAAATTTTTGAGTCAAAATGGTTTTCATCTGTCGTATGAAAGCCATTTTGCCACGAATTTCTTGTCGGGTTGTCGTTCATAAGCTTCATGAAAGCCACTCCAGTAAAATTTACAGATCCAGAATGGCGTTCATTGCGCTGGTGCAATCCGCTTTCCCCATTTCAACCCACTATCTGCATGGCCCCCGCAATCAAGCGCTCTCCGGTTTCATGGGACTTCCTGCCAATGCATATACTAATCTATAAAAATGATGTAAAATAAAAAATTAAAGGGGGGGAATGAATTGGATTTACACGTAGGTTTATGGCAGAAGCAATCGATGAAGCTGGCGATGACCCAGGAATTAAAGCAGGCAATTGAGCTGCTGCAATTTTCATCCCAGGAGCTCGCTTCTTTTCTTGAAGACAAGGCAGCGGAAAATCCCCTTATTGAGCTGTCGAATAGCCATATCAAGTTGGTGGATTCCCGTTTCTCCGGTGTGAACCGGTCAAAAGGGCAGAAAAAAAGCCAGGAGAAGGATTGGATTGAACAGATACCCGAGCAAACCGAGGTACTGCCCGAGCACTTATTAAGTCAATTGGATATGAAAACGTTAACAAAAAATGTTGTAAAGGCTTTTCATTTCTATGCAAATCATCTGGATGCCAATGGCTACTTGTCCATTGATACCGGGGAGGCAGCGAAAATCGCCGGCGTTTCGCTTGAAGATGCCAGGGAAGCCCTTGCACAACTGCAAGCTTTGGAACCCGCCGGCATCGGTGCCCGTTCACTTCAAGAATGCCTGCTGATCCAAATTAAAAGAGACAAAAGCGCGCCGGAACTGGCAGCCCGATTACTTGAATCCCATTTTCTTGAATTTGCCGAAAAAAAATGGCGGGGGCTGGCAAAAACGCTGGACGTCACGATGCAGGATATCCAGCAAGTTTCCGATTATGTACAAACCCTGAATCCAAGGCCGGGATCGGCTTTCCACCATGAACGGCCGCAATACATTGTGCCGGATCTTTTGGTAAAAAATGAACAACAAGGACTCACTTTGTACCTCGTTGATGGTTATGTGCCGAAAGTGCGTCTGAATAAAGACTACTCAAACAGGCTGGCCCCGGTAAAAGATGCGCAGGTTAACCAATTTTTAAAAGAAAAAACACAGGAGTACCGCTGGATCCAAAAAAGTATTGAAAGCAGAAAAGAAACATTATTAAAAGTCGGCCATGTACTGCTCGAAAAACAACGGGATTTCTTTTTGCACGGAAAAGGCCATCTCAAACCTTTAACGATGAAGGAAGTATCTGAAGAGATCGGAATGCATGAATCCACGGTCAGCCGGGCTGTCCGGGAGAAATTTATTCAAACCCCGCAAGGCACATTTCCTTTAAAACAATTCTTCTCCAGTGCCGTGCCGCTGCGGAACGGATCAGGAGAAGAAGCAGCCTCCAGCGTGCAAATTAAAAATACGATCACAAGATTGATCGAAGGGGAAGATAAGAAAAAACCACTCTCAGATCAAATTCTGGCAACATTATTAAATCAGGAGGGGTACGAAATCTCCCGCCGTACCGTTGCCAAATACCGCGAACAGTTAAAGATTCCTTCATCTTCAAAGCGAAAAAGATACGAGTAACGAGCAAAAGGAGTGTGCCGCTTGGAATTAACCATCTTTACAAGAAGCCAGTGCCCATTGTGTGAACAGGCCAAGCAGCAGCTGCATATCTTACAAAAGGAAATTTCTTTTCGGCTGATTGAAAAAGATATCAGCAGCAGCGAGGACCTGACCGAACAATACGGGTTGATGATCCCTGTCGTCGAATTTGAAGGGGAAATCGTGGCATATGGAAAAGTTCACCTTTTCGACATAAAACAGCGTTTGCAACGAAAAATCAGTACAATATAGTTGAAATGCAAAATTTATCCTGCTAGAATTAAAACCGTGGCAAGGGTAAATTTTTTTTGAAGCAAGTGGGACATAAAATGTCTGTATGGGACTCAACACGACCTACATAATTTTTTAAGGAGCTAATCATCTATGCGATCGTTGATAGAGGTTCAGAAAAAATTATTACCCGATGTTTTAACGATCATGCAAAAGCGTTACCAAATTTTACGTTCGATATCGCTGATTGAGCCGGTTGGAAGAAGAACACTTGCCCAGATGCTTGGCTTGTCCGAACGGGTGCTCCGCGGTGAAGTCGACTTTTTAAAAAGCCAAAAACTGCTTGACATTAAACCTTCTGGAATGTCCATTACAAAAGCAGGCAGGAAATTATTACAGGATTTGGAAAGCATGATGAGGGAAATATCGGGTATTAATGAAATGGAAGACAGGCTGAAAAAAGCTTTGGACCTTGAAGACGTTGTGGTAGTTCCGGGAAACAGTGATGAAGAGCCCTGGGTGAAAAGCGAACTTGGAAGAGCGTGCGCGATAAGAATGAAAGCTGCATTAATGGGGAACAATATAATCGCTGTTACAGGAGGAACGACCATGGCGGCAGTCGCAGATGTGTTAACTTCTGATTTTTCGGCGCAGCAGCCGGTGTTGTTCGTCCCTGCAAGAGGTGGCATTGGTGAAGACGTAGAGAACCAGGCCAACACCATTTGTGCGAAGATGGCGGAACGGACAGGCGGGAAACACCGCGTATTGTATGTACCGGATCAAGTGAGCCCGGAAGTTTACAAATCTGTCGTAACCGAACCATCGATTAGAGAAGTTCTTGCCCTGATCAAGCAGGCAAATATTGTGCTGCATGGAATTGGCGATGCGATTGCGATGGCAAAACGCCGTAATACCATAGAAAAAGATATGGAAAAGATTATCCGCGGCCATGCGGTGGGTGAAGCGTTTGGATATTATTTTAATGAACAGGGTGAAGTGGTTCACAAAGTCCGGACGATCGGCCTGCAGTTGGAAGACTTGCCGCATATTCAGCATGTGTTTGCAGTTGCGGGCGGCGCTTCAAAAGCAAAAGCGATTAAAGCCTATATGCATTCCAAGCCTGATTCAACTGTTTTGATTACAGATGAGGGCGCAGCCAAAAAGATATTGTCCTGATCATAACGCGTGTTTTTAAAAGGGAACCCCCTTTTGAAATATAAAATCTTTTTGAATTCAAGGAGGAAACACAAATGACAGTTAAAGTTGGTATTAACGGATTTGGACGTATCGGACGTAACGTATTTCGCGCCGCAATGAAGAATCCAAATATAGAAATCGTTGCAATCAATGACTTAACAGATGCAAATATGCTTGCACACTTATTGAAATATGATTCCGTTCACGGCAATCTTGAAGAAGAAGTAACAGTAGACGGCGATTCCATCGTTGTTGGCGGGAAAAAAGTAAAAGTACTTGCTGAACGCGAACCTGCAAACCTCGGCTGGGGCAAACTTGGCGTAGAAGTTGTGGTTGAATCAACAGGCCGTTTTACAGCTCGTGAAGGCGCTGCTAAACACTTGGAAGCAGGCGCTAAAAAAGTGGTTATCTCTGCTCCTGCTAAAAACGAAGACATCACAATCGTTATGGGCGTTAACGAAGAAAAATACGATCCTGCAAAACACGATGTGATTTCTAACGCATCTTGCACAACAAACTGCCTGGCACCATTTGCAAAAGTGCTTCAAGAAAAATTCGGCATCAAACGCGGTATGATGACAACTGTTCACTCTTACACAAATGACCAACAAATTCTTGACCTGCCGCACAAAGACTACCGCCGTGCACGTGCCGCAGCTCAAAACATCATCCCAACAACTACAGGTGCTGCAAAAGCTGTTGCATTGGTATTGCCTGAATTAAAAGGCAAATTAAACGGTATGGCAATGCGTGTACCTACTCCAAACGTTTCTGTTGTTGACTTAGTTGCTGAACTGGACAAAGACGTAACTGCTGAAGAAGTTAACGCAGCATTGAAAGCAGCAGCTGAAGGCGAATTGAAAGGCATTCTGGCTTACACAGAAGAACCGCTTGTATCAAGAGACTTCAACCATACGACTGTTTCTTCCACAGTTGATGCACTTTCGACAATGGTAATCGAAGGCAACATGGTGAAAGTTATTTCCTGGTATGACAATGAATTCGGTTATTCAAACCGTGTCGTTGACTTAGTGGACTACATCGCTTCTAAAGGTCTTTAATTTTTAAAGACAAAGGGAAGTCAACTGAATATAAGAGTACAAGGGGGGCGGGGAAGAATCCCCTCTCCCTTTTTCATGCTTTCCCACTCAAAAGGAGGTTCGTTTGCCATGAATAAAAAATCAATCAAAGACGTTGAATTACAAGGAAAACGCGTATTTTGCCGTGTGGATTTTAATGTACCGCTGAAAGACGGCAATGTAACGGATGATACAAGAATCCGCGCAGCCCTTCCAACGATTCAATACCTGGCAGAAAATGGCGCAAAGGTAATCCTGGCCAGCCATTTAGGCCGCCCGAAAGGTAAAGTCGTGGAAGAATTAAGATTGACTCCGGTTGCGAAACGTTTAAGCGAACTGCTGAAAAAAGACGTAAAAAAAGCAAATGAAGCATATGGTGATTCTGTCAAAACAGAAATTAGCAAGTTGAATAACGGCGACGTGCTTTTGCTTGAAAACGTCCGCTTCTACCCGGGTGAAGAAAAAAATGATCCGGAGCTGGCAAAAGAATTTGCCGCACTCGCAGACCTTTATGTGAACGACGCATTTGGCGCTGCCCACCGTGCCCATGCTTCAACAGAAGGCGTTGCCCACCACCTGCCTGCAGTGTCCGGCTTCTTAATGCAAAAAGAATTGGATGTGCTCGGCAAAGCTTTGTCGAAACCTGAACGTCCTTTCACTGCCATTATTGGCGGCGCGAAAGTAAAAGATAAAATCGGTGTCATCGACAATCTTTTGGATATCGTTGACAACTTGATCATCGGCGGCGGGCTTGCTTATACATTTGTAAAAGCACAAGGCCATGAAATCGGGAAATCGCTGCTTGAAGAAGATAAAATTGATTTGGCGAAATCCTTTATGGCAAAAGCAAAAGAAAAAGGCGTAAACTTCTATATGCCTGTTGACGCCATTGTTGCAGACGAATTCTCTGAAACAGCCAACAAAAAAGAAGTGGCAATCGAAGAAATTCCGGCTGACTGGCAAGCTCTTGACATCGGCCCGAAATCTGTGGAACTTTATGCAAAAGTTATCAAAGAATCCAAATTAGTGATCTGGAACGGGCCTATGGGCGTATTCGAAATGGATGCCTATGCACAAGGGACAAAAGGCGTTGCCGAAGCTTTAGCAGAAGCAACAGGCACTTACAGCATCATTGGCGGCGGCGACTCAGCTGCAGCAGTTGAAAAATTCCATCTTGCTGAAAAAATGGATCATATTTCAACAGGCGGCGGCGCATCGCTTGAATTTATGGAAGGGAAAGTTCTTCCTGGTGTCGCAGCTTTAAACGATAAATAAGTTTTTGTGATTTTAGAAAGAAAGGGAGTGTCCTTATGCGTAAACCAATTATCGCGGGAAACTGGAAAATGAATAAGACATTGCCGGAAGCACTCGCTTTTGCTGAAGCAGTCAAAAATTCAGTACCGGACAAGTCCGTTGTCGACAGTGTCATTTGTGCACCTGCGCTGTTCCTGGAACGTTTAGTGGAAGCAACAAAAGATTCCAAAGTGAAAATTGGCGCCCAAAATATGCATTTTGAAGAAAGCGGTGCTTTTACAGGTGAAATCAGCCCTGTTGCACTTGCTGATTTAAAAGTGGATTATGTCATTCTGGGACACTCTGAACGCCGTGAAATGTTTAATGAAACAGATGAAGCAGTGAACAAAAAAGTGAAAGCTGCATTTGCTCATCATTTAACACCAATCGTGTGCGTTGGAGAAACCCTGGAACAACGTGAAAATAATGAAACGACTTCATTTGTCGGTTCACAGGTGAAAGCAGCTTTCGCCGGCCTTTCCGATGAACAGGCGAAACAAACAGTCGTAGCCTATGAACCAATTTGGGCGATCGGAACAGGCAAATCTTCCACATCAGCTGATGCGAATGAAGTTTGTGCCCATATCCGCAGCGTCATTGCGGAACAATTCAGCCAGGATGTTGCCGATCGCGTCCGCATTCAATACGGCGGCAGCGTAAAACCAGGCAACATTAAAGAATATATGCAACAATCTGATATCGATGGTGCATTAGTGGGCGGCGCAAGCCTTGACCCGCAATCTTATTTGCAATTATTGGAGGCGGTAAGCCATGAGTAAAGCACCTGTAGCTCTTATCATCTTAGACGGCTTTGGCTGCCGGAAAGAAACAAAAGGAAATGCAGTAGCCCAAGCAAATAAACCAAATTTTGACCGTTTTTGGAACGAATTCCCGCATAACCAACTCCGTGCAAGCGGTGAAGCTGTTGGTCTTCCGGAAGGCCAAATGGGAAACTCGGAAGTCGGCCATACCAATATCGGTGCAGGCCGCATCGTTTACCAAAGCTTAACCCGTGTGGATTTGTCAATCAAAGAAGGCAAATTTGAAAAGAACGAAACTTTCTTAGGCGCGGTTGAAAATGCGAAGAAATACGGGACGAGCCTGCATTTATTCGGGCTTTTGTCCGATGGCGGCGTACACAGCCACATCCGCCATTTGTTCGCACTCTTAAAGTTTGCAGCTGACCAGGGTTTGAAAAAAGTATATGTCCATGCATTCCTTGATGGCCGTGATGTGGGCCCGAAAACAGCTGAAAAATACATTAAAGCAACCGAAGAAAAATTCAAGGAATACGGTGTTGGCGAATTTGCAACGATTACCGGCCGTTATTATTCAATGGACCGCGACAAACGCTGGGATCGTGTAGAAAAAGCATACCGTGCCATGGCATATGGCGAAGGACCTGCTTATCCAAACGCAATGGCGGTTGTTGAAGACTCTTATAAAAACGGCATCTTTGATGAGTTCGTTATTCCTTCTGTGATTACAAAAGCAGACGGAACACCTGTTGCAACCATTAAAGATCACGATTCTGTTATTTTCTACAACTTCCGTCCTGACCGTGCGATCCAGATCTCGAATGCATTTACAAATGAAGATTACCGTTCATTCGATCGTGGTGCCAACCACCCGAAAGATTTGTATTTCGTATGTATGACCCATTTCTCGGAAACGGTCAAAGGCTATGTGGCATTTAAACCAATTGGCCTCGACAATACAATCGGAGAAGTTCTGGCCCAGCATGGTTTAAAACAGCTCCGCATTGCAGAAACTGAAAAATATCCGCACGTTACATTCTTTATGAGTGGCGGCCGGGAAGAAGAATTCCCAGGTGAAACGAGAATTCTGATTCACTCCCCGAAAGTAGCTACCTATGACTTGAAGCCGGAAATGAGCGCTTATGAAGTAACGGATGCGTTATTGGAACAAGTTCAAAATGACAAGCAGGATGCGATCATTTTAAACTTTGCAAATCCTGATATGGTCGGCCACTCCGGCATGCTGGAACCAACCATTAAAGCGATTGAAGCTGTTGACGAATGCCTTGGCAAAGTTGTTGATCTGATCTTGGAAAAAGGCGGCACAGCAATTATTACAGCGGACCACGGCAATTCTGATGAAGTGGTAACGCTGGAAGGAAAACCGATGACCGCACATACGACAAATCCGGTTCCTGTCATCATTACGAAAAAAGGAATCGAAGTACGCGACGGCGGTATTTTGGCTGACCTGGCACCAACCATGCTTGACCTGCTGAATGTACCACAGCCGAAAGAAATGACCGGCAAGAGCTTGATTAAAAAATAAGGCATTTAGCTTACACTAACGCATTAAAGGAGAGAATTGAATATGTCTACCATTACTGATATTTATGCACGCGAAGTACTTGATTCCCGCGGCAATCCTACTGTTGAAGTTGAAGTTTTAACTGAATCCGGCGCATTCGGCCGCGCTTTAGTACCAAGCGGTGCATCTACCGGCGAATATGAAGCAGTTGAACTCCGTGACAATGACAAATCCCGTTACATGGGAAAAGGCGTACAAACTGCTGTAAGTAACGTAAATGATAAGATCGCTGAAGCCATCATCGGTTTCGATGTTACAGATCAAGTTGGCATTGATAAAGCAATGATCGAACTTGACGGCACACCAAATAAAGGCAAATTGGGCGCAAATGCAATCCTTGGCGTATCCCTTGCCGTTGCACGCGCTGCTGCAGACTTTCTTGGCGTTGAACTTTACCAATACCTTGGCGGATTCAATGCAAAACAATTGCCTGTCCCAATGATGAACATCCTTAACGGCGGTGCACACGCTGATAACAACGTTGACATCCAGGAATTCATGATTATGCCGGCTGGTGCTCCTAATTTCAAAGAAGCACTCCGCATGGGCGCTGAAATTTTCCACAACTTAAAATCTGTACTGAAAGAAAAAGGCTACAACACAGCTGTTGGTGATGAAGGCGGCTTTGCTCCTAACCTGAAATCAAATGAAGAAGCACTTTCCACCATCGTTGAAGCCATCGAAAAAGCCGGTTACAAACCAGGCGAAGAAGTTCTGCTTGCAATGGACGTAGCTTCTTCTGAAGTATACAGTGACGAAGACCATAAATATCATTTGGCAGGCGAAGGCAAAGCCCTTACTTCTGAAGAAATGATAAACTGGTTTGAAGAATTAATTTCTAAATACCCTATCATTTCAATCGAAGACGGTTTAGATGAAAACGACTGGGAAGGCCACAAAATGCTAACTGAACGCCTCGGCAAAAAAGTTCAGCTCGTTGGTGACGACTTGTTTGTGACAAACACTGAAAAACTTTCCCGCGGTATTGCAGAAGGGGTCAGCAATGCCATCCTGATCAAAGTAAACCAAATTGGTACTTTGACTGAAACTTTCAATGCCATTGAAATGGCTAAACGCGCAGGTTACACTGCTATCGTTTCCCACCGTTCAGGTGAAACGGAAGACAGCACAATTGCTGACATCGCAGTGGCTACAAATGCCGGCCAAATCAAAACAGGTGCCCCTTCCCGTACGGACCGTGTTTCAAAATACAATCAATTGCTCCGTATCGAAGACCGCTTAGGCGAAACGGCCCAATTCCTTGGAAAAGATACTTTCTATAACTTAAAAAAATAATATCATAATGATTTAAAAAGCTGCCCGGTTCAAACCGGGCAGCTTTTTAAATCGGGTATTGCTTTTAAAACAAAACATTCATGTACTGTGAGATAGAATGGTCTAATTAAAGCAGCCAAAAAGATGGCATTAGCCGGATCAGGATATTTCAAACCCCCACGTCAATTCTCCGTTGCAAAGTTGAATATGCCAGACGTGCGCCAAATATATTCCTTTGTTTGATCTGGCTCATCCTTTATGGTAGACTGAAAGCAGGTACTGTTCGTTGCAGGAGGTGTGTGTACATGCATACATTGTTGATTACGCTATTGATTATTGATGCGATTCTTTTAATTGCTGTTATTTTGCTGCAGCCCGGAAAAAGTGCGGGGCTTTCAGGCGCCATCTCGGGCGGCGCTGAAACGCTTTTCGGCAAGCAGAAAGTGCGCGGGGTGGATTTGATTTTACACCGCACAACCATCGTATTGGCTGTTATTTTCTTTTTGCTGACAATCGGACTTGCATATTTGGGTATATAAAACAACCTTTGTCTGGCCTGAAAATGACGGCCAGTTTTTTTTTACTGGTCGTACATATTTCTGGAATTTTTTTCTTCTCTCTGTTACAAATAAAATGAAACGATCATCAGTGGTGATTTTCTGCTGATTAGAAGATGAACAAAGGCTAAGAGGCGGGGGTCTTACTGCCGGTTCTGCCGGGATAAAGTTGAGCGAAATCACGTATATGTAAATTGAGAAAAAAAGGGGTTTTAAAACAACATGATGAGAATTGTCACGCCAAAGCCCTTTTTATTTGAAGGCGGCAAAAGGGCGGTGCTTTTGCTTCACGGTTTTACAGGCAACTCGGCGGATGTCCGTATGCTTGGCAGATATCTTGAAAGAAGGGGATACACCTGCCATGCCCCCCAATATAAAGGGCATGGGGTGCCGCCGGAAAATCTGTTGCATACCGGACCGCAAGACTGGTGGCAGGATGTTTTGCGCGGCTATCATTTGTTAAAACAAAAAGGGTATAAGGAAATTGCCGTCGCCGGTTTATCTTTAGGTGGGGTATTTTCGTTAAAATTGGGTTACACTGTACCTGTAAAGGGAATTATCCCCATGTGTGCACCCATGTACATAAAGAGCGAAGAAATCATGTATGACGGTGTTGTAAAATATGCCCGCCAATACAAACAATTCGAAGGCAAAAGCGAAGACCAGATTGAAAAAGAGATCGAAGCATTTAAAAAAACGCCGATGAACACGCTGAAATCTTTGCAAAACCTGATTCAGGATGTGCGGCGCCACGTGGACCTCATCTATGCGCCGGCTTTTATTGTACAGGCCCGCCATGACGAAATGATCAATCCGGAAAGCGCACGGATTATTTATTCTAAGGTAGAATCAACACAAAAACAATTAAAATGGTATGAAAACTCCGGCCATGTGATCACATTGGGACAGGAAAAGGAACAGCTTCACGAGGATGTCTTTCAATTTCTTGAAACACTTGACTGGTCGGTGTAAATACTCCCTTAAAAGGAGGGAAAAGAATGGATCAATTCCAACAAAATGTGGAGAAAATATTATCCTATATGAAAGAAGAAACGTATAAGCCGCTGACTGTCCAGGAACTGGAAAAAGCTTTTGGCATTCAGGATTCATCTGCGTTTAAAGAGTTTGTCAAAGTGCTTGTCTATATGGAAGAAAAAGGGCTGGTGGTTAGGACAAGAAGCAACCGCTACGGTTTGCCGGAAAAAATGAATTTAATCCGCGGCAAGCTGATCGGGCACCCGAAAGGCTTCGCATTTGTGGCGCCCGATGAACCGGGGATGGACGACATTTTTATTCCGCCTCATGAAACGAATCATGCTTTAAACGGGGACACTGTCATCGTCCGCGTATCAAGCAGAAGTTCCGGACAGCGCCAGGAAGGTACGGTGGTACGGATTTTGGAACGCGGCCAGACAGAGCTTGTCGGCACCTATGTGGAAAGCAAGCATTTCGGCTTCGTTGTACCCGATGATAAGCGTTTTGGCAGTGATATTTTTATTCCAAAAACGGCAAACGGCGGCGCTGTTGAAGGACATAAAGTGATTGTACACATTACTTCTTATCCGGAGGGCACGAAAAACGCGGAAGGCGAAGTCATTCAAATTCTCGGCCATAAAAATGATCCGGGTGTCGATATTTTATCAATTATCCACCAATACGGGCTGCCGCAAGCTTTTCCGGATGAAGTGCTGGAACAGGCGAATGCGGTGCCGGATGAAATCGATGAAAAAGAAATTGGAAACCGCCGCGATTTAAGGGACCAGGTGATTGTCACGATTGACGGTGCGGATGCAAAGGATTTGGACGATGCCGTGACGATTACAAAACTTGCTAACGGCCATTACAAACTGGGTGTCCATATTGCTGATGTCAGCCATTATGTGACAGAAGGATCGCCAATTGACCGTGAAGCTTTTGAACGCGGGACAAGCGTTTATTTGGTTGACCGTGTCATTCCAATGATCCCGCACAGGCTCTCAAACGGCATTTGTTCTTTAAATCCGCGTGTGAACCGGTTTACGCTTTCCTGCGAGATGGAAATTGATGAAAACGGGACTGTTGTCGGCCATGAGATTTTTGAAAGTATCATTAAAACGACGGAACGGATGACATATGCTGATGTCAACAAAATCCTTGTCGGCCATGATGAAGAAACCCGCAAGCATTACGAAGCACTTGTGCCGATGTTTGAAACGATGGCGGAACTCGCGGATATTTTACGAAAGAAAAGGATGCAGCGGGGCGCGATTGATTTTGATTTTAAAGAAGCACAAGTGCTGGTTGATGAAAACGGCAAGCCGCGTGACGTGGTGCTGCGCGAACGGTCCGTTGCGGAAAAACTGATTGAGGAATTCATGCTGGCTGCAAACGAAACCGTTGCGGAGCATTTTTACTGGCTGGATGTGCCGTTTATTTACCGGATTCATGATGAGCCGAAAGCAGATAAACTGCAGCGCTTCTTTGAATTTATTACAAATTTCGGTTTGATTGTCCGCGGCACTGCGAACGCTGTCCATCCGCGCGCCTTGCAGGAAATTATCGAGACTGTCGCAGGCCGCCCGGAAGAAATGGTTGTGTCTACAGTGATGCTGCGGTCGATGCAGCAGGCAAAGTATGACACGGAATGCATCGGGCACTTTGGGCTGTCGACGAAATTTTATACGCATTTCACATCGCCAATCCGCCGCTATCCGGATTTAATCGTCCACCGTTTGATCCGCACGTATTTAATTGAAGGAAAATTGGGCGAGACGACAAAAGAAAAGTGGAACGAGCGGTTGCCGGAAGTTGCCGACCATTCGTCTAAAATGGAGCGCCGGGCTGTGGATGCGGAACGGGATACGGATGAATTGAAGAAAGCTGAATTTATGGAAGATAAAATTGGCGAAGAATTTGACGGCATTATTAGTTCCGTGACGAATTTCGGGATGTTTGTTGAACTGCCGAATACGATTGAAGGCCTTGTCCATGTCAGCTACATGACTGATGATTATTACCATTACAATGACCGCCAATTTGCGATGATCGGGGAAAGGACGGGGAACGTATTCCGGATTGGGGATGAAATCAGGATCCGGGTGCTCAACGTCAATAAAGAGGAACGCAATATAGACTTTGAAATTGTCGGGATGAAAAACAATAAGCCGAAAAAACAGGCGGGAGAACGGCCAAAGAAAATTGTTAAAGTCCGTTCCGGAAAATCATCCCATCATAAACCAGGCCAAAAGGACCAGGATGAGTGGTCCACGAGGCCGCCGAAAAAGAAAAAGAAAAGAGCAAAAAGAAGGTAACCGGGTTTTTCCCGGCTAACCTTTACGGAGGGGAAACGAAATGCCTAAAGGTGAAGGGAAAGTGCTGGCACAAAATAAAAAAGCCCGCCACGATTATTTTATTGAAGAAACATATGAAGCGGGGATTGTCCTGCAGGGCACCGAAATCAAATCGATCCGCGCCAGCCGTGTGAATTTAAAGGATTCGTTTGCACGGATTGAAAAAGGGGAAGTGTATTTGTACAATATGCACATCAGCCCTTATGAGCAGGGCAACCGCTATAACCATGACCCGCTGCGGATTAGAAAAATTTTACTGCACCGCAAGCAAATCAACAAATTGATCGGCGAGACGAAAGAGCAGGGTTATTCTTTAGTTCCATTAAAAATTTATTTAAAAAACGGTTATGCAAAGGTTTTGCTCGGCCTCGCCCGCGGGAAAAAGAATTATGATAAGCGTGAAGCCCTGAAAAGGAAAGAAGCCAACCGCGAAATAGAACGGGCCTTTAAAGCCAGGCAGCGGTAACGGCAGCAGGCAAAAACTAACAATTGCAAGATCCGCGATTCATGTTATAATAATGTATGTAAGCCAGTTAGAGAATGAAAGCAGTAAAGCTTCATGTTCCTTGATCCAATACTTCCCTTTTTTATATCGGGGACGTTATGGATTCGACAGGGGTAGTTTGAGCTTAAGCTGCGGGCCGAGGGGCCGTCCTCGTTAAAACGCAACGCCTAAATATAACTGGCAAATCTAACCAAAACCTCGCTTTAGCTGCCTAATAAGTAGCTAGCGGATCCTCCCTCCATCGCCCATGTGGTAGGGTAAGGGTCTCAACTTTAGTGGGATACGCCGGCAGTCCTCTGCCTGGGGACGAAGGAAGAGACCAATCAGGCTAGCGCGCCGGACGCCCGCCGATAGGCATAAGGCAGCGCGAAACGCGAATATACCGGCTACGCTCGTAGACGCTTAAGTGGCGATATCTCTGGACGTGGGTTCGACTCCCACCGTCTCCATAAAACGAAAAGAATTGATTTCAAACATCACCGAAACCCTTGTATATCAAGGGTTTCTTTGCTTTTTACTATTTCATTTACATCCAATATATCAGAATTCTAACTGCCACAGGTCTTCCTAAATAATTGAGAAGTTTAATTGTAGCCGCTATGATTCAAAGGTTGTTTTTTCTGGGAATATGCCACCTTCTCTTACAAGGCAAACTGCCAATCTTTGAGCAGCTCGATCAAAATAAAACTTAGCTTGCTAAATGAATCGGATACAAACCAAAATTTGATACGTTTCCTTCAGCAAACCCTATTTAAAGTTTTTGGCTGAAAATGTGGAAAGGTATTCATTGACATTGAATTCCCGTTTTTGTACTATTACGTTAGGGTATTCATATTATAAAGTAGCATAACTCACCGCAAGTATTATAGTACGAATCGCTGACCATACTATGACCAATTAACCTTTTTGAAAGGTGGTGATAAGTATGGCGAAAAAGGGGAGGAAGTATCAAATGTCAGTTACTCTGACAGAAGTAACAAAAGCCCATGCGGAAGCCAATAAAAAAATTGCTGTCGGAATTGATATGAGTAAGGTTATGAGAAACCTCAATCAGCATAGCTTGCGAACAAATGATGAAGGTCAAATCGTCCTGGATCGGAACAATCCTCGTGATATGGAGTGGATTGAAGAATGATGCAGCCAGGGGATATATACAAACTTGATTTTGCGTATCAATCCCCAGGAGTGGGGAGCAGGTTTCGCCCCGCTCTTTGCATGTATGCAGATTCACAGACCAACGTTGCTTTACTATGTAAGGTCACTACTTCTGAACCGAACCCCAGATTTCCTTACCGTGAAGAGATCGTCCATTGGCCAGCTGCTAACTTGGACCAACAATCCTGGGTACAGTACGACTGGTACAATGCAGTAGATTCAAATACAGTAAAACACAAGTATGTTGGCACAATGGACACAAATGATTTTCAAAGAATCTTTGACAAATTCAAGACATTCCATAACCTTTAATAATTTTAGTTTAGCAGATATACATAAAAAAGATCCTCCCGTACCGGGAGGATCTTTTATGGTGCGCCGCGCATGACGATTCGCTAGGCGGCGAAAGTCCGCTATGGGGGTAGATAGCGACCAACCATTAGCCAAGAGCAAGGGTGTCCATTGTGAAGTGGAATCTGAAGGAAGCTGGAGGCAAAATTCTGACCCGAGGAACACGAATACCATCAGGCGTACTCTTACAGGGTAAGACTGCCAAACAAGTCAAAGCCCAAAAGCTATCCGGATGTGGAGGCGTAAATGATACGGGTGCATGGAATGAAAGGGAATCGTCTTACCGCGGGAGGT
>NZ_KB893979.1 GCF_000374345.1 Heyndrickxia acidiproducens DSM 23148
GCACAAGATTTTATTGGCTCAAGAAATTAGGGATCAATAAAAGTAAAGCTTGGGAATGGGCAAACACAAGAAAAGGCTACTGGAGAATTGCCGGCAGCCATATCTTAACCAGAACCTTAACAAACGAACTCTTCCGAAGAGCAAGGTATATAAGTTTTCTGGATTATTATCTGTCTGTAAGGTCGTAAACTTTAGAACCGCCGTGTACGGAACCGTACGCACGGTGGTGTGAGAGGTCGGCTAATCAAATAATGATTAGCCTCCTACTCGATTAACATTTGCAACTTTTCAGGGACAGCCATGCAGTGCAGGTGGCATGGGCGGGAATCATCCCGGTTAAAGCCGGTACATATTGTAACATTTGCAACTTTTCAGGGACAGCCATGCAGTGCAGGTGGCATGGGCGGGAATCATCCCGGTTAAAGCCGGTACATATTGAAAGCGATTGTTTCATTCACGCGGAAGGATCTGTCCTGATTTTATGCCGGCAATACGCAGGTGATTTGCGCGGCAAGCAGTAGCAAACATACATAAAATAAATTATGAAAAATAGGGGGAACGAATGGTGCCGGTTGTTATCATTGCAACGAAAAATAAAGGGAAAGCGAAGGAATTTGAAGCGCTGTTTTCCCGGTACGGGTTAGAAGTAAAAACGCTGCTGGACTTTAAAGATGCGATGGATGTGGAGGAAACGGGGCGCACATTTGAAGAAAATGCCATTTTAAAAGCGGAGGCTGTTTCCAAAGCGTTCGGTATTACGGCGATCGCGGATGATTCAGGGCTGGTGATTGACGCGCTCGATGGCAGGCCAGGTGTATTTTCGGCCCGTTATGCCGGGGAAGATAAAAATGACGAAGCCAATATTGACAAGGTGCTTGCTGAAATGGAGAAAGTGCCGGATGATAAGCGTACAGCAGCATTTTACTGTACGCTGGCGGTGGCGCAGCCGGGCAAACAAACGTTTACCGTTTCAGGAAGTTTAAAGGGAATCATTACACGTGAACGGAGAGGCGGTAACGGCTTCGGCTACGATCCCATTTTCATGCTGCCGTCCGGAAAAACATTGGCCGAGCTCCCTCCGCACGAAAAAAACAAAATCAGCCACCGGGCGAACGCATTGACGAAATTAGCGGATTCCTTGCATCTTATTTTCGGGGAGGGAAAAAAATGAAATTGCTGATTGTTAGTGACAGCCATGGTTTGACAGATGAACTGTTTGAACTTGAAAACCGTTACCGCGATCAAGTGGATGCCATGATCCACTGCGGGGATTCTGAACTCAGGGCGGGGCAGAAAGAAATCAAGGATTTTCTCACGGTCCGCGGCAACTGTGATTACGAAAGAAAATTTCCGCTTGATATTACGGAAGAAATCGGCGGCAATACGATTTTTGTGACGCATGGCCATCATTATAATGTGAAAATGACCTTAATGAATTTGTCCTATAAAGCGAAAGAAGTCGGTGCTCATTTTGTATTTTTCGGTCATTCCCATATGCTCGGTGCTGAAATCATTGACAACCGCCTGTTTCTCAATCCGGGGAGCCTCTTGATGCCAAGGGGGAGGGTTGAAAAAACCTATGCGATCGTTGAGAAAGAAGGCAATGCCATCCGCGTCTCTTTTTACACGGACAAGCACCGCGAATTGCAGGACTTGCGCCAGGTCTTTACGATCTAATCTTATGTTTATTTCAGTCAAACATTCCGATTGCTGCTTATTTTTTAGGAGCGCAATCGGAGATATAGGGAAGGCAAAAAATTTTTATTGACAATACATTGTTTGCTCAGTATAATAATAGATGTTCCTGAGAAAAAATTTGAAAAATGTCCCAGTAGCTCAGCTGGATAGAGCAACGGCCTTCTAAGCCGTCGGTCGGGGGTTCGAATCCCTCCTGGGACGTATCCACGTCCAGTTAGGACAAATTGAGCATTTTTTATTTTTCTGGGAAGAGATTGAAAACATCACATACTGGCCAAATATAATGGTCGCTGCAAAAAAGAGAAAGAAATATTCTTACATCAGAAACAATCTTATTCACATGGAGCATGTTTATGACCTTGTTAGCACTAAAAAACTTTTTACAAAACCATTGGCAGCATGATTAAACACTGCAGGTATTCTAAATCAAACGACCATAAAGCAAACAGGGCTTTAATTAAAGCCCTGTTTGCTTAAGTATTGAATTTAGGTTATTGTCCTCATTCTTCACTTGCCACAAGATAAATTTTATTTTCATTCTTCTTTTTCCAGCTCTTTCATCTTTTGATGGGTTTGCGGAAAGCCGTTTGCGACCCATTCGGAGCGGTGGGTGGAATCAAGTTGTGTCAGCCCTTTTTCATCCGGATCTTTTCCGGCATCGACGCTTTCCATCCGGTCGATTTTTTGCTGTTTCTCATATCTGTATCCTCAAGTGTTTCGTATTGATCTTTCCGCAGTTTGCTGCAAGCGGCCATTGCCAGTACAGCCCCGCCTGCTGAAAGTAAAGCACCCGAAATGAGATTCGCCGTTGATTTTTTCATTGTATCCCTCCATTAAAAAAATATCTGCCGGTACTGCTTTACCCTTTTTTACAGCCGTTAAAAAGATAATCAGATGAAATTTCGTGTTTAATCACCGCCAAATTGGACAAACTAAAAGTAAAACTGTCCAGCAAAAACGAAAAAATTCCTGTTTTGGCTGTAAGTTTAAAAAGGGAGGACTTTATTTTGCGATATGCTACAGCGCTTATAATGAAATTAGTTGTTGCAATCATTGCCTTTGCGATTGCACTTGATTTATTTTTTGACGCAAACATTACGGATATTCTGTCATTCAGTCTGCTTGTTACCGTTGTTTCATTTATTATTGGTGATTTGCTGCTTTTGCCGCGGATTGGGAACTGGAAAGCAACAGTAGTGGATTTTCTGCTGGTCTATGCGGCCGTATGGATTTTCGGAAGCGTGGTACTGAATCATTATCTGCAGATTGCCTGGGGCAGCATCATTGCCGCCATCATCATTTCTGCTTCGGAAGTGTTTGTGCACCGGTATTTGCTGAAATCAGACACGGAAAAATCCGGACGCCCGGCACAATCGAAACGGCAGCAACTTGCTTACAGTACAGAATTTGCCAAAGATGAAGATGCGACCAACATAAAACCGAAAAAAGATGAAGAATAAGCCGGATCGTACAGGCCGAACACTTAAGGGAATGGTTACGGTGTTTGGCCTTTTTGTTTTGCCGGAAAGCCCGTTTTTTGTCAAATAGAGGCCGTCATGCTACACTAGTGACGGATGATGAAGAAGGCGGTCGAAAGATGAAAAATGAAGAAAAAGAACCGAAAAAAAGCAATGTAGTGCTGTTTCCGCAGTTGAAAGAACGATTGCTGAAGCGGGGGCTGGACTGCATTGAAGAAAAAGCGTATAAAGAAGCTGCCGATTTGCTGCGCCAGGCCCGCAGCCTGGACGCGGACGATGCGGAAGTCGGGAAGGCCTTGATGATTACACTATACCAAATCGGTGATTATCAAGAGGCGAAAGAACAAGGAAGGGACTTGCTGCACCGGGGCATTGGCGATTACTTCGAGATCATGGACTTATTTCTGATGATTCTTGTACAATTGGGTGAGCATGAAGAAATCGTAAGCATGATCAATGTGCTGCTGGAAGAAAAAGAATTGCCGCCTGAAAAAAAGGGGCATTATGAAAAGCTGCTGGTTTTCAGCGAAAAACGCCTCCCAGGCAAGGATGCGATGCCGGAATCCGGTTCACATGCAAAACTTTTTGATTCGGACGATTTGCAGGAACAGATATTCAGAATTTCAAAACTGGTTCATGAAAATATTCAGCCCTATCTGGATGAAATCAAGGCGTATATTCAGGACCCTAACCAGCATCCGTTTATTCAAACCCTGTTGATCAATGTATTAAAAGAACAGCAAAATACAGATGTATTTGAAATTCAGAAATTCGGCAGACGGGATACCATCAGCCCGGCTGAACTCATGCCGATTTTTGAAACGCCTTTGTACAATCTCCTGCTCCATCAACTGTCAAAAGACGTTGAACAAAAGAATCCCACGCTTTTCACCCACATTAAAACGATGATGGACCGGCATTTTTTCCTGTTGTACCCGTTTGAACCGGATCCTTTTGATGTCGAGCTTTGGGCGGCGGCTTACTACAGCCTGGGGCTCCGTTTATACGGCCAGGATGAGTATATGGAAAAAATTGCGATGTACTATTCCGTTAATTGGGAGGCACTCCAGGACGCGATTGCGTATCTTGATGAATTAGAACAAATTTCTTTGCCGAATCTGTAGCGGATTCTTGAAAGACAAAAAACCTATGTTATAATTAAATGGTTGCATACTGTCTTTTTTCAATTAAAATCATTTGGAAAAAGCCGATAGATAAGGAATATCGACAAAGAGCCTATCTATTTATTTTTGTGATTCCATTACTATTTATAGATTGTTGGAGGGAAATGTATGTCTGCAAAATGGGAAAAAACAGAAGGCAACCAAGGCGTTCTGACAGTTGAAGTAGATGCTGCAGCTGTTGATGAAAGCTTGGATAAGGCCTTTAAAAAAGTAGTTAAACAAATCAATGTGCCGGGTTTCCGAAAAGGAAAAATGCCGCGTGCACTTTTTGAAAAACGTTTCGGCGTAGAATCTCTGTACCAGGATGCACTTGATATGCTGGTTCCAAAAGAATATGCAAAAGCAATTGACGAAACCGGCATCGAACCAGTCGATACGCCAAATATTGATGTGGAACAAATCGAAAAAGGAAAAACTTTAATCTTCAAAGCGACTGTGACAGTTAAACCTGAAGTTAAATTAGGCGAATACAAAGGCTTGGAAGTTGAAGAGCCGGATACAGAAGTAACCGATGAAGATGTTGAAAAAGAATTAAAGAATATGCAGGAACGCCTTGCTGAGCTCGTTGTTAAAGAAGACGGGAAAGCTGAAATGGGTGACACGGTTGTGATCGATTTCGAAGGCTTTGTCGATGGCGAAGCATTCGATGGCGGCGCAGCTGAAAACTATTCCCTTGAATTGGGTTCAAACAGCTTCATCCCCGGCTTTGAAGAACAATTAGTGGGCGTTGCAACCGGCGATGAAAAAGAGGTTGAAGTGACATTTCCTGAAGAATACCATGCTGCCGATCTTGCCGGCAAACCTGCTGTATTCAAGGTGAAAGTCCATGAAATCAAGTCAAAACATCTGCCTGAACTTGATGATGAATTCGCACAGGATGCGGATGATGAAGTCGAAACTTTGGATGCCCTGAAAGAAAAAATCAAGCAAAACCTGAAACATTCCAAAGAACATGCCGCTAAACATGCCATTGAAGATGCAGTGGTCATGAAGGCAGCTGAAAATGCAGAAATTGATATTCCTGAAGCAATGGTAAACACAGAAGTAAACCGGATGATGCAGGAATTTGAACAAAACTTGTCTCAACAGGGTCTGAACCTGGATCTGTATTATCAATTCTCCGGCCAAAAAGAATCCGAACTCCGCGATCAAATGAAAGAAGATGCGGAAAAACGTGTCCGCTATAGTTTAACGCTTGAAGCGATTGCCGATGCGGAAAATCTGGAAGTATCGGACGAAGAAGTCGAAGCAGAACTCGCCAACATGTCTGAAATGTACAAGATGTCTGTAGAAGACATCAAACGTGCGCTGGGTTCTTTAGAAGGCATTCAATCCGATTTAAAAACGCGCAAGGCAATCGAATTCCTTGTGCAAAACAGCAAAACTATTGCATAATATAGATAGAGAAATCAAGGCACGGCAAAAGTTCGTGTCTTGTTTTCTAAAATGGTACAAACTGCCCGTTTAAAAGTATACATAGAGAAGAATATAAAGCCTGTTTTAGGGAAAATCTTGATTAAGTAGGATTTTTACATAAGCGTGTAGAATAGTATAGACAGCATTATATTACCTGTTCGTTGTTATTTTGTGTTACAATCCAAATACATATTGATGAATCCATGGCAAATCAGTTGTATGGTGAGTGGGGGGTATAAGAAATGGTGCCCGGATATTTGGCACACAGTGGCTGTCAATCCATTTTGAAGAAGTTAAAATTAAGGGGTGAATGGAATGTTTAAATTCAGCGATGAAAAACAACAGTTAAAATGTTCTTTCTGTGGTAAATCACAGGACCAAGTGCGTAAATTAGTCGCTGGTCCTGGCGTCTATATATGTGATGAGTGCATTGAACTTTGCACGGAAATTGTAGAAGAAGAATTTGGCACCGAAGAAGAAGTGGAATTCAAAGATATTCCGAAACCGCAGGAAATCCGCGAAATTCTGGCTGAATATGTAATCGGCCAGGAAGAGGCGAAAAAATCGCTTGCGGTAGCCGTGTATAACCACTATAAACGGATCAACTCCAACAGCAAAGTCGATGAAGTCGAACTTACAAAGAGCAACATCTGTCTAATCGGGCCGACCGGGAGCGGGAAAACCCTGCTTGCGCAAACACTGGCGCGTATTCTCAATGTGCCGTTTGCGATTGCCGATGCGACCTCGTTAACTGAAGCAGGTTATGTCGGGGAAGATGTGGAAAATATTTTGCTGAAGCTGATCCAGGCAGCGGATTACGATGTGGAAAGAGCCGAAAAAGGCATCATCTACATTGATGAAATCGATAAAATTGCCCGCAAATCGGAAAATCCGTCCATTACGCGTGATGTGTCCGGCGAAGGTGTACAACAGGCGCTGCTGAAGATCCTTGAAGGAACAGTTGCCAGCGTGCCGCCTCAAGGCGGACGCAAACACCCGCATCAGGAATTTATCCAAATTGATACCACGAATATTCTATTTATATGCGGCGGCGCATTTGACGGCATTGACCAAATTATCAAACGCCGCCTTGGCAAGAAAGTCATTGGTTTCGGCAGTGATTCGAAGCATGATGATCTGGACGAAAAAACGCTGCTGAAACATGTGCTGCCGGAAGACTTGCTCCAATTCGGGCTGATTCCGGAATTTATCGGCCGCCTGCCGGTCATTGCGACTTTGGAACAATTGGATGAACAGGCGCTGATTCAAATTTTGACGAAACCAAAAAATGCGCTCGTCAAGCAGTACAAAAAAATGCTTGAGCTGGATCATGTTGAACTGGAATTCGACGATGAAGCTTTAAAAGAAATCGCGAAAAAAGCAATTGAAAGAAAAACCGGCGCCCGCGGTTTACGGTCGATTATTGAAGGCATTATGCTGGATGTCATGTTTGATCTGCCATCCCGTGAAGACATTGAAAAATGTATCGTTACAAAAGAATCCGTGCTTACAAAAGAGTTTCCAAAACTCATTCTCAAAGACGGCACGATCATTGAAGGCAGCGACCAAACCAAAACAGCGTAACCCGAAAATGCTGCATCAGCCCCGGCAAGTGCATGTTCCCTGCCTCTATGTAAGCCGTTTTATGACGGGATGGGGATGATGGAATTCAGGGGTTTGGCACTGCAGCCGGGCGCTGTCTTATTAGAAAACAAGTATGATTTCAAGAAAAGGGGCAGCAATCTCGCTTGCCTCTTTTTTCTTCCCGCCAATCCGGCAGATCCTTAAAAACTGCGTTTATTCCTTTTTCCCTGCGGAGATACTACATGTATAAAAATAACGGCAGTACTTCAGCCAAAACCAAAACATGTCAGTATGAAAAAACGCTTGGAGGGAACTGGATGAGCTGGACTGGGATTGCTTTATTCATTCAATTATTTTTTGGTGTGATTATCGGGCTTTATTTTTGGAATCTGCTCAAAAACCAAAAAACGCAAAAAGTTACCATAGACCGTGAATCAAAGAAAGAAATGGAACAGCTTCGCAAAATGAGGGATATCTCATTATCGGCGCCTCTGGCTGAACGGGTGCGGCCTTCCTCATTCAATGATATCGTCGGGCAGGAAGACGGCATTAAAGCCCTGCAGGCAGCTTTATGCGGCCCCAATCCGCAGCATGTGATTATCTACGGACCTCCAGGGGTGGGGAAAACCGCTGCAGCCAGGCTGGTGTTGGAAGAGGCTAAAAAAAATCCAAAATCCCCGTTCAACAGCCAGTCCGTGTTTATTGAACTGGATGCAACCACGGCCCGCTTTGATGAAAGGGGCATTGCCGACCCGTTAATCGGTTCGGTCCACGATCCGATTTACCAGGGGGCGGGCGCCATGGGGCAGGCCGGCATTCCACAGCCGAAACAGGGAGCGGTAACCCATGCACATGGCGGCGTCTTATTTATCGATGAAATCGGGGAATTGCATCCGGTCCAAATGAATAAATTATTGAAAGTACTGGAAGACAGAAAAGTCTTTTTGGAAAGCGCCTATTACAGCCCCGAAAACCGGGATATCCCGAATCATATTCACGATATTTTCCAAAACGGGCTGCCGGCTGATTTCAGGCTGATCGGGGCAACAACACGGACACCCAATGAGATTCCGCCTGCCATCCGTTCCCGCTGTATGGAAGTCTTCTTCCGCGAATTGGACCGCCGCGAAATTGCTCAAGTTGCAAAAAAAGCAGCCGATAAAATACAGGTTGCGATCAATGAGCATGGGTTAAATATTTTAGCACAGTATACGAGAAACGGCAGGGAAGCTGTTAATATGGTGCAGATCGCAGCCGGGCTTGCTATCCAGGCGGAACGGGATCATATCCTCAATGAAGACCTTGAATGGGTTGTCCAATCCAGCCAGCTGTCCCCGCGCTACGATAAAAAGATTGCGGATCAGCCGAAAGTCGGGCTTGTCAATGGGTTGGCCGTAAGCGGACCAAACATGGGGATGCTTTTGGAAATCGAAGTTGCGGCGATCCCGGCAAAAGAAAAAGGCACGATTAATATTACCGGCATCGTCGAAGAAGAAAGCATCGGCGGGCAGGGCAAATCCGTCCGCAGAAAAAGCATGGCAAGAGGGTCCATTGAGAATGTCATCACAGTGCTGAGAACAATGGGGGTCCCTGCCGACCAATACGATATCCATGTTAATTTCCCGGGCGGCATTCCGATTGACGGTCCGTCAGCGGGGATTGCGATGGCAACAGGTATTTATTCGGCCATTTATAAAATTCCGGTTGACCATACGGTGGCCATGACAGGAGAAATCAGTATTCACGGAAATGTCAAACCGATCGGCGGCGTTTATGCGAAAGTTAAAGCAGCGGCACAGTCCGGGGCAAAAACGGTCATCATACCTGCCGAAAACATGCAGACGTCCTTAAAAGAAATAAAAGGAATTTCAATCCTGCCTGTATTCAAACTGGAAGAAGTGCTGGACATCGCTTTAAATAAACATTTTAATGACAATGCGTTATTAGGGGGTTAATCAGGCAGCCCCCTTTTAAACAGTGAAGAGATAGGGGTGCTTTTTATGAAAGTTCAAACCGGATATCATGTGCCTTTGCTTCCTTTAAGAGGAGTACTCGTGTTTCCCTCCATGGTTCTGCATCTGGATGTGGGAAGGGATTATTCTGTCCAGGCCCTTGAAAAAGCGATGATTAATGGCAATGAAATCTTTTTAACGGCACAGAAAGATGTGTCCATTGATGAACCGCAGCAGGAAGATCTGTATCAAATCGGCACGCTCACAAAAGTAAATCAAATGATGAAACTTCAAAACGGGACAATCCGTGTTCTGGTTGAAGGCGTGCAGCGTGCGAAAATTACCCGTTTCAAGGATTTAGGTACTTATTACTCCGTTCATGTCCAAACATTTGATGACCATTTCGTTTCGGAGCCGGAATCAGAAGCACTCATGCGGACGATGCTGGATTTTTTCAGCCAATATATCAGCCAGTCTAAAAAAATAACAAGTGAAACATTTGCATCCGTGTCAGATATGGAAGACGGCGGCAGGGCTGCGGATGTCATCGCCTCCCACCTGCCGCTCAAGCTGTCGCAAAAGCAGGAAATTCTTGAAACGATTGATGTCAAAGAACGCATGCAAAAATTGATCGATTTGATCAAAAATGAGCAGGAAATTTTAAATCTGGAAAAATCAATCAGCCAGCGCGTAAAAAAATCGATGGAGCGGACGCAAAAAGAATATTATTTGCGCGAGCAGATGAAAGCGATCCAGAAAGAGCTGGGGGATAAAGAAGGTAAAACGGCGGAAGTAAATGAATTGAAAGAAAAAATCCTGCAAGCGGGTATGCCCGAGCAGGTTGCCAATACCGCTTTCAAAGAATTAGACCGCTATGAAAAAATCCCGGCCACTTCCTCTGAAAGCTCGGTGATCCGCAATTATTTGGAATGGCTGATTTCATTGCCATGGTCACAGGCAACGACAGACGATTTAAATATTGCCAAAGCCGAAAGAATCCTTAATGAAGACCATTATGGTTTGGAAAAAGTAAAGGAGCGCGTGCTCGAATATTTGGCCGTCCAGCAGCTGACCCAATCGATCAAGGGGCCAATCCTCTGTCTGGTCGGACCGCCGGGAGTCGGGAAAACAAGCCTTGCCCGCTCAATTTCCAAATCACTCGGCCGGAAATTTGTCCGTGTATCGCTTGGCGGCGTCCGCGATGAATCGGAAATCCGCGGCCACCGGCGGACCTATGTCGGCGCGATGCCGGGCAGGATCATCCAGGGTATGAAAAAAGCCGGTACAATCAATCCGGTATTTTTGCTGGACGAAATCGATAAGATGTCCAATGTTTTTCGCGGCGACCCGTCCGCTGCTATGCTGGAAGTACTGGATCCGGAACAAAACCATACGTTCAGTGACCACTATATTGAAGAACCGTACAATTTATCAAAAGTGATGTTCATTGCAACCGCCAATGATTTAACCACCATTCCCGGCCCGTTGCGCGACCGTATGGAAATCATTTCAATTGCCGGCTATACAGAGCTGGAAAAAATTGAAATTGCGAAAACCCATCTGCTTGCGAAACAAATCAAAGAAAACGGTTTGAACCGCAACCAGCTGCGCGTGAATGTAGATGCGCTGCAATTGATTGTGCGCCGCTATACACGTGAGGCGGGTGTCCGCAGCCTTGAAAGGAAACTGGCAGAGATTTGCAGGAAAACGGCAAAAATTATCGTTTCCGGCAAAAGAAAACGTGTCACGGTGAATGCGAAAAATCTTGAAGAATTTCTTGGCAAGCCGGTCTTCCACTATGGCCAGGCCGAGATGGAAGACCAGGTCGGTGTCGCAACCGGCTTGGCCTATACGACAGTTGGCGGTGATACGCTGCAGATTGAAGTATCCCTGTCGCCAGGAAAAGGGAAGCTCGTTTTGACCGGGAAACTAGGGGATGTCATGAAAGAATCCGCGCAAACTGCTTTCAGCTTTGTCCGCTCAAAAGCGCAGGAGCTTGGCTTGCCGGAAGATTTCCATGAAACATACGATATTCACATCCATGTTCCGGAGGGCGCCGTGCCGAAAGACGGGCCGTCCGCGGGAATTACGATCGCAACTGCCCTGATTTCGGCACTGACAAAGCACGCCGTCCATAAAGAAGTCGGCATGACCGGTGAAATAACGTTGCGCGGCCGGGTACTGCCAATCGGCGGACTGAAAGAAAAATCGCTGGGCGCGCACCGGGCCGGTCTGAAAAAAATCGTGATCCCAAAAGAAAATGAAAAAGATTTAGATGACATTCCAGAAAGCGTGCGCGAGGATTTAACGTTTTATCCCGTTTCGCATATGGACGAAGTGATCGAAATCGCGATTGCAGGTGAAGAGAGATGAAAGTAAACGAGGCAGAACTGGTGATAAGTGCGGTGAAGAAAGAACAGTATCCGAATGACCGCCTGCCGGAATTCGCGCTTGCGGGCCGGTCAAATGTGGGGAAGTCTTCTTTTATCAATAAAATGATTAACCGGAAAGCGCTGGCCCGGACCTCATCAAAGCCTGGAAAAACGCAAACCTTGAATTTTTATAAAATCGAAAACAGCATGTATTTTGTCGATGTTCCAGGCTATGGTTTTGCGAAAGTATCAAAACTGGAGCGGGAAAAATGGGGAAAAATGATTGAAACCTATATCACCATAAGAGAACAGCTAAAAGCCGTTCTGTTAATTGTTGACCTCAGGCATCCGCCGACAAATGACGATTGCCTGATGTATGATTTTTTAAAACACCATCAGATCCCTTGCATCGTGGTGGCAACAAAAGCCGATAAAATCCCAAAAGGAAAGTGGGCAAGCCATCTGAAAACGGCAAGGGACACGCTGAAATTAAGAAGCGGAGACGAAATCATCCTGTTTTCATCCGAAACAGGGGAAGGCAAAGATAAAATCTGGGCCACCCTCAAAAAAAGACAAGCATAAAAAACCCGGGTTCCGGCATCTTGCCGCGGCCCGGGCTTTTTTGGATTTTAAAAATAGAAAAACATCCAAATGCATAAGCTTGTATTATACAGCAATGATCAGCTTTTTAGCGCCGCCCTTTCCGCTTAAAAAGCAGCAGATAAAGGCCGATCACAACAAGCACTGCCGGCCAGAAATTTACGAGGGATGTGACATGATTTTCAAACAGGCCGAACCAGGCTATCGCTTTATCTGAGAATAACAGTAAGACAGAAAGGGCCAAAAATAAAATCCCATAAAAAATGCCGTCACCGGTTTTTTGGTAGCGCAGCAAAAAGCCGAGGGCAATGATCAAAATGAAAATCCCGATATTGTCGGGCCAAATGGCAACTTTACCGGCAACGTGGAAATGGAGCCCGAACCCAACGAGAATCACGCCAGGCAAAATCGATTCGGATTCGCGCCCCCAGTAACCCTGCCCGAGAAAAGCCAGCCCGACAATGATAAGGAGTGTCGGCCAGGTAAAATATTCTTGAAAACCGCTTTGTTCATAGCGCTGCAGATAAAAATACAAGCCAAATCCAATTAAGATAATAGCGGGAAAAATCTTCCGGCTTTTCATCGAATCACTGCTTTCAACAATACGAGATACTTGAACATACCGCATATTTTTGTTATTTTACAGTAAGGGAAACATTTTTCCTGTACAAAAAGGGAAAATGATTGAAAGGGTTCTATATGTATGATGATAACATAAGTGATGATGAAATTTCATTGCAAATCATCTATTTTTTGGAGAATGATGTTTGGGGGTGCCTCTATAGATTATGAGGACAATGGTAGTCGGCTTAAATTATAAAACGGCTCCGGTTGAAATTCGCGAAAGGCTGTCTTTTGATGAGGCGGAACTTAAAGACGCCATGACGGCGCTGAAGCATAAAAAAAGCATTTTGGAAAATGTGATTGTCTCAACCTGCAACCGTACGGAAATTTATGCCGTTGTTGATCAGGCTCACACCGGACGCTATTATATTAAAGATTTTCTTTCTGAATGGTTCCATATTGATAAAGAAGAATTTACCCCGTACTTGTTTATTTATGAAGAGAATGAAGCGATTGAGCATTTATGCAGCGTTATTTGCGGGCTTGATTCGATGGTGCTCGGGGAAACACAGATACTCGGCCAGGTAAAGGACAGCTTTTTGGCGGCACAGCAATTGAAAACAACGGGAACAATCTTTAATCGTTTATTTAAAGATGCGGTGACTGTCGCGAAAAAAGCGCATACAGAAACAGAAATTGCTTCGAACGCGGTTTCTGTCAGCTATGCGGCAGTTGAGCTTGCCAAAAAAATCTTCGGTTCGCTGGAAAACAGGCAGGTGCTGATTGTTGGTGCCGGAAAGATGGGCGAGCTGGCGATTGAAAATATCTATGGCAGCGGCGCCCAACATATCAAGGTGATCAATCGCACCTATGAAAAAGCACAGAAACTTGCTGCCCGTTTTAATGGAAAGGCGGATACGGTCCAGCAGCTCAATCAGGCGCTTGCGGAAGCAGATATTGTGATTTCTTCCACATCGTCAAAAGATTATGTACTGACCAATGATCTGCTGGAGAAAGCGGTAAAGCAAAGGAGCAGCCGCCCGCTTCTTCTGGTGGATATCGCTGTACCGCGCGATATTGATCCATCAGCAGGCAAACTGGATTCGGTTTTCCTCTATGATATCGATGATTTGGAAGATGTCGTTGCATCCAATTTGCGGGAACGGGAAAAAGCCGCGCAAAAAATCAGGAGCATGATCCGGGAAACCGTTGAAAGCTTTAACGAATGGGTGAATATGCTTGGCGTTGTCCCGATCATAACTGCTTTGCGCGAACAGGCGCTATCGATCCAGGCGGAAACGATGAAAAGCATCGAACGCAAACTGCCCGATTTATCCGAACGTGAACGCAAAGTGATCAGCAAGCATACGAAAAGCATTATCAATCAGATGCTGAAAAGCCCGATCACGCAGGCGAAGGAGCTGGCAGGGGGGCCAAATGCGGCGCAAAACCTTGAACTGTTCCAACAAATTTTTAATCTGCAGGAAACAAAGGCGGAACGGTCCCCTGAAACCGCGGCGGAAAGCAGGCCAAATGATTTCAGGGCCCAACCTTCTTATTCTAATTAAACGGAGCCGGGCGCGATGTATTTACTTGAGTTGACAAGATTGCATGAGGTGATGATTGTCCTCTATGCAGCCAGTATCCTGCTGTACTTTCTGGACTTTCTGTACCAGAACCGGAAGGCAAATCAGATTGCCTTCCGCTGCCTTTTTATTGTGTGGGCGCTGCAAACCGTGTTTTTATGTTTATACATGTACAGCACCGGCCGCTTTCCGGTTTTGACCTTGTCGGAGGGGCTTTATTTTTATGCCTGGGTGCTTGTTTCTTTGTCACTTGTCATCAATCGCCTGCTGCGCAACGACTTTACCGTATTCTTTACGAATGTGATCGGGTTTTTCGTGATGACCATTCATACTTTTGCTCCCGAACGGATGGCTGAAAGTGCGATTGGCAATCAGATGGTTTCGGAACTTTTGCTGCTCCATATTACGATGGCTTTGCTGTCCTATGTTTTATTTTCTATATCCTTTGTTTTTTCACTGCTTTATTTATTACAATATAAGTGGCTAAAAGAAAAAAAGTGGAGCCACCGGTTATGGCGCCTCCAGGATCTTTCAAAGCTGGAAAAACTGGCAAAATCCCTGATCGCTATCGCGGTTCCGATACTGCTCCTTGGTTTAATCCTCGGGCTGCGGTGGGCATATTTAAAACTGCCGGGAATTCACTGGTTTGATCCGAAAATTATCGGCTCATTCATCGTGCTGTTTGTGTATGGCATGCTTTTATATGCTGCAGAGCGGCGCCTGGTTTATGGAAAAGGGCTGGCCTATTGGAATACGGCCGCTTTTTTGATTGTGTTTGTCAATTTCTTTTTCATCACGGGATTATCCGGTTTTCATTTGTATTTTTAAAAAGGGGGCTTCTAAAGTGAGAACAATTACTGTCGGCACGAGACGGAGCAAGCTCGCCATAACGCAGACAAAATGGGTCGTGGCGCAGCTTGAACAACTCGGGCTGCCGTTCCGCTTTGAAATCAAAGAAATCGTGACTAAAGGCGATAAAGTGCTGAATGTGACATTATCCAAAGTCGGCGGGAAAGGCTTGTTTGTCAAAGAAATTGAAGAAGCCATGCTGAACCATGAGATTGACATGGCTGTACATAGTATGAAAGATATGCCTGCAGTGCTGCCTGAAGGACTCGTTATCGGCTGCGTGCCTGAGCGGGAAGACTGCAGGGACGCGCTGATCTCAAAGAACCATGTCAAATTTGCTGACCTTCCAAAAGGGGCAAAAGTCGGGACAAGCAGTTTGCGGCGCGGTGCCCAGCTGCTTGCGGCGCGCGGGGATTTAGAGATGAAATGGATCCGCGGCAATATTGATACAAGGCTTGAAAAATTAAGAAACGGGGACTATGATGCGATTATCCTCGCAGCTGCAGGCTTGAAACGGATGGGGTGGAGCGCAGAAACAGTGACGGAATTCCTTGATCCTGCTGTGTGCCTGCCAGCCGTCGGGCAAGGCGCGCTCGCAGTCGAATGCCGGGCAGATGACGCAATACTTCTGGAAGGACTTGCAAAATTAAACCATGAAGAAACAGCTGTAACCGTCCGCGCCGAGCGGGTGTTCCTTGATAAAATGGAGGGCGGCTGCCAGGTTCCGATCGCGGGGCTTGCGAAGCTGACTGATGAAGGCGCCGTTTCGCTGGCCGCGCTTGTCGCCTCGCCGGATGGAAAAACCGTGTTGAAAGAAACCGTATCAGGCAGCGACCCGCAGGCTGCAGGTGAGCAAGCTGCCGGCATTCTGGGCAGGCGGGGTGCTAAAACATTAATTGAGCGCGTGAAAGCGGAGCTTGATCAATCATGACAGCTCCCGGCCCGTTAAGCGGAAAAAATATTCTTGTCACACGGGGCGGCAAAGGCGGGGAAGAACTGGCGGAACAAATCCGTGCACGCGGCGGCAAAGCTTTTCTCGTGCCGATGATTGAATTCAGGGCATATGAGGATCCGCACGCTGCCGAATATATACAAACGCTGCCGCAATATGACTGGATCATTTTTACGAGTAAAAACGGCGTCAAATTTTTTCTGCAGCAATGCCGGCAAAACGGAGTGGTATGTGAGAATTTGAACATAAACTGGGCGGCTGTCGGGAAAAAGACAGCTGTTTATATGGAAAATAACGGATTAAAAGTGGCATTTACACCAAGACATTTTACCGCAAAAGATTTTGCCGCCGAATTTTTAGCCGAAGTGCGGGGCGCCGGAGAGGTTTTGCTCCCAAAAGGAAATTTGGCGGGCACAATGATTGCAGATTCTTTGCGGAATAGCGGTATAATGGTAAAGGAATGGACTGTGTATGAAACGTATTTGCCCAAGGAAAATAAAGAAAAACTTGCGGAAGTTTTAAAAACGGTGAAGCTCGACTATGCGATGTTTGCAAGTCCATCGTCCTTTCGCCATTTTAAAGAAACAGCCGATGACAGCGGGATCGATCTGCACCGGTTAACAACCGGGATTGTCTGCATTGGCCCTGTGACAAGCCGGACCGTTGAAGCATATGGCTGCAAAGTTTCTGTGGCCCCGAAGGAATACACGATCCAGGCAATGCTTGAAGCATTATGCCAGTATATAAAGAGAAACTGAGTTTGGAGGAAACGAAAATGAAAGAATTGCAGTTTACACGCCACCGCAGGCTCCGCCAAAGTGCGAATATGCGGGCATTGGTACGCGAAACAAATGTTACGGTCAATGATTTGATTTACCCGCTCTTTGCCGTGGAAGGCGAAAATATCAAAACTGAAATTTCATCGATGCCAGGGGTATATCATTATTCGGTTGACCGCCTGCATGAAATCATGGATGAAGTGGCATCATCAGGCATAAAATCCGTGCTGCTGTTCGGTGTTCCGGCCCATAAAGATGCAACCGGCACAGAAGCCTACCATGACCATGGCATTGTCCAGGAAGCAACCCGCTTTATTAAGAAGAATTACCCGGAAATTCTTGTAATTGCCGATACCTGCCTGTGTGAATACACAGACCACGGCCATTGCGGCGTTGTAAAAGACGGAAAAATTTTAAATGATCCGAGCCTCGACCTGCTTGTAAAAACAGCCGTCAGCCAGGCGGAGGCCGGAGCCGACATTATTGCGCCTTCCAACATGATGGACGGCTTTGTCGCTGCCATTCGCCAGGGGCTTGATGAAGCAGGGTTTGAAGACGTGCCGGTCATGAGTTACGCAGTCAAATATGCATCTGCTTTTTACGGGCCGTTTCGTGAAGCTGCCGACAGTGCGCCGGCATTTGGCGACCGCAAAACATACCAGATGGATCCGGCCAACCGCCTCGAAGCTTTGCGTGAAGCGGAATCTGATGTCGAAGAAGGAGCCGACTTCCTGATTGTAAAACCAACGCTATCCTATCTTGATGTTGTGCGCGAAGTCCGTAATGAATGCCGTCTGCCTGTCGTTGGGTATAATGTGAGCGGGGAGTATGCTATGGTAAAAGCGGCTGCGCAAAACGGCTGGATTGATGAAAAGGCGATCGTGCAGGAAATGATCACCAGCATGAAGCGCGCCGGTTGTGATCTGATTATTACTTACTTTGCTCTCGATCTGGCAAGATGGCTCGCGGAATAAAATGAAACTTCCATCAGCGGGGGATTTTTTTCTCGTCCCGCTGATTGGAAGCTGTACGTGCGGAATAAAAAGATTTGGAAGATTTACGGGTAACAGATCATAAAGCAATATTATTGGAGGTTGAAGCATGCGCACATATGAAAAATCCATCGAAGCCTATAAGGAAGCCGTCACGCTGATGCCGGGCGGGGTCAACAGTCCGGTCCGCGCATTTAAAGCAGTGGGGATGAATCCGATATTTATGGACCACGGCAAAGGCTCTAAAATATATGATATTGATGGCAATGAATATATTGATTATGTTTTGTCCTGGGGGCCGCTGATTCTCGGCCACGCGAATGGGCAGGTCGTTGAAGCGATTAAAAGCGTGACCGAAAACGGCACCAGCTTCGGTACGCCGACCCTTATTGAAAATAAACTGGCAGCGCTCGTGAAAGAACGTGTCCCGTCGATTGAAATCATCCGCATGGTATCCTCGGGCACAGAGGCGACGATGAGTGCGCTGCGTCTGGCAAGGGGTTATACCGGCAGAAACAAAATACTAAAATTTGAAGGCAGCTACCACGGCCATGGGGATTCACTGCTGATCAAAGCCGGCTCGGGCGTGGCCACGCTCGGTCTTCCGGACAGTCCCGGCGTTCCGGCCGGCATTGCGCAAAATACAATTGCTGTTCCTTATAATGATCTGGAAGCGGTCCACACTGCATTCCAGGAGTTCGGCGAAGACATTGCCTGTATTATCGTTGAGCCGGTCGCCGGGAATATGGGGGTTGTGCCGCCAAAACCGGGATTTTTAAAAGGCCTGCGCGAAGTGACCAGGGAGTATGGGGCATTGTTAATTTTCGATGAAGTCATGACAGGATTCCGCGTTGACTATCATTGTGCGCAAGGGTTTTTTGATGTCACACCTGATTTAACCTGCTTAGGGAAAGTCATTGGCGGCGGCCTTCCGGTGGGCGCATTCGGCGGCAGGGCTGACATTATGGAAAAAATTGCCCCGACCGGTCCTGTGTACCAGGCGGGCACTTTGTCCGGCAATCCGCTCGCAATGACAGCCGGCTACGAAACACTGAAGCAGCTGACAACGGAAACGTACAAGGAATTTATCCGTAAAGCGGACCGGTTTGAATCCGGATTCCACGAAGCTGCCTTGAAATATGAAATTCCGCATACGTTTAACCGTGCAGGCTCGATGATTGGTGTCTTCTTCACGAATGAAGAGGTCTATAATTTTGCGACTGCGCAGACATCTGATCTTGATCTGTTTGCCCAGTACTACCGCGGCATGGCTGAAAATGGGGTTTTCCTGCCGCCATCCCAATTCGAAGGCATTTTCTTATCTGCTGCCCACACGGACGAAGACATTGACCGCACGATTGAAGTGGCAGAAAAAACGTTCCGTGCCATCCGTGGATAAAGTTGTTTTAAATGATGAAATTTATTAGCCTGCTCCCCGTTTCAGAATTTCTGGAACAGGGGGCAGGCATTTTTGTGTGGTTGTTTGTTCATCATGAGTGGACCATAAAGCAAGACTTTCTGTTTAATGAGAATCATATTTTCCCAATTTCCTTCATACAGTGTAAATGACATATTGAAAGATGGTTTTGGAGGAATTGAAGGGAGGAGCCAACTTGTCGCAAAGTCAATCGTCGATACGATTTTCATTAGAAGAATTGATTTGGTTTAAAAAAGGACAGGAAGTAGAAGAACTCTTATCCATCTCGCTGGATCCCCATATTACCATTCTGGAGCGCGACCAATTTGTTGTGATCAAAGGCAATCTTCATTTATCAGGTGAATACATTGGCTGTGGGGAAGAAGAAGGGGAAGAGGTTTTGTTCCGGAAATATGTGCAATCCGTACAGTACCGCCAGGAGGATGGCGTATTTGAATTTTACCAGTCGTTTCCGGTCGATGTAACGATTCCGATTGCAAGAATTACAAGTTTAGATGAGCTGGATGTCAATATCGAAGGATTTGATTACCAGTTTCACGGTACAGACTGCTTAAAATTGAACGCGGATTTGGCAATTGAAGGGATTGCCGACTCTGATATAGAGGAAGACGAGGAAGAAACGGCGTCCTTTCCGCTGCGGGATGATTCAGTGATCCATCCTGCACATATTGAGGATGGGAAAGAGTTTGCGATTGAATCCCCTGAAGAGCAGGTATACGGCATTCCAGATTGGCCGCAGCCTGAATTTGAAAACCAAACCTTTGCTGACGATTCACCCCGGGAGGAAAAGGAAGAGTCCTGGACAGCGATTCCGGAAATCGGGCAGCAGGCAACAGACGATGTTGCGGAAGAAAGCATCGAAAACTATGAAGAAGTCCGCGCCGGGCATGCGGAAGAATCGTCTGCAGAAAAAGATGAGGCGAAAGAGAGTGGCGATGATGGCCTTTATGAACCGTTTACCGTAGAGGCGCGGGCACAACCGCAGGCAGAACCGGAGCAAGCTTGGAAGCAGGAAACGCAGCAACAGGAACCAAATATTTTACAGCCCGTCAATTTGCTGGAGGATGAAGAAGAATCAGCAGAATCCGTGCTCCATCCGGTCCATAGGGAGCAGGAAACAAAGGAAGAATCAGAACCCTTTCCGATCCGCACGGAAGAGGAACCGGAGGAAGAGCCGGCACCCCCTGTGATCCAAGTGGCACAGGAAACGCAGGAACCGGAGGAAGAGCCGGCATCCCACCCCGTCCGAGTGGAGCAGGAATTGAAAGAAGCATCGAAACCCCATGCAGTCCACGTGGAAGAGGAACTGCAGGGAGAACCGGAATTGCATGCGGTCCACGCGGAGCAGGAACCGGAGGAAGAACCGGAATTATATGCGGTGCGAGCAGAAAAGGAATGGAAGGAAGAAACAGTCTCCCCTACGATTCGCGTGAAGCAGAATGAAGAGCCGGAAACTGAAGAATCGTCTTCGTCCTCGTCTGTTGAAAAGGCTGAAGCGGAAGAAGAATCATCGGAAAAAGAAGAGACTCCGAAGAAGAAAAAGAAATCAAAGTTCGAGTCGATTTCACTTACCGATTTCTTTGCCCGGAAAATTGAAGAAAAGCCTGCCAAACTCAAGATTTGTATCGTGCAGGAGGGGGAGACGCTGGACCTCCTGGCAGAGAAATACGACATCAATGTTCAGCAAATTTTGCGGATGAATCATTTGGAAGTCAACCAGGATGTGTATGCCGGCCAGGTTCTATACGTGCCGTCCTATGCCAGGGCAGAGAATCATAAATAGCAGATGCAGTCATTTATTAGATTAAGTGAGCCGGGTGATCATGTTGAATCATTTGTCGCAGCAGGATATGAAAGATTTACTGAAAGCGTACGGGTTGCAGGCAAATTACATGGAACGGTACGGGAAAGCCTATAAAATTTATGCGGATCAGGGGATGTTTGCATTAAAAAGAATCTCCCCGCAGGCCGGAATGGACTTTATCCGCCAGGTACAGTTTTTATACCAGCGGGGCTATAACCGGATCATCCCGGTTTACCCCGCTTTAGACGGCCGCTACGGCGTGCTGTACAACGGGGGATTGTATTACTTAATGCCATGGCTGCCCAATGAAGAGAAAGAGGACCGCGGCGAAAAGCACCAAAAGATGTTCCGTGAATTGGCACGCCTCCATGGCCTCTCAGCAAAAGAAGTTACAATTTCAAAAGAGAAACGCCAGGAACATTATGATGAAACGGCCGGAAGCTGGGACCGGCAGCAGGAATTTCTCGCAGAATTCCTTGAACGCTGTGAAAAACAGGTATATATGTCGCCGTTTGAACTGCTGTATTGCACCTTTTATAATGAAATCAGCCAGGCGCTTGGATTTGCAAAAAAACAACTGGAATCTTGGCTCGAACAATCGAAGGAGACGGAAAAAGCCCGCACCGTCATCGCCCACGGAAAAATTTCGACGGAGCATTTTCTGTATGACGAACGCGGGCTTGGCTATTTTGCTAATTTTGAACAGTCAAGAATTGCCGCGCCGTTTTACGATCTGCTGCCATTCTTGTCAAGAACGCTTCATACCTATCCAAAACGGTTTGACGAGTGCGTTGACTGGGTTCGCACATACTTCAGCTATTTTCCGCTTCATGAAGATGAGAAGCATTTATTTTTCAGCTATTTGTCCCACCCCGGCCCGATTATTCAGGTGGTTGAGGACTATTACACCGGCCAAAAGCGCCACGAGGTAAGATCCGTTGCAAAATTGCAGGAAAAATACTGGCTTTTGAAAAACACAGAATATGTTGTCATGCAATTGACAAAGGGGCCTGAGCCCGCTTCAAGCGATTAGATGGCTTAAAGCGGGGCCGGCCCCTAAAACCATTCATACTGAAAACCAAGATAAATGAAGATGAAAACCGCAAGCAGCAGGACATCAAATGTTGTCGGGAAAATGATGGTGCGAATGGCCTGGAAAATGGCAAAGGGAAGGATCAGCTGTTTGCATACGCTTTTTGCATTACGGCCCCAGTTGCGGATGGTGTATTTATTAAAGTTTTTTTTCAATCGTTTTCACCCCTTAAAAAACATCCATTATGAATAATGTATGATACGGTTATCCATTGGGTGAACCCATCATTTTTAAGGCAGGGATGAATATTTTCAGCAAAATCGGGCAATCATATTGACGTTTACTGAAAAAATCGATACGATAAACTATATTGAATTGAAAAAGCAATAAATACAAGGAATGGGAAGAGTATAATCGCGGTTCCGTTTAGAGAGGGAAATCAAATGCTGAAAGATTTCCTATGTGAATAACGATTAGAAGGTCGCCCAAGAGTAGCTTTTGTGAAACGTTGGAGTAGCAAAAGCCGGTGAAGTGCCGTTATCAACCCCAAAGTGCCGGGCATGATCGTTTTTAGCCCGTGAAAAAAGGTGGTACCGCGAATTTGGCTCCCTTCGTCCTTTTATGGCGAAGGGAGCTTTTGCTTTTTCGAGAATGTTTTTTGAAAGGAATGATTGAAGTGGAGCAGCAGGAAACGAGTATGCCAACGAAGTATGATCCCAAATCGATTGAAGAGGGGCGCTACGAATGGTGGGTGAAAGGCAAATTTTTTGAAGCTAAAGATGACCCGGCAAAACAGCCGTACACGATTGTCATCCCGCCGCCAAATGTAACCGGGAAACTGCATCTGGGACATGCCTGGGATACAACTTTGCAAGATATTTTAACACGGATGAAACGGATGCAGGGCAGAGACGTGCTGTGGCTGCCGGGCATGGACCACGCCGGCATTGCTACCCAGGCAAAAGTGGAAGCAAAACTCCGCAGCAAGGGCAAATCCCGTTATGACCTCGGCCGCGAAAAGTTTGTCGAAGAAACGTGGAAATGGAAAGAAGAATATGCCGGCTTTATCCGCAGGCAATGGGCGAAACTCGGCCTCGGACTCGACTACTCCCGCGAACGTTTTACGCTTGATGAAGGGTTGTCAAAAGCGGTGAAAGAAGTATTCGTTTCACTGTACAAAAAAGGGCTGATCTATCGCGGTGAATACATCATTAACTGGGATCCGGCGACAAAGACGGCATTATCCGATATTGAGGTCGTTTACAAAGAGGTGCAGGGTGCATTTTACCACCTCGCTTATCCTTTAAGCGACGGGTCAGGTACGATAGATATTGCGACAACACGGCCGGAAACAATGCTTGGTGATACGGCTGTCGCTGTCCATCCAAAAGATGAACGGTATCAGCATCTCATCGGCAAAATGATCATCCTGCCGATCGTCGGCCGTGAAATTCCGATCGTTGCCGATGAATATGTGGATATGGAGTTCGGCTCCGGCGCGGTAAAAATTACGCCTGCCCATGACCCGAATGACTTTGAAGTCGGCAACCGCCACAATCTTGAACGCATCCTCGTGATGAATGAAGATGGGACGATGAATGAGCGTGCCGGCAAATACGAAGGCATGGACCGTTTTGAATGCCGCAAGCAGATCGTAAAAGACTTAAAAGATTTAGGCGTTTTGATTAAAATCGAGGATCATATGCACTCGGTCGGCCATTCCGAACGCAGCGGCGCTGTTGTTGAACCATACCTTTCCACACAATGGTTTGTGAAAATGCAGCCGCTCGCAGATGCCTCAATAAAAATGCAGCAATCGGAAGGCAAAGTCCATTTCGTTCCGGACCGTTTTGAAAAGACGTACTTGCACTGGATGGAAAATATCCGCGACTGGTGTATTTCGCGCCAGCTCTGGTGGGGCCACAGAATTCCGGCCTGGTACCATAAAGAAACCGGCGAAATTTATGTGGATGTCAAGCCGCCGAAAGATCCTGAAAACTGGGAACAGGACCCGGACGTTTTAGATACATGGTTCAGCTCCGCACTCTGGCCATTTTCGACAATGGGCTGGCCGGACAAAGACGCGAAAGATTATGCGCGCTATTATCCGACCGATGCGCTTGTTACCGGCTACGACATTATTTTCTTCTGGGTATCACGGATGATCTTCCAAGGGCTTGAGTTTACCGGCAAACGCCCGTTCAAAGATGTACTCATCCACGGCTTGGTTCGTGATGAACAGGGCCGGAAAATGAGCAAGTCGCTCGGCAACGGGGTTGACCCGATGGATGTCATTGACAAGTATGGTGCTGATTCCTTGCGTTACTTCCTGGCAACCGGCAGCTCACCGGGGCAGGATTTGCGCTTCAGCTATGAAAAAGTCGAATCAATTTGGAATTTTGCCAATAAAATATGGAACGCGTCCCGCTTTGCATTGATGAACATGAATGGGCTCAAATACGAAGAAATTGATTTAAACGGTGAAAAATCGGTTGCGGACAAATGGATTTTAACCCGTTTGAATGAAACAATTGATACGGTCACAAAACTTGCAGATAAATATGAATTTGGCGAAGTGGGCCGTGCGTTATACAATTTCATTTGGGACGATTTCTGTGACTGGTACATTGAAATGGCGAAACTGCCGCTCTATGGCGACAACGAAGCCGCGAAGAAAACGACGCGCTCGATCCTTGCTTACGTGCTGGACCAGACAATGAGATTGCTGCATCCGTTCATGCCATTTATTACGGAGGAAATATGGCAGAATCTGCCGCACCAGGGGGAATCGATCACAACGGCTGCCTGGCCGCAAGTGGACGACAGCCTTTCCGATTTGGCTGCAAGTGAAGAAATGAAGCTTCTGGTCGAAATCATCCGTTCAGTGCGGAATATCCGAGCTGAAGTCAATACACCATTAAGCAAAAAGATCAAACTTCATTTAAAAGCGAAGAACGAACAAATTTTAGCAGTACTAAAACGCAACGAAGCATACATCACCCGTTTTTGCAACCCGGAAGAACTGAAAATGGGGCTTGACCTTGTTGCACCGGACAAAGCCATGACGGCGGTCGTTTCCGGCGTTGAATTGTTCCTGCCGCTCGAAGGCTTGATCAATTTTGAGGAAGAACTGGCCCGCCTCAAAAAAGAACTGGAAAAATGGAACAAAGAAGTTGAACGTGTCCAGAAGAAACTCGGCAATGAAGGCTTTATGAAAAAAGCGCCTGAAAAAGTCATTGCCGAAGAACGCGCAAAAGAAAAAGACTATCTTGAAAAATGCAGTATGGTTGAAGCACGCATCAAAGAACTGCAAAACCAGTAAAAGCCTGCATGCGCGGCATACGGGAAAGGGGACCTTTTCCGTTGCCGCCATTAATAACCAGGGCTGCCCCAAAAGCCGGCTCATTCTATTGATTCACTAAAACTTTTTTTATGACCAATAAGTACATTCCCCGAGCTTGGTTCACGGTGAACTGTCCTGCATAGGGCGTATGAAACTGATGAAGGCCATTGTGAAGAGTTAAAACAGGTGAGAAGGCGTTCATAAGGCGGATGAAAGCCATTGTAAAGAGAAAATATAGGTGAGAAGGCGTTCATAAGGGCAATGAAAGCTATCTTGAAGAGAAAAAACAGGCAAACTGTCGTTCATAAGGCGGATGAAAGCCATTGTAAAGAGAAAATATAGGTGAGAAGGCGTTCATAAGGGCAATGAACGCCATCTTGAAGAGAAAAGGCAAGGGGAACGGTGTTCAAATGTAAAATAAACCCAAATGAACGCCAATTTAACCAAAAATCCCGGGCCACTTGTTCTTCATCATCATGATGAACGCCATTTTCGAGAAAAAAAGGCGGCAAACTGTCGTTCATAAGGCGGATGAACGCCATTGTAAAGAGAAAAAACAGGTGAGAAGGCGTTCATAAGGGCAATGAACGCCATCTTGAAGAGAAAAAACAGGTGAGATGTCGTTCATAAGATAGATAAATTGCCAGACTGCCTGGCAGCGGGGATTCTTTGCCGGCTTTTGGCCCAGCTTTTACATATAAGGGGGATTGGACATCATGATACAAACATATGAAGCAGCCGTTGACTGGATTCAATCGCGACTGAAATTCGGGATCAAACCGGGGCTGGAAAGAATGCAGTGGCTGATGGCGAAATTAAACCATCCTGAGCGGAGAATGAAAACGATTCATGTTGCCGGTACAAACGGAAAAGGGTCAACGGTTTGCTATTTACGCAATATTTTGCAGCAGGCCGGGTTTACAGTTGGAACGTTTACTTCCCCGTATATTGAGCAGTTTAACGAAAGAATCAGCATCAATGGTATACCGGTTGGCGATACGGAACTTGTACTTCTGGTGAACCGTATTCGTCCATTAACAGAAGAACTGGAGCAAACGGAACTCGGGTCGCCGACAGAATTCGAAGTGATCACAGCGATGTCGCTTTATTATTTTGCCGATGTCCACCCGGTTGACTTTGTCATTTATGAAGTTGGTCTCGGCGGCAGGCTTGATTCAACAAACGTGATCACCCCGCTTATCAGCCTGATTACAAATATCGGGCATGACCATATGAAGATACTGGGGAACACAATTGCCGAGATTGCCTGCGAAAAAGCGGGCATTATCAAAGCGGGCATTCCCGTTATCACAACAGCCATGCAAAAAGAAGCGGTTGACGTCATAAAAAACAAAGCAACGGTAAAACAGGCACCCCTTTACCGGATTGGGGATGATTTTTCAGTGGCCAACCATCAGCCGCTTGCCAATGGCGAAATGTTCACCCTGATAAATCAACAGCAAAACATCGAAAACCTCTTGATTTCAATGAACGGACAGCACCAGGTCTATAATGCTGCTTTAGCTGTGATGGGCGCATTGCAGTTGGAAAGCCGTTATCAAATTCCTATCGGGCAGGAAGCAATCCGGGAAGGCTTGAAAAACAGTAAATGGATCGGACGCTTTGAACAGCTGATTGAAAAACCGCGCGTCATAATCGACGGCGCCCACAACCCGGAAGGCATCGACAGCCTGATTGAAACCATGAAAACCCATCTGCAAGGGAAAAAAATCCGCATGGTCTTCTCAGCCTTGGGTGATAAAGATTTGCAGCATATGATTCCAAAATTAGACCAAGTGGCGGACAGCATTGTATTTACAACTTTTGATTTTCCAAGAGCCATTCCGGCGAAAGCATTGTATAATAGGAGTGGACATCCTCATAAGAGTTTTAGCGAAAATTGGCAGGCCGTTTTGAAACAGACAATGGCTGATATCAATGAAGACGAGGTTTTAGTTATTACGGGTTCATTATACTTTATCTCGCAAGTCCGGAAATGGGTGTTTCATACTTACGCGTAAAATGATTTAATTACATAGGCAGAGGCTGTTCTGCTTTCTTATACGCAGAGTGTTCTGTATCATGAACAGCTCTCTTTTTTATCCACAAGATGGGCCTTTTGTCATGGGAAATACGGCCTTTTGGTGGATGATTCATGCAAATTTCACGATCAACTGTCTGCTTATTGGAGGTTTCCGATGAAACAACTTATCTTAAAAAGCCGTGGTTTTACGCTTGTTGAAGTTTTATTGTCGATTACGATCCTTGGAATGGTGATACTTGTTGCAGGCTCGGTTTTGGCCAATCATGCTGGCCATACGAGAATGGCGGAAGAAAAATTGTCAGGCATCCAACTGGCAAACAGCATTTTAAGAGCTTATCAGAAAAAGAGTTTCTCAGAAATTGAGGCAAAAGTGGGTACAACGGAAACCGTTGATATCAAAAGTCTGCTCGGAACGGATGCTGCAGAAGTGTCATATTTTACCGCGATGGCAACCATTTCTAAGCCGGCTGACAGCAGATTATCCAACCGCCTGCTGCTTGTCAAAATCACTGTGAAAAGCAGTAGAGACCAGCAAACGGATGAAGTGGAAGGATATGTCAAACAATGAGGGTACAGAATGAAAGAGGGGTAACTTTAGTTGAATTACTGGCAGCCATTTTCATTTCGTTCCTTATTATTGGCGGAATTTATGCCGTTTTTATAAACTTGGTGAAGCAATCTGAAGCAGATTTAAGCAAAAAAAATTTGGTAATCGAACAGACGGCGATTCTAAAAAATATGAACAGGGCGATGGAAAATGTTGACCAGGTGGAAGTTTCCGGTGATGAGGATGCTAATGGCACTTTTACAAGTTTCATAGCAATTGATCATAAAATGGTCGAACAAAATGGCGGCCGATCTTACACAACAAAAAAAACAAGTATCCCAATCACGACGACAAATGGCAACTTGAGCATTGATGGTATGATCATCAACAGCGATCATGTTTCATTGGACCATACGGCTTTTAAACTGGACAAAGACATTCTGCAATGCCATTTTGTCATAAAAGATAAAAAACACGATCAGATCAAAAAACTGTTTGTTTCTTACCAATTATCCGGCCGATCACCGGATGAGGGGGATTAGCTTATGAAATGGTTGAAGGATGAAAAAGGTTATACGCTTGTCACCGTACTATTGATCCTTGCTGTTGTTTCCGTTATTTCGGTCAGCCTGATGACGGCATCCTATTCCTCTTTTAAAGCCGCCAAATCAGCGGAAACCGATACGCAGGATAAATTGAAAGCGGAAAGAGTGGTAGATGAGGTAACGGCCATGATCGAAAATGATCTGGAAACGATTAACACCCGGATCAGCAGCAGTTCCATGACATCAAGCGAGCTGCTCACAAATCTTCATAATGACCTCAACAGCATTGCTTCAGAAAAACAATCGGATTGTACCCTTACTTATAAAACATTACAAGATGGTACAAATGCTGACGGGACCAATCCCAACGGTTCAATAACAGTGAAGGTTGTAATTGAAGTGCCTGTTGGAAACGCGCGGAAAACGCTGAAAAAAGTAATGACCTTGTCGACGATATCGGATGTATTTCAGTACACAGTTGTAACCCCGGGTAATCTTATTTTATACGGAGCGCCATACATAGAAGGGGATGTAAATGTTGGAGGAGATTTGTACTCCAGTAATTATGCAACATATGTGTTTGGTTTACCCGAGACAAAGAAAACTTCCTTTCCTGCGATTAACGGGAATTTGACGACAAGAGGAAAATATTACAGCTTTGATACTTCGCTATCAGAATGCAGGGCATTTACAGTTGGAGAAATAGCAAAACATTTCTCTGTTGTTCCGACTGTTAAAACCAGGCAATTGATCATTGATACAATTGATGTTGGCAAAACAATTGATGATCATACCCTGTCATGGCCAAGGGATCATTTTGTAAACCAAAAACAATCAATTTCGGGGACTTATACGTACCCGGGGAGTGTCTTCCTTGACTCATTAACCATAAAGCGCAATGCCAAGGTAACTGTTGAAGGAGACTTGTATATAAGCGGGAGTCTGAGCTGTTATGGCTCACTGACTGTTTCCGGAAACATTTACGTAGGTGGAGAAGCAACGTTAAGCGGAACCGTTACACTCTTAAATTCCAGTAAATATATTTATCTTGCTAACAATGCCGAATTAAGCGCGCTGAATTTAAATGGCGTCATGTATATTAACCATTCGGCAACATTAACCGATGATGTTAATACGAACGGCAGTATTTATGCACGCAGCAGCATTACGGCCCAAAACTTTTCCAATCATGATGGTACACTCATTTTACTCTGTGATGGAAATATAACAATCTCTAATAATAACGAATTTGAAGACGATCCTAAAGTTATGAACGCCTACTTTTATTCGAATAGCGAGCTATTTATTTACGGGGTTGGTTCAAATATCAGAATAAATGGCGGAATTTATGGAAATCCAATAAAATTAAGTGCTACGAAAGGGACAACTTACGAAAGATGGTGGCTGTTAATCCATTATTTGGATTTCCAGGATAATCAGGATTCTATTGATGCGAACAAATCCAGACTGTCTATTTATTTTAAAAAAAACCTTGTTCTAAACCCGCCAAAGGGCATCCCGACAGTCAACAAAGTGTCCTTAACGGAAATAGACACCTCTTATGTGGATAGCCACTGAAATTTCCAAAAACAAATGGAACAATCTTCCCAAGCAGGGAGATTTATACTACAATAGTCTTAGCCATATTTCGACGATTTTAGTGCTTTTTTACTAGAATACGTTCTGAAACAATAGAAAGAGTTGAGAAAATGGATCTGCTTACATTAGGTGTTTCCGTGATTGCTTTTTTAATTGTTTTGGTTATCCTGTTTGTTTTTCCTTTCTGCTTTACCAAAAAAGGGATTATTTTACTGGTTTCAACTTCTTTTTTGCTTGCGCTTTTCAGCTTGGTGGCGAACAGCGTGCTGCCTCTATGGGAAAGCAGCCTGATTACTTTTCTTTTGGTGCTTTGCTGCTCCTATCTGCTGGAGAAAAGAATCCCGTTTTTGTTTGCAGAGACAGATCATACCCCGAATGTATTGCCGGGTATGAACGGGCAGGAAACATTACTTGCGCAGCCTCCAGCGAAACCGGCTATGACAGAACCTGAAGTTTTTGAAAATTTGAATGCGGGCGCGGGGAAGACGGTCTCGCAAGCTGGCGGATCAGAAGGACAAACTCCAGTGGCGGCTTTTAAAGAAAAAGCCGAACCGGTGCCGGACTGGGAAGAAATTAAAGAACCTGCTTCTGCAGCCAATACGGAAAAAAGAAAAGCTGAAGGAAAGGAAACCGATTCGGACGATTTCTCATTTTCCCAGGCGGATAAAGACGAAATCAGCTTTCTGGAGGACCGGCTGTCATTCGTTGATGATGATATGCACGCCGGGCAGGCAGAAAAAGAAGCGGATCAGGAAACGATACCGATTGAAGACTGGATCATGGCATTGGAAAATCCGGATACATCTTTGCCGGACACCCATTCTGTAAAAGAACCCGCAGGAAAAAACTGTGCAAAAGATAAGGAAAGGCAGGGGTGAAGTGTGGGAAACAACCGCTTTGTAAAAGTGTTTATAGTCCTGTTTACGAGTACAGCTTTTATATTAGGTTTCTCACATTTCGGGGTTCTTGCATTGGAAAAAGGTTTCGGGCATGCGGCCCAACTTTCTAATGGCACATCTGCCGGAGGAGTCAGCCTGTCCGGAATGGAAAAAGACAAGGCCGGGCAAAAACTGGAAAATGCTGTGCAAAACTGGAAATCGTCCCATCCCATTATGATTACCTATTTGAACCATTCTGCAAAGCTTCCGGCCGATCGCTTACAGTTTGATATAAAGGAAACCCTGAAACACATACGGGATGGCGGTTCAACACCGCTTTTTGTAACATTGAACAACCGCGTGCTAATGAATGTGCTTTCGAAAGCTTTCCCGGCAATCAGCCTTGAAGACTGGAATATTGATCGTTTAAATGCGGATATCTGCAAAGCGGCTGCCCGCCTGGAAACTGGAAAAACCAGTTTTGATCTGTCAGCTTACACGCTGTCGGACCAAACGGAAAAAGTTGTCTCCAAAGCAACGTTAACTAGTATTCCTGCAGCAGACCGGTATGAATTGGAAACCTGGGTGAAAGAATTTCCAAAACTGAATATCCCTGCAGCGTCTTCGTTTTCTTTATTAAAAACTGCAGGGGAAACCGGCTCCTATTTTTCCAATACAGCGCTTAGTATCGTTGCCAGCGCCATTTACGAAGCGGTGCTGCCGACAAACTTTGAATGCATTGAAAGGTATACAAGTAGCGAACTGCCAGGCTATGCCACACCTGGAAAGGAAGCACGGGTTGTGCAGGATAAACTGGATTTTGCTTTTATCAACCCGAACCACTCGGCCTATACCTTGCAGTTTGCCTATAAAAACGGAGCATTAACTGTTTCTGTAACCGGCCGGCCTTTTGCGGAAAAATATAAAATCATCTCTAAAAATGCCCAGACCATTGAACCGAAAACAGCTGTCCACTACACCAGCACATTAACGGCAAAACAGTCCGTTGTGCTGCAGTACGGAAAAACCGGGCACTATGTGAAAATCTACCGGAATGTATACAGCCGGCACAACAGCCTGCTGAAATCCGTTCCTGTATCAGAAGATTTTTATCCGGCTGTATCTGAAATTATTGCAAAAGGTTACCCGGAAGAGGACAATTCGGGTGCGGAGGATGAAACAGATGCAAACGCGTCCGGTGATTCAAAAACTTCCGGAAACGCATCATCAACAGATCAAAACCGTTCAACAGAATCGAACGAATCTACAGCTGATGGGCAAACCGGTGCTGCACAGCCCGGCAGTTCAGCCGGCAAAAATGCGCCTTCAAACAGCAAGGATTCAAATGATAACAGCAGGACGGCAAATTCAGGCAGCACTAACAACGAGAGCTGATCTGCAGTGGCGGGCTACGGGAATGAAAGTGATTGAAACTGGCACATCTAACATGAAGCAAAAAGCGGGGAATCAAAATGAAACAAGTACGGAAACGGCTCGGGGATCTATTGATTGAGTCAGGCTTGATTACAGAAGAACAATTACAGCAGGCCCTGAAGGAAAAAGAGGCAGGCCAGAAGCTGGGTGATGTACTTCTAAAGCACGGTTACATCACCGAGCAGCAGCTGATCGAAGCGCTTGAATTCCAGTTGGGCATTCCGCATATCAGTCTGTATCGCTATCCTTTTGACCAGAACATCATGAACCTTGTACCGAAAGAAATGGCAAAAAGAAACCTGCTGATTCCGCTGAAAAAAGACGGAGACCAATTATTTGTTGCAATGGCGGACCCGATGGATTTTAATGCAATTGATGATCTGAGGCTGTCGACCGGCTTCCGGATTGAACCGGCCATTGCGTCAAAAGATGATATTTTGCGCGCAATCAGTAAGTACTACGACCTGAATGACGGTGTTAAAGACATTTTAAATGACATTGTTGAAAACGAAGAAACGGCAGCTGTTCCGGCAGGCGATGATGATTCCCCGGTCGTGCAGCTTGTGAACCAGATCCTGCAAACTGCTGTCCAACAACGGGCGAGCGATATCCATCTCGACCCGCAGGAAACAAGTTTTATTGTCCGCTACCGCGTTGATGGGATTTTGCGGACAGAACGGGTGCTGCCCAAGCATATGCAAAATGTACTGACGGCACGCATCAAAATCATGGCGAATCTCGATATAACAGAGCACCGCATACCGCTTGACGGGCGGATCAAGATTGACCTGGATTTTCATCCGGTCGATATCAGGGTTTCCACGCTGCCAACGATTTACGGGGAAAAAATCGTGTTGCGGATTCTTGATCTGACAAGTGCAATCAACGATATCCGCCAGCTTGATTTTAACAAATTGAATTTACAGCGTTTTTCACAGTTGATCCAGCGTCCGAACGGGATTGTCCTGATTACAGGGCCGACCGGTTCAGGGAAATCATCCACATTATATGCGGCTTTGAACCATCTGAACAGCGAACAAGTGAACATCATTACCATTGAAGATCCGGTTGAATACCAGCTTGAAGGCATCAACCAGATCCAGGTTAATAATTCAGTCGGGATGACATTTGGCAAGGGGTTGCGGGCAATATTGCGGCAGGATCCGAATATTATTATGGTCGGGGAAATCCGCGACAAAGAGACTGCTGAAATTGCCGTCCGCGCCTCGCTGACCGGCCATCTTGTCTTGAGCACGCTGCACACGAATGATGCACTCGGCACCATTACGAGATTAATAGATATGGGGGTCGAGCCCTTCCTTGTTGCAGCATCATTAAGCGGGGTCGTTTCCCAGCGGCTCGTGCGCAAGGTGTGCCGCGACTGCGCAGAAGAACAGGAACCGACCAAACGGGAGGCCGAAATTTTTGCAAGGCGCGGCATGAAAGTTGAAAAAATTATGCGCGGGCGCGGCTGCGGCAACTGCAATATGACCGGTTATAAAGGCAGAATGGCGATCCAGGAACTGCTGGTGATTAATGATCATATCCGGCGCGGTATTATGAATGGGGAGCCGCTTTCGAAACTCAGGGAGTATGCCGTCCATCATAAAACGATTTTCCTGCTGGATGACGGATTATTAAAAGTGAAACAGGGCTTTACGACGACAGAAGAAATTTTGCGCGTGGCCCTGGCGGAGTAGGTGAATAGAATGAAAGAAAAAATCGAATATCTGCTGCGCGCGGCTTTTGAACTAAAAGCCTCGGATCTTCATTTGACCGTCGGTGTGCCGCCGATTATGCGCTTGAACGGGCAATTGAAGCGATATGGAAAAGAGCCGATGACACCGCAATTGACAGCAGGCATGGCAAAAGCGATCATTTCGGAAACGATGTGGCCTGCATTTTTGGAACGGGGGGAGATTGATTTTTCATACGGCATTCCGGGCGTGTCACGTTTCCGGATTAATGCCTACCGCCAGCGCAATTGTATTTCACTGGCGATCCGCGTCGTGCCAACAAGAATTCCCACGGTTGAGGAACTGCATCTGCCGCCGGTTTTGTACACTTTTACGGAAAAACCGCAGGGCCTCATTCTTGTAACTGGCCCGACCGGCAGCGGCAAGTCTACCACACTCGCTGCCATGATCGACCATATGAACAAAACAATGCATAAGCATATCATTACACTCGAAGACCCGATTGAATATTTACATAAACACCAAAATTGTATCATTGACCAGCGTGAAGTGGGGTTTGACACGCAGAATTTTGCAAACGGGCTGCGTGCGGCGCTGCGCCAGGATCCGGATGTGATTTTAGTCGGTGAGATGCGTGATTTGGAAACGATTCACACGGCAATTACAGCCGCGGAAACCGGCCATCTCGTGCTCGGGACGCTGCATACGTCAAGCGCGCCGTCCACCATCGACCGGATCATTGATGTATTTCCGCCGTCCCAGCAGCCGCAAATCCGTATTCAGCTGGCATCTGTTTTGGTCAGTATCATTTCGCAGCGGCTTTTCCCGACACCAGATCAAAAGGGGCGCCGGGCCGCAACAGAAATTTTGGTGAATAATCCGGCGGTTGCAAATCTGATCCGCAATGAAAAAATCCATCAGATTGTGAACGTTTTGCAGACAAGCCGCGCCCTCGGCATGCATACGCTGGAAACCGATGTGAAGGATTTGCTGCACAGCGGTGCGATTTCAAAAGAAGCGGCAGAACCTTATTTACTGGAGATTGTTCAAAATGCCACGATTTAAATACCAGGGAAGAAATAAAACCGGCAGAAAAAACGGCACCATCACCGCAGACTCCAAACGGGATGCAATTTTAAAATTGCACGAACAGGGCATCCGCGTTTTGCAGGCGGATGAGCTCCCCGAAACGCTGATGACGATGGAAATCAGCCTTGGCAATCATGTCAAGCTCCAGGATTTTGTGATTTTTCTGCGCCAGTTCTCGACGCTCCTGAAAGCCGGTGTCACGGTTGTCGATTCGACAAGCATTCTGGCCAGCCAAACGAGCAGCAAAACACTCAGAAAAACGCTTTTGGAAGTCGAAGAGGACCTGCGCGGCGGAATCGCGTTGTCGCAGGCGGCCGCGAAGCATAAAAAAGTGTTTACAACGATGTTTATCAATATGGTCTATGCCGGTGAAGCAAGCGGCAGTCTGGATGACACATTGGAACGCCTTGCCACTTATTACGAGAAGCAGCACCGCACCCGGCAGAAAGTTAAATCAGCGCTGACATATCCCGCGTTTGTCGGAGTGATGTCGATTGCGGTTGTGATTTTTATGCTGATTAAAGTAGTGCCCACTTTTGTTTCCATGTTAAAAGATTATAATGCACAGCTTCCTGCAGTCACGCGTTTTGTGCTGGCGGCGAGCGGCTTTATGCAGCAGTACTGGTGGCTGATCCTTTTGCTGGCCACCGGTCTGTATCTGCTGCTCGTGATCATGCGGAAAAATCAGGCGGCCAAGTATTATTTGGATTATGCGCTATTAAAAATTCCCGTATTCGGCAAGCTCGTTCAAAAATCGTTAATCGCCCGCATGACGCGGACGTTAAGTTCCCTTTTTTCCAGTTCAGTGCCGATTTTGCAGGCATTATCGATCGTCGCGAAGATTGTTGAAAACGAAGTCATTTCAAAAGTGATCCGTGAATCAAGAGATGCGTTAGAAAAAGGGCAGTCAATGACTGATCCGATGCGGCGCCACTGGGTATTTCCGCCGCTTGTGACACAGATGATTGCGATCGGTGAAGAAACCGGCGCGCTTGACGGGATGCTTTCAAAAGTCGCAGATTTTTACGAAGCCGAGGTGGAAGCGGCAACCGACCAGTTAAAAGCACTGGTTGAGCCGTTTATGATCATCATCCTCGCGGGGCTGGTCGGAACCATCATCGCGTCGATCATGATCCCCATGTTTGAAATTTATAATAATGTTCAATAAAGTGAACAAAAAAATGGAAAAATCATGTATAATAATATAGGTAAAATGATCTAGGACAAATGGAGGGGAACATGTTGGAAAAGAAACACAAGTTATTAAAAAGTCAAAAAGGTTTTACATTAATTGAATTGCTGGCAGTGATTGTCATTTTGGCGATTATTGCAGCAATTGCGGTTCCGGCAATTGGGAATGTCATTAAACATTCGCGTATTGATGCTGTTAAAGCGGATGCTATACAAGTACTGAATGGGGCAAAATTGTATGTTGCTGGTAGTTCCCTTGAATTTGGTGAAAGTAACACAATTACTTTGAAAAAAGCTCAATTGGAACCTTATCTAGATGATGAAGCCGGTAAGTTAACTTCTTATTCTGTAACTGTAACGAACAACAATAATAAATATACTTATACAATTACTGGAAAAGGTAAATATGGGTCTAAAGGTGACGAAACAGTTACATTTAAAAATGCTAGTTTGAAAGCAATTAGTAATGCCGGTAAAGGAGATACAAGAATTACGCCAGCCGATGCCGGAAAGTAAAAATTACTACGCTTTTATCATTTTATCGGTATCCATATTCTTATGAGCAGATGTAAGTTTATTGAATTAACGTTTGTTCTCCGAATGTAAGGTCTGCCCCCAACTGGGCCAGGCCTTACATACTAATTTGCTAGATTTCAGTTAAGGAGCATTCCCAATGGCATTCTCATTTCTACCATCTACCAAAAAAATCGGTAATATCATCATCAAAGATCATGTCGTCCGCTATCTTGAACTGAGACAGGCCAATCCGCCTGTAATCCAGAAGTTTGGGGAACATGATCTTCCGGAAGGGCTTATCCGTGACGGAAAGATTGCCGATGCAGAGACACTTGCGATGATTATGGAAGAATGCCTCGATGATTGGGGGGTGAAACGGGGAAAGCACCCGATCCGTTTCACCATCCCTGATCATTATGTGATTGTGCGCAAGGTGGCGATTCCTAAAGAAGTCGCTGTTGATGAAATCGAAGGATATATTTACATCGAACTTGGCTCCACGATCCATCTGCCATTTGAAGATCCGGTATTTGACTACACATTCCTGTCCCAAACCGGTAATGAAAAGCAAATTCTCTTATTTGCTGCGCCCGAAGTGATCGTCCGCGAGTATGTGGATTTTTTTAACGGGTTCCATCTCAATCCGGTTGCTGCCGATCTCTCCCCTTTATGTGTTTACCGCGCTTTTTATCATTTGAATGCTATTAACCCGGCGGACCATATCCTGCTGCTGCAGTTTGATTTAACGGCGGTGAATGCTGCGGTTTTTCATCAGCACTACCCGTTTCTTACGAGAGAGATAGAGATTGATTTGCCGGTTTCTAAATGGGAATCCAGTACCGATGCTTTCGGGGAGAAAAAGTACCGCTGGCCGGAAAAAGATCCAACCCTGCGGTACGAAATCGTGAATCTCATGAAAGAACTGGACAGGATCGTCAATTATTACCAGTTTTCGATACGGCAGGGCAAGGCCAAAATCACTAAAATTTTACTGAATGGCGATTATCCGTATTTGTCTAAAATGGAACACGATTTAACGGAACAAATCGGCCTGCCGGTTGAAACGCTCCGGACGGAAATGGTTTCAACGTCTGCAGGCGCAGGATTTTCCGCACGCTATGCACCTGTTTTGGGGCTGGCGCTGAAAGAGGTGAACTAGATGCTGGTTGACATTAATCTGCTGCCGAAAAAAGAGCTGAAAAATATTGCGCTTCTCTTTTGGGGAGGTATTTTAATCGTTGCTGTCATTATTTTTCTGATTGTCTTCTATTTCGCGCTCCATGCCGCAAAGCAGGAACTGGACAGCACCAGCCAAAAGATCAGGCAGGTTGAATCCGCGCAGGCAATAGAACAGGCAAAACAAAAGAGCAATACGAACGCGCAGGATTTGCAAAAACTCGAGGCAGCCGTGAACTGGGCAAACGACTATCCGGTAAAAGCGGTGCCAATTCTGGAACAGCTCACAACATTACTTCCCAAATACGGCTACATCCGGCAATTTTCCTGCTCGGAAACCAGCGCAGAAGCCACCATCCAATTCGATTCAAATGATGAGGCTGCATATTATCTGAAACGTTTAAATGACAGCAAATACTTCAGCGATGCTGTCCTCACCAGCATCCAAACGGAAGAAATGCAAAGCGGAGCGGCTTCAAATTCCGGGACGCCAGCTGCAAATACAAAAGCAGCTTCGGAAACGAAAACGGCTGCACAATCCGCTTCAAATACCAGAGCAAACCCGGATGGCCCGAAAAATTCAGAAACCTCATCCGGCATCAGCTCCGATGCAAACGCAAGTACAGCTTCGTCATCAAATACAGATGCCGCCGTTTCTGCAGGCTCAAGCCATATACTGCCGGTTTATTTAGCCAGCTATACGATGCAGCTGAATAAAGATGCGCTCAACGCGGCGGAAAAGGAGGAGAAAAATAATTGAACCTCCGATTGAATCAAAAACAGATGATCCTTATGATTTCCCTGCTGCTCGTCTGCATTGCCGGTGCGGCTGCCCTGTACTGGTATGTGCTGGCGCCGGTAAAAACCGAAACGGCAACGAAAAAGTCTACTTTAAAGTCGGAACAGCAGGTGCTCTCGTCTTTGCAGTCCCGTGAGCAGGAGAATCCGGATATGCAGTTGGCCACGATTGTAAACCTGTTGAAAAAAGTGCCGGCAGAACCGCTGACAGAACAATTTCTGCTTGACTTTCAAATGGCAGAGTCTCTTTCAGACAGTTTAATAACCGAAACGGAATACAATCAGGAGGCAGATTCGGATAGCGGTTCATCGTCTGCCGGCCAATCTCAAGGCACGCAAAATAAGCAGCCCGCATCATCAGAAACAGCAGCTGCCGCGTTGCCGTCCGGCATAAAAAAACTGACCTACACGTTAACAGTAGCGTCACCGGACTATAAAAGCATGACCACTTTTTTAAAAACGATTGAAAACCTTTCACGGATTACGGCGATTGAGTCGATTGATTTTAATCAGTCTGAAGATACAGGCGCCGCTTCAAGCAGCAGCACGGCGTCTGATGCAAGTTTGAAATATACTGTGACGGTTTCCACCTTTTATGATCCGCAATTAAGCCATTATGCCGATTATTTGCCGGAGATTATGGTGCCGTCGCCAAGCCATAAGCGTGATCCGGTTTCCGGCCAACACACCCGAGCGGCTGATGCCTTGCAATAAGTGAATGGAATCGACGGGAAAACCGGTCATATAGTATAAACAAGCTGATGAATGGGAGGGATGCGTATGAGTACGGTATGGATCATTTATTTTGCAGCGATGGGCCTTGTGTTCGGTTCGTTTTACAATGTGGTCGGCCTGCGTGTGCCCAAGCACGAATCAATTGCTTATCCCGGTTCGCACTGCCCGAAATGCGGCCATCCATTAAGCTGGTATGAAAATATTCCGGTGTTTTCTTTTCTGTTTTTAAAAGGAAGATGCCGCGGCTGCAAGGCCCCGATTTCTGTAATTTATCCGGTTTTTGAGGCGATTACAGGCCTCCTGTTTGCTTATGCGTTTTACCGGTTCGGCTGGAGCATGGAGCTTTTGCTTGCCTGCTTATTCATTTCATTGCTCGTGATTATTACCATATCCGATTTGGCGTATATGCTGATTCCTGATAGAGTGCTGCTTCCTTTTGCAATTGCCATCGCAGCGGTCCGGCTGTTTTACCCGGCAATGCCATGGTGGTCGGCCTGGGCCGGAGCCATACTTGGATTCGGCCTGCTTTATTTGATTGCGGCCGTAACAAAAGGCGGGATGGGTGGCGGCGATATTAAACTGTACTTTGTGATCGGTTTGGCCTTAGGGGTGGAACGGACTTTTTTGTCTTTTTTCCTGGCGTGCCTGTTCGGTGCGCTCTACGGGATTGGCGTGCTGGCTGCCGGCAGGTTTAAAAAGCGCAGCCCGATTCCTTTTGGGCCTTTTATTGCAGCAGGTTCCTTGATTGCCTATTTTTTCGGGCATACCCTGATTGGCATTTATATGCAGTTTTCCGGGCTGCGCTGATAGAAAAACAGACTCTTTCTGCGGCTGCAAAAAAGCCTCCGCTTATTGGCGGAAAATGCCGGAAAACAGCGAATTCCTTTTCCAACAAGGCGACAAAAGTCTTGTTCTTTTTTTTGCAAATTATGTTAGCATAAAGCAAATCGGGGGCGAGAGGTGAAAAAATTGGACAAAGCGAACAAACCTGCAAAAGTGATCGTGAAAATTAATGGTAAAGCTGGCGGCGGAAACCGAGAAGTAGAAGTCTGCGATTGGAAAAATGCCGAGCATGAAGCTGCGGCTGCAGCTGATGGAAAAAAGGAAGATGAATCTTTTGACTGGGTGCTGCCGGAGCTCGATGCGGAAGAGGTAAAGGAATTCCAAATCATCAACTACACACCCGAGCCCAAGAAGAAAAAAGTGTTAAAAAAACTGAAATCTTCCAAATCGGTGCCGGCCATCTTTTTTTCTGTGGCTGCTGCGGTTGTGGTCGGGGCTGTATTGGGGTTGATTATTTTGAAAATCACGCAATACCAGGAAGGACAAACCGCAAAATCCGCTTCACCGGCTGCCGGCATCTCCCTGCAAAGCGGGGCAGGAAAGGCAGCCCAGGCACAGCTGCCAAAGCTGAGTGTCGGCATTATCCAGGCGGGCGTCTTCAGCAGCAAGGAGGCAGCTGATGCGGCACAGAAAGACCTGGCAGCCAAAGATCTTCCCGCCATGCAGCTTTCCATGAATGGCAGCCGGTTTATTTTTATGGGGACTGCCGGAAGTATCGAGTTGGCAAAAAAAATGGAAAATTATTTTTCCGCTGAAAATGTCGAGGCCTATGCAAAAGAAATCAGCTTTGCCAGCAAAAAAATTCAAACTGTGACAAGTCATGACCAAAACTTTGTGAAACAAACGGAACCGTTTTTTCAAAAGCTTTTACATGCTGCAGCAGGCGCCATGCAAAACGGCGAGCTGCCTTCCAAAGATCTGGAAGGCATGAAGCCCCTCTTTCAAAAAATCAGCGCGCTGGATAACGTAAAACAGCCAACATTGCAAAAGCTGAAAAAATATGAAACAGCCGGTTATGAATCTCTTCTGTCATACCAAAAAAACGGCAATAAACAGGATTTAATGGAAGCACAGCAAAACTTGCTTGACTATATTAAAGTATACAGCGGGCAATAATATTCTTTCTATCTTTCTTTAACTGCAGAGCGGATATTGGAATTTTAATTGAAAAAGCGGTGTGCATCTGAAAAGTCCATGCCCGCCGCTTTTTTCGCGCTGTAAAAAAATTTTGGCAAAAGGTTTTCAAATGTGATTGTCTGATTGTTCTATTTTTGGTATCATGCACTTGTATCTCCCTATTTTATCGTAAAGGACTTGTGAAGATGATGGACCTCATTTTGGCTTCCGGATCTCCCCGCAGAAAAGAACTTCTTGAAAAATTACAGCTTCCATTTGTAACCGTTCCAAGTGATGAAGATGAACAAATTGATCTAAACCGGCCGTCCGATGCAGTAGTGATCGAGCTTGCACGCAGAAAGGCAGAAAGTGTCGCCGCGCGTTTCCCGGCAGGCATCGTAATCGGCGCGGATACGATCGTAGTCTTTGACGGGCAGATCCTTGGCAAACCGAAAGACCGCGGACATGCCCGCACCATGCTGCGAAGCTTATCCGGGCGCACGCATTCTGTTTATACGGGCGTTGCCATTTGCAGCTGGGGCGGAACCGAAACCTTTTTTGAAAAAACGGATGTCACTTTTTGGGCGTTGTCCCAAGCAGAAATTGAACGTTATCTGGACAGCGGTGAACCGTTTGATAAGGCCGGCGCTTACGGCATTCAAGGTTTGGGCGCGTTATTGGTTGAAAAAATCCGCGGTGATTTCTATACCGTTATGGGGCTTCCGATTGCCCGCCTGCACCGGGTACTGTCAACAAACCCGAAATATGCTGCACTTTACGGCCCCTCCACCTCCTGACCGCAAAAAAGGAGGAAACCCATTTGCAAAAATTATTGATCAAAGATTTTCCCGCTGATGAACGCCCGCGTGAAAGATTGATTCAAAACGGCGCGGGCAGCCTCTCTAACCAGGAACTGCTTGCCATCCTGCTCAGAACCGGAACAAAAGAAGATTCGGTCCTCCAGCTCGCCAATCAGCTGCTGCACAATTTTGATGGCCTGCGCCTTTTAAAGGATGCCTCACTGGAAGAAATGACAGCAATGAAGGGCATCGGGACGGCTAAAGCAGTGCAGATTCTGGCTGCGATCGAGCTGGGCAGAAGAATCAGCAATTTAAAGCATAATGACCGTTATGTGATCCGGACCCCGCAGGATGGGGCAAACTATGTGATGGACGATATGCGTTTTCTTGCCCAGGAACATTTTGTCTGTCTGTATTTAAATGTCAAAAACCAGGTCATCCACCGCCAAACCCTCTTTATCGGCAGCTTGAATGCATCGATCGTACACCCGCGCGAAGTATTTAAAGAAGCACTCCGGCGCTCTGCCGCTTCTATCATCTGCTTCCATAATCATCCATCCGGAGATCCTTCACCGTCAAAAGAAGACATTGAAGTTACCAAACGCCTCGCCGAGTGTGGTAAAATAATGGGGGTTGAAATACTTGACCATTTGATCATCGGCGAGAAAAAATTTGTAAGTCTTAAAGAAAAAGGGTATTTGTAAGGCTTTGATTTTCGATTTGGTTAAGATATAATAAAACGTATGATTTTTACTGCTTGTTTTGCTGCCGAAACATTCAAAATGGATGCGGAAAGTTGCAATTGCTTCCAATTGATATAGGTTCTTGATTTGACACAAATAATGGTTATTGTAAATTTATGAATAAGAAAGGGAGATACATACATGTTCGGAAGCAGGGATTTAGGGATTGACCTTGGAACGGCCAATACATTAGTGTTTATAAAAGGAAAAGGGATTGTTGTACGGGAGCCTTCCGTTGTTGCCATTCAAACAGATACGAAACAGATTGTTGCAGTCGGAAATGATGCGAAGAAAATGATCGGAAGAACGCCGGGGAACATTGTCGCAACACGGCCGATGAAAGACGGTGTGATTGCCGACTATGAAACGACTGCAGCGATGATGAAATATTATATTCAACAGGCAACAAATAAAAAAGGCGTTTTTACAAGAAACCCGTATGTGATGGTTTGTGTCCCGTCCGGCATTACAGCAGTAGAGGAAAGAGCGGTGATTGATGCAACACGCCAGGCCGGCGCCCGGGATGCATTCACGATTGAAGAGCCATTTGCGGCTGCAATTGGCGCAGGCCTTCCTGTATGGGAACCAACCGGAAGCATGGTTGTGGATATCGGCGGCGGCACGACAGAGGTAGCTATCATTTCCCTCGGTGGTATTGTCACAAGCCAGTCGATCCGTGTCGCGGGGGATGAAATGGACGAAGCGATAATCAGCTATATCCGCAAGAATTACAATCTTTTAATTGGCGACCGGACCGCAGAATTAATTAAGATGGAAATCGGATCAGCAGGTGAGCCTGAGGGCATAGAACCGATGGATATCAGGGGCCGGGATTTGTTGACAGGTTTGCCGAAAACGATCACGATTACAGCGGAAGAAGTTGCAAAAGCATTGCGCGATACCGTCTATGCGATTGTAGATGCAGTGAAATACACGCTTGAACAAACTCCGCCTGAACTTGCGGCTGATATTATGGACCGCGGAATTGTACTGACAGGCGGAGGTGCTTTGCTGCGGAATCTTGACCACATCATCAGTAAAGAAACCGAAATGCCGGTCCTCATTGCCGAAAATCCGCTCGACTGTGTCGCAATCGGTACCGGCAGTGCATTGGAACATATCGAGTTATTTAAAAATAAGGCCAAAGACTCCCGGTGATTGGAAAGCGGAGAATGTATCGTAAAATCCAATTCTCCTGCCGTCATAAGTCTTGTACCGGCAGGGGAACTCTTTTGGGATTTGGCACTTATTTAAGAGGTGAACAGAGTTTTATATAGGAGTGGGTTCCATGCCACAATTTTTTCTCAATAAGCGATTGATTGTACTATTAATTAGTGTTATTTTGCTGGTTGCGATGATTGGATTTTCGTTAAGGGAGCGCGAACATATTTCAAAACCCGAGCAATTTGTGCGCGATATCGTTGGGCTCGGCCAATCCGTCATTGCCAAACCTGCCAACGGGCTTGCCGGATTTTTTGAAAATGTGCAGGACCTGAAAAATACATATACCGAAAATAAAAAACTGAAATCCCATTTGGACCAACTGACAAGCCTGGAAGCAGAGAACCGTGAACTTAAAAATGAGAACGAAAATTTAAAAGCGGCCATTAAGGAAAAAAATAGTCTCAGAGATTCTGAATCGATTCATGCCCAGGTCATTGCCCGCAATCCTGATAGCTGGTATGAGCAAGTTGTTATCGATAAAGGCGAAGTGAACGGCGTTTCAAAAAACATGGCGGTTATCACGGCCAGTGGTTTTATTGGAAAAGTGACCCAGGTTGATAAGTTTTATTCGACGGTCGAACTGCTAAGCTCTCCGGACAAAACCAACCGCGTTTCCGCCAAGGTGCAAGGTACAAAAGATGTCTTCGGGTTAATTGAAGGGTATGATAAGAAGTCAAAATTGCTTCTTTTAAAACAGCTGGATTTCGACATCAAAATTAAAAAGGGCCAGCATGTTGTGACATCCGGACTGAGCGGAATGTTCCCGAGCGGGCTTTTAATCGGCGATGTACAAAAGGTTGTGCCGGATGAAAACGGGCTGACACAAACGGCATATGTAAAACCGGCTGCTGATTTTTATGATGTGGCGAATGTTTTAATCATTAACCGGAAAGCGGAAAAATTAAGTTCCATCACAGGGGGAAGAGAATAATGAAACGTATCATTCTCCCTCTGATCCTAAGTTTATGCTATATTGCGGAAAGTTTATTCGTACAATTTATTTCGCCCCAATCCTTTGGCGCCAACTATATCATGGTTCCCCATTTCCTTCTGGCCGCACTGATTTTAATGGGGATGTACTACCGGCATAGAAGCACAGTGATTTATGCTTTTGTTTTCGGAATGTTATTTGATGCGTTTTACACAGGCGTTTTGGGCATTTACTTGTTCTTCTTCCCGCTTGCAGTTTATCTCACAACACGGCTGATGAAGATTCTCCAATCGAATCTGTTGATTGATACAGGGGTTGCTTTGCTCGGCATTGTGGTTGTTGAATTTCTTGTTTATGGCGTGAATGCATTGATTAATCCCCGAATTATGGGATTTAATGAGTTTCTCAATTGGAGGCTGTGGCCGACACTGATTTTAAATGCGGCTTTTTTTATATTGGCCTGGTATCCGTTGCGGAATTTTCTAATGCGCAGAATGAGAGAAGAACAGCAGGAATAAGCGCGATGTCCGGAATCGTGATAAAATGAAAAAAGAGGAATTTCAGATACATTTGTCGAATAGTAGATTACCTGTATGTCTGTAAGAGGGATTCGGGCACAGTACAGTTATCAGCCACTGAGGTGAGCAGTTTGAAATGAAGAAAACGCAAAATGTAACCATAAAGGGAACAAAAGACGGGTTAACCCTGCACTTAAACGATCTTTGCTCGTATGAAGATTTAAAATCAGAGCTGAAACATAAATTATTGGCGCATTCATCTGTTAAAGATGTGGAAAGCCCGATCATTACGGTTAAAATCCAGCTTGGAAACCGGTATTTGACTGCTGAACAGGAAGAAGAGATCAAAGACCTGGTGCGTGCCCAGCGCAACCTGGTTGTTGATGAGATCATTAGCAATGTCGTGACAAAAGAAGCCGCAGCCAAAGCCAAACTGGAAAATGAAATTGTCCCGGTTTCGGCCATCGTCCGCTCCGGCCAGGTTCTGAAAGTGGAAGGCGATATGCTGCTTGTCGGGGATGTCAATCCTGGCGGTACGGTCATTGCAAATGGCAATATTTTTGTCATGGGGAACCTGCGGGGAATTGCCCATGCCGGACACAGCGGCAGGAGGGACGCAGTGATTGTGGCTTCGAATATGGTTCCTTCCCAGCTGCGGATTGCGGATTGTTTAAATCGTGCGCCTGACCATTATGCGAAAGAAGAGCGCCACGAAATGGAATGTGCTTACATAGATTCTTCCGATCAAATCATCATTGACAGATTGCAAGTTTTAAAACATCTGCGGCCGAATATAACGAGATTACAAGGAGGGTTCTAATATGGGTGAAGCGATTGTCATTACTTCCGGAAAAGGCGGCGTCGGAAAAACGACCACATCAGCAAATCTCGGCACTGCGCTGGCGCTTTTGGATAAAAAAGTCTGCCTCGTTGACACAGATATCGGGCTTCGGAATCTGGATGTGGCGCTGGGGCTTGAAAACCGGATCATTTATGATTTAGTCGATGTCGTGCAAGGCAGGTGTAAAATTCATCAGGCAATTGTGAAAGATAAACGCTTCGATGATAAACTCTTTTTGCTGCCGGCTGCGCAAACAAGCGACAAATCAGCTGTGATGCCGGAGCAGATGAAACAGCTGATTCATGAATTAAAACAGGAATATGATTATATTTTGATCGATTGCCCGGCAGGCATTGAGCAGGGTTATAAAAATGCAGTTGCAGGAGCGGATCAGGCAATCGTCGTGGCGACCCCTGAAACCTCCGCCGTTCGGGATGCAGACAGAATTATCGGGCTGCTTGAAAAAGAAGAGCATATTGAGCCCCCAAAACTGATCATTAACCGCATACGCAACCATATGATGAAAAGCGGGGACATGCTGGATATTGACGAGGTGACCAGCCATTTATCGATCGACCTGATCGGCGTGGTGGAAGATGATGAAGAAGTGATCCGCGCCTCCAATCAGGGCGAGCCGATTGCGCTCAATCCGAATAACCGCGCCTCGATCGCATACCGGAACATTGCACGCAGGATTTTGGGCGAAACCATCCCGCTGCAGCCGCTCGAAAACCCAAAAACCGGCATGTTTGCCAAATTTAAAAAATTATTCAGTTCAAAAACCTCCTAACTTGAGATAGCTGCAAGGCATCCCGTTTCGAATCACGGGAATTGCGCAATTGAAATAGATAAGTAACTGATGTAAAACGTCCTTTATCAAAATGGTAAAGGACATTTTTGATTCGTGGGGAGGAAACGCCGGGTTTTCAAACCCGTGATAAATTCCCACATCGCCTTCATCTTTGGAGGATTGTGTACGCCACGCGGTTGAAGTCCTGCCGCCAACGAACAGCCGCCTCGCTTTTTACAGGCATATCCCGCCCGGACAGGTCATACATTAGTACAAACCATATGCCTGGACAAAAAGGGGGGAGTTGTTTGGCAAACCGTGCAGACCAAATCAGAAAAGAGATGGCAAAACGCAGAAAGACAAGGAAAGCGCCGGCAAAGCCGGGAAAAGAAGCGATTTATTCCAGTTTAATACAAGATGAAGACCCGTTGATTTATGAGCCGCCCGGTCCAAAGTCAGCCCACCCGCTGTTTTCAAAAGAAGCCGTATTGTTTAAAATTCTGGCTTCAGCCTGCCTCGTGCTTTTGATTGCGATCATGTATAAATCGTCCAACCCGGCTTTTGACAAAGCAAAAATGGTTGTGCAGCAATCTATGGCCACCGAATTCCAATTTGCAAAAGCGGCAAGCTGGTATGAAGAGAAATTCGGCAAGCCAGCTGCCCTGCTTCCGCAGAAAGAATCCAAAACAGAAACGGCTGCTGCCGGCGATAAGCAGGCATATGCCATGCCGGTATCAGGAAAAATTCTTACCAGTTTCTCGGCAGACGGAAGAGGCGTGATGATCGAAACAAAATCGGGCGCGAGCGTAAAAGCCATGAACGGGGGGACCGTCATTTTTGCCGGAAAGAAGAAAAATATCGGCAACACGGTCATTATCCAGCATGCGGATTCGACTGAATCATGGTATGGGGACCTGGACAAAGTGGAAGTCAAACAATATGATCAAATCAAATCAGGGGAGCAGGTTGGTACGGCGCAGAGGGAGAAAAACAACGGAAAAGGGGAATTTTACTTTGCCATTAAAAAAGGCAAGGATTTCATTGATCCGATTCAGGTGATCAAGTTTGAATGACTGGGTTGCGTTAGGCAGGAAAATCAGAATCCACCCCCTGTTTTGGCTTGTAGCTGCCGCTTCAATTGCGATTGCCCAATTTCAGGAACTGTTGATTTTGTTTGCCATCGTCATGGTTCATGAAATGGGGCATGCCACAGCGGCGCATTTTTTTTCCTGGAGGATCAGAAAAATCGTCATTTTGCCGTTTGGCGGTGTGGCGGAAACAGACGAGCATGGCAACCGGCCGTTAAAAGAAGAATTGATTGTCACGATTGCCGGCCCTTTTCAGCATGTATGGATCGGCCTCTGCGCCTATTTGCTGCATCAAGCTCAGGTTTTACCCCCCGGACTTTACGGGCAGATCATGGAAGCAAACCTGACCGTTCTGTTGTTTAACCTGATTCCGGTATGGCCGCTTGATGGCGGAAAAATCATGAATCTCGCCTTCTCGATGTATTTGCCGTTTTTAAAGGCTTTCCGGCTGACTGTATACAGTTCACTTGCAGCCCTTTTGGTATTCCATTGTACGGCACTTTGGCTCACGCCTGCAAATCTCAGTATCTGGGCCGTTGTTCTTTATTTGTATGTGTCCTTATGGAAAGAATGGAAACAGCTTTATTTCGTGTTTATGCGGTTTTTGCTGGAACGGTATTACGGAAAAGGCGACCCGCTCCGGTATTTAAAAACCCTCCAGGTAGAGGGAAATGCGTACTTATATGAAGTGCTGGAAAATTTCAAACGCGGCTGCAAACATCCGCTGATTGTGTTGCAAAATGGTATAGAGATCGGGCAACTTGACGAAAATGAATTGCTGCATGCCTATTTTTCCGAAAAGCAAACACATGCGAAAGTAAAAGATATCATGTATAGTTATTAAGGAAAGCCAATACCCCGGCAGGATGAAAAATGCTCCGGAATTTTTGGCAATAGAGATACGTTGTGTGGTGGTAAACAGTTGTCCCAGTCTTTAATTATCAATTTTAAGTCAAGAGAAAAACGCTATGCGATTGTGGAAAACGGCGAAGTCAGCATGATTAAAATCCAGCAGCCGGCCGGCACCAGCAAAGTCGGCAATATTTATTTAGGAAAAGTTGCCGCCATTAAACCCGGAATCAATGCCGCGTTTATTGATATCGGGGAAGGCCGGCACGGGTATTTGCACCGCGACCAGCTGCCTGCCTTTTTGCAGCAGGACGGCCCGGAAAAAGAACATGTGTTGATTTCAAACTATTTAACGGTTGGGCAAAAGATAATGGTTCAGGTGAAAAAAGATGAAACGGCATTAAAAGGCCCGTTATTAACGGGCATTATTGAACTGCCGGGCGAGCGCATCATCTATCTCCCGGAAGGACGATATGCCGCCGTTTCCAAAAAAGCAGACGAAAACAAAAGAAGAGCATGGCGCAATCTGGCCCGCGGGCAGCTTCACCCTCCGGAAGGCATCATTATCCGGACCGCTGCTTTTCAAACACATGGCAGCGAATGGCTCCAGGAATTGGACAGGCTGAGAAAGAGGTACCATGTTTTAGCAAGCCAGGCACGCGCAAAAAAAGCGCCGGCAGTTTTATATGAAAAAAGCATCGTTGAGACTGAAATTTACCGGGAACTTGTGCGCCTGAAAAGCGGGACCGTGGTGTCGGATGATTCAGAAACACTCCGGCAGCTGAAGTCAATGGCACAGACGGACCCGGAGCTGGACTGGTCGTTTCAATATTATAATCAGCGTACTGCTATTTTTACTTATTACCATGTCGAAAATGCCCTCGAAAATGCGCTTAAACGGGTGGTCTGGCTGGAAAATGGATCCTACCTCGTTATTGACGAGACCGAAGCTTTGATCAGTATTGATGTCAATACCGGAAAATTCACAGGTCAGCTCAATCAGCATGACACTGTATTAAAAACCAATTTGCTGGCTGCAAAAGAAATCGGGCGGCAGATCATGCTTCGTGATTATGGCGGGATCATCCTTGTCGATTTCATTGATATGCAGAATGAGCAGGAACGCGGGCGGGTGAAGCACACCTTGCAGGAAGCATTGGAACATGACCCGAAGCAAACCCGCATCGTCGGCTTTACGGCGCTCGGGATCCTGCAGATTACGCGGAAAAAAACGCGTAAAACTTTATCTGAGACATTGCTTTCCCCATGCCCGGTATGCAATGGGACCGGCAGAATCGAAAGCCCGGAAACACTGGCATTCAGACTGGAACGGGAATTATGGGAAGCCCCGTTTGGAGAGCATGAAGCTGTTATGATTGCATGCTCGGAAAATGTAAGGGACTGTTTCTGCGGGGAAAATGACCGCCATTTAAAACGGCTGGAAAGCATGCTCCATGTCAAATTGTTTTTTCAAACAGGGCACAATCCGCACCCGTATTATTCGATCCGCCAGTTTGGGACGGTTGAAGAACTGGCAGCTAAAGAGAACAATTTTCATTGACAATGGCGGATTCTTATGGTAAGATTTTAATGTTATGTTTGTGGCCTCGTGCTGCAACCGCACAGGAACAGGCTTGAAAAGTTTTTGCTTCCGGGCAGAACGCCTGTCTTTGGCGAGTCTGAGTCTTAAGGAGGTGCAGTGATGTACGCAATTATTGAAACAGGTGGAAAACAAATCAAAGTTGAAGAAGGCCAAGCCATTTACGTTGAAAAACTGAATGCTGCTGAAGGCGATGCTGTTACATTTGATCGTGTTCTTTTCGTCGGCGGGGATGCAGTGAAAGTGGGCAGCCCGGTTGTTGAAGGCGCAACCGTTACAGGTAAAGTCGAAAAACAAGGCCGTGCGAAAAAAATCGTCGTATTCAAATATAAAGCAAAGAAAAACTATCATAAAAAGCAAGGTCACCGTCAGCCATACTCTAAAGTTGTCATTGAAAAAATCAATGCGTAAGGCGTTATCCATATGATTCAGGTTCATATTGAAAAGCGTGCAGCAGACGGAAAAATACTGGCTTTTAAAATGAAAGGCCACGCCGATTTTGCTGAGTATGGGGAAGACATTGTCTGTGCGGGCGCATCTGCTGTTTCCTTTGGGACAGTGAATGCAATTATGGCACTGGCAAATGTGGAGCCTGTTATCAAGCAATCGGAAAGCGGCCTGCTTGAATGCAGAATTCCGGAGGGGATTTCGAAAGAAGCAGACGAAAAGGTCCAGACCTTATTGGAAGGGATGGTCGTATCACTGCAGACGATCGAAAGGGACTACGGAAAGCATATTAAAATCAACTTCCAATAGGAGGTGAATCAAATGCTAAGATTAGATCTTCAATTTTTCTCATCTAAAAAAGGTGTAGGTTCTTCGAAAAACGGCCGTGACTCTGTCGCAAAACGCCTTGGCGCAAAACGCGCGGATGGCCAATTGGTTTCCGGCGGGGCGATTCTTTTCCGCCAGCGCGGAACAAAAATCTATCCGGGTGAAAACGTAGGCCGCGGCGGTGATGACACTTTATTCGCAAAAGTTGACGGCGTTGTTCGTTTCGAACGTTTCGGCCGCGACAAGAAAAAAGTGAGCGTATATCCGGCAGCTCAAGAAGCATAAGCAGCCTTGGCTTTGCGAAAAAGCTCTAATCGCATTTTATGCGGTTAGGGCTTTTTTCTTACTTTCCCTTCTCGAAAGCGGGTACGGCCTGAAACCGCAGCCGGATGTACTGCTTTAGGTGCAAACGGCTGTGCATCATGGAAAAATATTTGTTATACTTTAAAATAACATATTCTGTGCAAATGGGAGCAATAGATGATGGAAAACTGGACGACGGTGGAAGTGCTCCGGCATGCGCGCCATGATTGGCTGAACAAACTTCAGCTCATTAAAGGGTATGCCAGCTTAAATAAAATGGAAAATATCAAAGGCATTGTGGAAGAAATCATCCAGGAAGCACAGCAGGAGTCAAAGTTATCTAATTTGCATTTGCCCGGATTTGCAGAGCTCTTGCTTACATATAATTGGGAACCGCATACTTTTCAGATTGAATTTGAAATTTTGGACGTTGATACATCCCTTCTGCCGGATGACGGGCGGCTGGCTGCATGGACGAAAGAATTTTTCTCCTGTGTTGACCGTTTGGCGGCGCCTTATGATGATAACCGCCTGTATGTCTCAATTGAAACTTTTCAATCGTTTGTTCGTTTTATATTTGAATTTAGCGGTACAATAAAAACAGCCGGGGTCCTGGAAGATTGGCTGAAACAGCAGGAACAGAGCCGTGTTTTCTTACACGGACTTTCACCATCTTCATTTCGGATAGAAGCGATGTTTTCATGAGTTCAGAATTCATTTCCAATTAAACCAAATGCCCGCTTGAAAGGGCGTTTTTCTTAAAAAACACAGCGTTGCATGCTGTAAAGGTGGTTCTTTTTATGTTTGTCGATCAGGTTAAAGTTTATGTGAAGGGCGGGGACGGCGGCAACGGAATGGTCGCGTTCCGCCGCGAAAAATATGTGCCGAACGGCGGCCCGGCCGGCGGGGATGGCGGCCGCGGCGGTAATGTTATTTTTGAAGTGGATGAAGGCTTGCGGACACTGATGGATTTCCGTTACAAACGCCATTTTAAAGCAGACCGCGGTGAACACGGCATGAGCAAAGGCATGCACGGCCGCGGCGCAGCGGACATGATTGTCAAAGTTCCGCCTGGTACGGTTGTGATTGATGACGATACGAAACAAGTGATTGCTGATTTAACGAGGCACGGGGAACGGGCGGTGATCGCAAAAGGCGGGCGCGGCGGAAGAGGAAACAGCCGTTTTGCGACGCCTGCCAATCCCGCCCCCGAAATCGCCGAGAACGGGGAACCGGGGCAGGAACGTTATATTGTGCTGGAACTAAAAGTGCTCGCGGATGTCGGGCTTGTCGGTTTTCCAAGTGTCGGAAAATCGACGCTGCTTTCCGTTGTGTCTTCCGCAAGGCCAAAAATCGCGGAATACCATTTTACAACGATTGTCCCGAATTTAGGCGTTGTCGAAACGGATGACGGCAGAAGTTTTGTCATGGCCGATCTCCCCGGCCTGATTGAAGGCGCGCATGAAGGAGCCGGGCTTGGCCACCAGTTTCTGCGCCATATTGAGCGGACAAGGGTGATTGTCCATGTGCTGGACATGGCGGCTACAGAAGGCCGCGATCCGTACCAGGATTACGTAACGATTAATGAGGAATTGAAAGCATACAATCTCCGGTTAACCGAACGCCCGCAGATCATTGTTGCCAATAAAATGGACATGCCGGGGGCGGAGGAAAACCTTGCGCATTTTAAGGAGCAGCTTAAGGAAGACTACCCGGTCTTTCCGATTTCCGCTGTAACCAGAAAAGGGCTGAAAGATTTACTTTACGCCATCAGCGATCAATTGGAGCAAACACCTGCCTTCCCGCTTTTCGAAGAAGAAAAAGAAGAAGCCGGCGTCCATCGTGTGATTTATAAGCATGAGCAGAAAAAAGCTGATTTTGCGATTACAAGGGATCCGGATGGCAGCTTTGTCGTGAGCGGCGAGAAAGTCGAGAAGCTGTTTAAAATGACGAATTTTGACCACGATGAGTCCGTGCGCCGATTTTCCCGCCAGCTCCGCGGAATGGGCATTGATGAAGCGCTGCGCAAACGCGGGGCAAAAAATGGCGATACCGTCCGCCTGATGGACTACGAATTTGAATTTGTAGACTAATCGGACATGCACAGCCGTCAGGTAAAGGGGCTTTTTCGGACAAGCTGTTCTTCCCGCGGTCCGCTGCTCTTTTATCCCAACATAACGGGCAGTAAGACTCCCACCTCAAGATTCAAGGTACGAAGAAGGATAGGTGGGAGATCAAACTGCCCGTAAAGTTCCGATTGGTTAGGCCTGCAGGAAGCAGGTCACAAAGGCGTTGCAACAAGACGTTGCGATTTTAGCCTTTGTTCAGATTTTTGTCAGTGGGGGATGAAGGAAAACCCCCGCTGATGGAAGTTTCACTTTATAAAGGATGCTGGTTGCTGTATGGAGGCAAGTCTATTGGAGGAAGGGCAATTTGGAAAAGAAAGCAGACTATAAATTTATACTCGTTCGTGAAGATGTGCTGCCGGAAGCCATGAAGAAAACATTGCAGGCGAAAGACCTGCTGGAAAGGGGCGCTGCGGTTTCTGTCGGCGATGCCGCGCAAAAAGTCGATTTAAGCCGCAGCGCATTTTATAAATACCGGGATACTGTTTTCCCTTTCCACTCTGTTGTAAAAGAAAAAATTGTCACGCTGTTTTTTTACCTGGAGGACCGTTCGGGGACTTTGTCTGAAATCTTAAGGATTATCGCATCTTATTCCTGCAATGTGCTGACGATCCACCAGACGATCCCGATCCAGGGAAGGGCAAATGTAACCATTTCATTGAATGTATCAGATATTCATACGAGTTTAAATGATTTATTGGATGAGCTCAGCGAGTTTGAGTTTGTAAATAAAGTAGAAATTTTAGGATCCGGAGCATAAGTTCTTCGGCCTGCGGGGGAGAAAACAGATGAAAGCAGCTTTCTTTGGACCGGAAGCAACATTCACCGATATCGCGGTGCGGTCGATTTTTCCGGAGGTGGACCGGGTTGCATACCGGACGATCCCGGACTGTTTGGAAGCAGTTAAAGAAAAATGTGTAAATATGGCGGTCGTCCCTTTGGAAAATGCCCTTGAGGGATCTGTCAACTTAACGGTGGATTATTTGTATCATGAGGCACATCCTCCGATCCGGGCAGAAATCATTGTGCCGATTGAGCAGCATTTTATGGTGCACCCGGATCATGCGGAGTCGTGGCAGCAGGTTGAAAAAATCGTCTCCCATCCGCATGCTTTGGCACAATGCCACAAATTCTTATACCGCAAAATGAAAACAGCGGCAGTTGAACAAATGGGCTCGACTGCTGCTGCGGCCAAATATGTCAGCGAACATCCCGAACTAAAATGGGGGGCCATTGCCAACGAGATGGCGGCACAACTGTACGGACTGGAGATCGTCCAGCCTTGTGTCCATGATTATCCATTTAACCATACGCGCTTCATTGCCCTTTCGGATGAAGTGCTCGAGATCAAGGCAGCCCCGTCTTTATTAAAGTCAACCATCATGGTAACGCTGCCGTCAGACCGGGCAGGCGCCCTGCATCAAGTGCTGTCCGCGTTTGCGTGGCGGAAAATCAACTTGAGTAAATTGGAATCACGGCCTTTGAAAACGGGGCTTGGAAACTACTTTTTTATGATCGATTTAAACCATTCTCTTGAGGAAAAGCTTGTCCAGTATGCATTGGAGGAGATCCGCGCGCTCGGCTGCTCGGTGAAAGAGCTCGGGAGTTATTCCCGTTATCTGGTTGAGTAAACAATGGCCCGGCATGATGCCGGGCTTTTAATTTTCCATAAACAGAATCCCTTTTTCTTTCAGCGCCTGTTCGGCAGATTCAATCTGCTGATGGCTGGGCGCTTCAACGGTATGGAGATGGATGCCGCCAGTCAGTTCGGATAAATAGCTTGCCTTTGTTTTTTTTATATGCCGGATAAACTGTGCAACTTCCGCGCGGTTTGAAACCATGATGGATGCGGTCAGGTCCCCGTAGACCGGGTGTTCGATTTTTACATCTTTTACAGTGACGCCGTGTTCGACCAAAAGATTTAATTCTTCTTCAACGCGTTCCGGCGGATGATTACAAACAATTGTTTTTTCAATCGCTGTTTTCGGCTGTGAAGGCTGTATGTACAGGTATCCCTGGCTGGTCGCGAGAATCGGTTCACTTTTCGCCTTTAATAAGGTAATGTCATTTACAATAATCTGGCGGCTGACATTGGTTTCTTTGGCCAGTTCGCCGCCTGTAATCGGGGCATTGCTTTTTTGCAGCAGCTGCAGGATAAAATTTCGCCTTTCTTCCCCGAGCATTTTTTTCTTTTCAGCCAATTTTTTCTTACCTCCCAAACAAGTACACTTTACCTCGGATTTTACCATAGGAGCGCGCGGGATGAAAAGGAAAGCCCTTTTCGGATTTTAAAAACGGCCAATCAGCTGAGGCGACATAGCCGTCCCGTGCCGGCGCTTCTCCCCTTACGGCAAAGTCATATTTGTACCTTAGCCATCATAAATTATTATGTAAATCAATAGCACTTTACCCGGATCAACATAGAATGTATGGACTTATGCCTTGAGGAGGGGAAATGTGTGAAAATCCATATTGTTCAAAAAGGCGACACGCTATGGAAAATTGCCAAAAAATATGACGTTGATTTTGACGAACTGAAAAAAATGAATGCGCAATTATCCAATCCGGAAATGATCATGCCAGGGATGAAAATAAAAGTTCCAACAACAGGCGGCACGGTAAAAAAAGAACTGAACATAGGAAAAAAAGAGGTGCCGCATGCAGTCAATCCATACCAGCAATTGCCAACAGCGCCCATGCCTGCCCAAAAAGAAAAACCCGTGAAAAAAGAAGTCCCGAAAGAAACGCCTGTAAAAGAAAAGGTCATTGAAAAAAAAGAAACGATTTACAAGCCGGTGATGCCGCAGCCCCTTGTGCCTGAAATTGATATCAACAATTATTATCTGACCAATATGACGGAGATTGAAACGCACACCCATACGCCGCCCCCGCCGCAGCCGGTACACTATAACAAGGAAAGTGAGTCTTCATCATCCAGTGAATCCTATAAAATGCCTGTCCAGGAGGAGTGTTATGAAGCGATGTACCCACCTTTTGATCCCTGCCCGCCGGTGATGCCAATTCCGGATTGCGGATGCGGCGGCCCCGTGATGCACCAGCATGGTTTTGAGCCCTATCCATATGGCATGGCAGCACCGCATCCCAATGTACCGTATCCGATGCCGTACCAGCAGGCGCCAATGATGATGCCTGCGCAGGGCTTTGTTCCGCCGCAGCCAGTGTGGCAGGGCCAGTCTCCGCAAATGGGCCCGGCACAGGATTGGGAGGATGAATCCTCTTCATCGTTCCCATACCACCCTGTTACAAGCGGCGGTTACCCGATGCAGACTCCGCAAATGTACCCGCAGCCAATGCCCGGTATGGAGGATATGCCGGAGATGCAAGAGATGGAGGATATGCCGAATATGCCGGGAACACAAGGCATGCCCGGCATGCAGCATGGGGGAGCATATGGCGCAAATCCTGAAACGCTGCCGTATCTGCCGCCATATGGTATGCAGCAAAATGTGCAGAGCTATGTACCGTATCAAAATCCATACCAGCCAATGCCGTACCAGGCGCCATACGGCTACGGACAGCAGCCATTTGGCGGTTATGGTATGCAGCCTTATTACGGGGGCCACGGGGGCTGGAGCCAATACCCGACGCCATCCAGCCCGCAGCAGCCTTACAGGGACCAAAATCAGGCCGGCAAAAATCCAAATCCGTCAGGCGAAGATCAATAAATGGGCGGACGGAATAAAAATGAAGGGGACGATTTTCAAAAACGTCTCCTTCTTTATGCAGAAAAACGGCTGGATGAACCGGTAACCAAAATAAAACGGCTTCGAAAGCAGGTTTGGTTCGTTGAAACGAAACGAAAAAAATGGGTACTGAAAGAATTTTCGGATCTGGAGCGCCTGAACAGGCAGATCGTGCTGACGGAAGCGCTGCATCAGGCAGGGTTTAAGAGGACGTACCGGTTTTTGCCTGCTGAAGAAGAGGCTGTTTTTATGTTTGGCGGCAGGGTATGGGGCATCATGGAATACATTGAACCCGGGGCTGTCCCGCTTCGATACGAATCCGAAAAAGAGATTTTAGCAGCATACCGCCTGCTTAAAATCTACCATGGGGTGACTGCCCGGTTTCCGCGCGCTTTACAAACCGAATTTCCCCGTTTCTTTCAAATTAAAAAATGGCAGCAAAGGTACCGGGAATTTGCCGAACATGAGACAGAACTGCTGCAATACATGCCGGCCTATTATTTTGAATCCTATTTGTCCTGGGCGGAAACGGCATTAGAAGAATTGGAGGCAAGGCAGCGCGTTTTCCATCTGCCGCCGTATTGCATCACGCATGGGGATGTTGCCCACCATAATTTTTTAAAAGGGAAAGACGGGAAGCTGTATTTGATAGATTTTGACCTTGCCCGCATGGCCCCCGCCTGGACGGATGATTTACAATTTTGCAACCGTATCCTGCCCTCAATTTCCTGGTCGCTTCGGAAACTATTAAGCTGGAATATCGTTCAACAGGCCGCAGATCCGAACCTGTTCCTCAAAGCCCTGGCCTATCCGACCGATGTCCTTCGCGAATGGAACCGGTTCTTAAAAAGCGGCAGCCGGGAAAAGGAAAAACAATGGCCGGAGCTTCATGACCTCACCTTTTCGCAATTTGAAGAAAGAAAAGCATTTGTGAAGGAAATGAAAAGGCTGGGCGGATCAGGCGCGTAAATCGCACATCATAAGCCGGAAAAACTTGTAAAGAAAAATGCATGCATTTTGGTGCATAAACCAGATGAAAAAATTGGTGCATAAAACCGGATGAAAAAAAGGAATCGCAAGTTTACCAGGCATTTTCGTTTTCTTCCTATTTATGATATATTACAAATGTATGATTTTGTTTTTTGATTGAATGGAGAGGAGAATGAATTATGTCTGGCCATTCTAAGTGGAAAAATATTCAAGGCAGGAAAAACGCGCAGGATGCCAAACGCGGAAAGATTTTCCAAAAATTAGCGAAAGAAATCTATGTTGCGGCAAAAAACGGGCCGGATCCGGAAATGAATCCATCGCTCCGCCTCGTTATCGATAAAGCAAAAGCGGTAAATATGCCGAATGATAATATTAAACGCGCCATTCATAAAGCAAGCGGCAACCAAAATGCTGAAAACTACGAAGAAATCACCTATGAAGGTTACGGCCCGGGTGGTGCGGCGATCATGGTAACCGCGCTTACGGATAATAAAAACCGGACAGCTTCCAATGTACGCGTTGCATTTTCAAGAAATGGCGGAAACCTGGGCGAAACGGGCTGTGTTTCCTATCTGTTTGACCGCAAAGGCTATCTTGTCATTGAACGGGAAAATCTCGACATCGACGAAGATGATATGCTGCTGCAGGCCATTGAAGCAGGCGCCGAAGAAATGGAAACAAGTGATGAAGTATTTGAAATTTATACCGAACCGGAAAGCTTCATGGAAGTGAAGAAAAATCTGGAAAACAGCGGCTTTACTTTTGTTACTGCTGAAATCACAATGGTGCCGCAAACCTATATCACATTAGACGAAGAACAATCAGATAAAATGGAAAGATTATTGGACAGGCTTGAAGATGATGACGATGTCCAAAATATTTACCACAATGTCGAAGGATAATTTCAGGGCGATGTTTTAAAAAAGCATTTTCTGCAGGCAAGCTCCTGCAGAAAGTGCTTTTTTTGCTGCAAGAGGATATGCCTGCCAAAAACTGGCCACACTATAAACAGCCTTTTGATTTTTTTAGTAGGGGTGATTTGAAAATGTTGGCCTTGATCATTCGCACCGGTTTTATCATGGCATTGATTTTTGGATTATGGAATATTCCTGCCCGGGAGCAAAGCCATCCGCAGCCGTTCACCACAGATCGGGGCCGCTCTCATCCCGCAGCCGCTGCGGATCAGAAACCGTTCACAATTCTTTTGGAGCGTGTCTATTTGGACGGCGAAATGAGTGAAGAAGTGATTAAAACCAAAACATCCCTGGAAGAAGCACTCGATGCCTATCCTGACTGGCAAATTGCGGATATAGAAGAAGACCGGCTCGTGCTGCAGAAACAATTGAATGATATTTCACCGCTTTTAAAAGCAAATGGGTATTTTGGCGTGACAAAAGACGGGGTGTTGTCGATTTTTCAAGGCAAGCCGCAGGACAAAGACATTATCCATTCTTTTTTTCAGCTCAATATGAAAAAGCTGGAAAGCCGCCGCCAGCAAGAACTGAAAAACGGCATTCCAATTAAAACAAAGGAAGATTATCAAAAGCTCCTGAAGACATTCAAACCCTATTCCGCGTCCAAAAAGGAAAATTAAACAGCGGGCAACGGCGGGGCGCGATTCCCCAAAATCGGTGTGATCTATGGTACAATGATTGATAGCAAGTTTTTGAGGAGCGTGTGGAAAAATTTGTATGAATATATAAAAGGAACGATCGACAGCGTCTGTCCGGATTATGTTGTCGTTGATAATCAGGGGATCGGCTACCAGATTTTAACGCCAAACCCGTTTGTTTTTACAAAAAATATCGGGAAAGTCTGTAAAATATATACGTATCAGCATGTGCGCGAAGATATGATTGCACTGTTCGGTTTTGAAACGGCAGAAGAAAAAATGCTATTCAAAAAGCTTTTAAATGTTTCCGGAATCGGACCAAAGGGTGCGCTGGCAATTTTGGCGTACGGCCAGCCTGCGCAGGTGATTGAAGCGATTGAAAACGAAAATGAATCGTTTTTGACAAAATTTCCGGGCGTCGGGAAAAAGACGGCGCGGCAAATGATTCTCGATTTAAAAGGAAAGCTCTTGGATATCGTATCGGATCTGCCGGATCTGTTTAACCAGGAACAAACGGCTTTGAAGGCCGAAACCAACCGTAATTTGGAAGAAGCCATGCTTGCATTGCAGGCGCTCGGCTATTCGGAAAAAGAAATCGGCAAAGTATCCGCCGGGCTGCAGCAGGAAGGGCTGTCTACGGATGAATATATTAAACTAGCTTTAAAAGCCATGGTAAAATAGCTTGATGCAAGGAGGGGAGAACATGGATGACCGTGTTGTATCCGGCGAGACGAATGAACAGGAACTTTCGTTTGAAATGAGCCTGCGCCCGCAAACCCTGGCACAGTATATCGGCCAGGAAAAGGTGAAAAACAATCTCGCTATATTTATCGAGGCGGCAAAGCAAAGAAGCGAATCGTTGGATCATGTGCTGCTGTACGGTCCGCCGGGGCTTGGAAAAACCACGCTGGCGATGGTGATTGCCAATGAAATGGGCGTGAAAATCCGGACAACCTCGGGACCGGCAATCGAGCGGCCGGGGGATCTGGCGGCGATCCTCGCTTCTTTAGAACCCGGGGAAGTATTGTTCATAGATGAGATACACCGCCTGCCGAAAGCGATTGAAGAGGTGCTGTACCCGGCTATGGAAGATTTTTGCCTGGATATTGTCATTGGCAAGGGACAAGGCGCGCGCTCCATCCGGCTTGATTTGCCCCCGTTTACATTAATCGGGGCAACAACAAGGGCCGGGTCGGTTTCAGCGCCTTTACGGGACCGGTTCGGCGTAATCTCAAGGCTTGAGTATTATGACCAGGCACAGCTGACGGAAATTGTGTTGCGGACGGCCGATATTTTACAAACCGATATTAAGCCGGACGGGGCCGGGGAAATTGCCAGGCGTTCACGGGGAACACCGCGGATTGCCAACCGGCTATTAAGGCGTGTCCGCGATTTTGCCCAGGTCAAAGGCGACGGCACGATCACGCTTGAAGTCGCAGAGTATGCCCTCGGGCTGCTCCAGGTCGATCAGCTTGGACTTGACCATATTGACCACAAACTGTTGAAAGCGATTGTTGAACGTTTCCGCGGCGGACCGGTCGGCCTGGATACGATTGCCGCAAGCATCGGGGAAGAAGCGGGTACCATTGAAGACGTGTATGAGCCGTATTTGCTGCAAATCGGCTTTCTGCAGCGGACGCCGCGGGGCAGGGTTGCCACCCACTTGGTCTATGAGCATTTTCATTTGGAGGTGCCGAAATGAGCGGATTTGGAAAAGTGCTGATGACGATTGCGGCCGTTCTTTTTTTTATCGGCCTGCTCATGCAGTTTACAAAAATCGGGCGGCTCCCGGGCGATATTTTCATAAAAAAAGGAAATACCACCTTTTACTTTCCCATTGCGACTTCAATCATTTTAAGTATTGTCTTGTCTGTGATACTATATATAATCGGGCGTATGAAGTAATGTACGCTCCATGAAACGGAAACGAAAGCGTGCTCAACTAATCAATGAAGGGGAACCAAAGCATGAAACTGGATTTATTTGATTATGAACTGCCGGAAGAATTAATTGCCCAAACACCCTTAAAAAACCGTTCGGACAGCCGGCTGATGGTACTCGATAAAAAAACGGGGGAAATCGAACATACTGTATTTAAAAACATTACATCATACCTTCGGCCGGGCGACTGCCTTGTATTAAATGACACAAAAGTGCTGCCGGCAAGGCTGTTCGGCACAAAGGATGATACGGGTGCAAAAATTGAAGTGCTGCTTCTCAAACAGCAGGAAGGCGACCAGTGGGAAACCCTTGTTAAACCGGCAAAACGCGTAAAAGCCGGGGCAACGGTCCATTTTGGGGACGGGCGCTTGAAAGCGGTCTGCGTCAAGGAACTGGACCACGGCGGCCGGATCATGGAATTCAAATATGACGGGATCTTCTATGAAGTATTGAATGAACTGGGAAGAATGCCGCTCCCGCCTTATATTAAAAAACAATTGGACGACCAGGACCGCTATCAGACGGTGTATGCGAAAGAATTGGGTTCTGCCGCTGCGCCGACAGCCGGGCTGCATTTTACCGAATCCCTGCTGAAAGAAATTGAAGAAATGGGCGTGAAGATTGTTTTCATCACACTCCATGTCGGGCTGGGTACATTCCGCCCCGTCAATACGGATGATATTGAAAAACATGATATGCATGCGGAATTTTACCAGGTTTCCGAGGAAGCGGCGCAAACGATCATGGATGTGAAAAACAGCGGCGGGCGTGTCTTTTCTGTCGGGACAACATCAACACGGACGCTTGAAACGGTTGCGGCCGCCCATGACGGAAAGATTGTTGCTGCAAGCGGCTGGACCGATATTTTTATTTATCCCGGTTTTGAATATAAAGCGATTGATGCGCTGATTACGAACTTCCACCTGCCAAAATCCACACTGATTATGCTCGTGAGCGCACTGGCGGGCAGGGAGCATGTGCTGCATGCCTATGAGACAGCGGTGAAAGAAAAATACCGTTTCTTCAGTTTCGGGGATGCGATGTTAATCAAATAAAAGAGGTTATGCAAGGAAGGAGCAAAGTTTTTGGCTGCGATTACTTATGAATTAATTAAGACGGACAAGCAGACCGGCGCCCGTCTTGGCAAACTGCATACGCCGCACGGGACATATGATACGCCGATGTTTATGCCGGTCGGGACGCTGGCAACCGTGAAAACGATGTCCCCGGAAGAATTAAAAAGCATGGGGGCCGGTACGATTTTAAGCAATACCTATCATTTGTGGCTGCGGCCCGGCCATGATATTGTAAAAGAAGCGGGAGGCCTGCACCAATTTATGAACTGGGATCAGGCCATTTTAACCGATTCAGGCGGGTTCCAGGTCTTCAGCCTCAGTAAAATCCGCGAAATTAAAGAAGAAGGTGTCCATTTCCGGAACCATTTGAACGGGGACAAATTATTCTTGTCTCCTGAAAAATCAATGGAAATCCAAAATGCGCTTGGTTCCGATATCATGATGGCGTTTGACGAATGCCCGCCATATCCGGCAAGCCACGAATACATGAAGCAGTCAGTTGAAAGGACATCGAGATGGGCGGAGCGCTGCCTGCAAGCACACAGGCGCGCGGATATACAGGGGCTGTTTGGGATTGTCCAGGGCGGGGAATATGAAGATTTGCGGCGCCAAAGCGCACAGGATCTTGTCTCGCTTGACTTTCCGGGCTATGCGGTCGGCGGTCTATCTGTCGGCGAGCCGAAAGAAACCATGAACAAAATGCTGGAATTCACGACACCGCTTTTGCCGGGCAATAAACCGCGTTATTTAATGGGGGTGGGTTCGCCTGACTCATTAATTGACGGAGCAATCCGCGGCATAGATATGTTCGACTGTGTACTGCCGACGCGGATTGCACGTAACGGCACGGTGATGACAAGCAAAGGCCGGCTCGTCGTGAAAAATGCGCAATATGCCCGCGATTTCCGCCCGCTTGACGAGCATTGCGGCTGTTATACGTGCCGCAACTACTCCCGTGCGTACATCCGCCACTTGATTAAATGTGACGAAACTTTCGGAATACGCTTAACTACTTATCATAACTTGTATTTTCTGTTAGAATTAATGGAAAATGTAAGACAAGCAATCAGAGAAGACCGTCTTGGTGATTTTCGTGAAGAATTTTTTGAGCAATACGGATTTAACCGTCCGAATGCAAAAAATTTCTAATAAATACTGGACTGGAAAGGAGGAAGAAACATGGGGCAAAATATCGCCGGATTACTGCCGATTATTATTTTATTCATCCTGTTCTATTTCTTATTGATCAGGCCGCAACAGAAGAGGCAGAAAAATATTCAAATGATGCAAAACAATTTGGCAAAAGGTGACAAAATTGTGACCATTGGCGGATTGCATGCGATCATCGACTCCATCGATGAAAACAAAGTCGTGTTAAAATGCGGAGACGGGTCAAGGTTGACGTTTGACCGCTCAGCCATTCGCGATGTTGTGGAATCATCAGCCAAAAAAGCTGAACCGAAAAAACAGGAAGAAACAAAGACTGCGGAAAAAGCAGACAGTACGGCAAAATCAAAATAATAATGAATCACAGCACCGCCATTCAAATGGCGGTGCTGTGTTGTATAAACATCCTCTTCTTTATGCCTCCCGTGAGTGTCCGGAAAAAAGATTGACGCCTAATATCCCGCCCATCATTGCGGTTAAAATATAGCAAATATGGTAGATCAGCTGTTCAAAAGAAAAAATTTCATCATATCCCAGATATTGGACAAGAAAGACAATTCCGGTATAGATGATTCCGGTTAAAGTTCCGAGCAGCCAGCCTTTCTTCTTGCCTTTTCCGCCGCCAATTAAACCGCCGGTAAATAAAGCGATAAATGAAATCACTGTGACAAGGGTGTGCAGGGACTGTTCCGCCATATCCGTAAACTTTAATATAAGAGAAATGGCTAAACTGGCAATGGCGAGCAGCACAAAGATCACGCCGAGTCCATATAGCAGGCTTATACTTAATTTTTGCATTCCAATCAATCTCCCCTTCCCGTTCCATCAAGATTCACTATAGTACAAGCATATTCAAGCCAATGAAAAATAGAATGAAATCAAAAAGATTTAATTTCATTTCTTTTCGAGAGTTTTTGCGGGGATTGCGCATACTAAGACAGGAATAGCGAACTTTTATTGGTTAGGGGATGGTGAGACTGGAAAATCTTCTCATTATTTTTTTACGTACGATTTTGATTTACTTTATCATTCTGGTGATTTTCCGTTTAATGGGAAAACGGGAAATTGGAGAGCTGAATGTCCTTGATTTAGTTGTGTTTATTATGATCGGGGAAATGGCAGTTGTCGCCATAGAAGACCATCACGAACCAATTATCAATACCGTGCTGCCAATGGCGGTTCTCCTTGGCATTCAAATTATGCTGGCGCTTATTTCGCTCCGCAGCAGCCGGGTCCGGCATTTAATAGATGGAAGCCCGAGCATTATCATCAATAAGGGAAAAATTGATGAAAAAGAAATGCGGAAACAGCGCTATAATTTTGATGATTTGCTGATGCAGTTGAGGTCAAAGGATATCGACAATATTGCGGATGTTGAATACGCGATTCTTGAAACCTCCGGGCAGTTGTCGGTTGTTCAAAAAGCGAACAAGAAAAATAAAACTGCCAATTATACCGAGCCATTGATCGTGGATGGGAAGATTCAAACCGCCAATTTAAAAAAATGCAACAAAACGGAAGAATGGTTGAGAAGGGAATTAACAAGGCGCGGGTATCACAATTTGGATGTGATATCTTTTTGCAGTTTCCAGGACGGGCAATTTTTCATCGACCTGAAAGATTAGGGGCGGATCCGTTTTATCCCAACATACCGGGCAGTAGGATATTTCCTGCTGTCTTTTTAAACAGCTGCCTGCCTAGGTTTTATCCCAACATACCGGGCAATAGGACTCCCGCCTCAACATTCAAGGTACGAAGAGTTCTTAGCCCTTGTTCATTTTCTAATCAGTGGGGGAAGAAGGAACCCCCCACTGATGGAAGTTTCACTTTGTCCTCTTACAGTACAAAACGGATTCCCGCTGTTTTTTATAGCAGCTTCTTTAAAAACGGAATATGCATGAAATCGGAGCGGTGGAGCAGCCTCGTCAAGAGCAATAGGAACAGATATACTGCAGCCGTCAAGGAAATCCCCATTAATAATTGCATAAGTGAGCTGCCATGTGTCATCACGGTATTCAGCCACTTATATCCGACAGCGCCGGAAATCAGTGAAACCGCCGCCAGTTTTATCCATTCATTCACATACAGGGTAAACTGGATCTTTTTCAAAACCGATGCAAAATGCAGAAAAGTGACGAGCACGGTGCTGGTCATGATCCCAATTGCCGCGCCGTTAATGCCGAATTCGGGGCGGGAAGCCAGTACAAAAATAACCGCCAGTTTCACGATGGCGCCGATTATACTGTTTATCATCGCGGCTTTTGCCAGATCCAATGCCTGCAATGTGGCCGCAAGCGGGGCCTGGACAGCCTGAAAGATGAAAAACGGCGCCATAATTTTTATAAACTGGGAGCCGCTTTCTGTCCCATACATAAAAGACATGAGCGGTTCTGCAAATACATATAAAATCACCACCGAAATTCCCCCGGTTAAAAGCGAAAAGCGCAATGCCTGCTGGAGGCGGTGTTCAACCAGTCTGTAATTTTTTCGCGCATTTGCTTCACTGATAGCCGGCACCAGCGCAGTTGACAAGGAAATCGTGACAAAAGAAGGCAGCATCAAAAGCGGCAGCGCAAAACCGGTCAGGGACCCGTATTGTTTGGTGGCAATATGCGAAGCCACACCTGCAAGCGCGAGACAGTGGGCCACGACAATCGGCTCGAGAAACCAGGAAATATTTCCGATCAGCCGGCTCCAGGTTGTTGGAATCGCCACGCGCATTAATTCATGGTAAGTATCTTTTCCGGCTTTTACCGCCTTGAAAAAATTTTTGCGTACCGGGATTTGCTTCTTCATTTTAAACATCGTAAACATATAGAGAAGGGAAATGAATTCGCCCAATATTGATGCGATCATTACGCCTGCTGTTGCATATTCAATGCCATAAGGAAGCAGCAAATGCGCGAAGAAAGCGATGAGCATGATCCGGACGCTTTGTTCAATCACTTGTGAGATGGCAAAAGGCTTCATATTTTGTTTGCCCTGGAAATATCCGCGCAGCACAGCGGAAACAGCGACAATCGGAATGATCGGCGTAATCGCAACAAGCGGATAATAGACCCGGTTATCTGTAAAAAGCGTCTCAGCCAGGTAGGGGGCGAGCAAGATTAAAGCCGGCGTAAAAATGATTGACAATGAGATCGTGAGGGTTAAAGAAATCACAAGGATTTTTTTGATTTTTACCCTGTCCCGGGCCGCATCCGCCTCGGCAATGCATTTGGAAATGGCAACCGGAAGCCCGAGCTGCGTTACCGTAACCACCAGCATGAGGGTCGGAAATGCCATCATATGGAGGCCGACACCGGTTTCCCCCAAAGAGCGGGCAATCACGATCCGGTTTACGAAACCGAGTACTCTTGTCACTAAACCCGCCGCCAGTAATATCATCGTTCCTCTCAAAAACTTGGACATTTTGTAACCTACCTTCTCAAATACGCTAATTTCCTATACAATGATGTATATGCAGTGAAAAGGACAAACCATGACCAGTTTTTTTACGAAAGGAGAAAACGATAATGCAGGAGAAGAAACATCCTTATGCGATATACTATGATGAGCTGCTTCCGGTTTTGGAAAGCAAAGCGGAGGAATTTAAAGTTGTCGGGTACGGCGCTGTCGGTGTGCGGGAACTTTGGCGCTACCTTGAAAAAAAAGTATGGAAAAAAGTACAAAATGGAGATGCCCGTATGTATTCGCTTGTTTCCGATATTTTGTCGATTAAAGCCGGCGATTTTATGAACTTTATGACGATGGAAGCCTACCGTTCGCCCAATTTGTTTGCCGAGATGAGCGAAGCGGAACTTGACGGATTGCTGCATCCGAATCAGGCCAAATCATAATAAAAATTGACACGTTTTTTTCCTTGCATCATAATAAAAAGAGTATGTTTGCCTGCGTTTGAAATTTTCTGTTTTTGAGACGTTGTGATTTTGCTAGGAGGATATTAACATCATGATCAAAAGAAGCCGTATCGTTGCTTTCTTTCTCATTGTCCTTTTATTTGCGGGATTAATGGGAGGAACGACGGATAAGATTGTTAAAAAAATTAATCTTGGCCTTGACTTGCGGGGCGGGTTTGAAGTCCTGTATAAAGTGGAGCCTGTCAAAAAGGGCCAGAAAATTGATAAAGAGGCGCTTGCCAATACAGCCGAAGCACTTGACCGCCGGATCAATGCGCTCGGGGTAAGCGAACCGTCTATTCAAGTAGAGGGAAATGACCGGATCCGCGTCCAGCTCGCGGGCGTTACCAACCAGAATGAAGCGAGAAAGATGCTGTCCACAACAGCAAATTTGAGCTTTCGCGATGTGAATGACAAGTTGATGATGGACGGGACAGATTTGGTCCAGGGGAAAGCAAAGCAATCCTTTGACCAAAACAACAAGCCTGATGTGGTTTTGCAGTTAAAAAGCCGCAAAAAATTCGCCGATGTGACCAGAAAGATCATGAATATGGCACCGAATAACCAGCTTGTCATTTGGATGGATTTCCAGGAAGGCAAAGACTCTTATAAAAAAGAAGTTGCAAAGAAAAACCCGAAATTCTTATCGGCTCCGAATGTCAATGAAGTTTTAAATACAGATTCCGTGATGATTACCGGGGATTTCACGGTGAAAGAAGCGCAAAACCTCGCAGCGCTTTTAAATGCCGGGGCACTTCCGGTCAAACTGCATGAGATTTACTCGACATCTGTCGGCGCGTCTTTCGGGCAGGAAGCACTGCATGATACGGTTGTTGCCGGTATAATCGGGGTACTCGCAATCTTTATTTTTATGATCGCATACTACCGTTTTGCAGGCGTGATCGCTTCCATCTCGCTTGCCGTTTATATCTTTTTCATTTTGCTGGTTTATGAATTAATCGGCGCAACACTTACGCTGCCCGGGATCGCCGCGCTTGTTCTCGGGGTCGGGATGGCGGTTGATGCCAATATCCTGACTTATGAACGGATCAAAGAAGAACTGCGCGTCGGCAAAAGCATGAAGTCCGCCTTTAAAGCGGGGAACAAATCATCCTTTGTGACGATCCTTGATTCGAACTTAACAACGATTCTGGCAGCCGTGATCCTCTTTTATTTTGGGACAAGTTCCATCAGAGGGTTTGCAACGACATTAATCATCAGTATTTTAATGAGCTTCCTGACGGCTGTTTACGGGTCAAGATGGCTGCTCAGCCTTTGGGTTTACAGCAATTTCCTGAAAAAGCGCCCGCACTGGTTCGGCGTGAAAAAATCAGCAATCCATTCTATTACGGAAAATATAGATACACATGATTTGAAAACGAAATTTGACTGGTATGACTTTGTGAAACACCGCAACATCTTTTTTGTCATCTCAACGGTTTTAATTATCTCGGGATTTATTATTCTTTCCATCTTTAAATTAAATCTCGGCATTGATTTTTCAAGCGGTACAAGAATGGAAATCAATGCAAACCGGACACTCACCCAGGAGCAGATTCAAAATGACCTCGACCATTTGAATTTGAAGTCTGAAGATATTGTACTCGCCGGTGACAATCACCATAAAGCCGTTGTCAGAATTAAGGGCTCTTTCAGTGATAAGGAAAAGAGTGCACAAATTCACTCGTATTTCACAGAAAAATACGGGAAAGACCCAAGCATCAGTTCCGTGTCGCCGACCGTCGGAAAAGAACTGGCCAAGAGCGCAATTTATTCACTTATTCTTGCTGGAGCCGGCATTATCATTTACGTAGCCTTCCGGTTTGAATGGTCAATGGGTGTTGCTTCCATAGCAGCATTGTTCCATGACGTCTTTTTCATGATCGCCTTTTTCAGCTTCACAAGGCTTGAAGTTGATGTTACGTTTATTGCAGCCATTTTGACGATTGTCGGTTACTCCATAAACGATTCGATTGTGACATTTGACCGGATCCGCGACAACTTAAAACGCAGGCGCCGGATCAAAACTGCAAATGAAATCAAAGAGATCGTTAATGCCGGGATCCGCCAAACACTTGGCCGGTCTGTCAATACTGTGTTAACCGTACTCATAACAGCAGCAGCCCTGGCCGTCTTTGGAAGCGAGTCGATCCGCAATTTCTCAATCGCCTTGATTGTCGGCCTGTTAACCGGTACTTATTCTTCCGTCTTTATTGCCGCCCAAATCTGGTATGTTTTGAAAAAACGGCAATTGAAGAAACACGGTTCCATCTTGACCAAAAAAGCAAAACGTGTACGTTCAAATGAGCCGCAGGTTTAAAAAGAGCGCGCTAAGGCATACAGCCTCAGCGTGCTTTTTCCGGTCTGTGCAGTTTTTTGCAGCTTACAGTATAAAAGATGGAGGATCCGCATTCATGCAGGTTTGTAATGACACAACTTTTTCAAAACGTTATAATTAGATATTGTGAAAGAGGTGGAGACATGCTGCAATCAAAAACAAGATGGCAAGTGCCGGAAATCAACCAGGCTGCTGCCGAAACACTCGCACAACAACTGAATATTTCACCACTTGTTTCCAAACTATTGGTAAGCCGCGGAATTGAAGACGCAGAAGAAGCGCGGCCATTTTTATTTCATAATGATACAGGCTGCCACGACCCTTTCCTGATGCATGATATGGAAAAAGCGGTCGAGCGGATCAAAACAGCGGTTCGGGAAGAAGAGCCGATTCTCGTATTCGGCGATTATGACGCGGACGGGGTCACGAGTACTGCAATCATGATGACGGCATTGCAAGAATTGGGTGCCCGCGCGGAGTTCTACATACCTGACCGCTTTAAAGAAGGATATGGCCCGAATGAAGCAGCTTTCCGCCGGGCTGCTTCAGAAGGCTTTCAACTGATCATCACGGTGGATACGGGGATTGCCGCAGTACATGAGGCGGCAGTCGCGGAAGAACTGGGCTTAACGCTGATCATCACGGATCACCATGAACCCGGCCCGGTTTTGCCGGAAGCCTATGCGATTGTCCACCCGAAACATCCGGATGGCAACTATCCTTTTCAAGACCTTGCCGGTGCCGGTGTGGCTTTTAAAGTGGCACATGCTTTATACGGAGAAGCCCCGGTTGAGCTTTTAGACCTTGCCGGCATTGGGACTGTCGCAGATTTGGTGCCGCTGTTGGGGGAAAACCGGCTGATTGCAATCAACGGTATCAAACAGCTGCAAATTTCAAAGCGCCCCGGGATCCGGGCATTATGCCGGTGCGCGGAGATTAACCAGAGCGAAATTGACGAAGAAACGATCGGATTTGCCATTGCCCCGCGCCTGAACGCGGCGGGGCGCCTGGAACACGCCGCCCCTGCTGCCCGGCTGCTGCTTACGGAAGATGAAACGGAAGCTGCAAAATGGGCTGCAGAGATAGATGAACTGAATAAAAGGCGGCAAAAAATTGTCCAGGAGACCACAAAAGAAGCCATTCAATTGGCCGAACAGGACATGGATGCAAATAGCCGCGCTGTTGTTGTCGGCAAAGCAGGCTGGAATGCCGGTGTGATCGGAATTGTCGCTTCCCGTCTCGTCGAACGGTTTTATAAGCCTGCCATTGTGCTAAGTTTTGACGAGGAGAGCGGCCTTGCAAAAGGATCGGCAAGAAGTATCGAAGGATTTCATATGTTTAACGAGCTGTCAAAATGCCGTGATATTTTGCCCCATTTCGGCGGCCATCCGATGGCAGCCGGCATGACCCTTGCGATCACTGATGTGGATGAATTACGAAGGCGGCTGAATCTTGCGGCGCAGGGACTTCCTGAAGCAGTGTTTCACCCGGTTACCAAAGTGGGGGCCCGGATTTCGCTTGAAGATGCCGGTTTGGAGCCGATCCGGCAAATGGCGCTGCTTGCACCATTTGGGACAGGCAATCCAAAACCGCTGTTTCTGGTGGAAGACATCCATTGTACACAAATTCGCCAAATCGGCGCAGACCGCAAGCACTTGAAATTCCTTTTTACAAAAGCGGACAAGCAGTTGGACGGTGTCGGCTTTGGATTGGGAGATTTGGCACATCATATTTCGCCCGGTTCAAAGGTCTCCATTGTCGGGGAACTGTCGGTCAATGAGTGGAACGATATCTGCAAACCGCAAGTTATCGTCAGGGATATCCGGATCAGGGATTGGCAGTTATTTGATATCAGGGGCCATAAGCCTTTCAAACAGTGGGTACCGCAAGTGCCGGTTCAGGACCAGGCGTTTATCGTTTTTCAAAAAGAAACGCTGCAAAACTTGCCGGTGCGCGATTATCCAATCCATTTGGTGCCGATTTCCACTATTGAGGAGGCAAAAGCGTTTCAACCCGCGCACAAAAATATCGTTTTGCTGGATCTCCCGCCATGTGCGGAGATTTTGGAAGCTTTATTGGAAGGGGAGGCGCCAAGCAGAATTTATGCGTATTTTTACCATGCCCAGGACCATTTTTTCAGTACCCTTCCGACAAGGGAGCATTTTAAATGGTTCTATGCTTTTTTGGCGAAAAGAAAATCGTTTAATTTAAAACAGCACGGGGATGAGCTTGCGAAGTACCGCGGCTGGTCAAGACATACCATTGATTTCATTTCGCAGGTGTTTTTTGATCTGGACTTTGTTACAATAAAAAATGGGATGATTTCTCTTAATTCGGTAAAACAAAAGCGCGACCTGCAGGAATCTAAGACCTATCAGCGAAAACAAGCGCAATATCAAATGGAAAAGGATCTTCTGTACTCATCTTTCCAGGAATTGAAGATGTGGTTTGACCAGTTGATCAAACCGGCCGTACAGTATGAGGAGGAAACAGCACAATGGATTTAAAACAGTATATTTCAATTGTTCCGGACTGGCCTAAAAAAGGCGTTATTTTTAAAGATGTTACCCCGCTTATGAATGATGGTGCGGCTTTTAAATATGCAACAGACCAGATTGTCCGGTATGCAAAAGATAAGGATATTGATTTGGTAGTCGGACCGGAAGCGCGCGGATTTATTATTGGCTGCCCTGTCGCCTACGAAATGGGCGTCGGCTTTGCCCCGGTCCGCAAAGAAGGGAAACTGCCGCGCGAAACAATCCGCGCTGAATACGACCTTGAATACGGCAAAGCGGTATTAACGATTCATAAAGATGCCATCAAACGCGGGCAGCGTGTTTTAATTACGGACGATCTATTGGCAACCGGCGGTACGATGGAGGCTACCATTCAATTGGTGGAAGAGCTGGGCGGTGTTGTGGCCGGGCTGGCATTCCTGATCGAACTGAATTATTTGCATGGGCGCCAAAAGATCCAGGGATACGATATTTTGACGCTGATGGAATACGAAGAAGAATAAGCAAGCTGAAATCGGCAATTTTTGTCGATTTCTTTGTATATAGAACTGTTTTTCATATGTTTCGTGCAGGTGTTTAGGATCAAAATTCGACACCGTTTTTCTTTTTTTTATAAAAACAGCCGATTTACTTTACAATCCTTGCATTTTTCACGATAATAATTACAAAATGATTTATATTTCTTAAACTAATTTATACATTCCATTAATATAAAGGTGATTTTTTTATGGCGAATGATCGAATTTTGACCGCCGAGGATGTAATCGAACGAACCACTAAATATCTGAATGCTGAGCATGTGGAAGTCGTACGGCATGCATACGAGTTCGCCAGGCGCGCGCATATTGACCAAAAGCGCAAGTCCGGTGAGCCGTATATTATCCATCCGATCCAGGTGGCCGGGATACTGGCAGATTTGGAGATGGACCCTTCCACCGTTGCTGCCGGTTTTTTGCACGATGTTGTAGAAGACACAGAAGTCACGCTTGAACAGCTGAAAGAGGAATTTAATGAAGAAGTGGCGATGCTTGTTGATGGCGTGACAAAACTGGGAAAAATCAAATATAAATCGCATGAGGAGCAGCAGGCGGAAAACCACCGCAAAATGTTTGTGGCGATGGCACAGGATATCCGCGTCATTTTAATCAAACTTGCTGACCGCCTCCATAATATGCGCACGCTGAAACATCTGCCGGTTGAGAAGCAGCGGAGGATTGCAAACGAAACCCTTGAAATTTTCGCCCCGCTTGCCCACCGCCTCGGAATTTCTAAAATCAAATGGGAATTGGAAGATACTGCACTTCGATATTTAAATCCCCAGCAATATTACCGTATCGTAAACCTGATGAAGAGAAAACGCGCTGAACGCGAACAATATTTAGATAATGTGATCGAAGAAGTAAAAGAACGGCTCCAGGACATTTCGATCAAAGCCGAAATTTCAGGGAGGCCGAAGCACATCTATTCGATTTACCGGAAAATGGCGCAGCAGCATAAACAGTTCAATGAAATTTATGATTTGCTGGCTGTCAGAATTATCGTAAACAGCATTAAGGACTGTTATGCGGTTCTCGGTGTAATCCATACCTGCTGGAAGCCAATGCCCGGCCGCTTCAAGGATTATATTGCAATGCCAAAAACGAATATGTACCAATCCCTCCATACGACAGTTATCGGACCGAAAGGCGATCCTCTGGAAGTGCAGATCCGCACCTTTGATATGCACCGCATCGCTGAGTACGGGGTTGCCGCGCACTGGGCCTATAAAGAGGGAAAAACCGTGAACGAAAAAACCTCGTTTGAGAAGAAATTGTCCTGGTTCCGGGAAATTCTCGAGTTTCAAAACGATGCGGCGAATGCCGAAGAATTTATGGAATCATTGAAACTCGACTTGTTCTCCGATATGGTGTTTGTATTCACGCCAAAAGGGGATGTCATCGAATTGCCATCCGGTTCCGTACCGATTGACTTTGCTTACCGGATCCACTCCGAGATTGGCAACAAAACCATCGGGGCAAAAGTCAACGGCAAAATGGTCACACTGGACTATCATTTAAAAACGGGGGATATCGTTGAAATTTTAACCTCCAAACATTCTTACGGGCCTAGCCTTGACTGGGTGAATCTGGCACAAACATCCCAGGCAAAAAATAAAATCCGCCAGTTTTTTAAACGCCAGCGCAAAGAAGAAAATATTAACAAAGGCAAAGAACTGGTCGAAAAAGAAATCAAAGCCATGGAATTTGATTTAAAAGAAATCCTGACAGCGGAGAATGTCAAACGGGTGGCGGACAAGTTCAATTTTGCCAATGAAGAGGATATGTATGCCGCCGTCGGGTACAACGGCATCACAGCCATTCAAATTGCGAACCGGCTCACGGAAAAATGGCGCAAACAGCGGGATTCCGAAGAGGCCATCAAAGAGGTCATCACCGAACAGAAGGAGCCTGTGCGGCATCGGAAAAGGGATGCAGGCGTTACGGTAAAAGGCATTGACAACCTGTTGATCCGGCTTTCAAAATGCTGCAGCCCTGTACCGGGCGATGAAATTGTCGGTTTTATTACAAAAGGGCGCGGCGTCTCTGTCCACCGTGCTGACTGTCCGAATGTTCAGAATGAAGAAGCGCAAAAACGCCTCATTCCTGTTGTGTGGGAAACAGATACAGCAGACCGCAAAGAGTATAACGTTGATATTGAAGTCACGGGTTATGACCGCCGTGGGCTTCTTAACGAAGTGCTGCAGGCCGTCAATGAAACGAAAACCAATATCTCGGCGGTCAGCGGGCGAACAGACCGCAATAAAATGGCGACGATTATCATGTCCATTTCCATCCAGAATATCAGCCATCTTCACCGCGTAGTCGAAAGAATCAAGCATATCCAGGATATTTATTCAGTAAGAAGGATTATGAGTTAAAGGGGTTAAAAGCAATGAGAATTGTTTTGCAGCGCAGCAAAGAAGCAAGTGTTACGGTGAACGGGGAAATAACCGGCAGGATTGACAGCGGTTTTGTCCTTCTCGTCGGTGTTACCCATGAAGACACTGAAAAAGATGCAGCCTGGCTGGCAGAAAAAATTGTCCATCTGCGTGTGTTTGAAGACGAAGAGGAAAAAATGAACTTCTCACTTTTGGATAAGGGCGGACAAATCCTCTCGATTTCCCAGTTCACATTGTACGGGGATTGCCGAAAAGGCAGGCGTCCGAATTTTATGGAAGCGGCAGGACATGAGCATGCTGAAAAAATTTATGAACAATTCAATCGCTTTTTAAGAGAAAAAGGTGTCCATGTGGAAACCGGTGTTTTTGGCGCCATGATGGATGTCCAATTGGTCAATGACGGGCCGGTTACCTTGATTCTGGAAAGTAAATAAGCAACTCTCAAACCCCGGTATACCGGGGTTTTTTAGTGTAAGCGCATCACGTATTTTTTGGAGAAAAATAAGTTGACATAAAACTTCGGATATGTAATGATAGACTCCGTTAATAATTCGTATGCAAATTATTTTCTAACAAAATTTTAACCGGGAGAAGAAGGGGGGAAATATGGAACGCTTTACAAATGAGTTGGTGCGATCGCTTTTTCGGTTAAATAAAGAAATACTCAGGATTGCAAGCAGAGATGCGGAGAGGCACGGTCTGACCGTCGCACAAGTACTTACCCTTTACACGCTTGCAAGTAATCCGAACATGCGATTAAGCGAACTGGCGGATACACTTACCTTGACAAATAGCACGGTTAGCGGCATCGTAGACCGGCTTGTCAATCAGGGACTGGTGAGCAGGGTTGCATCATCAGAAGACCGGCGCGCCATCGGATTGCGTCTGACGGAAAAAGGGAACGGGAAGCTTGAAGAATTGAAGGCTTCTGAGTCTGCCCTCAAACAAAAAATAGACATCGTGGAAGAAAAATACGGTGAAGACATGAAACTTGCTTTAAAGTTTCACCGGAAACTATTAGAGATATTAACATCTGAGGAGGAATGATGATTTTTATGAGTGCACGAAAAATGCTTTTATTAAATATTATTGTTTTGATCATTTTAGTAGGCGGCGGTTTTACAGGCTACTACTTCTATAACCGTTCGATCAGCTATATTACAACCGATAACGCCATGATTGACGGCCAGCAAGTTACAATTGCCGCACCCGCCACAGGAAAATTGGTTTCATGGAACGGGCGTGAAGGCAAAACTTTTCATCAAGACGAAAAAATGGGTACCCTTCTGGTGACAAGCGATAAAGGTGCCCCGGTTAAAATGGATATTAAAGCACCGGCTGATGGCACGATTGTAAAATCTTCCGCTGTGCAAAACACGTATGTTTCCGCGGGGTCATCTCTGGCGCAAAGTTATGATATGGATGCTCTCTTTGTTACTGCTAATGTAGAAGAAACAGATATTCATGATGTAAAAACCGGCCAGGAAGCAGATGTGTACGTCGATGCCTATCCAAACACAAAAGTGTCAGGAACGGTATCATCAATCGAAAAAGCTGCTGCCAGCACGTTCTCACTGATGCCCGCAGACAGAAGTTCAGGCAACTACACAAAGGAAACACAGGTCATTCCAGTGAAAATAGAACTTGACAGCTATGGCGGATTGGAATTGGTCCCAGGTATGAATGTGACTGTGCGTATTCATAAGTAGGTGAATCAGATGACAAAATTTATCGCAGGTTATGTTCTTTTGTCGATTATAATACTTGTAATCGTTAATTTAGTCTTCAGGAATAGAGGCAAAAAGAAAGCAGGCATGGCGGCGGGACACACGGCCGTACGCCGCCGCCAGCCAGGGAAAAAGCCGGCCCGGCCGGCAGAAATGGCTGCAAAAACAGTTACGAAGAATGACGGATTGGAGCCGTTTGAAACAGCTAAAGAGGCCGGATCAGGCCAACAGTTAAAAAATGAAGTGGATGATATGCATGCAAGTTCAGAGGCTTCCGCTTCACAGCCTTCCAAGCATACGGACGCAAGCCGCACAGATAAAGAAGAATCTAACGGCAGGGGTAAAATCATATTTGCGATGATGCTTGGCGCATTTGTGGCCATTTTGAACCAAACATTATTAAATGTGGCGATTCCACATATTATGAATGATTTGAATATCACAGCCAATACGGTTCAATGGCTTTCAACCGGCTACATGCTTGTAAACGGGATTTTAGTTCCGGTTACCGCATTTATGATTAATAAGTGGGGCACGCGGAAAATGATGCTCACAGCCATTTCCTTATTTACAGCCGGATCTGTATTATGCGCACTCTCGACGAATTTCTCAATACTGATGCTTGGACGCATTGTACAGGCAGCCGGCGCCGGGATCATTATGCCGCTTATGATGACCGTATTTCTGACAATTTTCCCGCCTGAAAAACGCGGTACGGCAATGGGCATGATGGGGGTCGCCATGATCTTTGCCCCGGCAATCGGCCCGACGCTTTCAGGCTGGCTGATCGGCCACTACAATTGGCACATTCTTTTCTGGATTGTTATCCCATTTGGCATTATTGACATTCTTTTCACGTTGTTCTGGATGAAAGATGTCATGAAAACAACAAACCCGAAAATCGATATTCCAGGCATTATTTTCTCGACACTCGGTTTTGGCTTTCTGCTTTACGGATTCAGTGAAGCGGGAAATGACAGCTGGGGAAGCGTAAAGGTTGTCCTTTCCCTGATTATCGGGGCTGTCTCACTTATTTTATTCGTATGGCGTGAGCTGACGACAGATAAACCGATGCTGGATCTGCGCGTATTTAAATATGATATCTTCGCATTGACGACAGTCGTCAGCATGGTCGTCAATATGGCGATGTTTGCCGGGATGATCCTGCTGCCGATTTATTTGCAGAATATCCGCGGATTTACGGCGCTTGATTCCGGTTTGCTGATGCTGCCCGGGGCAATCGTCATGGGGATCATGTCCCCGATATCCGGATGGCTGTTTGATAAAATGGGAGCCAGGCCGCTTGCCGTTTTCGGGCTGATCATTACCGTCTGGACGACTTATGAGTTTACGAAGCTCTCCATGACGACTTCCTACGGCCATTTACTGCTGTTGTATGTGCTTCGCAGTTTCGGCATGTCTTTCATCATGATGACCATTATGACAGAAGGCATGAACCAGCTTCCGGTCCATCTGACAAGCCACGGAACGGCTGCGGCCAATACCGCGCGGACAGTTGCCGGAAGCATCGGGACGGCATTTCTTGTGACGGTCATGTCGACACGGACAGACTTCCATACAGCCAACTATGTAAATGCTTTTTCAAACATTCATCCGGAAGTGGCCGGTAAAATTACGGCAATCGGCCAGGGGCTTGCACATGCTGCCGGTCTGCCGGCGCAATACGGGCAGGTGCTCGGAACCTATATTGTTTACGGGAAAACAGTGGTCAACGCGACCATCAGCGGCATAAATGATGCCTTTTTCGTAGCAACCGGAATTGCGGCATTTGCTTTGATTCTTTCCTTCTTTATCAAGCGTGCCATGCCGGAGCCGACCATCAAGAAATAACCGGATACCGAAAAAAGCCGGGGGCAAATGCCCTCCGGCTTTTTTCTTACTGGAAATACTCCTGCAGCCCGTTATAAATACCGGCTACAGCTTTTCTTTGAAATGCCTTTGAAAGCATCATCTGCTCTTCCTGCGGATTGCTTAAGTAACCAAGTTCGAGCAAGATGGCAGGCTGCTTGTTTTCGCGGATGACATGATAGTCGCCGAATTTCACGCCCCGATCATGGGTACGGATGCTGTTGCTTAATTGTTTGTCGATGATATTGGCTAATGAAAGGCCGCGCCTATGGAAATAATAGGTCGTATGTCCGCTGATATAAACCTCCTGGGAACTGTCAAAGTGGATACTGACAAATGCATCAGCCCGGTTCGTGTTTGAGATTTCCACCCTTTGTGGTAATGATACATATGAATCATCACGGCGTGTCAAAATGACCCGGGCACCCGCCTTTTTCAGCTTTCCGTACAAAGCGTCCACTGTTTTAAGGGTGATTACTTTTTCAAGTGTACCGCTGTAACCGGTTGTGCCATGGTCCTCACCGCCGTGGCCCGGATCAAGTACAATGGTTTTTCCTTTTATTCCGGGTTTTTTCTGGTTTGCGCGCCCTGCAGCTGTGCTTTTTTGGACAAGCCATGAAGCCACATAGGCATGGGTGCCGCCGTTGATTTGGATTTCGTACCAATCCCCTGATTGTTTAAGGACAGGATATGTTTCACCCGCATCACCGGTGGCAAGAACGGAAGCACTCAGGGAAGGGCTGCTGCGCAGATTGGTTTGATCCTGCAGCAGCATTACTTGATCCCCTTTTGCTTCTTTTTGGGCTTGCTGTTCCTGTTCAACATAGTAACCGGCAACCCATCCAAGGGTGCCATCAGCAAGCCTGACCTGGTACCAGCCGCGCTTCGTATCGACAATTTGCAGGCGGGTACCATAGCTGGTTGAAGCAATCGTCGCACTGGAAAGCGAGGGGGACTCTCTTACATTTAGTTGTGACACAGCGACAATGGCAGCACTGATACTTTCGGAATTCGTGTCTGCAGCGTTTCCGGAGCGGTTTTTTTCAACAAGCCACCCGGCAATCCATCCGCTTTTGCCGGCGGACAGCTGGATTTGGTACCAGCCATTTTTTTCATCCAAAACATTAAACGTATCATTCAGCCCGGCCTGCCCGGCAATCCCGTAATCAAGCCCGGGCCCGCTGCGGATGTGGGCCATCTCCTGGTTCACGGTTATGGTTGTGCTTGCTTTGGCTTCGGTTTTTACGGCCGCAGCAGAAGCAAGAAACACAAGCAGGCAAAACAGAATCACGCATATTTTTTTCTTCACCCATCCACCTCCTGTAACCGCTTTGCCCGGGAAAATTTTTAAGCATAGATAGTTATTCTTGATAAAAAGAAAAACTCCTTTTTCAGGGGAAGAAAAAATAAAAATAGGAAAAAATAACGAATAGAGCCATCCCGATAACCAGACTTCGCAAAAAGGAGTGACCGGCAATGAGAGCAACAGACAAAAACGAGACCGTAAATAAAGGGATCCATCAAATCTATGGTGTGAATTTCCGCGACTATTCAAGCAGCGAATCAAACGCCGTCAGTGCTGAACTGGCAACGGAATTCGGCTTATCATCCGGAGAAGCCAAACTCTTGAAGAAAAAATTAGGCAGAAATTAATGCAGGATTGGTAAAACAACCATGAATTTTGTCCAGTCCCTTGACAATGGGAGAACTGCCACGTATCATAAACAAATAGATGTAAAAATTAAAAAACCGATGACAAAGCAAAGTAATTAAGATTCAGGTGTAAAGAGAGGAAATGCCCGGGCTGAAAGCATTTCTACATTCTGGCTTAATGAACGAACACTTTGTAGGTTTCAACCTGAAAGAGGAACGGCTTCAGCTTGAGTAGGGTCTGAACGTTTACAGGCGTTAACTGTAAAAGTGGAAGCAGATAGCTTCAATTAGGGTGGCACCACGGGAATCAACTCTCGTCCCTTGTTTTCGAACAAGGGATGGGAGTTTTTTATTTTACATACAGAAGTTTTTTCCAAAAGGAGGATGACGATATGGCCATTCAAATTCCGCGCGGCACCCAGGACATTTTGCCTGGTGAAGTGGAAAAATGGAACTATATTGAAAATAAGGCAAAAGAAATCTGCCAAAATTACCAGTACCATGAGATCCGGACGCCGATCTTTGAACATACAGAGCTGTTCCAAAAAGGTGTCGGCGATACAACCGATATTGTCCAAAAAGAGATGTACACCTTCACTGACCGCGGCGGCCGCAGCCTGACACTGAGGCCGGAGGGAACCGCATCGGTTGCACGCTCTTATATTGAGCACAAAATGTTCGGCAATGCCAACCAGCCGGTGAAACTTTATTACAACGGTCCGATGTTCCGCTATGAGCGTCCGCAGGCAGGGCGTTTCCGCCAATTTGTCCAATTCGGGGTCGAGGCGCTCGGCAGCGAGGACCCGGCAATTGATGCCGAGGTCATTTCTTTGGCGATGGAAATTTATAAGCAATTCGGGTTGAAAAATTTAAAACTCGTGATCAACAGTTTGGGCGACAAGGAGAGCCGGATTGCGCACCGCGAGGCACTGATCAACCATTTTAAACCGCATATCGGCGAATTCTGCTCCGATTGCCAAAACCGCCTGGAGAAAAACCCGCTGCGGATTCTTGATTGCAAAAAAGACCATGACCACCCGCTTATGAAATCCGCGCCATCCATTATAGATTACTTAAATGCGGGCTCAAAAGCTTATTTCGACCAGGTATTGTCATTCTTGCAGGCGCTCGACATCGAATATGAAGTCGATCCGGCATTAGTGCGCGGGCTCGATTATTATTACCATACCGCATTTGAAATCATGAGCAATGCTGAAGGGTTCGGCGCGATTACAACGCTGTGCGGCGGCGGGCGGTACAACGGTCTGATCCAGGAAATGGGCGGGCCGGAAACGCCGGGGATCGGGTTTGCCTTCAGCGTTGAGCGTTTGATCGCTGCTTTGAATGCGGAAGGCGTAGAACTTCCGGCAGCGCATGATGTCGACTGCTATGTGGTTTCCATCGGGGACGAAACCAAGATGGCTGCTTTCAACATGCTGCATGCATTAAGGGAAGCGGGATTTTCGGCGGATAAAGATTTTCTTGGCCGGAAAGTCAAAGCACAGTTTAAGGCAGCTGACCGCGTCCATGCGAAATTCGTTGCGATCATTGGGGAAGATGAAATCAGGCAAAACAAAGCGAACGTCAGGAACATGGCGACAGGCGAGCAGAAAGCACTGCCGCTTGACGGATTTGTTGAGGCATTCAAAAAATTAGCAGTTTTGGGGGAATCATGATGGAAGGCCGTTCATATTATTGCGGAGATGTAACTGAGAAACATGTCGGGGAAAAAGTCACGTTAAAAGGCTGGGTGCAAAGGAGGCGTGACTTGGGCGGCTTGATTTTTGTCGATCTGCGTGACCGCGCAGGGATCGTCCAGGTCGTCTTTAATCCGGCTAACTCTGAAGAAGCGATGGCACTTGCGGAGAAAGTAAGAAACGAATACGTTCTTGAAGTAAAAGGCACCGTCGTGGAACGCGCAGCCAGCACCGTGAATGAAAATCTGAAAACCGGAAAAATTGAAATTCAGGCTGAACAGCTCACCATCATCAATGGAGCGAAAAACCCGCCGTTTGTAATTGAAAACGAAACGGATGTCGCCGAAGATGTGCGTCTCAAATACCGCTACTTGGATTTGCGGCGCCCGGTGATGTTAGAAACGTTTAAGATGCGGCATGCGATTACGAGATCGATCCGCGGATTTTTGGATGAAGAAGGCTTTATCGATGTGGAAACACCGGTATTAACGAAAAGTACACCGGAAGGCGCCCGTGACTATCTTGTACCGAGCCGTGTACATGGCGGGGAATTTTACGCGCTGCCGCAATCGCCGCAATTATTTAAGCAGCTGCTGATGGTTTCCGGCTTTGACCGCTATTACCAAATTGCGCGGTGTTTCCGCGATGAAGACCTGCGCGCGGACCGGCAGCCGGAATTTACACAGATTGATATTGAAACGAGCTTTTTGAACCAGGAAGAGATTTTGGCCATGACCGAAAGAATGATCAAGCGCCTGATGAAAGAAGTAAAGAACATTGATATCGATACGCCGCTGCCACGTTTGACATATGCAGAAGCGATGAGCCGTTATGGTTCCGATAAACCGGACACCCGTTTTGCCATGGAACTGGTTGATGTATCGGACATTGCTAGGGATTCCGGTTTCAAAGTGTTTGCTTCTGCAGTCGCAAACGGCGGCCAGGTGAAGGCACTGAACGCAAAAGAAGCGGCAGGCAAGTATTCGCGCAAAGACATCGATGCCCTCGGAGAATTTGCATCCCGCTACGGCGCTAAGGGCTTGGCATGGCTAAAAGCCGAAGCAGAAGGGCTTAAAGGCCCGATTGCGAAATTCTTCTCTGCCGGCGAGCAGGCACAGCTGGCTGAAAAGCTGGATGCCAAACCAGATGATCTGCTGCTCTTTGTTGCCGATAAAAAGTCTGTCGTTGCGGACGCACTCGGCGCCTTAAGAAATAAACTTGGGAAAGAACTGGATTTGATTGATGAAAGCAAATTCAATTTTCTGTGGGTAACCGACTGGCCGCTTCTTGAATATGACGAAGCAGAAGGACGTTATACGGCAGCCCACCATCCATTCACGATGCCTTTCCGCGAAGATATTGACAAGCTTGAAACAAATCCGGCTGACGTCAAAGCGCAGGCCTACGATATTGTATTAAACGGCTATGAACTGGGCGGCGGATCACTGCGGATTTATGAGCGGGATGTCCAGGAAAAGATGTTCAAGGCGCTCGGTTTTTCAAAAGAGCAAGCACAGGCACAATTCGGTTTCCTGCTTGATGCCTTTGATTACGGGACACCGCCGCATGGGGGCATCGCACTCGGCCTTGACCGCATCGTCATGCTGCTTTCAGGGCGTTCCAATCTGCGTGATACGATCGCCTTTCCGAAAACGGCCAGTGCAAGCTGCCTGCTGACAAAAGCACCGGGGCCGGTCAGCCAGGCACAACTGGATGAGCTGCAATTAAAATTAAATTTAAAAAAATGAGAAAAATTCTGCTGCCTGTGAAACTTTTTCAATTGAAAATCACATGAAAAAGTGATAAGATAAATACAAGTTGAATGAGTCCTGATGTGTTCGTACATGTACCTTATCGTTTTGACCGAACACTTCATTACCGGGAGCCCGGAGTTCCCGGGGCGGCGTACATGCCCTTATTGGAGGGACGTATAAAGCCCGGGGCAGGGCACCCACCTGCTTTAAGCGGGATCAAAACAGAGGATAACAACAACGGCACGATCGGGACTCATTCCACTCTTCTTTCATAAAAATTTCCCTCTTTCAAAAAAGAGGGTTTTGTTTTTTTCGCTTTTGCATTTGCTGTTGATGATGTTTTCAGCTGCAAGAAAGAGAAGAAAAGGAATTATTATTTTTTTCATGCCTGAAGTGAGCCTGAAATTGATTAAAAAGAAGGAATCACCGTGGACCATTCGATTTTTGAACGTGCTAACCAGTTTTTGGGCAGAATGATGCCGGTTTTTATCCCTGGAAGTCTGATAATTGGAATTTTTTTAGGGCGCCATGTCACGCCTTTTTTGTTTTTGGTGCCATGGTTGTTTGCTTTTATGACTTTTACTGGCAGCATCGGGTCAACGTTCCGGCAACTGGGGCTGGTTGTCCGCCATCCTTTCCCCGTTTTGCTGGCATTTATCGTGCTGCATATTTTAATGCCGGTTTACGCATTTTGTGTCGGGCATCTGTTTTACCATAATGCCCCTTTAACAGTTACCGGATTTTTGCTGTCTGCCGCGATACCGACCGGGGTGACAAGCTTTGTCTGGGTCATGATGCAAAAAGGAAATATCCCGCTCGTATTGACGGTGATTTTAATTGACACGCTGCTTTCGCCCGTTGTGGTCCCGCTCACCTTAATGATATTCGCCGGAAAAAGTGTTGATATAAACGTATGGTCTTTGATGTCTGATTTATTTACGATGATCGTGATCCCTTCACTGCTCGGAATTCTTTTCAGCCAGCGGACATCTGTTAAAACCCAGAAAAATGCGGCTACCATCCTATCGCCGTTTTCGAAAATCGGAATGTTTGTGGTTGTCTTGATCAACGGCGGGGTCGTGACGCCTTATCTTCAGCATCTGGATATTCAAATTCTGTTTATTCTTTTAACCGTGTTGTTTATCTCTGCATCCGGCTACTTATTAAGCTGGCTTTCCGGCGCGCTCTTCCATTTAAAACAAGATATGGTTATCACCCTTACGTATAGCGGGGGGATGCGCAATATCAGCGCCGGTTCAGTGATCGCCGTATCATTTTTTCCTGCCCAGGTTGTGCTGCCGGTTGTAGCCGGCATGCTGTTTCAGCAAGTGCTGGCTTCCTTCTACGGTCAAATGCTGGCGAAATTCTACAGCAGGCCGAAACAACAGGGGCATGCAGGAAAAGAAACGGGGCGCGAACCTCTTCATTAAGTATTGCTTTCCGGTCCGATTTTGTATAATCTAATGAAGAAGTCAGATCGTTTGGAGATGATACATATGCTTCACCAGTTTTCCAGGAATGAACTGGCAATTGGGCAGGAAGGCTTGCAAAAACTGAAAAACAGTTCGGTAGCAGTTCTCGGAATTGGGGGAGTAGGGTCTTTTGCAGTTGAAGCACTTGCCCGCTCCGGCATTGGGAAACTCATTCTTGTCGATAAAGATGACATCGATATTACCAATGTCAACCGCCAGATTCCCGCACTGCTCTCGACTGTCGGCCGGTCAAAAGCAGACCTGATGAAAAAAAGAATTGCGGATATTAATCCGGAATGTGAATGCATTTCGTTAAAAATGTTCTATACAGAAGAAACCTATGAAGCATTTTTTCAATACAATCCGGATTATGTGGTGGATGCTTCCGATACGATTATTTATAAAGTGCATTTAATGAAAGAATGCCTGAAACGGAAGATTAACATCATTTCAAGCATGGGCGCTGCGAATAAAATGGATCCGACCCGGCTAAGGATTGCTGACATATCCGAAACGCATACGGACCCGATTGCCCGTGTCGTTCGTTTGAAATTGCGCAAAGAAGGTATCCGTAAAGGAATTCCGGTTGTCTTTTCCGATGAAAGCCCGATTATTATCCGCGAAGAAGTCCGGAAAGTCGTCGGAAATGACCAGGCTGAAACCAGGAAAGCGCAGATGCCGCCGTCATCGAACGCTTTTGTACCTTCCACCGCAGGCTTATTTATGGCGAGCTATGTTGTGCGCGATATATTAAAGGATATCCCGATCAAACGGGTGAAGGATGAAAAATAATAACGCTTTATCAAGTCTCCGGTTCCGGAGGCTTTTTCAAATTTGTCAGCGATTCGTTTGGGTAAGTGAGAGTTCCGGCTTTTTTACATGGAAAAGGGAAGCAGCAGCGGCTTCCCTTTTTTAACGCGCACGTTTCCCTATTAATCCCGATTATGGTAACGGACAGACCACAAGCTTCCGTCACGCCACTGTTCTTCAACAACTTGGTAACCGCCGCGGCTATTGTTCCGCTCTTCAAAATCAGAGAAACGGTCCATACTGCGATTTCTTGAAGTAAAGCGGCATTGTTTGCGTGAAGTATTGCGATTTCTGGAAGTGGAACAGCTCCGCTTGCGTGAAGTGTTACGGTTTCTTGAAGTACGGCGGCATTGTTTGCGTGAAGTATTGCGGTTTCTTGAAGTAAAGCGGCTCCGCCTGCGTGAAGTATTACGGTTTCTTGAAGTACGGCGGCATTGTTTGCGTGAAGTATTGCGGTTTCTTGAAGTAAAGCGGTTCTGTTTGCGTGAAGTATTGCGGTTTCTGGAAGTAGAGCGGTTCTGCTTGCGTGAAGTATTGCGGTTTCTTGAAGTAAAGCGGTTCTGCTTGCGCGAAGTATTGCGATTTCTGGAAGTAGAGCGGTTCTGCTTGCGTGAAGTGTTGCGATTTCTGGAAGTAGAGCGGTTCTGCTTGCGTGAAGAGCTGCGGTTACCGGAAGAAAAGCGGCAGCAGCAATTGCACTGGCAGCAACAATTACAGCAATCTTTACGTCTGCGTTTATGGCCCGGATCCTGGTACAAATATTGATCGAGCCCGCTCATGTTTGCCTGGTCCACCCCCGCTTGGATATCTTCTCGTGAATAATGACTCATAGATTTCTCCTCCTTATCCATTTTTAGAACCAAACCTATTGAACAATCTGGCTCTTTTTACTTTACTATCTTATGTATTTACGATTTCGCCGCATAAGACAAACATGTATATTTTCAAAAAATAGGTAAGGGCAAATAGCGGATTGAAAGGCAGCCGTGCAGGTTTATACCAAATGGACCGTGTCATCCAAAGCATCCCCCACATACGAATAAGTAAAAAACGGGGGGAGACAAATGAAACCCATGAATATACCTATTTACCAGCTTTATATTCACCCGCAGCAATTTCGGGAATTAAAAAAGGATATTTGGAATGATGAACCGCTTCCGGCCTCGCTTATCATTCAAAAAAAACGATATGACATTGACATCGCCTATCGCGGCTCCCATATTCGCAAGTTTCCAAAGAAGTCTTATTTTATTTCTTTTTATGCGCCGAAAATGTTCCGGGGAGCAAAAGCCATCCATTTAAACGGCGAATATAAAGATCCATCGCTGATCCGCAACAAACTGTCACTGGACTTTTTTTCGGATATCGGTGTCCTGTCACCAAGGTCCAGGCATGTTTTCTTAAAAGTAAACGGCAAAAATGAAGGGATCTATTTGGAACTTGAATCGGTTGATGAACAATTCCTGCAAAAAAGGGAACTGCCAAACGGCCCCATCTACTATGCGGTAAACGGGGATGCTAATTTTTCATTCATGAGCGATCTTGATCATGATGTGAAGTCTTCCCTGCTGTCAGGCTATGAAAGAAAAACGGGAACGGAAGAAGACAGCCATAGATTGGAAACATTTATCTACCGTCTCAACACGATGCTTGAATTAGAGTTTGAACAGGAAATCGGGCACCTATTAAATGTGGACCGCTACTTGCGCTGGCTTGCAGGCATCATCTTCACACAAAATTATGACGGTTTTGTCCATAATTATGCACTCTATGAAAATCATGATACAGGCCTTTTTGAAATCATTCCCTGGGATTACGACGCAACATGGGGACGGGATGTCAATGGCAAGCGGATGAGTGAAGATTATGTTGATTTGTACGGCTACAATACATTGACAGCGCGTCTTTTGGGCATTGGTACATTTCGAAGGCAGTACCAGGCTATTTTAAAGGAAATTCTTGCCAACCAATTTTCCATTGACATGATTAAGCCGAAAGTAGAAACGATGTACAGCACGCTTTCAAACTGCATCAGCCTTGACCCGTATAAAAACCGTGAGAAATGGCTTGGGGAGCCTGCCTTGATCTATCAATATATTGAGGCAAGAAGCGCCTATATCCGCAGCCAACTCGAAAAGTTGAATATTTAGGCTGATAGGTATCCGTTGATTTTAAAAAGAATAGGGAGAACGCCAATGCCAAAACATGTCGTGATACGTATGTATATGATGTATCTACCTTCTAAAGATAAATATTCTGGCGGGTAAACTATCTATCAAGGGGGAACATCATGGGTAAAGATTTTATTCCATCATCGTTGTTAGGACGGAATGTCACAATTTACCGTGGGGGTCCGGAATCTAAAAATGGCATATTGCTTGATATTCAGGACGATTACGTGGCGCTCCAGTCGGAAAAGGATGTCATTTATTACCAATCCCGGCACATCCAGAGCATTAGTGAAAATTCAAAGCATAATGCAAGGCTGCAATCGAAGCTGGAAAGCGAAATGGACTGCCGGCATGCACAGGATTTCCTGGCGCTTTTGGAATCAATGGCCAATCACGCCATCCAAATTAACCAGGGCGGGCCGGAATCAAGGCTTGGCCTGCTGCTTGCAGTCGGTGAAGACTATCTCGTGCTTTGGACAAAAGAAGACGGCGCTGTGTATTACAATTTGCAGCACATTAAAAGTGTGGTCGAACGAAAAATTCCGAAGCATTTAGAAAACCAAAAGCCTGACTTTATTCTTGCACCCCGTTTCGATTCTTTATTTAAAATTTTTAACCACCAATGGGTATCCATCAATAGGGGCGGCCCGGAAGCACTGGAAGGCATTTTAACGGAAAATTCAAGCGGTTTGTACACGCTTGTCCATCATGAAGAATTATTCAGGATCCATCCTTTCCATGTCAAGAGCATCAGCATTGGGGCAAAAGGCGCGGACAAACAAGACAAAAATAAGGACGGCAAACAGCAATCCGGCAAAAACGAAAAAGATGGCAGAAAATCCGGAGACAATTCCGGAAACGAGTCCAGTTCTTCCTCCTCATCCTATTATGAAGATACGGAATCCTTCGACTATGGTGAAGGTGAATCTTTCTCTACCGGAGATTCCAGAATGACGCCATATGAAAGAAGGACATCCGGATCTTCTTACCGGCCACCGGTTCGGGAAACCGTCACCCAGTCAAGAAATTATGTGTGGAAAAGAAAATAACGGTTGCAGCCGGAAATTGCTGCATGCTGCACATAAAAAAGGAGGTGGCGTATGGGAATAGAAAAACTGCTGGATCGGGAAGTTGACATTGAGTTATCGGGCAGTCTGATGATATCCGGCATGCTTATAGATGTTGGGACAGATCTGTTGGTCTTATACGACGGAAATAACTATCATTATGTTCCTTTTATTCATATCCACAGTTTAAAAGAAAAGCAGGATAAGGAAATATCGGAAGAGTCAGCAGCATCGGAACAAGAACTGGGAAATAACGATCCCGTTTCCTACCGGAAGATCCTGACGAATGCAAAAGGCAGGTTTGTCCGGCTCACATTGTCTGACAAACAAATTTTATATGGTTATATTGCGAGCGTATTAAACGATTATCTTGTTTTTTATTCCCCGGTCTTTAAAACCATTCTTGTTGCAATGCAGCATGTAAAATGGCTGACGCCTTACCCTGCCAAACAAACTCCGTATGGGCTTGCGGATGAAGATCTGCCTGTTAAACCCATCAATCAGCCGTTTGCGCGCTCTTTTGAAGAACAATTGAAAAAGTATGAAGGCACATTGCTTGTGTTTGACCTTGATCCTTCCACAGAAAAAACCGGCGTATTGCAGAAAAAGGATCAAAATATGCTTGAACTTTCGGATGCATATGGCGAAACGGTTTTTTTAAAACTGTCCCACATAAAATGCGTCTATGTCGCAAACCATCAGCCATGATTCGGAAAATATCCCCGTGCATTCAACAGAATCGCCGGGGATATTTTTTTTAATAAAGTAAGTGGAGCCAGCCGTAAAGAAAGAGCAGGGTGGCCAAAACGGCGGGCGGAATGACCACAAATGTCACGCGGATATACTCGCGCCAGTGGAACTTAATATGGTGCTGCTTGAGAATATGCATCCATATCATGGTCGCAAGCGTTCCGATCGGCAGGATCAGCGAGCCGATGTCACTGCCGATAATACTGGACAAATAAGCGGTTTGAAGATGAAATGGCTGTAAATCCATATGGGTAATGGTAAGGGTGCTGATCATTAAAGCAGGGTGGTTATTGGATAAATTTGAAAGGAGTGTGACAAGCGCCCCCATTGTAATGGTGCTGTGCATTGCATTTCCGGTCAGCAGCGGTTCAAGCGCCGCGACAAGCAGGCGGGTCAGCCCGATATGATGCAGGCCGTAAATCATCATGTACATACTGAATGCAAAGAGAAAGATGTGCCAGGGCGCTTTTTTTAATACATCGAGCGGCCCGATTTTTAAAACGGCAAATCGCAAGGCCAGAATGGCGGCAGATCCGGTTGCTGCAATGGTCCAAATTGGAATCCCGGCAAGAGAAGCCGCGAAAAGCCCGAGCCGGAGGATAAATACAAATATCAGTACCCCAATCATGATACGCTGTTGCTTTTTTTCGGGCGGGTGAGGTTCCGCTGGTTTATCGTGGAGCGGGTGGACGCGTTTATGCGGGCGGGGAGGCTTTTTTGCATCATGAGTTGGCAGGGTTTTGGGAAGTGCCCTGTAGAGAACTATATACAGTAGAAGCGCCAGAAAAAGCAGGCCTGCCATACACGGAATGAGCATCATTCTGGTCTGGGTGTATAAACCAAGGCCGATCATGTTTAACGCAATCAGGTTGACGACATTGCTGACGCCGATCGGGGCGCTTGAAGTGGTTGCAATTAATGCGCCGCTGATCAAATAAGGAATTTGTTCATGTTTCTTTAAGCCGATTTGTTTAAAAAGCAGAATAAAGATCGGTGTTGTAATTAAGATGCTGCCATCGTTGTTAAAAAACAGCGTCATGCAGAAACTGAGCAGGTTTATCAACCAGAACAGCCTGATGCCGGAGCCTTTTGTATAGGATTGCAGCTTCATGACAATCCAATAAAAGAAGCCAAAACTTTCGAGCGCAATTGCCATCACCATCGTGGCTATAATTGTAACCGTCGCCCCCGACACATTTTCTGCAATGGAAGCAAGATCAGACAACTGCACACTTCCGATCATCAACATGAGAATGCCGCCAGCCATAGCAGGAATCGCTTCGTTTAACCCATTCGGACGCCACAGGATAAAAATCATGGCGGCCATAAAAGTGAATACTGTTGCAAGAGTAGTGAAAAGATCCATCCTTTCACCCCGTTTCTCTCGTGAACTCTATTACCCGCACCACTCTTATCAATATCCGGTATATATTATGTATACGTTACAGGCGGGAACTTGTACTGCACGAACAACTATGCTTTGTGAAAATCCACGGCTGTCATCGGAGAAGAAATGACCAGAATTAATCGCTTCCGCCTATTCAGTCGCACAGAAAGATCATTCGGGCAAAAAAAAGAGCCCGCCCGCCATTTTGCAATCAAGCTGCAAAATGACAAGTCAGACCCCTTTGTTTCTCTCAATTTTTTCATAGACAGCGGCCAATGCCTGTTCAAACTTGCCCGTCTGTTTTGGTTCGTAATAATGGGCATCTTTTAATGCATCAGGCAAATACTGCTGTTTCACCCAGCCGCTTTGAAAGTGATGCGGGTACTTGTAATCGATCCCTCTGCCTAATTGTTTGGCGCCTTTATAGTGGGCATCTTTTAAATGGGCGGGGATTTCACCGCTTTTTCCGGCGCGGATATCGGCAAGTGCCGCGTCAACCGCCATGATGGCCGAATTGGATTTCGGCGACAGACATAATTCAATCACAGCTGCCGAGAGCGGAATGCGGGCTTCCGGAAAGCCGATTTTTTCTGCGGTCTGCACAGCGGCAAGTGTCCGTGCACCGGCCTGCGGGCTTGCCAGGCCGATATCTTCATAGGCGATCACCAGCAGCCTTCTGGCAATGCTCGGCAGATCCCCGGCTTCGATCAGCCGGCCCAAATAATGGAGGGCGGCATTGGCATCACTGCCGCGGATTGATTTTTGAAAGGCGCTCAACACATCGTAATGGGCATCGCCGTCTTTATCATGGGCGAGGCTTTTTTTCTGCAGGCACTCTTCGGCAACCTCCATGGTAATATGGATTACCCCGTCATCAGCGGGCGGGCTCGAAATGACGGCGAGTTCAAGTGCATTCAAGGCGCTGCGGACATCTCCGTTGCTCGCCTGTGCAAAGTGTGCGAACGCTTCTTCATCCATTTTTACATGATAGTTGCCCAACCCGCGGTCTGCATCATCAAGGGCGCGCTGTAAGGCCAGCTTCATTTCATCCAGCGTCAGCGGAAACAGCTCGAAAATCTGGCAGCGGCTGCGGATCGCGGGATTGATGGCAAGATACGGATTGCTGGTCGTCGCCCCGATCAAAACGATCATGCCGGACTCCAAATACGGCAGCAGAAAATCCTGCTTGGCCTTATCCAGGCGGTGTACTTCATCGAGAAGCAGGATCACCTTGCCGCTCATTTTTGCCTCTGCCGCAACAATTTCCATATCCTTTTTATTATTGGTGACAGCATTCAATGTCCGGAAGGCGTACTGGGTACTGCCCGCAATTGCGCTTGCGATTGATGTTTTCCCAATGCCGGGCGGGCCGTAAAGGATCATTGAAGACAGCTGCTTTGCTTTGACCATCCGGTAAATAATCCGATTTTCCCCGACCAAATGTTTCTGCCCGATGACCTCTTCAATTGTCCTCGGGCGCATACGGAAAGCCAGTGGTTGATCTTTCATTGCATTCTCTCCAAACTTAGATCTGTGTACCTTTATCTTATCAATTTTCCAGTTTCATGGAAAGCAAGGTCTCTTTTTTCACTGCCGCTGGTTTGAACGGCCCTGTATACATTGCATTTTTATTCGAATTAAATTATTTGCTTTGTTGTTTTTTGCTATAATGATGGTAAGGCGCAAATATGCGCGGATGATACATATTGAATGGGTACGGGCAGGATTCTGTCCGGATCTTTCCTGAAAAGACATGCCATCGTGATCTGGCTGTGAAGCATCTCTCTTTTCAGCAGTAAGCGGTTATATTATGATAACAGAATGAGAGAATTTTGGATTGGAGGAGGAATACGATGCTATTAGAAAATAAAGTAGCTGTGATTACCGGTGCTGCTTCAGGAATTGGCGAAGCAGCTGCCAGGCTTTTTTCAAAAGAAGGGGCGAAAGTTGTGATCGGCGATGTCGCAAAATCCGAGATAACGGTTGCCGATAAAATTAATCAAGCAGGCGGGGAAGCGCTGTTTGTCCATTGTGATGTAGCGGACAAATACAGCGTGCGCCACCTGATGGAAAGGGCGACGGATACTTACGGAAAAATTGACATACTGGTTACCTGTGCCGGCATTCCGGAAAAGCACGGGCCTGTCCATGAACTGGATCTCGCGTACTGGCAGAAAGTATTGGATATTAACTTAACCGGTGTTGTCCTTTCCAATAAATATGCAATTCAATATATGCTCAAAAACGGCTCAGGCGCTATTGTGAATATGGGCTCGTTTATGGCCCATGTCGGTGTGACCAACAGTGCAGCCTACTCCGCTGCAAAAGCCGCGGTTGTCAATTTGACACGTGCAGAGGCAGTGACTTATGCAAAGCAGGGCATCCGCGTTAACAGCGTCTCGCCAGGCAGTGCAGATACACCGGCTTTGGCCTATTTCACTGATGATCAAATCCGTGAAGCCATCGAGAAAAATCCAATGGGCCGGCTCGGAAAACCGGAGGAAATTGCCAATGCCGTTTTGTTCCTTGTCAGCGACCAGGCCTCCTATATTACCGGCACCGATCTGCACGTTGACGGCGGCTACACGGCACAATAAAGCTTTTTAGCCCTGACACCATCTGTTTTTTGACGGATGGTGTTTTTGGATTGGGAAAAACCTCTGTCGTAAGAATTGTTTTAGCCGCTAAATACCAAACAGCATAGTAAATATGCCTTTCTTTTTTGTCCTGCTTTCTTGTCTCATTTTTACAGCGTATGCCGTTTCAAATTGGTTGTTCATTATCTGAATCTGCTTTTCCAAAAAAGCGATTTTTTGATTAAGCCGGTTGATCTCTGTTTCCAGATCATCCAATTCTTTTCGATGTGTCATTAATTGATAGGAAACAACATCATCCGCTTTCTTCTCTATCTTTCTTTCTAACATTTTCATTTTATCCAATAACTCATCTTGTGCCGTTTCCTTTTTCACCAGTACAATTTTTCCTCTCCTGCCGTCTTTTTGCTTTATCCTTATGTCGGAAAGCAGCACCCCGTTTTGGATTTTCTTCTGTATTTGTTTGAGCACCGCAATATCTTCTTCACAAAAATGGAAGTGGCCCAATTCGTTCAGCTGAATTTCAAGGCCAAGTTGTTTAATCCAGCGCTTGATTGTGCTTTGCGACACACCCAGTTCTTTTGCCACATGGGATGTATTCAAAAGAGATTCCTCCTTTTTCATTGTAATGGTTATTCTATGAATTCAACATGGGATATTGAAATCCTTTCTGAATGACAAAACTAGAACTTCTGCGATAAAGATCGTGCAAATTCAACGGATGAATTCAACAAAATTTGCATGCCAATCTATTCTTTTTGAAGAAGGGAGCGTTTTAAAGAAACTGTGGAGTCCCGCATCACAAAAAAACTCTGCTTTTTTGAGATAAAAATAAGCGAACTATGCATGTGTTTAAAAATAAGGTATGGCGCTAACCGTACTTTCACAGATTTCATAAGCGCCTTTTTTCTGCACGGCTTAGTGCGATGGACTTTGTCTTCAGTTCAGCAGCCGGCCGCTTCCATTTCACATCATCCTTATATATATGCTATAATATCTTAAGCTCAATCCAGTATGCTATTCGAATAGGGGATCGAATAAGTGGAATACAAAGGGGATATTTATAAGCGGTTGGCGGTATTTACGGCCGGGCTTTTGGTGATGTCTTTTGGCATTGATTTATTTATTGTTTCAGGCCTCGGCGCAACACCTTGGGATACACTGCATGTAGGGCTATATGAGCATCTTGGCTTGTCAATTGGTTCATGGTCGATCATTGTCGGCTTTTTTGTTTTGGGGTGTTCTGCACTTTTCATGAAAGAATGGCCGCAATTCGGGGCCTACTTAAACATGATATTATGCGGGTTATTTATTGACCTGTTTTTAAAATTGCCGTTTATGGTTACGCCAGATACGCTGATGGGAAAAATGATCATGTTTGCCGGCGGTTTGGTCATTAACGGCTATGGAATGGGCATTTATATTTCAGCCCGGCTTGGAGCGGGACCGCGCGACAGTTTTATGCTTGCGGTCAATGAAAAAACAGGATGGAAGGTATCAAATGTGCGGCGCGGCATGGAAGTGCTCGTCTTACTCGCAGGGTATTTACTTGGCGGCCCTGTTTACATTGGAACCATTTTGTACTCGCTTGTCATCGGTACGATCGTCGGCTTTGCCCTTCCGGAGTGCCAGTGGCTGACAGATAAATGGCTGAAAAAAGCCGGTATAAAAAAACAAGGGGGAAAAGATGTGAAAAGAGGTGCGACGTTTTGAAAATTTCAACGAAAGGACGTTACGGATTAACGATTATGATTGAACTGGCGAAGCGATATGGCGAGGGTCCGACTTCGCTGAAATCCATCGCCCAGAGCCAGAACCTATCCGAGCATTATCTGGAGCAGCTGATTTCTCCGCTCCGGAATGCCGGTTTTGTCAAAAGCATCCGCGGCGCTTACGGCGGCTACTGTTTGACAAGGAAACCTTCCCAAATCACAGCCGGCGACGTCATCCGCGTGCTGGAGGGGCCGATCACTCCGGTGGAAGGCATTGAAGATGAGGAACCGGTCAAACGCCAATTATGGATCCGAATCAGGGATGCGGTCAAAGATGTACTGGACAGCACAACGATTGAAGATCTGGCGAAATACCGTGAAGACGGTGAAACAGATGCGTATATGTTTTATATCTAACATTCGAGGTGTGAAAATTGGATAGAATTTATTTAGACCATGCGGCAACATCTCCGGTCCATCCGCATGTAGCGGAAAAAATGATTCAGGTGCTGACAGACTCCTTTGGGAATGCATCAAGCATTCATTCTTTCGGAAGGGAAGCACGCCGTATTTTGGATGAGAGCCGGCAAACGATTGCCGATAGCATCCATGCGCGCTTTAACGAGATTATTTTTACAAGCGGCGGAACGGAAGCCGATAATTATGCGATTCTCGGCACGGCGGAAGCAGCAGGCGGAAAAGGCAAACATATTATTTCGACGGCCATCGAGCACCATGCTGTTTTGCATACGCTGCAATACCTCGAAACAAAAGGCTATGAAGTGACCTATTTGCAGCCGGATGAAACCGGGCGTATTGATGTGGAGGATGTCAAAAAAGCGCTCCGGGATGACACCATTTTGGTCAGTGTCATGTATGGCAATAATGAAGTGGGGACGGTACAGCCGATCGCGGAAATCGGCGCACTCATCAAACAACACCAGGCCTATTTCCATACCGATGCTGTCCAGGCTTACGGATTGGTAAAACTGGATGTTGACGCCTTAAACGTGGACATGCTTTCGGTATCTGCCCATAAAATCGGCGGGCCAAAAGGAATCGGCTTTTTATATGCGCGGACAGGGACAGTGCTGAAAAATCGCAACTTTGGCGGGGAACAGGAACGAAAGCGGCGCCCGGGTACGGAAAATATCGCCTCCATTGCGGGATTTGCGGAAGCGGTCCGGATTGTGCAGCAGACACTGCCTGACAAGCAAAAACAATATCAGGCGTATAAAAAACGGTTTATAGAAATTTTACAGCAGGAAAAAGTCAATGTTATTCTGAATGGCAGTGCAACGGCATCCCTGCCGCATGTCCTTAATCTAAGTTTCCCGGGAACAGATGTGGAATCCATGCTTGTCAATCTGGACCTGGCAGGGATTGCGGCCTCGAGCGGTTCAGCATGTACAGCCGGGTCAATTGAACCGTCGCATGTGCTTGTCGCGATGTTCGGCAAAAAATCGGAAAGGCTGCGCAATTCGATCCGATTCAGCTTCGGCATTGCCAATTCGATGGAACAAGTGGAAACGGCCGCCCGCAAAACTGCGGAAATTGTACGGCGTTTCCAGGAAAAATAGAAAGCAGGGAGGCATTATGAAAAAAGCACCAAAAGATACCAGAGTCGTCGTCGGCATGTCGGGCGGCGTGGATTCATCCGTTGCCGCCTACCTGTTAAAGCAGCAGGGATACGATGTAATCGGCATTTTTATGAAAAACTGGGATGATACAGATGAAAACGGTGTCTGCACGGCGACGGAAGACTATAATGACGTGATCCGCGTCTGCAACCAAATCGGCATTCCTTATTACGCAGTCAATTTTGAAAAACAATACTGGGATAAAGTTTTTACTTATTTCCTTGATGAATACAGAGCCGGGCGCACACCGAACCCGGATGTGATGTGCAATAAAGAAATCAAGTTTAAAGCCTTTCTTGACCATGCCCTGAATCTTGGCGCGGACTATTTGGCAACGGGCCATTATGCACGGGTGGCTGATCGCGGCGGTGAGTATAAAATGCTGCGCGGATTGGATGGAAATAAAGATCAAACTTATTTCCTGAATCAGCTCAACCAGGATCAGCTTTCACGTGTAATGTTCCCGATCGGTGACCTGGAGAAGCCGCGCGTGCGCGAAATCGCGAAAGAAGCCGGGCTTGCAACCGCTGCGAAAAAAGACAGCACCGGCATCTGTTTTATCGGCGAACGGAATTTTAAAGAGTTCCTCAGCAATTATTTGCCGGCACAAAAAGGCGTAATGATGACATTGGACGGCAAGGTGATGGGCGAGCACGAAGGCCTGATGTACTACACAATCGGCCAGCGCCATGGCCTTGGCATCGGCGGCAGCGGTGAACCGTGGTTTGCGGTCGGCAAAAACCTCAAGGACAATATCCTGTATGTGGAACAAGGTTTCAATCACCCTTCCCTTTACTCTGATTACATGACAGGGGTCAATGTAAACTGGGTATCGGATCACAAGCCTGATGCTGAATTTACATGCACGGCGAAGTTCCGCTACCGCCAGCCGGATCAGAAAGTAACGGTTCAATGTATTGGGGATGATGAAGTCAAAGTCATTTACGACGAACCGGTGCGTGCCGTCACTCCGGGGCAGGCCGTCGTTTTTTACAATGGCGAAGAATGCCTTGGCGGTGCTACAATCGATAAGATTTATAAAAATGAAGAACAGCTGATGTATGTAGGATAAGCTTACATGCCGGCATGCTCACTTTAACAGGGTGGGCATGTCTTTTTTTTGTGGAAAAAGGCACGGGTGAGCTGTCTGGATCGGCGCGTGCCACAGGTTTTGGCGTTTTATGCTATAATGCTAGTATCATCAAACAGGAGTGTAGCAAGAACATGGACAACAAACAACAAGGGCTGGAAGCATTCCGGCAGAAAAAATATGACGAGGCGTTGAAGTGGTTTAATGAAGCAATTGAAGAGAACCCGGACGATCCGCTTGGTTACATCCATTTCGGCGATGTGCTTTTAGCGGCGGGCGAAGCGGAAAAAGCCCTGAATTTCTATAAGAAAGCACTGGAATTAAAAGAACTGCCGGCGCCGTATTACAGCTTGGGGACTATACATTATCAGCAGGGCCGCTATGAAGAGGCGGCAGGCTGTTTTGAAAAAGCGCTCCGGCTCGGGCTTGCGGATAAGGATACGCATTTTATGCTTGGCATGTGCTTTGTGATGCTGAATCATCCGCGGTTTGCGATTCCGTATTTGCAAAGGAGCACTGAACTCGATGAAACGGATGCAGAAGCGCGTTTCCAATATGCGCTTGCACTTGTCAAATCGAACATTGCAGAAGAGGCGCTGAAACAATTCCGGCAAGTACTTGCAGCCAATCCGGAACATGCCGATGCCTTGTATAATACGGGCGCGATTTATCTGCAATTTTACAGGCAGCCGGACGAAGCGCTGCAATATTTTGAACAAGCCGTGAAAATCCAGCCTGACCACCTGTTGGCCGGGTACGGGATTAAAGTGGTTGAAAAATTAAGGGAAAATGGCGTGCAGTAGCCTCCCGTGTTGTAAGAGGTGGTTGGAATGGAAAAACAGCATGCGATGGATTTGTTCCAGGATCAGGAAAAGTATATTAAGGGGAAGCATCTGGTCACCATCTTCCACAATGAACAAAACCTATATTCCGTGATACGTGTACGGATTGAGGAAACAAATGAAGAACTGCATGAAAAAGAAGCAGTGATAACCGGCTACTTTCCGCGCATCCATGAGCAGGAAACGTATACCTTTTTTGGAAAAATGCAGGAGCATCCAAAATTTGGCCCGCAATTTCAAGCCAGCCGCTTCCAAAAAGAAATTCCGAATACAAAACAGGGGGTTGTCGATTATTTATCAAGTAACCTGTTTAATGGAATCGGCAAAAAAACCGCGGAGAGAATTGTGGAGGCGCTCGGGGAAAATGCGATCAGTAAAATATTGGAGAATCCTTCCGTCCTGGAAAAGGTGCCGAAGCTTGCCGCGGACAAAGCACAGCTGCTCCATGAAACACTGATGGAGCATCAGGGCCTGGAGCGAGTCATGATTGGCTTGAACCAGTTCGGTTTCGGCGCGCAGATCGCGATGCGCATTTATCAGGTATATAAGGATGAAGCGCTGGAGACGATCAAGAAAAACCCATACCAGCTCGTGGAAGATATCGAGGGGATCGGCTTTGGGCGCGCTGATGAACTCGGCCGCAAGCTTGGCATCAGCGGTAACCACCCGCACCGCATCCAGGCCGGTTGCCAGTACACGCTCGAAACGGAAAGCATGCAAAACGGCCATGTTTATTTAGAGGCCGATGAACTGGCCCGTGACGTAAAAACACTGTTGGAAGAGTACCAAAATATTGAAATCCCGATTGACATGGTAAACACCGAACTCCTCAAATTACAGGAAGAAAGTAAAGTGGTCATGGAAAACGGCAAAGTATACCTTCCGTCGCTTTATTTTTCTGAAAAAGGCATTGTCTCAAATATTGAGCGCTTGATGTCGCAAACCGAATACGAAGAACAGTTTCCCGAATCCAAATTTCTGCTTGCACTTGGTGAACTGGAAGAAAGAATTGGCGTCGAATACGCGCCGTCGCAGCGGGAAGCGATCCAAAAAGCGCTGATGAGCCCGATGATGATCTTAACGGGAGGACCCGGCACCGGAAAAACAACCGTCATTAAAGGAATTGTTGAACTATACGGGGAACTGCACGGCTGTTCGCTTGATCCGGATACTTATAAGAAAGATGAGACATTTCCAATTGTGCTGGCTGCGCCAACAGGACGGGCTGCCAAACGGATGGCGGAATCGACGGAACTGCCGGCAATGACAATTCACCGCCTGCTTGGCATGAACGGACAGGAAACATTGGACAATGATGAAAAACGCGAGGTCGAGGGGAAACTTTTAATTGTTGACGAAATGTCAATGGTCGATACATGGCTTGCCAACCAGCTGTTAAAAGCACTGCCTGATGACATCCAGGTGATTATGGTTGGCGATGAAGATCAGCTGCCTTCTGTCGGACCCGGCCAGGTGCTGAAGGATTTGCTCAAATCAGGTGTAATCCCGACTGTCCGGCTCACTGATATTTACAGGCAGAAAGATGGCTCCTCAATCATTGAACTGGCCCATTGTGTAAAAGAAGGCATCATACCCGAAAACGTCATGCAGCAGCAGGCGGACCGTTCCTTTATCCGCTGTTCGGCAGGCCAGATTCCGGAGGCGGTTGAAAAAGTTGTCGAGAGTGCGAAGCGGAAGGGCTACTCGGCAAAAGACGTCCAGGTTTTGGCGCCGATGTACAGGGGGCCGGCGGGTATTGACCGGCTGAACAGGCTGTTGCAGGATCTGTTTAATCCAAATGAGACAGGTACCCGCAAAGAAATGAAACACGGCGATGTTGTATACCGGATCGGCGACAAGGTGCTGCAGCTGGTGAACCAGCCGGAACATCAGGTGTATAACGGTGACATTGGTGAAATTATTTCAATTTTTACGGCAAAAGAGAACACGGAGAAGCAGGATATGATGATCGTTTCTTTTGAAGGGATTGAAGTCACCTATACACGCCCGGATTTTAACCAGATTACGCTTGCCTATTGCTGTTCTATCCATAAATCGCAGGGCAGTGAGTTCCCGGTCGTAATTTTACCGGTGGTTAGAAGCTATTACCGGATGCTGCGCAGGAACCTGCTGTACACTGCGGTTACGAGAAGCAAAAAGATCTTGATTCTGCTTGGTGAAGAATCAGCTTTCCGGATGGGAATTGAACGGGAAGACGATCAAAAACGGAAGACGACGCTGTGTGAAAAACTCCAGGCATTAAAACCTGCCGAAAAAATCCCCGGCAGCACCAACGGGGATAGGCTGTTTTTAACAGAGGAAAATTGGAACCAGGTGGACCCGATGATCGGGATGGAAGAGATTACTCCCTATTGTTTCATGGCAAAAAATGAAAAAGAAACTACCAATGCTTGATGAATTGGTAGTTTTTTTCATTACTGTTTATTGCCGTTAGATTTATCTGCGCCGATATCCGGCCTGATTTCTTCACTGCTTTCCGTCTGGTAGTTCATACCCGGGCGGGCGCTTCGCCGCGGTACATCCTGCCTGAGCACATAATCGGACAGATATTGGTGGTAAAAATGTTCAAAAACAGTGATGACAACGGCAGCCCCGAGCGATACATACACAGCCGGGAGCTGGTTATGGATAAAGAAACGGCTCAGCCCCCAGATGATCGAAAAAGAAAGGCCGAGGTCGCATGCTAAAGCAAACCACTCGTTGGAGCGCGGCAGCATTCCTACATCCAAAAGGAAATAGGAGAGCAGCCCGAGGGTGACGGCCGTAATCAGAATGCCCGCCGTGGACATGCCAAAAATAAGGCCGAGCGCCAAATATAAAAGGATAAAATAGCCAAACAATTTGATGGCCAAAGGTTTAAGATGATTCATCATTTCACTCCCTGCAAATGGCAGCTGCCATTAAATTTTCTTTTTGGGGGACCGCTTTTCATCCAGTCGAAAGGCAATGGACGCTTCACGTGCTTTTTGACAAACCGGAGACGGCTTGTGTCTGCTGCTGTTTTTCATTTTCTTATCTCCACCTCCTCATTATTTTGCATTGTAGAACGTCAGATATGCGCAGACTTCCGCCTAAAATCGTTGTCCCGGAGAAAACCGGCCATACGAACAAGGACGGGCCATCCAAACCGGACCGGCCGGGATGGATTTTACAGATACAATGTATAGCGATTGGAAAAAATGGGCATATTGGTAAGGAAATATGAGGATGGCTTTCTTTTATTTGTTTTCAAAAAGCAAACCTGAATGGGTTTCTTCGTGAGCCATCGTCGGTAATCTGTAGCGAGGTGGCTTAACATGATGAAATGCCCGAACTGCCAAAGCAAAGACATCGGAAAAATCGGCATCAACCAATACTATTGCTGGAACTGCTTTATTGAGTTATCAATCGCAAATGACACAATTCATACCCATCAAGTTGAAGAAGATGGCACTTTAAGTTCATTGGATGATTTATTTGACGAAAATTCACGCAAATTAAGCTGAACCATAATAGCGGGGCAGGGCTGAACTTATTGTAAAAAAACTTTTCATAAACTTTCTTCTTTCGCAGAAACTTGAAAGAAGGAGGTTTTTTTATGCACCGGACAAAAAGGGATTGGCTTTATAAAATGGCGTGGTTTTTGTTTATTTTGATCATTTTATATGTCTTGCTGCTGCTGAAACCGTTTTGGGCACCAATTTTGCACGTAGCCATGACGATTCTGGTCCCTTTGCTGATCGGCGGTTTTATCGCCTATATCCTCCATCCCCTTGTTGAATTTCTGCATGAAAAAGGGCTGCATCGCGGTATCGCCATCTGCATCATTTATTTTCTGTTTTTCGGCGGCATCGGATACGGGATATACCGCGGGCTGCCGCTTGTTATTGCGCAAATGACAGATTTATCCGAACATATCCCGCAGTTTGCCGACCAATACCGGGATGGCGTCACCTATTTGCAAGCGTCGATGAAGCATTGGCCGGACGGGCTGCAGGATCAAATTGATGAACGTATCGAGCGCTTTGAATGGTGGCTGTCTAAAAACGTCTCCAATTCCATTAATGTGCTGATGAAGCTGGTCAATTATGCTTTGGCGCTTGCAGTCATCCCATTTATTTCATTTTACCTGCTGAAAGACATTGAAGTGGTGAAAAAAGCGGCATGGGCTGGCGTCCCGAAAAAATGGCGCAGATCCGTTCTGCGGTTTATTCGCGATGTTGACTATTCGATTGGCGGTTATATCCGCGGGCAGCTGCTCGACTGCCTGATTATCGGATTTCTCTCGTTTATCGCATTTGCCGTCCTTGGAATTAAATATCCGATTTTGCTCGGTATCATCATTGGTGTGACGAACGTCATTCCGTATTTCGGCCCGATTTTAGGCGCGATCCCGGTTTCTGTTATTGCCGCCACGATTTCATTAAAGTATGTGGCATATGTCATTGGGATTGTCTTTGTTTTACAATTTATCGAGAGTTATATTTTATCCCCCTTGATTGTCGGAAAGTCGCTCCATCTCCATCCGCTGTTTATTATTATGGCGTTAATCGCCGGTGAAGAGGTTGCCGGTGTTGCGGGGCTGATCCTTGCCGTTCCTGCACTCGCGATCCTGAAAGTAGCCGCCATCCATGCAAAACAGCATTTGCTCCATCTGTACCGGGCAAACCAGGTTGACAAAGTGGAATAAACTTTTTTATAATGCGGATATAGTCAAATAGCGAAAATCGAAGAAAGATCGAGTATGTTATAGGCCATTTACCCCGCATTAGCGCGGTGCAGAGAGGAATTTCCGCGGCTGAAAGAAATTCCAAATGAAGGATAACAGAAGGCTAATCTGGAGAGCAGGAAAACCCTGCCGTTTTGCCCCGTTACCGGCACTGGAGAGAAAGGCGTTTTTTTGCCTTTAATCAGGGTGGTACCGCGAGCAAGCCCCTCGTCCCTGTCCTTAGGATGGGGGCTTTTTTGCGTTCAAAAATAACAGGCGGACGAAATGGTAAGCGTTCATGACCATCGATTTTTAAATTGCATAGGAGGTTTTTATATGAAAAAAAGAACAAGTGCTGAAATCCGCAGCATGTTTTTGGAGTTTTTTAAAGAAAAAGGGCATAAAATTGAGCCGAGTGCATCGCTGGTTCCTGTAAATGATCCGACTTTATTATGGATCAACAGCGGAGTCGCAACGCTGAAGAAATATTTTGACGGGACGGTGGTGCCGCAAAATCCGCGGATCGTGAATGCCCAGAAAGCGATCCGGACCAATGATATTGAAAACGTAGGAAAAACCGCACGCCACCATACATTTTTTGAAATGCTCGGGAATTTTTCGATCGGCGACTATTTCCGCGAAGAAGCAATTTCCTGGGCGTGGGAACTGCTCACATCCGATAAATGGTTCGGCATGCCGAAAGAAAAACTGTATGTAACAGTTTACCCGGATGATAAGGATTCCTACAACTGCTGGATTAAACTCGGGGTTTCACCTGACCATATCATCCTTCTGGAGGACAATTTCTGGGAAATCGGCGAAGGCCCATCCGGACCGGACACCGAAATCTTCTTTGACCGCGGCGAAACATATGACCCTGAACATCTGGGCATCAAGCTGCTGGAAGAGGATATCGAAAACGACCGCTATATTGAAATCTGGAATATCGTATTGTCGCAGTTCAACGCAACGCCGGGCCTCCCGCGCAGCGAGTACCCTGAATTGCCGAAGAAAAACATTGATACCGGAATGGGCCTTGAACGGATGGCGTGCGTGCTCCAGGGCGTGGACACGAACTATGACAGCGATTTGTTTATGCCGATTATTGAACAAGTAGAGAAAATTTCCGGCAAAAAATACCGCAGTGGCGATAAGACAGAGACAATGGCGTTTAAAGTCATTGCCGATCATATCCGCACGGTTGCGTTTGCCATTGCGGACGGCGCCCTCCCGTCGAATGAAGGCCGCGGTTATGTGCTCCGCCGTTTGCTGCGCCGCGCTGTCCGCTATGCAATCCAGTTAAATATTAACGAGGCATTTATGTACAAGCTTGTGCCGACGGTCGGGCGCATTATGAATTCGTACTATCCCGAGGTCGAGCAAAAAGCGGCATTCGTCCAGAAAGTGGTACGCTCTGAAGAAGAACGCTTCCAGGAAACATTGAACGAAGGTTTGTCGATTTTAGAGGAACGGATTGCTTCTGCAAAAGCGAATAACCTGAAGAAACTGCCGGGAGCAGATATTTTCCGCTTGTACGACACATATGGCTTCCCGGTTGAACTGACAGAAGAATATGCGCAGGATCAGGGCCTTGAAGTCGATCATGAAGGCTTTGAGAAAGAAATGGAACGGCAGCGTGAACGCGCCCGCAACGCACGCCAGGAAGCGGAATCGATGTCCGTGCAGGGCGGGGTGCTGCGTGATATCACAGTTGAAAGTCAATTTATCGGCTACAGCCGGCTGCAGGCAACAGCCCGTGTCCTCGTACTGATCAAAGATGATGAAGTGGTTGAATCTGCCCGGGCCGGGGATGAGATCCAGTTTATTTTGGACCAGACGCCGTTTTATGCTGAAAGCGGCGGCCAGGTGGCGGATGAAGGCATCTTAACCGCTGATGGCCTTGAAGTACAGGTGAAAAACGTACAAAAAGCGCCAAATGGGCAAAATCTTCATCAGGCTGTTGTAGGATCCGGGAAGATTACGGCCGGCCAGGAAGTTTTTGCACAGGTCAATGAAACAGAACGTAATCACACGACGAAAAACCATTCTGCAACCCATCTGCTTCACCAGGCATTGAAAGACGTGCTCGGTGCGCATGTCAACCAGGCCGGATCATTGGTAGAACCAGGCCGGCTGCGTTTTGACTTCTCCCATTTCGGCCAGGTCACAGAGGAAGAATTGGAAAGAATCGAAACCATTGTGAACGAGCAAATCTGGGCCAGCCTGCCGGTCAAAACGGAATTGAAAAAACTGGACGAAGCGAAAGCAATGGGCGCTATGGCATTGTTCGGTGAAAAATACGGCGATATCGTACGGGTCGTCTCCATGGGCGATTTCAGCCTCGAACTTTGCGGCGGCTGCCATGTTTCCAATACGGCGCAAATCGGTTTGTTTAAAATTGTCTCTGAAACCGGAATCGGCGCCGGCACGAGACGGATCGAAGCTGTCACCGACCAGGCTGCGTACCAGTTCATGCAGGATCAGATTCACTTGCTGAAAGAAGCAAGTGATCAATTAAAAGTCAAACCAACAGAACTTGGCAGCCGAATTGAGGCTGTATTGCATGAAGTAAAAGAACTGCAGCGGGAAAATGAATCGCTGGCAACAAAACTGGCCAATATTGAAGCGGGTTCGCTCGTCGACCGTGCCAAAGATGTTGACGGGATTCAGGTGCTGGCTGCAAAGGTAGAAGCAGGCGATATGAACCAGCTGCGGAATATGGCTGATGATTTGAAACAAAAATTGTCAAGCGGTGTTATTGTATTAGCCGCGGCCCAGGAAGGCAAAGTGAACATCATTGCCGGCGTAACAAAAGATTTGGTCGAAAAAGGTTACCATGCCGGAAAACTTGTCAAAGAAGTGGCAACACGCTGCGGCGGGGGCGGCGGCGGCCGTCCGGATATGGCGCAGGCCGGCGGAAAACAACCGGAAAAAATCGAATCCGCCTTACAATTTGTAGAAGAATGGGTAAAATCCGTTTGAATCGGGATTAAAGTAGTGTACAATGGAAAAAAGACAGTGGTTTGCATGGATGAAGATTTTTCATAGAATGTTCCAGCACCTTAGATATAAATCCATGATCGTGTAACGTATTTTTCACTGACAAAAAAGCCAATCTCTAAAGAGAGGTGCTACTTTAATGAGCTCATTTGATAAAACAATGAGGTTTAATTTTTCAGAAGAACCAATGGAGCATGAAGTGAAAGAAGTGCTGCTGCATGTGTACAGCGCGCTCCAGGAAAAAGGCTACAACCCGATCAATCAAATTGTAGGTTATTTATTGTCAGGCGATCCGGCTTATATTCCGCGCCATCAGGACGCCCGCAATATGATCCGCAAGCTTGAACGGGATGAAATTATCGAGGAATTGGTGAAATCCTATTTGAAACAGCATCGCGAGGGATCATAATTGAAAATCATGGGTCTTGACGTTGGCTCAAAAACCGTTGGCGTGGCTGTCAGCGATGAGCTGGGGTGGACTGCTCAGGGCATCGAGACAATTGCCATTGATGAAGAGAAAAGAAAATTCGGCTTCGACAGGGTGGCTGAGCTGGCCAAAACCTACAACGTTGAAAAAATTATCGTCGGTTTTCCGAAAAACATGAATAACACCATCGGGCCAAGAGCCGAGGCAAGCAAAGCGTATGCTGAAGAACTGAAGAAACGTTTAAACCTCCCTGTTATTTTATGGGACGAGCGTTTAAGCACAATGGCTGCGGAAAGAATATTACTGCAGGCCGATGTCAGCAGGAAAAAAAGGAAAAAAGTAATTGACAAAATGGCTGCAAGTGTAATTTTGCAAGGATTTCTTGACAGCCAAAACTAACGAGGTGACTTTAATGGCAGATAACCACAATCATGATCATGAAAATCATCAGCATATTACCGTTGTTGATGAAGAAGGCAACGAACAATTATACGAAGTCCTGTTTACGTTTGAATCCGAGGAATTTGGAAAATCGTATGTTCTCTACTATCCGATTGGCGCTGAAGAAGATGGGGATGAAAGCATCGAAATCCATGCTTCTTCTTATTTGGAAAACGGAGACGGGACAGAAGGCGACCTCCAGCCGATTGAAACCGATGAAGAATGGGATATGATCGAAGAAATGCTTAACACTTTCCTCGATGAAAAAGAGGCTGAATAATGAAAAAAGATCCGGCACAGACACTGCCGGATCTTTTTTGCTTGTGCGCCGTGCATGGCGATTCGCTTGGCGGTGAAAGTCCGCTATGGGGGTAGATAGCAACCAACCATTAGCCAAAAGCAAAGGTGTCCATCGTGAGGTGGAATCTGAAGGAAGCCGGAGGCAAAATTCTGACCCGAGGAACACGAACATCATCAGGCGTTCTTTCACAGGGTGAGACTGCAAGACAAGTCAAAGCCCAAAAGCTATCCGGATGTGAAAGCGTAAATGGTGCGGGTGCATGGAATGAAAGTGAATCGCCTTACCACGGGAGGTCTCACG